>WLOQ01000004.1 GCA_009699245.1 Actinomycetota bacterium
ACGATCCAGCGCGCCTGCTTGATCTCCTCGGGGATCGTGGCGCGCATCTGATCGAGGATGTCGTAGATCTCCTCTTTGTCCACGCGTACCTGGTCGGTGAGCGGCACCGGCTTGGCGTTGTGGATGAGATCGTCGAGCTTGTCGATCAGGACCAGGACGTCCATAACAGAGGGTGCTTTCGCTAGCGGGCGAGTTCTTCCTTCAAGCGGCGGGCAACAAGTGATGTCACATGATCATCGATGTTCCCACCGAAGATCGCGAGTTCCTTGATGCCGCTGCTGCTCAGGAAACTGTACTGCGGGCTTGCCATGAGGTAGAGGGACTCGATGTCCGGAGCCTCCAGGCGGTTGAGCTGATTCATCTCAAACTCGTACTCGAAGTCGGAGATCGCACGCAGCCCCTTGACGATCGCCTTGGCGCCGATGCTCCGCGCGAACTCGACGACGAGCGTCCCGAACGCCTGCGCGCGAACGTTGCCGATCGAGGCGGTCGCGTCCTCGATGAAGGCGATCCGCTCCTCCACGCTGAAGAGCGTGCGGCCCTTGCGCACCGGGTGGTTGACGACACCGACGATGACCTCGTCGAACATCTCGGCGCTGCGCGAGATGACGTCGAGATGCCCGCGCGTGATCGGGTCGTACGAGCCGGGACAGACGGCGATGCGATTGGAGGGGGTCATACGCAGTGGATCCTGATGAGGGTGTCACCGTACCGGCGCTCGCGGTCGAGCGGGAGCGCGAGGTCGAGGACGGCACGGCGGTCGCACTCGACGACGACGCGCCCACCGGGAGCGAGGACCTCGGCCAGGACCGGCCCGAGCTGCTCCCCGAGCGCCGCCGCCTGCCGATAGGGCGGGTCAAGGAAGACGAGATGGTATGTGTCGCCGCTCGTGCGTGCGGCCCGCAGCGCGGTCGCTGCCGGCATCGTGAGCAGCCGAGCCTCGTCCGCTCCGATCCCGAGATCACTCAGGTTGCGTTCGATCACCGCGGCCGTGCGCGCGTCCTGCTCGACGAGTGTGGCCGTGGCAGCACCACGGGAAAGGGCTTCGATCGCCAGCGCCCCAGATCCGGCATAGAGGTCGAGGACGCGTTCGCCATCGAGCGGCCCGAGCATGGCGAAGAGCGACTCGCGCACACGATCGCTCGTCGGCCGCGTCCCCGAGCCGGGCGGTGCTGCGAGGCGGCGACCGCCCAGACGCCCGCCGACGATCCGCATCAGGCGGGGATCGCGATGGGGCCGAGTTCGCCGTGCGCCGCGAGCAGCGCGTGCGCGAGCAGGGCGTGCTCCGGCGCGCGGAGCTCCGGGTCGTGCTCGAGGAGCTCGCCCGCGGCGATGCGCGCGCGCTCGAGGAGCTCGGCGTCGTCGGGCATGCGCGCCACCCGGAACCCGGGCAACCCGGACTGCCGCACACCCGTCAGCTCCCCCTCCCCACGCAGCTGCAGGTCGATCTCGGCCAGGCGGAAGCCATCGGCATGCTCCGCCAGCGCGCGCAGCCGATCCGCGTCCTTGGCTCCGAACAGCAGGCACAGCGAGGGATGTTCGCCACGGCCGACGCGCCCACGCAGCTGGTGGAGCTGGGAGATCCCGTAGCGCTCTGCGTCCTCGACGAGCATGACGGTCGCGTTCGGAACATCGACGCCGACCTCGATCACCGTCGTCGCGACGAGGACGTCGACGTCGCCCGCCGCGAACGCCCGCATCGCCGCCGCCTTCTGCGCCGAGCGCATCTGCCCATGAATCAACTCGACCCGGAAGTCCGCGAACTCCGTGGCGGCGAGGCGCTCATGCTCGGCCGTCGCAGCGCGCGCCTGCAGCGCCTCTGACTCGCTCACGAGCGGGCACACGACATACGCCTGTCGGCCCGCGCGCAGCTCCTCGCGGATGCGCTCGTAGGAGCGCTCGCGCTCGCGCTCGCCCGAGACCACGTGGGTGGCGATCGGCTGCCGCCCGCGGGGCAGCTCACGCAGCTCGGTGACGTCGAGATCGCCGTAGCCGAGCAGGGCGAGCGTGCGCGGGATCGGCGTCGCCGTCATGTGCAGGACATGTGGGGCGAGGGCCTCACCGTCCGGGCCCGATCCGGCCTTGGCGTCGAGCGCCATGCGCTGACGCACGCCGAAGCGGTGCTGCTCGTCGACGACGGCGACGGACAGGGCGGCGAAGCGCACGTCGTCCTCGATCAGCGCGTGTGTGCCGACGATGAGTCCGAGCTCGCCGCTCGCGAGCTTGCCGAGGATGTCCGCACGGCGGGCCGCAGGCGTCGACCCGGTCAGGAGCGCTGCCGGGACCGCCTCGCCGGGCATGAGCGCCTGGAGCGTTGCGAAGTGCTGCTCGGCGAGGGTCTCCGTCGGCGCCATCAGCGCCGCCTGGCGTCCGTGATCGACGGCGCGCAGCATCGCGGCGAGCGCGACGACGGTCTTGCCGGACCCCACTTCGCCCATCAGCAGCCGCTGCATGGGGTACGAGGCGGCGAGGTCTGCCTGGACGATCTCGATGGCCCGGGCCTGGTCGCCCGTCGGCTCGAAGGGCAGGAGCTCGGCGAGCCAGCGCTGCGTGAGCGTGCTGGCAGTCCCTGCGGCCCCATCGAGCGCGATGGCGCGCACGGTGTCACGGCGATGCGCGCGGCGGCGCAGGAGGTCGAGCTGGACGTAGAACAGCTCGTCGAACGCGAGACGGCGTCGCCCGCCCTCCAGGTCGCCTTCGTGGGCGGCCACGAGCGCCGCGCGGCGCTCCGGGAGCAGGTGGCGCGCCCGCAGGCGCCCCGGCAGCGGCTCAGGTGCACGGCGGGCCGCCGGGAGGTGTCGCTGCACGAGCGCGAGGATCTCCGTCGACGAGAGTCCATCGCTCGCTGGGTAGTGCGCGACCTCACCGGCGCCCGCGATCGCCGCCTCGGTCGGCGCGTGCGAGGTCACGCGGAAGCGGTTGCGCGCCTCGTAGGTGCCATGGAGGACGAGCCGCGTCCCCACCGGATAGCGCTTGACGAGCCACGGCTGGTTGAAGAACGTCGCGTTGACCGGGCCCGTCTCGTCGGCGACCACGGCCTCCACGAGCGGACGCATCCCGCGTCGGCGCACGGGGCGGGAGCTGATCGAGCGCACCTCGACGGTGACCGTCGCCTGCTCCCCGGGCCGCAGATCGGCGACGGTGCGCGACTCGCGCCGGTCGCGCGGAAGATGCTCGAGCAGGTCGCCGACGGTCACCAGCCCGAGCTGGGCGGCCGCGTCGCGAGCCTTCTCATGCGTGAAGACGAGCGGCGCCCGGAGCGGCGCCTCAGCGGCGGCGCTCCACGGCGCGGCGAGAAGCTCCGCGCGTGAGGGATGGTCCCCGGCGCCGAACCGGCGAGGCAGCGGATCCACGGAACAATCGTCGGTCACTCGGCGGACAGCAGCCACCAGCGGCCGGGCTGGCCGCCCGCGAGCTGCTCGATGTCGATCCCGGCGGGAGCGAGCGCCGCCACATCGTCCTCGCCCAGCGGCGCACCTTCGCCGCGGAAGAGCGTGACCTGCTCGGCACCCTGCGCGAGCTGCGCGAGGACGCTGGTGAGGGTCGCAGTGGGGTCGCCCCAGGCGACGAGCTCCTCCCCGACGTAGCCGACGGCGTCGCCGAGCGCGAAGCGGCCCTGGGCATCGGCGCGCGCGGCGGGCGCGATCTGCCCAGTGCGCACCTCGGCGAGCGCCGCGCTCAGGGCGTCGGCGTTCTCCTGCGCGCTCGCGTCGGGCGAAAAGGCGAGCAGGGCGCTGACCGCCGTCTGCTGCTCGTGGCAGGGAACGACGACGACCGTCTTGCTCGCAAGGTCCGCCGCCGCCTGCGCTGCCATGACGACGTTGCGGCTGTTCGGCAGCACCACCACCTCCCCGGCCGGCAGGCGCTCGATCGCTGCGAGCAGCTCCTCGGTCGACGGGTTGAGCGTCGGCCCGCCGTCAAGCGTGGCCGCGCCGCAAGCGGCGCAGTGGGCCGCCAAGCCGGAGCCCGAGACGACCGCGAGCGCAGCACAGCGCGCGTCCGGCACGTCCACCGCCTGCTCGATGCGCCGCCGACGCTCGGTGACCTGCTGGTGCATGTCGGCGACGTCACGCTGGACGATGTCCCCCAGCTGGGCGAAGAGCGCGACGACCGCATCGGGATCGTCGGTGTGGACGTGCACACGCAAGGTGGCGTGGTCGCCGACGACGAGGACCGAGTCGCCGAGCTCCTCGATGCGACGCTCGTGGGCAGCGGGGGGATCGAGCTCGACACCGGGCCGCGCGGTGACCGCGAAGTTCGTGCAGTAGCGGAAGGTCGACGACTCGTGGTCCGACACCTCGACGAGCGTGGGGACATGGCGATGGTGAGCGACCGTCGGTGCCCCGTCCCCCCGCAGCGCCGCGACGCAGCCCGCAAGGAGGACGACGACGCCGTAGGCGCCCGCGTCCACGACCCCCGCATCGCGCAGTGCGGGGAGCAGGTCAGGGCTGCGGCGCACCGACTCCTCGCCGGCCTCCACGGCGCGCTCGAGGATGTCCGCGATCCGCCGGTCCTGCTCCTGCGGGTCGGCGCCGGGTGGCAGGCGCCACTCGCCGTGCGCCACCTCGCTCGCGACGGCGACCGCCATGTCGCGCATCACGGTGAGCATCGTGCCCTCAGCAGGGCGCCGAACGGACGCGTAGGCGCGCTGGGCCGCGCGCGCCATGGCCGACCCGACGAGCATCGGATCGACGAGCTCGCCCGGCCGCGAGATGAGCTCCTCTGCCGCTCCGCGGATGAGCTGCGACAGGATCACGCCGCTGTTGCCGCGTGCACCGAGCAGCGCCGCCCGGGCGACCGAATCCACGATCTCTTCGCGGCCGATCTCCTCGAGCGGCCGCGAGCCGGCCTCGCGTGCGAGGCGGTCGACCTCCGCAAGGCAGGCGCTCAGCGTGAGCGCCATGTTGTCGCCCGTGTCGCCGTCGGCGACCGGGAAGACGTTCAGGTCGTTGATCTCCGAGCGCCGCGCCTCCAGATGCTCGAGCGCACCCTCAAGGGCTGCGCGGAAACGAACGAGGCTCGGGGGAAAGACGTCGGCCACAGCGCCGAGAGCATCGCGCGCGGCGCGGACGCCGCGCAGTCCGCTCAGGCGGCCTTGGTGACCTTGCCGGCCTTCAGGCAGCGCGTGCAGACGTACTCGCGGCGGGGCGTTGCCCCAACGAGAATCCGGACCTTCTGGAGGTTCGGGTTGAAGCGACGCTTCGTCGCCACCATCGAGTGGCTGCGGCTGTTCCCGAACGCCGGACCCTTACCGCAGCAGATGCACACCTTCGCCATAGGACGCGGGAGTCTAGCGCGCCGCTCGCGTCAGCCACGGTCCGGGGTCCGCGCGGGGCGCGGATCCGGAGCGTGATCGGGCCTGCGAGGGGGTCGCGGATGCGCGTCGGCGAGGCGTCCCGGGCCGCGCAGACGCAGCGCTGCAGGATCGGCATCGGGCAGCGGCACACTCCCGACGGGCCCAGCGGACGGTGCGGCGGGCGGCTCCGGACCACGGCCCGGATCGTCGTCCTCGCGCCACCAGGCGAGCGGGTCGACGCGACCCTCACCGGCGTTCATGCACATGGAGATCAGCAGGATCGCCCCGAGAATGTGGACGAATCCCACGACGAGGATTGCTGCATCCCCCTTGCTCATGCGTTCATCGTACCCGCCTGCGAGCGCCCTCTAGCTGAGACGCTCGCGGAGTGCGATCAGGGCGAGCACGGCCTCTGCGGCGTGGCGACCGGAGTCGCGCTTGTCGCCACCCGACCGCGCAAGCGCCTGCTCCAGGGTGTCCACGGTCAGCACGCCGAAGGAACACGGAACGCCGGTCGTGAGCTGCACGTCCTGGATTCCGCGTGCGGCCTCACCGCAGACCCAGTCGTAGTGGTCCGTCTCGCCGCGGATGACAGCGCCGAGGCAGACGACGCCCTCATAGCCGTTCTCCGCGCAGATCTTGGCGGCCATCGGCAGCTCGAAGGCGCCGGGGACATCGAACACGTCGGCCTCCCCCACGCCGGCTTCGGTGAAGACGGCCTGCGCACCGTTGATCAGGCGCTGGGCGAGGTCCTCATAGAACCGCCCGACGACGATTGCGTACCGGGCGCTCATGCGTCCTCCGCATCGAGCCGCTTGCGGTCGAGGACACGCTCAGCCTGGAGCATCTCCTCATCGAAGTTCATTCCCTGGTGATGGAGCAGATGCCCCATGCGCTCGGCCTTGGTGCGCAGGTACGCCTCGTTGTGGACGTTCGGAGCGTGGATGATCGGCACCTGCTCGGAGACCGAGAGGCCGTAGCCCTCGAGACCGCGAATCTTCTTCGGGTTGTTCGTGAGGATGCGGATCGACGTGAGCCCGAGATCCGACAGGATCTGGGCACCGATGCCGTAGTCGCGCAGGTCGGCGGGGAGCCCGAGCCGCAGGTTGGCCTCGACGGTGTCGAGGCCCTCCTCCTGGAGCTTGTAGGCGCGCAGCTTGTTCAGCAGGCCGATGCCGCGCCCCTCTTGAGCGAGGTAGAGCAGGACACCCTGCCCCTCCGTCTCGATCTGCGCGAGCGCGGAGGCGAGCTGCTCACCGCAGTCGCAGCGCATCGAGTGGAAGACGTCTCCGGTGAGGCACTCGGAGTGGACGCGCACGAGGACGTCGTCGACGCCCGCGACCTCGCCCTTGACCATCGCGACGTGGTGCTTGTCCCCGACGAGCTCGCGGTAGCCGACCACCGTGAAGTCACCGAAACGGGTCGGCATCGCCGTGGACACGACGCGCTCGATGAGCTGATCGTGACGGCGGCGGTATTCGATCAGCGACGCGATCGTGATCATCCGGATCCCGTGCTCCGCGGCGTAGACGCGCAGCTCCGGGACGCGGGCCATCGACCCGTCCTCGTTCTGGATCTCGCAGATCACGCCAGCGGGGATGCAGCCCGCGAGGCGCGCCAGGTCGACACTCGCCTCCGTGTGGCCGGTGCGCTCGAGCACGCCGCCGTCACGCGCCTTGAGCGGGTGGACGTGGCCCGGCTGGACGATGTCCGAAGGACCCATGGCCGGATCGACCGCGACGCGCATGGTGTGCGCCTGGTCATGGACGCTGATGCCCGTGGTGACGCCCTCGCGTGCCTCGATCGTCACGGTGAACGGTGTCTCGTGTGCTGACTCGTTCTTCATCGACATGAGCTCGAGACCGAGCTCCTCGCAGCGCGCGGCCGTGAGGGCGAGACAGATCCAGCCGCCCGCCTTGCGGGTCATGAAGTTGATCGCCTCGGGCGTGACTCGCTCGGCCGCCATCACGAGGTCGCCCTCGTTCTCGCGATCCTCATCGTCGACGACGACGATCATCCGGCCCGCGGCGATGTCCTCGAGAGCCTCTTCGATCGTGGCGAAGCCAGTGCTCTGCTCTGCGTGCGTACTCATCGACTCGTTCCGGTCAGCTTCTCGACGTATTTGGCCAGGATGTCCACTTCTACGTTCACGGTGCGTCCCGGGGTCATCTCGCCCATCGTGGTGCGTGAGAGCGTCTCGGGGATCAGGGAGACATCGAAGCCGACGTCGTCGACACGCGCGACGGTGAGCGACACCCCATCCACCGCGATCGAGCCCTTCTCGACGACGTACCGCAGGAGGCTCGGGTCGGCCCCGACGGTCACGATCCAGGCGAAGCCGTCCTCGCGCACGCCGGCGATCTCGCCGGTCCCATCGACGTGTCCCTGCATGATGTGGCCGCCGAGCCGCTGGTCGGCGCGCAGGGCGAGCTCGAGATTGACGTGCGAGCCCTCGTCCACCGCGCCGAGCGACGAGCGACGGAGCGTCTCGTGCATCGCGTCGGCTGTGAAGGCACCGTCGACGATCTCCGTCGCGGTCAGGCAGACGCCGTTGACGGCGACCGAGTCGCCGAGCGCGATCTCCGGTGTGAGCGACGTGCGCACCCGCAGGCGTGCGCCATCGGTGGTGCTCTCTCGCTCCACGATCTCTCCGAGGTCCTGAACGAGTCCCGTGAACATGGCGGTCACCAAGCTTTCAGTCGTGCGGTGATGAGCAGGTCGTCGCCGGACTGCTCGTGGGTCATGCAGATCGCTCGCAGTGCATCGGCGATCACCTCGGCACCCTCGCCCTCGAGGGGGTCGCGAGCGGTGCGGCCGCCGATCAGCAGCGGCGCGAGGAAGAGACGGGCCTCGTCGACCTCGCCGGCGTCGAGGAACGCACCCGCGAGCTGCGGGCCGCCCTCGAGCAGGAGCGACGTGACGGGCTCCTCGAGCGCCCCGAGCTGGTCGAGGGCATCGCCGACGCGTGCCATGTCGTGCTCGCCGGTGGCGACGATGACGTCGGCGCCCGCGAGCTCGAGCGCCTCGGTCGCGGAGCGTGATGCTGCGCGGCCGACGACGACGATCAGCGGAATCGCGGGGGCCTCGGCGACGAGCTGCGACGTGAGCGGGAGCCGGGCCTCAGAGTCGAACACGATGCGCCGCCCGTGCGGCTCGATGCCCGGCATGCGCGCGGTGAGTCGCGGATCGTCGGTCAGCGCGGTGCCGATGCCGACCGCGACGGCGTCGACCTCCGAGCGCCAGCGGTGCACGAGGCTGCGGCTCTGCTCGCAGGAGATCCACTGCGAATCACCGCTGCGCGTCGCGACCTTGCCGTCGAGACTCATCGCGGCCTTGAAGAGCACCCATGGGCGACCGGTGCGCGCGTGCTTGCGAAACGCCTGGTTCTCCAGCCGCGCACGCTCCCCGATCGGCCCCTCCGCGTCGGCGACGAGCACTTCGATGCCCTCGTCGCGCAGGATCCCGAGCCCGCGACCGCTCGCCTTGGTCGTCGGGTCGTCGCTCGCGACGACGACGCGGCGGATGCCGGTACGCAGGATCGCGTCCGTGCAGGGCGGCTGGCGCCCCTCGTGGCAGCAGGGCTCCAGCGAGACGTAGAGCGTGGCGCCGCGCAGGTCGGCGTCCTCGCCCCCGGCCGCGGCGATCGCGTTGACCTCGGCGTGCGGGCCGCCGTACCGCTCGTGCCAACCTTCACCGAGGATCCGCCCATCGCGCGCGATGATCGCGCCGACCATCGGATTCGGGCTGACCTGACCGAGACCGTGGCGACCGAGATCGATCGCGCGGTCCAGCAGTTCGAGATCAGCATCGAGGACGGGCACCGGCGTCAAGGATACGGCTCAGCCCGAGGCCGAGCCCGCGCCCGCTGCGGTGGGACACCGCGCGTACGCGGCGTAGAACTCGCTGACGCCGATGCGCTTCCAGCCCGGTGGCGGGGCGGCCGCGAGCGTGTCCGCGACCGTGACGTTCGTGAGGTCGAATCCCTGTCGCAGAACACGTGCGCGCCACGCAGGGACGATCGCGAGGCCGTAGTCGATGCCAGCCGCGCTCCCCGTGTCGCTGCGGGCGATGACCTTGCCCTCGGGGAGGTCCATGATCCAGCGCACATCACCGATCAGCCGGTGGTTCGGCGTGAGCACGGGGCCGCAGGCGAGTGCGGCCTTGACCTGGTCCTGGTCGAGCAGGTGCTTGAGGCCGACGCGGGCGTCACCACGCTGGCGCAGCTCGGTGGTGAGCTGCGAGACGTTCACGCGCAGCGCGGTCCACGTCACGGCGAAGACGACCGCCAGCCCGGCGACGACCATCCACCCCGTGCGCAGGCGACTCGGCGCGAGCATTGTCCAGCCGCCGATCGCGACGGCGGCGAACACCATCACCATGAGCGATGGCGCGAGCAGGTAGCGGCTGATGACCGACAGGCCTGCAGCGCCGACCATGACGAACGTCAGCAGGCCCGCGAGGATCAGTGCGAGCGGCACACGCAGGCGCGACGGTGCGAGGACCGCTGCGATGCCGATCCCGGCGATGCCAGCGATCGCGACGGGGAGCTTCACGAGCGCCCGCATGAAGGTCACCATCGCGTGCGGGACCTCACCGACCCCCTTGGAGCGGCCGAGTTCCTCGGCGAGACCGCTCGTGTGGTTCTGCGAGTAGAGGGGATCGCCGGTGACGCCGTAATCGAGTCCAGCCCAGATCAGCGGCGCGCTCGCGACGATCAGCGCATCCCCGAGTCGCTCACGCCAGGTGCGACGCGGCAGGAGCCAGAGCCAGTAGATCCCACTCAGCACCCACGCCTCCGGCCGCAGCAGCCCGGCGAGCATCAGCAACCAGAGGACTGGCCGACCGCGGCGCGGGCGCTCGACCTCCAAGACGGCGGCCCAGATGACCAGCGCGAGGAACGGCACGTCGATGTAGCCGCGCGCCGCGAGGAACGGGAAGTCGAACCGCGTGCAGACGATGACCGCGGCGATCAGTCCGACGAGCGTCGTGAACGCCGACCGTCCCAGCCGGTAGAGCCCCATGACGAGGACGACGAACGCGGCCAGCATGAGCAGGACGAAGAGTCGGTCGCCGAGGTACCCGAAGAGCGAGAAGACCGCGCCGACGAGGACGGCGAGCGGGTGCTGGGTCGGGGCGCGATAGGCCTCGAATGACGGCGTGTCGCCTTGCAGCAGCTCGCGCCCCCAGAGGAGCGAGTACGTCGTGTCGTAGTTCGAGTAGGTCGGGTAGACGACCGTCCCCGCAATGACGACCCCGATCAGTGCGACGAGCAGGATCAGCGGCCAATTCCAGGCGAAGACTCGAGCGAGCGGCGCTGTCCGATCGGGTGCCGCTGAAAGATCCGTCATGGTGCGGCGGCGAGTGTATGGCACAGCTCAGCGGCCCGGCCTGTGCCCGTGACCGGCGACTCGTCCCCCGCGCGCCGTACCCTGGGTGCCCGCCGTCCCCTCCCAGGCCTATGAAGCTCATCATTCAGATCCCCTGCCTCGACGAGGAGCTGACGCTCCCCGCCACGCTCGCCGACCTGCCGCGGGAGGTTGAGGGCTTCACCACGGTCGAGTGGCTCGTGATCGACGACGGCTCGACCGATCGCACGGTCGATGTCGCGCGCGCCGGCGGCGTCGACCACATCGTGCGGCTGACGAATAATCGCGGTCTGGCAGCCGGTTTTCAGGCCGGCCTCGACGCCGCGCTGAAGCTCGGCGCCGACGTGATCGTCAACACGGACGCCGACAATCAGTACTTCGGTGGCGACATCCCGAAGCTCGTCGCACCGATCGTGGCGGGCGACGCCGACATGGTCGTCGGCGATCGGCAGACCGATTCGATCATGCACTTCTCGCCGCTGAAGAAGCGCTTGCAGAAGCTCGGCTCGTGGGTTGTGCGTCAGGCATCCGAGACCGGCGTGTCCGACACGACCTCGGGTTTCCGCGCCTACAACCGCGAGGCCGCCATCCAGCTCGCCGTCGTCTCGAAGTTCACCTACACGCTCGAGTCGATCATCCAGGCGGGCAAGCTCCTCGTCGCCGTCCAGGATGTCCCGATCTCAACGAACCCGAAGACGCGTGAGTCCCGGCTGTTCCCGTCGATGTCGGCGTACGTCCGGCGCAACACCGTCTCGATCTTCCGGATCTACGCCCAGTACGAGCCGCTGCGCGTCTTCATGACGCTCGCGGTGGTCCTCATCGTCGCTGCGCTGATCCCCTGGGGCCGCTGGTTCATCGCGTGGGTCCAGGACGACGGGGCCGGGCACGTCCAGTCGCTGATCTTCGGTGCGGTCCTCTTCAACGCCGCCGTCGTCATGGCCGCCCTCGGCGTCATCGGCGACCTGCTGCACGGTCAGCGGATGATGACCCAGCGCGTCTTCGAGAAGGTCCGACGGATCGAGCTCCAGCTCGAGGTTCCGCCGTCGCACTATGAGCCGGGCGCCCACCCGACCGGCCACCCGGTCACCACCGGGGCCCACGCTGCTCCCACCCCCGGCGAGCAGCGCCAGTCCACCCAGGAGCAGGAGGCCATCCAACTGTGAGCGCCAAGGTCACCGTGGACGGCGAAGGCACCGTCACGGGCAACACGTATGACAAGTACGGCTCGTCGAACCCCGTCGTCCAGCGGTTGATGACCGGCTTCCACCGCGATCTCGACGAGCTGTGGGGCACCGCCTCCGCCGCGTCGGTGCTCGATGTCGGCTGCGGCGAGGGTGTCCTCACCTACGAGTGGGCCGAGCGCCTGGGCGATGGTCGCATCGTCGGCATCGACCTCGATGACCCGCTCCTGCACGAGCAGTGGGCGACGCGCAGCCGCGCGAACCTCGAGTATCTCGTGATGAAGGCGGAGAACCTGCCCTTCGCGGACGACGAGTTCGAGATGGCGACCGCCATCGAGGTCCTCGAGCACGTGCCGGATCCCTCCGAGACGCTCGCCGAGATGGCGCGCTGCGCCAGCAGGTGGATCCTCGTCTCGGTGCCGCGCGAGCCGCTCTGGCGCGCGACCAACATGGCCCGCGGCGCCTACTGGAAGACCCTCGGCAACACCCCCGGCCACCTGAACCACTGGTCTGCGGGGGCCTTCCGCCGGCTGCTCTCGCAGTACGGCGAGGTCGTCGAGGTCCGCCGCCCCTTCCCCTGGACGATGCTGCTCGTCCGGGTCGGCTCCTGAGCACCGACCCGGCGGGCACGTGACCGACGCCGCCGTCGAGAGGACGGATGCCGGCGAGGAGGAGGCCCACCGCCTCGCCGCGGCGCACCCCGATGCGTCGTATGCCCGCGGCGCGCGAATCCTCTCGGCCGGCATCGCCGCGACCGGCGTCTTCACCTTTCTCTACTTCGCGGTCGGCTCGCATGTCCTCGAGCCGTCCGCCTACGGGTCGATCGCGCTCCTCTGGTCGATCCTCTTCGTCGTCATCTCGGTGATCTACCGCCCCGTCGAGCAGCTGCTGAGCCGCTCGATCGCCGACCGTCGGGCCCGCGGCTTCCACACCGACCACCCGCTGCGCGTGCCGCTGGCCATCCAGGGCGGATTCGCCGTGATCTTCCTCGTCGCCGCGCTCGCCCTGCGCCCCGAGATCGTGCGCCTCTTCGACGGCGCCACGGCCCTCTACTGGGTCTTCACCGGTGCGGCGCTCGCCTACGCGGCGAGCTACTTCGCCCGCGGCTACTTCGCAGGCCACCAGTGGTTCGGGCTCTATGGCGGGCTCGTGCTCTTCGAGTCGATCTCGCGCGTGTGCTTCCCGATCGCGGTGGCGGTCGGCGTCGCGAGCGGCCAGACCGCTGTCGCCCTCGGCATCCTCGCGGCCCCGCTCCTCTCGCTCTCCGTCATTCCCTGGGCGATCGCGCGCCACCGGCGCCTCGACGAGCAGGCGCCTCCCCCGGAGGAGGGCATGACGATGCGCGCCGGCGCGGGCTTCGCGCTCGCCGTCGCCGCCGCGCAGCTCGGCGAGCAGGCGCTCCTGAATGCCGGCGTGATCGTGGCCGACGCCGTCGCTCAGGCGGCGGTTGCCGGCGCCGTCTTCAACGCGCTGCTCATCACGCGCGCGCCGCTCCAGCTCTTCCAGTCGGTCCAGACGTCACTGCTGCCGCATCTCGCGGGCCTCGAAGCGACCGAGGGCCACGACGCGTTCGCCCGGGCGATCCGCACGACGCTCCTGGCGATCGCGGGGTTCGCGGCGCTCGTCACGACCGTCCTGCTCGCCCTCGGACCGACGCTCATGCGGCTCGTCTTCGGCGATGACACGAGCTTCGGCCGGTTCGGCCTGGCGGTCGTCGCGATCGGCATGGGGCTGCACCTCGCCGCGGGCACGCTGAACCAGGCGGCGCTCGCGCGCGGCAGGGCGACCGCGGCCGGGATGGTCTGGCTCGCCGCAGCCGCGATCTTCACCGGTTGGATGGTCGCCCCGATCGTCGATGACGTCCTCCTGCGCGCCGAGATCGGGTACGCGGGTGCCGCGCTGCTGCTCTGTGGGGGGCTGGCGCAGCTCTACCGCCATGGCGCTCGGGTTGCCTGAAGCGCAGAGCGGGCACTGCCGATGAAGAAGGTATGGATCGTCTGCGACGAGTCGCCGCCGCCGTCACCCTCATCGCCACGCTGAGCGCCGCGCCGACGGCCCTCGCGGTGTCGCGGACCGGCGGCCCGCTCGCCGACAGGCTGGTCGGCACCGCCGGTGTGGACGTCCTGCGCGGCCGCGGCTCGGGCGACACGCTCATCGGCCTCGGCGAGGCAGACCGGCTCTACGGCGAGTACGGCGCTGACCGGCTCTTCGGCGGCGACGGCGCCGACGCGCTCCTCGGCGGCTCGGCGGCCGACCGCATCTGGGCTGGGCCGGGCAACGATCGCGCCGATGGCGGCTCGGGCGACGATCGCATCCTCGGCGGCGCCGGCGATGATCGTCTCGACGGCGGCGATGGCGGCGACTGGGTGCTCGGCGGTCCGGGAAACGACTACATCGTCGAACGACGCTTCGGCGACGACCGGCTCCTCGACGGCGGCGACGGGGACGACTACGTCGACGGCAACCGCGGTGGCGACGCCGACATGCGCGGCGGCGCTGGGAACGACATCATGCGCGGCGGCAACGGCCCCGACGTGCTCGACGGCGGGAGCGGGGACGACGCGATCGACGGCGGGGCGGGCCCGGACGTGATCCAGGGCGGCCCCGGCGCCGATCTGCTCTTCGGCCGCGAGGCCGGCGTCGATCGGATCTCCGGCGGCGATGGCGCCGACACGATCTACACCGGCACGGGCATCGACGTCGTCGACTGCGGCCCTGGCACGGACACCGTCTACGTGTCCTCCCACACCGAGGCCGACCAGTCGAAGGGCTGCGAGACGATCATCCTCGGCGACCCGACGCACGAGACCTCCTACAACCCGATCACGGGCCGCGTGAACGCCGGATTCCTGCGCGGCGGCCCGCGCGCCTGGCTCGAGGGCTCGCTCGCCCAGCCCCCGCTCGAGCGCGACCGCCCGCGCGGAACCGCCGGTCCCGACCGCCTCGTCGGTGATGAAGGGCCCGACACCCTCCTCGGCTTCGCCGGGAACGACATCCTGCAGGGCGCAGGCGGCGACGACGTGATCGACGGAGGGGCCGACGCCGACACGATCTTCGGCGACGGCGGCGCTGACATGATCTTCGGCGGCTTCGGCCCGGACCTCGTCTATGGCGGCTACGGCGACGATCAGCTCGAGGGCGGGCGCGGGCGCGATCGCCTTTATGGCGGCTACGGAGACGACAGCATCGGCGGGGGCTACGACCCCGACGTCATCCACGGCGGGTATGGCGATGACCGAATCCGGGTCGTTGGCGGCGGCGTGGACGTCGTCGACTGCGGGCCGGGCATCGACCGCGTGGACAAGGACCGCGCCGACCGGGTGCGCGGTTGCGAGATTGTCAATGGGCGCCGCAGGCGCTGAGCCTGAGCGGCGTCACTCGTAGGCGAGGGCCTTGAGCACGTCGAGCCTGGCGGCACGACGTGCCGGCAGGACGGCGGCGAGCACCCCCGCTGCCCCGGAGAGCAGCACGAGACCGATGATCGTCGGGACGGGAATCGCGAGCCGGAAGCCGTCGAGCGGCCGGGTGAAGACGATGGAGAGCAGAATCCCGAGCCCCGCACCGGTGATGCCGCCGATCAGCGCGGTGATCACCGCCTCCCAGCGCACGATGCGGCGCACCTGCCGCTGGGTCGTCCCGATCGCGCGCAGCATCCCGATCTCCGCGGTGCGCTCCGTGATCGAGAGCACGAGCGTGTTGACGATCCCGAAGAGCGAGACGATCACCGCGAGCGAGAGCAGCGCGTAGATCAAGCCGAGCACCTGATCGACCTGCCCGGAGCGCTCGTCGATGAACTCCTGCTGCGTCTGGACCTCCGCTTCGGGGAAGCGGCTGTCGAGCACGCGCGTGATATCGCGCTGCACGGTGGCGACATCGGCGCCGTCGCGCACACCGACGAGGCCGAACACCGTCTTCGTCTCACCGAAATCATCGCGCACGACGGCGTTCGCGACGGTGAGGTCACCGAACACGCGGGTGCGGTCGTCGACCACGCCGACGACACGCAGCCGCAGGCCGCTGCGCAGCGGCGTGCGCAGGGTCAGCACGTCGCCGATCTGCGTCCCATGCCGCTCGCGGTAGGGCCGTGAGACGATCACGGTGGTCCCGCTCGCGAGCAGCGCGACCGCATTCGGCGGCCCGGCATCGAGGCGCACGCGATAGAGCGACGCGAGCGAGGCTGGTTCCAAGCCGGAGACGTCCTGATCGCCGCGCACGCCGGTGACGCGCGCGCGGGACGCCGTGATCGCGCTGACCCGCTCAACGCCGCTGACTGCGTCGATGGCGGGAAGGACCGCAGCGGGATACGGCGAGAACCCATTGGCATTGACCACAACGAGCTGCGCCCGCACGTTGTCGCCGACAGCCTCACGGATCGTCGATTTGGCGCCCGCGGCGAAGACGCTCGCGAACGTCACGAGCGCGACGCCCACCATCAGCGCCGATGCGGTGACCGCGGTCCGGCCGGGCTGGCGCATCGCGTTCTCCCGGGCGAGCCGCCCGGGGAACCCGGCGACGAGCTCCACCACCCGTCCGAGCAGGGACGCGAGCGGACGCACGAGCAGCGGGCTCAGCAGCGCGGCGCCGAGGAAGCCGGCCACGACGCCGCCGCCGCTCGCCACGAGGCGGGCGCCGGTGCTGCCCGATCCGAACAGCCCGAAGGCGATGAGGACCGCCCCGAGCGCGACGAGGAGCAGCCCCGGAACGGTGACACGGCGCGAGGTGTTCGCCGTCGGGATCGCCGCGTGGCGCAGCGCGGCGATCGGCGGCACGCGGGTCCCACGGATCGCTGGGACGAGGCTCGCGGCGACCGCGACGAGCGTGCCGATCAGCAGCGCGACGATCACGGTGCGCGGGAGGAGCACGAGGCCGTTCGAGGGAAGGTCGACGCCGACCGACGCGAACAGCGCGCGCAGCCCCGGTGCCAGCGCCAGGCCGAGCCCGAGGCCGACGAGCGAGCCGCCGAGCCCGAGGACAAGACCCTCGGCGAGCACGATGCTGAGCACCTGCCGCCGGCCGGCGCCGAGCGCCCGCAGCAGACCGAGTTCGCGCAGCCGCTGCTGCACGGTGATCGAGAACGAGTTGAAAATGATGAACGCGCCGACGAAGAGCGCGATGCCGGCGAACGCGAGCAGCGCGGTCTTGAGGATGCCGAGGCTGTCGTTGATCTCCTTCGACTGACTGGCGGCCTGCTGGGCACCGGTGCGCACGACGAGCGAGCGCGGGAGCCGAGCCCGCAGGGAGCCCGCGAGCTGCTGCGGCGTGACCCCGCGGGCTGCTGCAGCCGAGATCGCGTCGAAGCCGTCCTTCCCCGTCAGCGTGAGCGCCTGCGCGAGCGTGACGGCCACGACCGTCGAGCCCCCGAACGACGAGACGCCTGCGATGCTGCCGATCCCGGTGATGCGCAGGTTCACGCGCCCCGTCTGACCCTGAACGCCGATCGTCTGCCCGACCCGGAACCCGCGTCGGTCGGCGGTCGCCTTGTCGAGCAGCGCCTCGCCCGCCACCCGCGGGAAGCGCCCCGCGTCGAGCTCGAACGACTGGAACCTCGGGCTCTGCGCGACGGACGCGATGAAGCTCGGGGCGGCCCCGGAGAGCGGCTTACCGTCACGTCCGAGCACCGTCCCGATCTCGAAGACCGAGCCTTCGGCCACCGCGACCTGCGGATCGGCGCGCACGCGCTCGAGCACCGAGCGCGGGACCGTGCGCGCGGTTCCGCCCTGATCCCCCGTACTGAGCCCCTGACGGGCCGTGATCGCCGCGTCGGTGCCCTTCGTCGTCTCCTGGAAGAGGCGGTCGAAACTCGTCCCGATGGTGTCGGTGAAGATGTAGGTCGCGCTGATGAGCGCGACCCCGAGCGCCACCGCGAGGAGCGTGAGGATCAGCCGCAGCGGCCGGCTCAGCAGCCCCAGCAGGACCACGCGGCCCATGGGCTCAGCCGCCCAGCGACTTCATGAGCTCGTAGACACCCTCGGTGTCGGGGGCATCGCCGTCGTGGACGACCCGGCCGTCACGCAGCACGAGCACCCGGTCGGCGATCGCGGCGGCGGCCGCGTCATGGGTGACCATCACGATCGTCTGGCCGAACTCGTCGACGGACCGGCGCAGGAGCGTCAGCACATCGTGACCGGACTTCGAGTCGAGATTGCCGGTGGGTTCGTCGGCGAAGACGACGGCGGGGCGGGAGGCGAGCGCGCGCGCGACAGACACGCGCTGCTGCTGGCCGCCGGAGAGCTCGGCCGGGCGATGCGTGAGGCGGTCGCGCATCCCGACCGTGTCGATCAGGCGCTCGATCCATTCCGCGTCCGGCTCGCGCCCGGCGATCGACAGCGGCAGGACGATGTTCTCCCGCGCCGTGAGCACCGGCAGCAGGTTGAATGACTGGAAGATGAAGCCGACGCGGTCCCGGCGCAGCTCGGTGAGCGCGCGGTCGCCGAGCTGCGAGATCGCCACGCCGTCGAGGACGACGCTCCCGGACGTGGGTCGGTCAAGCCCCGCGAGGATGTGCATCAGTGTCGACTTGCCCGATCCGGACGGGCCCATGATCGCGGTGAACCGCCCCTCCGGGAAGCTCACGCTGACGCCGTCGAGGGCGCGGACCTCGGCCTCACCCGCGCCATAGACGCGGGTGACGTCGTGGGCCTCCACGATCGTCCGGCCGGCGGCGCCCGCGTGCACCGGTCAGTCCCCCACGATGGCGCTGATCTCCAGGAACGCGGCCTGGGGATCGGGGGCGCCGAAGACGGCGGTGCCGGCGACGAAGCGGGTGGCACCGGCTGCGGCGACGAGGCCGGCGGTCGTGACGTCGACCCCGCCGTCGACTTCGATCTCGACGTCCGGGCCGACGATCTGGCGCAGGCGCCGGAGCTTCTCCAGCGAGCCGGGCAGGAACCGTTGGCCGCCCCAGCCCGGGTTGACGGTCATCAGCAGGGCCACATCGACGTCCACCTCGCGGAAGACCTCGACCGGCGTCGACGGGGTGACGGCGAGACCGGCGAGGCAGCCGGCGGCGCGAATCGCCTGGAGGGCGTAGTCCACATGCGGCGTGGCCTCGTGGTGGATGATGATCGTGCCCGCCCCGGCCGCGGCGAAATCGGCGATCTGCGTGCGCTCAGGGCGCTCGACCATGAGATGGACCTCAAGGTGCGCCCCGCTGTCGCGCAGGCCGCGCACGACCTGCGGGCCGAGCGCGAGCGGCGGCACGAAGTGACCGTCCATGACGTCGATGTGGAGCATGCGCGCCCCGGCGTCGATCACGAGCGCCGCCTGGTCGGCGAGGCGCCCCGCATCGGCGGCGAGGAGCGACGGGGCGACGAGCGGCCCGCGCAGGTCGTCGGTCACGGGCTAGACCTCCACCAGCATCGATGAGCCACAGTGGCCGCACTCGGTCGTCGCCGTGCTCGCCATCCGCACGATGGTCTGGTGCTCGCCGCAGCCCGGGCAGACCGACCGCAGCTCGAAGCGATGGAGGCAGTAGACGCAGCGGTAGCGGCCCGCAGCGGTCGGGCGCAGCCAGGGCTCACCACAGGAGGGACAGCGAAGGCCGACATCAACCGACATCGCGGGAACTATAGAACCCGTCGGTGTCGTCCTCGGACGGGAGCGTGCGCCAGAAATCGTCGCTTTGCAGGCGCTCTTCGCCGGGGTTGAGTGTGCAGACCGCGTAGACGAGCGTGCCCCCGGGCCGCAGATTGGCCCGTGCCGCCTTGAGCAGACGATCCTGCTCAGCAGCCAGCGGGGCGAGGTCCTCCTTCTTCACGCGCCAGCGCAGATCGGGATGCCCGCGCAGCGTCCCAAGCCCGCTGCACGGCGGGTCGAGGAGCACGCGATCGAACCCGGCGCTGTCATGGAACGCGCCGGCGTCCGCCTGGACCACGCGAATGTTGCGCGCGTGCATCCGCTCGCAGGTGCGCTCGAGCGCCTCGGCACGGCCCGGGTGACGCTCGACCGCGACGACCTCGCCCTTCCCGCCCATCAGCGCAGCGAGATGCGTCGTCTTGCCGCCCGGCGCGGCGCAGAGATCGAGGACTCGCTCCCCCGGCTGCGGATCGGCGAACCGGGCGACGCGCTGCGCGGCGAGCGACTGCGCGGCGAAGGCGCCCGCTGCGAACCCCGGGTGCGCAAAGGCGTCGAAGGCCCCGTCGACGATGATCGCCTCCCCCACGCGCTCGCCGGGGATGTCCGAGAGGTCAACGTCGCCCGCGAGCGTGTTGACGCGCAGGACGGTGGGCGCGGCACGGTTGTCGGCCTCCAGGAGCGCGACCGTGCGCTCGCGGCCGAGCCACTCCCACCACAGCTCGACGATCCACTGCGGATGGGCGTGGCGGATCGCGGCGCCGTGCGGCTTGTCGTCCGGCGGCAGCTCGACCCCTTCACGCTGGACGCGGCGGAGCACCGCGTTGACGACCCGGTGGCCGGCGCTCGGCTTGGCGAGCTCGACCGACTCGGCGATAGCCGCGTGATCCGGAATGCCGTCGAGGAAGAGCAGCTGCTCGAGGCCGAGGTGGAGCGCGGCCCGCACCCGCGGCTCGAGCCGCCCCTTGACCATCCCCTTGCAGATCCAGTCGAGCGTCCCCTGACGCTGGACGGTGCCGAACGCCAGCCGTTTGGCGAGCGCCCGCTCGCGCGGTTCGAGGCCGCGCGCCTCGGCGTGGAGCGCACGATCGGCGTACGCGCCGTCGGCGAGCACCCGCATCACGACGGCGTGGGCCACCTGCCGCGCCGGTGAAGCGCTCATGCGCCGGCCTCAAGCGCAGCGGCGAGGGCGGGATGGCCGTGCGCGAAGTCGTCGAACGCCATCGCCCGGCCGCCCGGGGGCTTCACCTCATCGAGGACGAGCCGGTCACCGTCGGTGTGTGCCCGCAGGACGCCGAGGAACGCCCCGCCCGGGAGGGCGATCCGCGCCCCGATGTGCGGCTGCAGCGCACGCACGATGCGCTCGCGCTCCTGAGTGCCCATGCCGGGGTCGAGCAGACGGTCCTCCGCCCTGATCTTCTCCGCGTACGTCACATGCGCCTCGTCCTGGTCGATGAAGGTGCGGGGCTCGTCGAGCGCACGGATGAGCAGGTCGCCGCCGAGGCGCTCCAGGCGGGCGGAGAGCGTGCCGAAGGTGTCGTCAGCGCGGATCGGCTCCGTGGCGCTCAAGCAGACCGGCCCGCTGTCCAGGCCCTCGGTGAGGCGCATGATCGACACGCCCGTCTGCGTGTCCCCCGCCATGATCGCGCGTTCGATCGGCGCCGCGCCACGCCAGCGCGGCAGCAGCGACGGATGCACGTTGAGCAGCTCGAAGTCCGAGAGCAGCGGCTCGCGAATCAGCACGCCGTAGGCACAGACGATGACGGCCGACGGCTCGAGCTCAAGGATCTGCGCGCGGACCTCGGGGGCGCCCAGCTCCTCCGGCTGCGCGATGGCGATCCCGAGTTCGCGCGCCGCATCCGCGACGGGCGGCGAGACGAGCTGCCTGCCGCGTCCGGCCGGCCGATCAGGCCGGGTGACGACGAGTGCGGGACGGTGCGGGGACTGCGCGAGGCGGCGCAGGATCGCCGCGGCATACGGCGACGTGCCGAGATAGACGGTCGCCATCGCTGATCAGGCCAGGTCGAGGTCGCGCAGGGTGCGCATCGCCTCGCGGCGCTGGTCGCGCGGCGCGCGGTCCAGGATGAGGATGCCGGCGAGGTGATCCATCTCGTGCTGGATGACGCGGGCCTCGAGCCCTGACGCCTCGACGACGATGATCTCGCCATCCGCGTCCTGGGCGCGCACGCGGACATGGATGGGGCGCTCGACGTCGACGTGGACCTGAGGGAGGCTCAGGCACCCCTCTTCGAACCACTCCGACTCACGCGACGACCACTCGAGCTCCGGGTTGACAAGTGCCTGGATCGGCTCGTGATCGTCGACGCGGTAGACGAGCAGGCTGCGCAGGCGCCCGACCTGATTGGCGGCCAGGCCTATCCCGATCGAATCGACCATGAGCTCCCCCATGCGGGCGATCTCAGCGCGCAGCTCGTCGTCGAAGCGCGTCACAGGCGGCGCCTGGGTCTTCAGCACGGGATCGCCGAACTGCACGACGTGGCGCAGGGCGGCCTCGCGGCGGGCGAGGCGCTCAGGGTCGATCGCACCCTCGTGCGGCCCGACGTCAGCCTCCAGGACATCCCCGTCGTGCGGGTGCTTGTGCTCGCTCATCGACGTTCCCGAGTCTAGTGGCGACCCGGGGCGCTCCCGCCGGCTACTGCGGGTCGACGTCGACGCTCAGCGCGACACCGCGGTGGGTCCGATCGGCCGCGATCGCATCCACCGCGGCACCGACCTCGGCGACCGCCTGGGCGCGATCGGCGGCCTTCACGACGACCTGGCTGCGCTCGCGCCCGCGCAGCCGGAAGAGCGGCGCAGGGCCGAGCGACCCCGGAAGACGCGCCTGGAGCGCCGTGGCAGCCGCGTGGGGCGCGGCGGGGTCCTCGCCGGAGCAGACGATCCGAATGAGGGTCGAGAACGGCGGGTAGTTCAGGACCCGGCGACGCTGAAGCTCGCCCGCGAGAAACCCGGGCGCGTCGTGGTGCGAGGCGAAGACGATCGACGGAGCGTCGGGTGCGAGCGTCTGCACGAGGACGCGCCCCTCGGCGGCGCCGCGGCCGGCGCGCCCGGCGAGCTGGGCGACGAGCGCGAAGGTCCGCTCCTCGGCACGGAAGTCTGGGAAGCGCAGCGTCTGATCGGCATCGACGACGACGCCGAGCTCCACATCCGGGAAGTCGTGGCCCTTGGCGACGACCTGCGTGCCGAGCAGGATGCCGCGGTCCGCCGCCTGGAAGGCCGCGAGCACCCGCGCCGGGTCGCCGGCATCACCGTCGAGGCGGAAGACGGGGCCCGGGAGCTCGGTTTCCAGCCGCTCGGTCCCCGTGCCGTGCCGCGCGAGCGACACCGACGCGCAGTCCGGGCAGCGCGAGGGGATGCGCTCGCGGTGCCCGCAGTGATGGCATGCGAGGTGGCCCTGGGCCTTGTGGAGGACGAGCGTCACGTCGCACTCCGGGCACTCCCAGGCGCGGCCGCAGGAGACGCAGGTCAGGAAGTTCGACCACCCGCGGCGGTTGAGCAGCACGATCGACTTGCGCGCGTCGACGAGCGCCTCGTGCGCCGCCGGGTGCAGCGCCCCGCGCACGCCGACGAGGTCGAGGATCGTCACAGGCGGCAGCGGCGCGCCATCCACCCGCTGTGGGAGTGAGATCCGCCGCAGGCGCTCCCAGCTCTCGGCGCGCGGCGTCGCGCTGCCGGCGATCAGGACCGCCCCATGCTCCGCAGCGCGGCGCTCGGCGATGTGGCGCGCGTCATAGCGCGGATCGCCCTCGTGTTTGTAGGAGGCGTCGTGCTCCTCGTCGACGATCACGAGCCCGAGCTGCTCCATCGGCGCGAGGACGGCCGAGCGCGGCCCGACGCAGATGCGCGCCTCACCACGGCGCAGGCGCAGCCACTCGTCGTAGCGCGCGCCCGCTGCGAGCCCCGAGTGCAGGAGCGCGACGGTGTCCCCGAAGCGCTCGCGAAAGCGCGACACGATCTGCGGCGTGAGGGCGATCTCGGGCACGAGGACGAGCACGCCCTGCCCGCCGGCGAGCGCCCGCTCCGCAGCCCGCAGGTACACCTCGGTCTTGCCGGAGCCGGTGACACCGTGCAGCAGCAGGCGCTCCCCCGGCTGCGCGGCGGCGATCTCCTCAAGGGCGCGCGCCTGGTCGGCGGTGAGCTCCGGGCGTGGGCCGGCGGCCGACCCGACGTCGGTGTGCAGCGGCGCGCGGCGCACCGCCTGCGGCTCGAGCGCGATCAGGCCGCGCGCTTCAAGGCGCCGCAGCGCCGGGAGGTCGGAGCTCGCCGGGCGCGGAAGACTCGCCAGCAGCGCGCGTTGGCCGGGCGTCAGGCGCTCGCCCTCCTGCGGCTCGCGCAACGCCCGGGCCTGCAGGGCGGTGCGACCGCGCACGCCCTTCGGCGGCAGCATCAGGGACAGGGCGCGAGCGGGCGTCGAGCAGTATTCGGCGGCCATCCACGGCGCGAGCGCCACGAGGTCGGCCGGCAGCGACGCCTCGAGCACCTCCTTGGGTGCCGCCAGATCGTGCTCTGATGCGTCGATCAGGCCGGTGACCACCCCGAGGACGTCACGCCGGCCGAACGGCACGACGACGACCGATCCGATCTCCATCCCGTCCGTGCGCACGTAGTCGAACGGCCCGCGCAGCACGCGGGCCGTGGTGATCGGCTCGACCTGTGCCACACGGGGCATAAGCAGCGAGGGTAGATCGCGCGTCGGCGGGAGGCCCCGCGGTCCTTTAGGGTCTGCGGCATGGCCACTCTCGATCTTGCCCCCGGCGAACACGTCATCTACGACGGACATCCGAGCTGGCGGTCCGTGATGAGCCTCTACCTCAAGGGCGCCGCCATCGGGATCGTGCTCGGCGCGATCCTCTGGTTCGCGGTCTCCCATGCTGCGGGCGTCATCGCCCTGATCGCCGTGGTCGGCGTCGCCGTGCTCGTCGGCTTCATCCGCCGCGTCTTCGTACGCTTCACGATCACCGATCAGCGGCTGCGCATCCAGCGCGGCATGATCTCCCGCCGCGTGCAGCAGACCCGCATCGACCGCGTCCAGAACGTGACGACGCGCCAGTCGATCGCCGAGCGCCTGCTGCGTGTCGGATCCGTCGACTTCGACACCGCCGGGGCCGACGACGCGAACTTCATCTTCAACGGCGTCGACGACCCGCACAAGGTCGTGACGGCGGTCGATCAGGCCCAGCGCCGCAACGCCCAGGCCGCGCAGGACGGCGGCGAGGGCGCAGCGACCGCGGACGGCCTGTAGGCCGCCCGCACGAAGCGTGTCTCAGAGGCCCGCGGCGGCGCGCAGCGCGTCGACGCGATCGGTGCGCTCCCACGTGAAGTCGTGGTCGCTGCGCCCGAAGTGGCCGTAGGCCGCGGTCTTCTGGTAGATCGGCCGGTGCAGGTCGAGCTCCTTGCGGAACGCGCCGGGGCGCAGGTCGAAGACGGCGCGCACGGCGTCCTCGATCGTGCCGCGGCCGACGGCCTCGGTCCCGAAGGTCTCCACCATGATCGACACGGGCTTGGCCTTGCCGATCGCGTAGGCGACCTGGACCTCGGCGCGCTTGGCGAGGCCGGCGGCGACGATGTTCTTCGCCACCCAGCGGGTCGCGTATGCCGCGGAGCGGTCGACCTTCGAGGGGTCCTTGCCCGAGAAGGCGCCGCCGCCGTGGCGCGCCATGCCACCGTACGTGTCGACGATGATCTTGCGCCCGGTGAGGCCGCAGTCGCCGACGGGTCCACCGATGACGAAGCGCCCGGTGGGGTTGGCGAGGAAGTCGCGGCGCAGCGTCGCCTCGTCGTAGAGGTGCTTCGGCAGCACCGGGAGCACGACGTGCTCCCAGAGGTCGGCCTCGATGGCCGACTCGGCGCCCTCGGCGTGCTGGCTGGAGATCAGGAGCTGCTCGACGGCGACCGGCGCGCCGTTCTCGTAGCGCACGGAGACCTGGGTCTTGCCGTCGGGGCGCAGGTAGGGCAGCACGCCGTCCTTGCGGACCGCCGTCAGGCGACGGGCGAGCTGGTGGGCGAGCGAGATCGGCAGCGGCATGAGGTCGCCGTCGAGGCCGGCCTCATCGGTCGCGTAGCCGAACATCATCCCCTGGTCGCCGGCACCGTCGGTGTCGAGCTCGTCGTCGTCGTTCGGGTCCGTGCGGCGCTCGATCGCCTGATCGACGCCCTGCGCGATGTCCTTCGACTGCTTGTCGAGCGTGCTGATGACGGCGCACGAGTCGGCGGAGAAGCCGAGGTCGGCGTCGACGTAGCCGATCTCGCGGATCGTCTCGCGCGCGATCGCCTGGATGTCGATGATCGCCTCGGTCGAGATCTCACCCGCGACGACGACGAGGCCCGTGTTGACGAGCGTCTCGCACGCGACGCGCCCCTTGGGATCCTGCGCCAGGATCGCGTCGAGGACGCCGTCGGAAATCTGGTCGGCGACCTTGTCCGGGTGACCTTCGGTCACGGACTCGGAGGTGAAGAGGTAGGACGTGTCGGTGCTCATGGAATCCAGTCGGTGATGCCGCCACGCATGTGACGAGCCTGATCAGGGGCGGTGAAAGCGTAGCGACGTGGCGGGATGGCCCCGGCGCCGGTGGATCAGCGCTCGCCGCGGCGCTGCTTGCGCTCGCGCACGTCGAGAATCACCGGGACGCCGTCGAGACCGAAGCGCGCGCGCAGACGGTTCTCGAGGTAGTACGCGTAATCGCGGGTGAGTTTGTTGCGGTTGTTGACCTGCAGGACGAAGCGCGGCGGACGCGTCTCGATCTGTGCGAGGTAGAGCAGCTTGAGTCGATGCCCTTGCTTGGCGGGCGGCTGGCGGGCGTCGACGGCCTCGGCGACGAAGCGGTTGAGCTCCGGCGTGGGCACGCGCTGACGGCGGCGGTCTCCGAGCATGATCGCCTCGGTGAGCACCCGCTCGACGTTGCGGCCGCCGAGCGCGCTGATCGTCATGACCTTGGGGCGCAGGCGCAGCTTGCGGCTGACCTTGCCGCGCTCGTGATCGAGGTCGTCCTCCGTCATGGGCGCCAGGTCCCACTTGTTGAGAGCGAGCAGCGTCGCGCAGCCCTCCTGCATCCCCATCTCAGCGATGCGCAGGTCCTGCGAGGTGACGCCGTCGCGGGCGTCACAGACGACGAGCACGACGTCGGCGCGCTCGACCGCGCGCTGCGTGCGCAGGCCGGTGTAGTACTCGACGCTGTCGTCGACCTTCGACTGGCGGCGCATGCCGGCGGTGTCGATGAGGACGAGCTTGCGGCCGTCGACCTCGAGCGGCAGGTCGATCGCGTCGCGGGTCGTGCCGGCGACGTCGCTGACGATGACGCGCTCTGCACCGATGATGCGGTTCACGAGCGTCGACTTGCCGACATTCGGACGGCCGACGATCGCCAGGCGAATCGTCGCCTCCTCGTCCTCGTCCTCCTCGTCGTCCTCGGGCGGGAGCGCCGCGACGATGCGGTCGAGCAGGTCCCCGGACCCGAGGCCCTGGGCAGCGGACACGGCGACCGGCTCGCCGAGGCCGAAGCGGTGGAACTCGGCGATGTTCGGGACGTCCTCGACGCGGTCGACCTTGTTGGCGACGAGGATGACCGGCAGGTTGCGGCGGCGACGCATGAGGTCGGCCAGTTCGTCATCGCCGGGGCGCAGGCCGGCGCGCGCATCGACGACGAAGACGGCGACATCGGCCTCGTTGAGGGCGACGATCGCCTGCTCGCGGATCGATCCGGAGATCGGGTCGAGATCGAGGTTGTCCATGCCGCCCGTGTCGATGAGCGTGAAGCGGCGTCCGTTCCACTCGCAGGCGAGCTCCTTGCGGTCGCGCGTGATCCCGGCGCGCTCGTGGACGACGGCCTCGCGCGTCTGAGTCAGGCGGTTGACGAGCGAGCTCTTCCCGACGTTCGGGTACCCGACGACGGCGACCTTGGGGATGCTCATGCCGCCTTGACCGCCTGGGCGCGGGCTGCGACGAGCTCGACGACCTCGTCGAGCGTCAGGCCCGTGGTGTCGACGAGCTGCGCGTCAGGGGCGGCGCGCAGCGGTGAAGCCTCGCGCTCGCGGTCGCGCGCATCACGGTCGCGCTGCTCGGCGAGCACCTCGGCCACGGGGCGCCCGGTCTGCTCGGCGCGGCGGCGGGCGCGCTCCTCGTCGGAGGCGTCCAGATACAGCTTCAGGTCGGCGTCCGGTGCGACGACGGTGCCGATGTCGCGCCCTTCTGCGACCCAGTCGCCGTGGTCCAGCAGCTCGCGCTGACGCACGACGAGCGCGGCACGCACGGCGGGGTCGCCGGCGACCCGTGAGGCCTCGGCGGTGACATCCGCCGCGCGGATCGCGTCGGTGACGTCGTGCCCGTCGAGCAGGACGCGATCGCCGACCTCGATCGACAGGCGCGCCGGGTCCGCATGCGGGTCACGCAGGCGCGCCAAAGCGACGCAGCGGTACATCGCGCCGGTGTCGAGGTACGTGAAGCCGAGCGCCCGGGCGACGGCCCGTGCGACGGTGGACTTCCCGGCCCCGGCGGGGCCATCGATCGCAACGAGCATCGACGTCAGAGTAGGGCGCGCGGCCGGGACGAGCCCGTCCGTCACCGCAGCCGGGCGAGATCGTGCAGGAAACCGGGGTACGAGACCGCTGCCGCGTCCATGCCGTCGATCTCGACGCCGTCGCGGCTCGCGAGCCCGGCGATCGCGCCGAGCATCGCCATCCGATGATCCCCGCCGCTCGCCATCCGCCCGCCGCGCAGGCCGCCCGTTCCGCGCACGATGAAGCCGTCAGGCGTCGCCTCAGCGTCGCCGCCGAGCGCGTTCAGCGCCGTGACGACGGCCGTGACGCGGTCCGACTCCTTGACGCGCAGTTCCTGTGCGCCGCGCACGATGGTCTCCCCCTCGGCGAAGCACCCGAGCAGCCCCACGAGCGGGAGCTCATCGATCGCCGCCGGCACCTCGTGCGCCTCGACGATCGTCCCGCGCAGCGGCGCGTGCGTCGTCACGAGGTCGCTCACGGGCTCGCCGCTCGCGATCTCGTCACCGGCGAGGGCGGGCTCGAGCTCGCCGTCGACCACGCCACCCATGCGGCGCAGGATCTCGATGAAGCCGGTGCGCGTGCGGTTGACGCCACAGTGCTCGACGACGATGCGCGAGCCGGGCACGATCGCCGCCGCCGCCTGCCAGAAGGCCGCCGAGGACGGATCGGCGGGCACGACGAACTGCTCCGGGAAGGCGAGCTCGTCGATGCGCCCCACGGTCACGCGATCACCCGAGCGGCGGACCGGCACACCTGCGAGCGTGAGCATGCGCTCCGTGTGGTCGCGGCTCGGCTCGGGTTCGACGACGGTCGTCTCCCCCTCCGCGAGCAGGCCCGCGAGCAGGACGCACGACTTCACCTGCGCGCTGGCGACCGGCAGCACATACGTGATGCCATGCAGCGGCACGCCGGTCACCGTGACGGGCGGGAACCGTCCATCCGTCGGGGCGATCTGCGCGCCCATCTCGGCGAGCGGGACGGCGACGCGGTCGACGGGACGGCGACGGATCGACGCATCGCCGTCGAGGACGAAGCTGCGCCCCTCCTGCGCCGCGAGCCAGCCCGGAAGCAGCCGCATGAGCGTGCCGGCATTGCCGACGTCGATCGGCCGCCCGGGGTCGCGCGTGCCGCGCAGCCCCACGCCGCGCACCACGATCGCCTCGCCGTCGCGCCGGACCTCCGCGCCGAGAGCTTCGACCGCGGCGAGCGTCGAGTTGGTGTCGGCGGCGTCGAGGTAGTTCAGGATCCGCACGGGCCGTGTGGACATGCCCGCAAGGAGTGCCGCGCGGTGCGACACCGACTTGTCCGCGGGCGGCGCGACGGCGCCGGCGAGCGGCCCCTGGGGATCGATCCGGACCGTCGTCATGCCACGGCGATCCCGAGCTCGCCCAGGAGCGCCGCGGCGCGCTGCACGTGCTCGGCGGGAACGGCGAGCAGGACGCTGCCGCGAGTGTTGTCCGGCGACGGCGTGAGCGACATGTCCGTGATGTTGATCCCGGCCTCGCCGAGCGTGAGGGCGATCTGCGCGATCACGCCGGGACGGTTTGGGACCACCGCGCGCAGCTCGCGCGAGGCGCCGCCGCCCTGCGAGGCGTCGAGCAGCTCACGGTGCCGGCGACCGGCCTGGGCCTGCCAGTCTTCAAGACGGCCGGGATCACCATTGGCCAGCAGCTCGCGGGCGGCCTCGAGGTGCTGGATCGCGCCATCGAGCTGCTCGAGCAGCGCATCACGGTTGGCGCGGTAGATCCCGGTCCAGATGCCCGGGTTGGCCCCTGCGACGCGCGTGGCGTCGCGGAAGCTCGGCCCGGCCTGCGGCAGACGCTCGCCCCCGAGTGCGCCGGCGGCCTGGATCACGAGGACGTTGGCGACGACGTGCGGGAGGTGCGAGACCGCGGCCATCATCCGGTCGTGATCGGCTGGTGCGACGACGTGCGGGCGCGCGCCGAGACCGCTGACGAAACGGTGCACGCGCTCGAGGATCACGCCGCCGGTCCCCTCCTGCGGCGTGAGGTACCACGTGGCGTTGTCGAAAAGGTCCTCGCGGGCATGGTCGACACCGGCGACCTCGGCTCCGGCGAGCGGGTGCCCGCCGACGAAGCGCTCATCGCCGGCCGCTGCCGCGACGACGTCGCGCTTGGTCGAACCGACGTCGGTCACCGCACAGGTGGACGGCGCGAGCGCGAGCACCTCCTGGACGACCGTGCCGAGCACGTCGACCGGGGCGCAGACGAGCGCGATGTCGGCGCCGTGGACCGCCTGCTCGATCGTCAGGCAGGCCTCGTCGAGCGCGCCGAGCTCGACGGCGCGCAGGCCGTTGCGCCCGGTGCCGCGCACGTGTGCGCCCAGCCGCCGACGGGCCGCCATGCCAGCGGACCCGCCGATGAGCCCGGTGCCGACGACCGCGACGATCAAGCTGCCTGGCCGGCCCTCAGGAACGGTGCCTTCCCGGCGATGCGGGCGACCTGCTCGACCTTCTGGGCGTACGCGGCGAACTCCGAGGCGCGCAGCGCCTGCGGACCGTCGCAGATCGCCTCCTCGGGGTTCGGGTGCGTCTCGACGATGATGCCGTCGGCGCCGGCTGCAGCGGCCGCAAGCGAGAGCGACTCGACGAGGTCGCGGCGCCCGGCAGCATGGCTCGGGTCGACGACGATCGGCAGGTGCGTCATCTGCTTGAGGACCGGGACGGCCATCAGGTCGAGCGTGAAGCGGTAGGCGGTCTCGAAGGTGCGGATCCCGCGCTCGCAGAGCATGACCTTCTCGTTGCCCTCCTTGAGGATGTACTCGGCGGCGAGCACGAACTCCTCGAGGGTCGCGGAGAGGCCGCGCTTGAGCAGCACGGGACGACCGGAGCGGCCGACCTCGGAGAGGAGCCCGTAGTTCTGCATGTTGCGCGCGCCGAGCTGGATGACGTCGGCGACCTCGAGGACCGCCTCGACGTCGCGGGCATCCATGAGCTCGGTGACGATCGGCAGGCCGAACTCCTCCTTGGCCTCCGCGAGGAGCTTGAGGCCCTCGACGCCGAGTCCCTGGAAGGCGTAGGGCGACGTGCGCGGCTTGTAGGCACCGCCGCGCAGCATGTTCGCGCCGGCGTCCTTGACGATCTGGGCGGTCGTCATGAGCTGCTCGCGCGACTCGACCGTGCAGGGGCCGGCCATGAGGCAGAAGTGCTCGCCACCGATCATCGCGCCCTCGATCTCGAAGACCGACGCCTCGCGGTGCTGCTCGCGCGAGGCGAGCTTGTAGGGCTTGAGGATCGGCACGACCTTGCCGACGCCGGCCAGACCGTCGAGCTCGAGCTCGCTGACGCGCACCTCCGTGTCGGTGTCACCGATCGCACCGATGAGCGTGACCTCACGGCCGCTGCTCACGTGGGCGGTGCCTCCGACCGACTCGATCCGATCGACGACGCTGCGGATCTCATCCTCGGTCGCCTCGGGCTTCATCACGATCAACATGTCTCGTCTGTCCTTGGATGGTGTGCGGCTGATGGTGTTCGAGCGTGCCTGCGCTCAGGATGGTACGCCGCGCGCGCGAAAAGCTCGCGTCATGCACCGAGAATGTCGCGCAGGGCGGCGAGGAAGCGTGCGTTCTCGGTCGGCTTGCCGAAGGAGACGCGCAGCCAGCCCGCGCGCCCGAGGGCTCCGCCGGCGCGGACGAGCACGCCGCGCTCGGCCAGGCCGCGCACGACCTCGGCCTCGACCGTGGCGGGGTCCGCGCCATCCGCAACCGGCAGGGCGAACCAGAGGAAGTTCGCCTGCGAGTCTGCCGGCTCGATCCCGAGCTCGCGCAGGCCCTCGCCGAGTTCGACGCGGGCGATGACCGCCTGTTCGACGCGCGCTGCGACCGCGTCCTGGTGCCGCAGCGCCTCGATCGCGGCAGCCTGCGCGACGGAACTGCAGAAGAACGGCTGGCGAATCCGGTCGACCGCCTGGACCGGCTCGGCGGACCCGCACAGCGCAAAGCCGACGCGCAGCCCGGCGAGGCCGTAGATCTTGCTGAATGTGCGCAGCAGGATGAGGTTCGGGTGCGCGCGCAGGAGGTCGAGGCTCGCGTCCGGGTCGTCGAGCGTCGAGAACTCGATGTACGCCTCGTCGAGCAGGATGCAGACGTGCGCCGGCACGCGCTCAATGAACGTCGCGATCTCGGCGAGCGGCAACGCGGTCGCGGTCGGGTTATTCGGGTTGTTGACGATCACGAGCCGCGTGGCTGCCGTGATCTCAGCGAGCATCGCGTCGAGGTCGTGCTCGTCGCGCTCGTTGAGCGGCACACGGATGCCGCGCGCGCCGGACGCCGCCTCAAGGTGCGGGTAGACGGAGAAGGACGGCCACGCGTAGACGAGTTCCGCGCCGGGCTCGAGCAGCGCCTCACCGAGCGCGAGCAGCACGTCGCAGGAGCCGTTGCCGAGCGCGATCCGCTCGGCCGGGACGCCGTAGCGCGCGCTCAGCGCGCTGCGCAGCGCGGAGCCCTTGGGGTCCGGGTAGCGATGCAGCCCACGCAGGACGCGGTCCATCGCCTCCACGACCTCGGGCAGCGGCGGATCCGGCGACTCGTTTGAGGCGAGGTGTGCGACGTCCTCGGGGAGGTTGTAGGCCGCCGCAGCCGGATAGACGGGAATGCGGGCGACGCGTTGCGAGTACTCGATGGTCACGCGCAGGATTCTGGCAGGGCCGGTGCTACTGGGCGGAGTCGAGATCCGCGCGCAGCGTCTGGGCCTCGCGCAGGTACACGTGCCGCGCCTCGACGCCCTCCTGCCCGTAGGCGTGGAGCAGGACGCGGATGACGCGCGGCAGGGAGCCGGGGACCGGCACCTCGCGCATGCACAGCAGCGGCACGCGGTCGAGCCCGATGCGGCGCGCGGCGACGGCGGGGAACTCCGCGTTGAGGTCCTCGGTGAGGGTGAAGATGACGCTCACGAGGTCCTCGGGCGCGAGCGTGTTGCGCTCGAGCAGCGTGCGCATCAGCTCCTCGGTGGCATCGAGGATCGCGTCGCGGTCGTTCTCGTCAACGGTGATGGCACCGCGCAGGGCGAAGAGGCGCATGGCGGCGGGCATCATGCCAGACCGCTCACGTCCGCCGTCCACCCACACCGGCTGCGGCGTCGCGCAGCGCCTGGACCTCGGCGGGCGTGAGCCGGCGCACCCGCCCTTCGGCGAGGGTCCCGAGCTCGAGCGGCCCGAACCGCACGCGGCGCAAATTGCGCACCGGGTGGCCGACCGCCTCGAGCATCCGCCGGACCTGGCGCTTGCGGCCCTCGCGCAGCGTCAGCTCGACGGTGACCGGGTCCTTGAGCCGCACCTCGGCGGGCAGCGTCAGGCCGTCGTCGAGCATCACGCCGCGTGCCAGGCGGCGCGCGGTCTCGGGGCGCATGCGTCCGCGGATCGTCGCGATGTAGGTCTTGGGCACCTCGAACTTCGGGTGTGTGAGCTGGTGCGCGAGGTCGCCGTCGTCGGTCAGCAGCAGCAGCCCGGTCGTGTCGACGTCGAGCCGGCCGACCGGGTAGAGGCGACGCGCCTGCGCTGCGCTCGTGCCGCGCATGAGGTCGACCACGGTCGCCCGCCCATGCGTGTCGCTCACCGATGAGATGACGCCGGCGGGCTTGTGCACCGCGTAGACGGCGCGCACCATCGGCCCCGATCCGATCCGCTCACCGTCGACCTGAATGCGCTCGGTCCCGGTCACGTCGCGCGCCGGATCGGTGACCACGGCGCCGTCGACGAGGACGCGTCCCTCGGCGATGAGGACTTCGGCGGCGCGCCGTGAGGCGACACCTGCGTGGGCGAGATGCTTGGCGAGTCGCATGGGCTGCCTGTCACCATAGGCGGGCAGCCCATGGACCTCGATCTTCTCAGCACGACACTCACCGCCGCCGGCGAGCCGACCTACCGCGCCAAGCAGGCCTGGGCGTGGCAGGCCCGCGGCGTCCCGGACTGGGACGCGATGACCGACCTCCCGGGCGATCTGCGCGCGCACCTGGAGCGCGAGGTGCCCTTCTCGACGCTCACGCTCGAGCACGAGGCGACCGCACGCGACGGCACCGTCAAGGCGCTCTTCCGCACAGCCGACGGGCGCCCCGTCGAGGCGGTCCTCATGCGCTACCGCGACGGGCGCCGCTCGCTCTGTCTCTCCTCGCAGTCGGGCTGCCCGCTGACCTGCACCTTCTGCGCCACCGGCACGATGGCCTTCGGGCGCAACCTCACGGCGTGGGAGATCCTCGATCAGGCGCTGCACTTCCGCCGCATCGAGGAGGTCGACCACTGCGTCTTCATGGGCATGGGCGAGCCGATGATGAACCTCGACAACGTGCTCGCCGCCTGCGAGCGCCTGCCGGACCTCGGCGTCACGCACCGGCGCACCGCGATCTCCACCGTCGGCTGGGTTCCCGGCATCGACCGTCTGGCCAAGAGCGACATGCCGATCCGCCTGGCGCTCTCGCTGCACGCCCCGGACGACGCGCTGCGCAGCGAGATCATGCCGGTGAACGACCGGCACGGCATCATGGATGTGCTCGCCGCGTGCGACCGCTGGTACGACCGCCGCAAGCGGATGGTCTTCATCGAGTACGTGATGCTCGGCGGCGTGAACGACCGCTACGAGCAGGCCGTCGCGCTCGGCCGCCTGCTCGACCGCAAGCGTCACAAGATCAACCTCATCCCGTACAACCCCACCGACTCGCGCTACGACGGCTCAAGCCCCGAGGCGATCGCCGTCTTCCGCTCCGTCCTTGAGCGCCAGGGCTACAACGTCACGGTGCGCCTGACGCGCGGCCGCGACATCGACGCGGCCTGCGGGCAGCTCGCCGCCCGCGCCGGCGCCTAGACCGCGCCGGAGTCCTCGGAGTCGAACCCGGGCTCGAGCTCGGGGTCGGCATCCTCATCGCCCGTGGGCAGCGTCGCCGTCGCGCCACCGGAGCGCAGGTCGCCTGCGGCGAGGAGCCGCTCGCGCAGCTCAGCCGTCTCCTCCGGAGATGGATCCCACGCGGCCGGGTCGGGCAGATCGGCGATCGACGGCAGCCCGAAGAGCTTGAGGAAGAGCGACGTCGTCCGGTAGAGGACCGCGCCGAACTGCGAGCGCCCGGACTCCTCGATCAGTCCGCGCTCGAGGAGCGTGTTGGCCGCGGAGTCGGCGGCAACGCCGCGGATGCGCGTGATCTCCGGACGCGAGACGGGCTGGAGGTAGGCGACGATCGACAGCGTCTCGGCCTGCGCTGCGGTGAGCGGTGGTGTGCGCGGCTTGGCGAGCAGCTGCCGCGCGGCGTCGTCGTGTTCCGGGGCGCTGGCGAGCGTCCAACCCCCGGCGAGCTCGCGCAGGACGAGACCGCGCTCACCCGGAGCGAAGACGCCGGCGAGCTCCTCGAGCGCGGCGTTCACCTCGTCGACCGCCGTGCCGGTGGCCTCCGCGAGCGCCTTAGGCGTCACCGGGTCGGGGATGAGGAACAGCAGGGCCTCGAGGACCCGGGAGAGCCCGCTCACGCGGCCTCTCCGACGAGCCGCAGCGGGGCGACCGCCGGGAGTGCCGACGGCGTGATCGCGATCGGGCCGAAGGGCACCTCTTGCGCCCAGGTGGCCTCGCCCTGCTTGTAGAGCTCGAGGAGTGCAAAGAGCGTGACGGCGACGGTCATCCGATCGGCGCCGGCGACGGCCTCGTCGAAGGAGACGACGCCGCGCCGCAGCAGGTCGCGCAGGTGGCGCAGGCGCTCGGACACGTTCACCCGCGGCGCACCGACGTGGCGCAGGTCGAGCGGCGGTGGCGTGCGCAGGAGCCCCCCGAGGGCCTGGCCGAGCTGGGCGGGCCGGTAGGCCGCCTCGGAGAGCTCGAGCCGCACACGGCGTAGGAAGATGGGCGGCGGCGCGAGGCGGAAGTGATGCCCGCGCTCGTCGTCGAGACGCTCGGAGAGGTACTCGGCGGCCTGGCGGTAACGCCGCGCCTGGAGCATGCGCTCGACGAGCTCCTCGGCGGCCTCGCCGGGCTCGAGGTCGTCGAGCAGGTCCTCCTCGTCGCGCGGCAGCATCAGCCGCGACTTGAGCTCCAGCAGCGCCGCAATCAGCACGAGGAACTCGGTCGCGACCTCGAGGTCGAGCTCCCCGCGCGCCTCGAGCACGTCGAGATACGAGACGACCACATCGGCGAGCTCGACTTCGAGCAGGTCGACTTCCTCGCGCAGGACGAGCGTGAGAAGCAGGTCGAAAGGTCCGGTGAAGACCTCGAGGTCGAGCTCGAGCTCTGCGGCGATCACGGGCGGGACGCTACATCCCGCATCGGATGGGCCTGCGCGCCTAGGCGGCGGGCCCGACGCCCATCGCCGCGCGAACGTCCGTGAGCGTCGCGCGAGCGAGCCCCCGGGCGCGCTCTGCGCCCTCGGCGAGGATCGCCTCGAGCGCCGCCGCATCGCCGCGCAGCTCGTCGTAGCGCTCGCGCACCGGCGCGAGCTCCGCCACGACGGCCTCGGCGACCGCCGCCTTGAGGTCGCCATAGCCGCGGGCCTGCGTAAAGTCGGCGGCGACCGCCTCAGGCTCGCGCCCGGTGCAGGCGGCGAGGATGTCGATGAGGTTCGTCACGCCCGGTTTGTCGGGGCCGCGACGGATCACCGGCGGATCCTCGGAGTCGGTCACCGCGCGCTTGACCTTCTTCTCGATCGTCATGGCGTCGTCGAGGACGTAGACCGTCCCTTCGACGCTGCCCCCGGTCGTCGACATCTTGCGCGTCGGGTCCTGGAGATCCATGATCCGCGCGCCGACCGGCGGGATCCGGTGCTCGGGCACGACGAGGATCTCCTCGTCGCCGCCGAACCGGGCGTTGAAGCGCCTCGCGATCTCGCGCATGAGCTCGAGGTGCTCGCGCTGGTCCTCCCCCACCGGGACCTCGCCGGCGCGGTAGGCGAGCACGTCAGCGGCCTGGAGCACCGGATAGAAGAGCAGCCCGGCGGAGACGAGCTCGCGCTGGGCGACCGACTTGTCGCGGAACTGGTGCATGCGGTTGAGCTCTCCGAGCGCGGTGACCGACGACAGCAGCCAGCAGAGCTCGGCGTGCTCGGGCACGTCGCCCTGGCGGAAGAGGATCGAGCGCTGCGGATCAAGACCGGCCGCCAGCAAGATCGTCAGCGTGTCGTAGAGGCGCTCACGCAGCTCGACGGGCTCATACGGCACGGTGATCGCGTGCAGGTCGACGATGCAGTAGATGCTCTCGTGCCGGCTCGCACCCGCGCGGTCCTGGCCCTCGACGTACTGCCGGATCGCCCCGATGTAGTTACCGAGGTGCTTGCGGCCCGTCGGCTGGATACCACTGAAGATGCGCATCGGTCGCCGAGGCTACCGCCCGCGGCCCGCGGCCTCAGCCGACGCGCACGGTCTTCGTGATCGTCCGGCGGTCGCCGGTCGCATCGGTGAAGACGGCCCGCACGCGCACGGTCAACTGCGGCGCGATGGTGATGAGCTTCGCGGCAGGTCGGACCTTGACCCAGCGCCAGCCGGAGCGCTGCGGGCTCGTCGTCGTCCCGATCACGAACGGGAACGCACGCGCGAACCAGACCTTGCTGATCGGCGCGGCGAGCAGCGTCACCTCGACCTCGCAGGCCTCCGTGCAGCCGACCCGAGCCTGCAGCCCGCGCAGGAAGGCCGTGCGACCGATCCGCGACGGGAGGTTGTCCACCGACGCCCCACGGACCTTCCCGTCACGCGCGGGGCAGCCCTTCGGGCCGGTCCCGCTGATCGTCGGGCAGGCATCAACGGCGTCCCGGCGACCGTCGCGGTCGGTGTCGCGAATCCGCGGGTCGGTGCCGAGCGTGCGCTCGGCGGCGTTCGACAGGCCGTCGCCGTCGGTGTCCTCGTCACACGCGTCACCGACCCCGTCGCCGTCGAGGTCGCTCTGCTCCGGGTTGGCGACCGCGGGGCAGTTGTCGGCCAGCAGCCGCTTGCCGTCGGCATCGGGGTCGGGGACCGGCCAGTTGCGCAGTTGGGCGATCTCGGCGGCCGACAGCCCTGCGTAGGCGTCGGTCGATCCCGCCGCGAGGCGCGCCGCATCGGCCTGCGCCTGGCCGAGCCCGGTGGCGTCGCTCCAGCGGGTGAGGCCGAACGTCATCAGCGCCGCGGTCTCGCCCGCTGCGATCCGCAGTCCGGAGAAGCGGGCGGAGACCAGTCCGGAGTCCTGATAGGGCACGACCGCGCCCGCGCCGGCGGTGATCCCGTCGTGGCGAGCGCGCACCGCGAGCGACGCGTCCGCCTCCCAGACCTGCCCGACGGTGCGGTCGGCGCCGAGGACGATCTGCGGCGCGGCGGGCGGCGCGGCATTGGCGAAGACGGCCCAGCTGTCGGCGGCGCTGAGCGCCACGTCACCGCTGGAGCTGGCGCGGCGGTAGAGCGACGGCGGACCGGAGCTCAGCCAGAGGTCCACCGTCTGCGCGTAGCTGGCGGTGTTGCGCAGCAGGTAGAGCGTGCGCACGAACCCGCGAGTCGTCTCGGGGACGTACGTCTTGCGCGCGATGCGGATCTTCGACGCGGCATCGCCGCCGAGGTCGGCCTCCGGGAAGACGAGCTCGCGGCCATTGAGCGTGCAGGTGTCGGGGTCCGGCACCGCATAGGCGGACGCGCCGGACGCCCAGGCGGCCCCGAAGACGGTCGTGCCGACCGCGAAGGCGCCGTCCGTGCGCGAGGTCCACGTCGTCCCACCCGGGATCTCATTCGCCTCCGTCAGCTCCTGCCCGGCACACGAATCGCCGAGGGCGGACGCAGGCGCCACCGGCGCGAGCGCGAGTGCGAGCGCGAGTGCGGCGATCACCCCCGCAAGGACCCCCCGCAGGGGCTTGATCCGGCGTCCATCCATGGTACCGACGCCGCCGAGTCTACGGCACGCGCGCCGCGCTGGCGAGCGGTGTCCCCCGATCGGGTCAGGCGGCCTGCTGGCGGATGACGGGCGTCTTGGCGGCCGCCGCCTCGTCGAGGCGCCGCACCGGCGTGGTGTAGGGCGCGTTCTGGGCGATCGTCGGATCCTCGTGCGCCTCGCGCACGATCGCGGCGAGCGCCTGCGCGAACTCGTCCAGCGTCTCCTTCGTCTCCGTCTCGGTGGGCTCGATGAGGATGGCCTCATCGACGAGCAGCGGGAAGTACACGGTCGGCGGGTGGAAGCCGTGGTCGAGGAGCCGCTTGGCGAGGTCGAGCGTGCGCACACCCGTGGCCTTCTTCAGCGGCGTCGCCGAGAGGACGAACTCGTGCATGCAGCGGTCGCCGAAGGCGAGCGGCAGGTCGTCCCCGCACAGCTCGCGCAGGCGCGCCAGCAGGTAGTTGGCGTTGAGGACGGCCGTCTCGCTGGCGTCGCGCAGGCCCTCGGCGCCGAGCGAGCAGATGTAGGCGTACGCGCGCACGAAGACGCCGTAGTTGCCCTGGAACCCGCGCAGGCGACCGATCGACTGCGGGCGGTCGTCGTCGAAGCCGAAGACGGCTCCGTCACCCGTCTCGGACCGCGTGATCACCGGGTGCGGCAGGAACGGCGCGATGCGGTCGCTGACGGCGATCGGGCCGGAGCCCGGGCCGCCGCCGCCGTGCGGCTGCGTGAACGACTTGTGGAGGTTGTAATGGACGATGTCAAAGCCCATGTCGCCCGGGCGTGAGCGGCCCATGATGGCGTTGAGGTTCGCGCCGTCGTAGTAGAGCGTCGCCCCGACGCTGTGCACGAGCGCGGCGATCTCCTCGATATTCGGATCGAAGAGCCCCAGTGTGTTGGGGTTCGTAAGCATGAGGCAGGCGACCTGGTTGTCGACCTTGATGCGCAGGTCGTCGAGGTCGACGCCGCCCGCGGCGTTCGTCCCGACCTTCACGACCTCGTAGCCCGCCATCGTCACGGTCGCCGGGTTCGTGCCGTGCGCCGTGTCCGGCGTGAGGACCTTCGTGCGGTGCTCCCCGCGCGCCTCGTGGTAGGCGCGGGTCAGCAGCACGCCGGCGAGCTCACCGTGCGACCCAGCCGACGGCTGGAGCGCGACGTGCGGCAGCCCGGCGACCTCGCCGAGCGCCCGCTCGAGGTTCCACATCAGCTCGAGCGCGCCCTGCGCCCGCTCCGGGTCCTGCAGCGGATGGAGGCGTGCGTGCCCGGGCAGCGCGGCGACGCGCTCGTGTAGGCGCGGGTTGTGCTTCATCGTGCACGAGCCAAGCGGATAGAAGCCGCTGTCGAGGTCGAAGTTGCGGCGACTGACGCGGACGTAGTGCCGCACGAGCTCCGGCTCGGACACCTGCGGCAGCGCGGCCGGGGTCTGGCGACGCAGGCGCGGCTCGAGCAGCTCCTGCGGGTCGCGCTCAGGGACGCCGGAGTCCGGCGCCACGAAGGCGCGGCGCCCGGCGGCGCCCTTCTCGAAGATCGTGACGGCGGCCTCACGCTGCATCGGCGTCGCCCCGAGGACCTCGGCGGTCATGCCCGCACCTCCTGTGCCGCTGCGCCTGCCCGTTCGGCGGCGAGCGCCTCCCGCAGCACCTCGGCGAGCCGGTCGATGTCCGCGCGCGTGCGCTGCTCGGTGAGCGCGACGAGGAGGCCCGTCGGGTGCTCCTCGTAGGCCTGGCCGAGCGCGTACCCCGGGTTGATCCCCGCGTCCTGGCAGCGGGCAATGACACGGCGCACCGCGTCGAGCCCGTCGACATCGAGGGTCAGCGCGAACTCGCGCACGACCGGCTGCTCGTGCAGCACCTCGACCCCGTCGAGCGCCGACAGGCACTCCCGGGCGTAGGCGGTGCGCTGGAGCAGCAGCTCGCCGAGCTCGACGAGCCCCTCGCGACCGAGCCAGCCGAGGTAGACGACTCCGGCGAGCGCGTTGAGCGCCTGGGAGGTGCAGATGTTCGAGGTGGCCTTCTCGCGGCGGATGTGCTGCTCGCGCGTCTGGAGCGTGAGCACGAAGCCGCGCCGGCCGTCGACGTCGCGCGTCTCGCCGGCGATGCGGCCCGGCATGCGCCGCAGGTAGGCCTCGGTCGCGGCGAAGAACCCGAAGGACGGTCCGCCGAAGTCGAGGCGGTTGCCGAGGCTCTGGCCCTCCCCCACGGCGACGTCGACGCCGCACTCCCCGGGGGGCGCGAGGATGCCGAGCGGGATCGGGTCGTACGAGCCGACGATGACGGCGGGCGAATCCTTCGCCAGGTCGGCGAGCGCCTTGGCGTCCTCGACGGCGCCGAGGAAGTTCGGCTGCTGGAAGAAGACGGCGGCGGTGTCGCCGTCGATCGCGGCGGCCCAGGTCTCGGGGTCGGTGACGCCGTCGCGCAGAGGCACCTCGACGACCTCGATGCCGTATCCGTGGGCGTGTGTGCGCAGCGTCTCGCGGCTGTGGGGATGCAGGCCGCGCGAGACGACGAACTTGCCCTTGCCGTTGGCGAGCTTGGCGAGATAGCCGGCGGCGGCGACCGCGCTCGGACCCTCGTAGACCGAGGCGTTCGACACGGGCAGCCCGGTCAGCTCGCTGATCGCGGTCTGGTACTCGAACATCACCTGGAGCCCGCCCTGGCTGATCTCGGGCTGGTAGGGCGTGTAGGGCGTCAGGAACTCGGAGCGGCTCATGAGCATGTCGATGAGCGCCGGGACGTAGTGGTCGTACATGCCCGCCCCGAGGAAGGTGACCTCGTCCTCGGCGGAGGTGTTGCGCGCCGCGAGGTCACGCAGATGCGCGTAGACGTCCTGCTCGGGGAGCCCGGCGGGGAGGTCGAGCTCGCGTCCGAGGCGCACACCCTCGGGGACCTGCTCGAAGAGCTCATCGATCGATGCGACGCCGATCGTCGCGAGCATCTCGCGCAGATCGTCCTCGGTGACGGCGGTGTAGCGACTCACAGGCTCAGCCGAGGAGGGTCTCGTAGGCCGCGACGTCGAGCAGTGCGTCTGCCTCGCTGGGATCGGCGAGACGCACCTTGACCATCCACCCTGCGCCGTACGGGTCGTCGTTGATCGCCTCCGGCGCATCACCCAGCGCGCCGTTGACCTCGATGACCTCGCCGGAGAGCGGCGCGATGACCTCGCTGACCGCCTTGACCGACTCGACCTCGGCGTACGAGGCGCCCGCCTTGAGCGTCGCGCCGACCGCCGGCGGGTCGAAGAACACGACCTCGCCGAGGGCATCCTGGGCGAACCACGTGATGCCGAAGGTGGCGACACCTGCGTCGGCAGAGTCGATCCGGGCCCAGTCGTGCTCGGGGTGGTACAGGAGGTCAGCGGGGTAGCTCGCGTCGGCCATGATCGTCTTTCGGTGGGTGGTGCGGGTGCGTCCCGATCCTACGCGGCGGACCCGCGGTAGAAGGGCTTCTCCACGACGACCGCGGTGCGCACGGTCCCGCGGACGTCGATCTCAAGGGGTTCGCCGACATGAGCGCGCGCGGCGGGCACGTACGCCATGCCGACCGCGACGCCGAGGGTCGGTGACAGCGTGCCGCTGGTGACCTCGCCGCCGCCGAGCACCGGGTTGCCCTGGCGGGCGATCCCCGGGCCGGTCAGCTGGAAGGCGACCAGGCGCTCGGACGGACCCGCGTCACGCACGGCGGCGACGGCCTCGGAGCCGAGGAAGCCCGTCGCCTCGCGGCAGCACCAGCCGAGACCGGCCTCGATCGGACCACACGTCTCCATCAGGTCGTTGCCGTAGAGGTGGTAACAGACCTCAAGGCGCAGCGTGTCGCGCGCGCCGAGCCCCGCGGGCTGTGCGCCGGCTGCGACGACGGCGTCCCAGATCCGTCCGGCGACGTCGGGGGCACAGAGGATCTCGACCCCGTCCTCCCCGGTGTAGCCGGTACCGCACACCAGCGCGGGCTCGCAGGCCATCGTCAGGCTGGCGACGGTGAAGCGCGCGGGCAGCGGGGCGTCCGCGAGCGGGGCGAGGAGGGCGCGTGCCTGCGGTCCCTGGACCGCGACCATCGCGAAGTCGTCCGCCACGTCGAGCACCTCGGCGTCGAAGCCCTCGGCGTGGACGGCGAACCAGTCGAAGTCCTTCGCGTGATTGGACGCGTTGGTGACGGTGAGGAACCGCTCCTCGTCAAGGCGATACGTGAAGAGGTCGTCGATGATGCCGCCGTCCTCGCGGCACAGGACGCCGTACTGGGCGCCGCCGAGCGGGATCGCGGCGATGTCGTTCGAGATCAGGAGCTGCAGCAGCTCGAGCGCCTGCGGGCCGCGCGTCTCGATCTGACCCATATGCGAGACGTCGAAGATGCCCGCCGTCGCACGCACTGCCTCATGCTCCTGGCGGATGCCCGCGTACTGGACGGGCATCTCCCAACCGGCGAAGGGGACGAGCTTCGCGCCCGCCGCGACATGGCGATCGTGCAGCGAGGTGCGGCGTGCAGCGGAGTCGGTCACCACCGGCACCGTACCGACGCCGCAGGCGAATGGCCCCGACGTGGCGCGGCGACGCTGGGCCGCGCGCCGCGCCGGGGTGCGGCTACTTCAGGAAGGCGGGGATGTCGAGATCGTCGTCGCCGATCTCGAGGTCCTTCGGCCGCTCGACGCGCGGCTCACGCTCACGGGTCGAGCGCTCCGCCGAGCGGCGCGTCTCCTCGCGTGCGACACGCGGACGCGCGCCGCGCGCACCGCGATGGTCGAACCCGGTGCCGATGACCGTCACGCGGACCTCATCGCCCATCGCATCGTCGATGACCGAGCCGAAGATGATGTTCGCATTCGGATCTGCCGCCGCGTGAATCACCTGGGCGGCGTCGTTGACCTCGAACAACCCGAGCTCGCGGCCGCCGGTGATGTTCAGCAGGATGCCGGTCGCGCCCTCGATCGAGTCCTCGAGCAGCGGGCTCTCGATGGCGGCCTTCGCCGCGTCGACGGCGCGCTGCTCGCCGGCGGAGCTGCCGACGCCCATGAGCGCGGAGCCGGCGTCCGACATGATCGTGCGCACGTCCGCGAAGTCGAGGTTGATGAGGCCGGGAATGGTGATGAGGTCGGTGATGCCCTGGACGCCCTGGCGCAGGATGTTGTCGGCCTCACGGAACGCCTCAAGGATCGTGGTGCGACGATCGACGGTCGAAAGCAGCCGCTCGTTCGGGATCACGATGAGCGTGTCGACGACGTCACGCAGACGCTGAATGCCCTCGTCGGCGGACCGCATCCGCTGCGTCCCCTCGAACTCGAACGGGCGCGTGACGACACCGACGGTCAGCGCGCCGATCTCGTTCTTGGCGATCTCAGCGATCACGGGAGCCGCACCGGTGCCGGTGCCGCCGCCCTCGCCCGCCGTGACGAAGACCATGTCCGCACCCTTGAGCGCCTCCTTGATCTCGTCGCGCGACTCTGCAGCCGCACCGAACCCGACCTCCGGGTTGGCGCCGGCGCCGAGGCCCTTCGTCAGCTCGTGACCGATGTTGAGCTTGATGTCGGCGTCGCACATCTGCAACGCCTGCACGTCGGTGTTGGCGGCGATGAACTCCACGCCACGCAGACCCGCATCGATCATGCGGTTCACCGCGTTCGTGCCGCCGCCTCCCACGCCGACGACCTTGATCACGGCGAGGTATGTCCCGCTGCTGTCCATCATGAGCTGTTCGTCCAACCTTCGATATAGGGTTGAGACTTGTGGCACGAGGCCGGTCCCAGAAGCCAATCCACCGTGACATCGGCGGAAATGGCTGTCAACGAGAGGGTAGCCACGCAACATCCATTGCAACCACCAGACCCTCAGGCCCAGGTCGAGTGCTGAGGCGTTGCAAAGCCTCAGGCCCTAGTCGAGGGTCAGGCTAGGGCGTCGACGGTGCTGCGGCGGGTGCGGGTGCGAGCTCGGAGACCTGCGGCGCTCCGCCCTGCGCCTCGGTCAGTCCCCCGGCCGCCGGCCGCTCGGGGATGCGCAGATCGATGTAGGTCGCACGGCGCGCAAGGGGGTCGCGCAGGACCTGGCGGGCGGCGATCCACTTCGAGGCGACGCGGTCCGCGGTGCCGAACCGCAGGGCCGGGCCCCCGCGCAGCTGCGCCGTCACCCCGTCGCCGCCGGACCGCACCGCGGTGATGCGACGACGCAGGGCATCGGGTGCCGACGCCAGCACCGCGAGGCCGGCCGCCGCACGCGGGTCGGCGACCCGTACGCCCGTCGGGGGCAGCGTCACATCGATCGGCGGAAGGTCGGCGGCGGAGACGCCGCGCAGGAGCGCCCCGTCGGCTGCGACGGCGACCCGCATGCCGCCTGCGCGGATGACACCGACGGGCTCACGCGGGACGACACGGATGCGCAGTGTGTGCGGCAGCTTGCGCTCGACGACGACGTCGCGGACGATCGGGTACTGCGCCACCGCGGCAAGGAGCTCGCCGCGGTCGTAGTTCAGCGTGGTCATCCCGCGCGCGGCATCGTCGAGCGCTGCGCGGACCTGGGCGGCCTGCTGGCCGCTGACGCCGCTCACCTCGACGGTGCTGACCTTCACGAGCCCGCTGTCGCGCAGGAGCAGCCAGCCGCCGATGAGGATCACGAGCGTCGACGCGACGATCATCGCCGTCCAGCCGGAGGGCCGGGGCAGATGGGTGAGGATGCGCGGGACGCCGGGGCGTCGCGGCGCGGCGGCAGAGCGCGCGGACACCTCTGGTGGTTCGGCGCGGCCGCTGCGTCTCCTGCTCACGCGACGAGGCGCTCGCCGAGGTCGCGCACGTCGCCGGCGCCGAGCACGAGGCAGACGTCCCCCGCGCGCAGCCGATCGACCAGGACACACTCGGCGTCGTCGAACCCCGGCAGCCAGAGCACCTCGCGTCCCGGCGCCGCATCGGCGATGGCCTCGGCGATCAGGCGGCCGCCCACCCCGGGAAAGTCCTGCGCCAGCTCGCGCGCGGGATAGACCTCAAGGACGCAGGCGAGGTCCGCCGCTGCGAGTGCGCGCCCGAACGCACCAGCAAGGTGCTGGGTGCGGGAGTAGAGATGCGGCTGGAAGACGGCCACGACCCGGCCCGCGCCCAGGGTGCGGGCCGCCGCGATCGTCGCCGCGACCTCGGTCGGGTGGTGCGCGTAGTCGTCGACGACGAGCGCCCCTGCGGGCGTGGTGCCGAGCCGCTCGAAGCGGCGCCCCGCTCCGGCGAAGGTCGCGAGCGCCGCCGCCGCGGCGGCCTCGTCGACACCGGCGAGGCGCGCCGCCTCAAGGGCTGCGACGGCATTGCGGGCGTTGTGGAGTCCGGGCACCGCGAGGTGAACGGCGTGCCCGCGCCACGTGAGGTCGATCGCACCGTCCGTCAGCACCGCCCCGCCGTCGTCGTACCGCACGAGATCCCCGGTGCGCAGCTCGAGCAGATCGGGTCGATCCCACAGGACCGCGTGCCGTGGACCGTCGAGGAACGCGCGGAAGACCTCCCGCAGCTCCGCGAGCGAGCCGTAGGTCGCATGGTGATCGAGCTCGATGTTCGTGACCACGGCGATGTCGACGTCGAGCGCGAGCATCGAGCGATCGGACTCGTCGGCCTCGACGACGAGCCACTCCCCCGTGCCCCAGTCGGCCCCGCGCCCGGTGGTCCGCAGGCGGCCGCCGATGAGATAGCCGGGAGCGATCCCGCACGCGAGCAGGATGTGGGCGACCATGCTCGAGGTCGTGGTCTTGCCATGCGCGCCGGCGACGGCGATCGTGCGGCGCAGGGTGCTCAGCTCACCGAGGAGGTCGGCGCGCGGGAGCACGCGCAGGCCGCGCTCGCGCGCCGCGACGACCTCCGGATTGTCATCGGGGATCGCGCTGGAGCGGACCACCTCGAGCGCGGGGTCATCCGGCAGGTTCGCGGCGTCGTGTCCGGCACGCGCATCGATGCCGGCCGCGCGCAGCTCGTCGAGCAGCGGCGACTGCGCACGGTCGGAGCCGCTCACCTGCGCGCCGAGTGCCGCCGCCGCGAGGGCGTAACCGCTCATGCCCGCGCCGCCGATGCCGATGAGGTGCAGCCGTCGCCCGGCCCACGGGGAGCCCGTCATGCCTGCCCTACGGCGGCGAGTAGCTCAGCGGCGATCACCTGTGCGGCGTCCGGGCGCGCGAGCCCCAGGGAGGCGCGGGCCATCGCGTCCAGACGCGCGCGGTCGCCGAGCAGCCCGCGCACCTCGGCCGTCAGCCGTGCCGCATCGAGGTCGGCGTCCGCGACGACGACCGCGGCGCCGGCGGCCTCCATCCAGCGCGCGTTGCCCGTCTGGTGGTCGCCCGCAGCGTGGGGGTACGGGACGAGGATCGCGGGACGCCCATGCGCGGCGATCTCGAACACCGATCCGCCGGAGCGCGCGACCACGAGGTCGGCCGCGAGCAGCGCGTCACCGAAGTCCCCGATGAAACCGCGCAGGTCGTAGTGGCCAGGGGGCGGCTCCGCGAGCCGCGCGCACAGCGCGGCGACGTCGCGCTCCCCCGCGGCGTGAAGCACGCGGAACCTCGGATCGCCTGAGCCGAACGCGGCGACGGCGGCTTCATTGATTGACCGCGCGCCCAGCGAGCCGCCGAAGATGAGCACGACCGTGTCGTCGTCGCGCAGGCCGAAGCGGACGCGCGCCGCGTGGCGGTCGGTGGCGGGCGGGGGCACGGGGCGCCCGGTGACGCGGTAGCGATCACCGTCGCGCCCCTCGAGCGGGAAGGCGAGACAGACGCGGCGCGCGCGCCGCGCCAGGAGGCGGTTGGAGAGGCCGAGGTGGCTGTCGGCCTCGGTCAGGACGAGCGGCGTCCCGCGGCGCGAGGCAGCGAGTCCCACAGGACCGGCGACGTAGCCGCCCCCGCCCATCACGGCGACCGGCCCCAGCTCATCGAGGATCCTGCGGGCCACGCCGATCGCGCGCACGGAGCGCCACACCGCACGGGCGGCGCGCAACGGGTGTGTCCGACTGAGGCCCTCGACTTCCAGGGTCCGCAGCTCGTAGCCGGCAGCGGGTACGAGCTCGCGCTCGGCGCGCTCACCGCCGATGAAGACGACGCGCGCGGCGGGCAGCTCAGCCCGCAGCGCGTCGGCCACCGCGAGCGCCGGCACCACGTGCCCGGCTGTCCCCCCGGCGGCGATCACGAAGGTCGTCGGCATCGGCTGTGGATCGTTGCGCATCGGGTCCTTGGGTGACGGCACGCAGGTGGACCGAGCCGCCGCGTGCGACGTTGATCAACAGGCCCGTGGCGGCGAGCAGCACCACGAGGTTCGTGGAGCCATAGGAGATGAAGGGCAGCGGGACGCCGGTCAGCGGCGCGAGGCCGAGGACCGCGAAGAGATTGAGCGACGCCTGGCAGAGCACGAGCGAGGTGAGACCGCCGGCGAGCAGCGCGGCATACCGCCCCTTCGCCTGCTGGGCGATGCGCAGGCCCGCCCACGCGAAGGCGCCGTAGAGCACGATCAGGCCGAAGATCCCGAGCAGTCCGAGCTCCTCGCCGATGATCGCGAGGATGAAGTCGGTGTGGGCCTCGGGGAGATAGAAGATCTTCTGCACCGACTGGCCGAGCCCGCGGCCCACGACGCCGCCGGAGCCGATCGCGATCTGGCCTTGGACCGACTGGAAGCCGGCGTCCGCGGCGTGGTCCCAGGGGTTGAGGAAGGTCGTCAGGCGCGCGCGGCGGTACGGGGCCGACAGCGAGTAGAGCGACACGAGGAACGCGCCGCATCCGCCGAGCGTCCAGATCCACGGCCACGGCACCCCGGCCGCGACGAGCATGGCGCCCATCGTGAAGATGATCACGAGCGCGGTGCCGAGGTCCGGCTGGAGCAGCACGAGCCCGACCGACGAGATCACGACGATCCCGAGCGGCAGGAGGTCCTTGATCGTGCGCAATCCGCGTGGCCGCTCGGCGAGGAACCGCGCCGCGTAGAGGACGAGCGCGAGCTTCGCGATCTCGCTCGGCTGGAACTGCAGCGGCCCGGCGCCGAGCCAGCGCTGCGCGCCGTTGACCGAGACGCCAAGGCCGGGGACCTTGACGGCGAAGAGGAGCGCCATCGAGACGGCGAGCAGCGGGCCGGTCATGCGCAGGACGCGGTCGAGCGGCGTGCGCGCGATCCAGTGCATCGCGACGAAGCCCAGGGCGGCATAGACGACGTACTTCGTAAGGAAGCCCATCCCGTCGCCGCCCTGGACGACCGTCGTCCCGGAGGAGGCGCTGTAGACCATCACGGCGCCCCCGGCGAGGAGGCACATGACGACGTAGATCAGCGGGGTTCCCTCAGGGGCACGGCGGGAGCGCGCAGCGCGATCTGGCTGCACTACGGCAGGGGCAGAGGCGGAGGCGCGGGCGGCAACGCGAGCCATCGCGGCCTCCTTCGCCGCGCGGCCGGGGTTTCCTTCCCCCTCGACGTCAGGAATTGCGGGCTGCGACGAGGGCGCGGAAGGCGCGGCCGCGGTCCTCGTAGTCCGCGAACTGATCGAAGCTCGCGCAGGCCGGTGAGAGCAGGACGACATCCCCGGGCGCAGCGGCTGCCGCAGCCTGGGCGACGGCCGCCTCGAGATCGCCGCAGCGGTGCAGCGGCACGGTGCCGTCGAGCGCGTCCTCGAGCGCCTCGGCGTCCTCCCCGATGAGGTAGACGGCCGCCGCACGCGCGAGGACCGCGCCGCGCAGGACCGTGAAGTCCTGGCCCTTGCCCTGTCCGCCCGCGATGAGGTGGACATGCGCATCGAATGCGGCGAGGGCGACGTTCGTGGAGCTCGCGTTCGTCGCCTTGGAGTCGTTGACCCAGAGCACGCCGCCGAGCGTCGCCACCTCCTCGATCCGGTGCTCCACGCCGGCGAAGGTCGTGAGCGCCTCGACGACCGCCTCCCGGGGCACGCCATACGCGAGTGCCGTGGCTGCGGCGGCCGCGGCGTTCCAGACGTTGTGCATGCCGCGCAGCCGGATCTCGCCTGCGGCGATCAGCCGGTCGCCACGCCACCAGAGCGCGTCGTCGCGCACGGCGAGGTCGGCCTCGCCGCCGCCGAAGGTCACGCGCTGCCCAGCACCGCCGGCCAGCGCGAGCAGCTCGGGGGGCCCGACGGCGATCCCGTCCTCGCGTTGGTGCTCGAAGATCGCGAGCTTCGCGCGGCGATAGTCCTCGAAGTCGCCGTGGCGGTCGAGGTGGTCGGGCGTGAGGTTGAGGATCGCGGCGACCTCCGGGGCGAAGGAGAGCGCGTCCTCGAGCTGGAACGAGCTCGCCTCGCAGACGACCGTCGCGGCCGGCGCGAGCGCGCCGACGAGCCCGGTGACGGCCGTCCCGACGTTGCCGGCGACCGTGACGTCGCGCCCGGCCGCCCGCCAGATCTCGCCGAGCAGCTCGACCGCCGTCGTCTTCCCATTGGTGCCGGTGACGGCGACGAAGGGACGCTCGACGAGCCGCCACCCCAGTTCGAGTTCACCGAGGACCGGAATGCCGCGTGCTCGCGCGGCGGCGATCACCGGCGCCTGCGCGGGCACACCGGGGCTCTTGACGACCGCGCGGGCCCGCTCGAGCTCCGCGAGCCCATCGACGCCGGTCCACACCTCCAGGCCCTCGGAGCGCAGCGCGAGCGCCTCCTCCCCCGGCTCGCCGGAGTCGACGCAGAGCACTGGCTCACCGGCGGCCCAGAGCGCGCGCGCCGCGGCCACCCCGGAGCGCCGCAGCCCCACGACGAGCCACGGGCCGGGAGGCAGCGGTGGGCGATGGTGCGCGCCGTCCACGACGGTCAGCTGACGGACGCCTGGTAGAGCGTGAACCCGATCGCCGCGAGAACGATCGCGACGATCCAGAAGCGCAGGATGATCTTCGTCTCCGACCATCCGCGCATCTCGAAGTGGTGGTGGATCGGCGCCATCAGGAACACCCGCCGGCGGAACGTCTTGAACGCGAAGACCTGGATTATCACGCTCAGCGCCTCGATGACGAAGATGCCGCCGAGCAGGAGCAGGAGGATCTCGGTGTTCGTCATGATCGAGAGCGCCCCGACCGCACCACCGAGCCCGTAGGACCCGGTGTCCCCCATGAAGATCGTCGCGGGGAAGGCGTTGAACCACAGGAACCCGACGCAGGAGCCGACCACGCAGGCGCTCAGCAGCGACAGGTCGCGGTCGCCGGTCGTGATGTACGTGATGCCGATGAACGCGAGCATCACGATCGCCGCGCACCCCGCCGCGAGCCCATCGAGCCCGTCGGTGAGATTGACCGCATTGGCGGAGCCGGCGATCACGAAGTAGATGAGGACGGGGAAGAGCGGGCCGACGTCGACGCTCGCATCGACGATGCGCAGGCGGACCGTCGTCGTGATGCCCGCCTTCTCCTTGGCGATCCACCAGAGCGCGAGGCTGATGATGATCGTGAGGATGAGCTTCGTGCGCCCGCGCAGCCCGAGCGAGCGCCGCTTGACGATCTTCACGTAGTCGTCCGCGAAGCCGATCCCGGCGCAGGCCACGAGCGTCCCGAACACGCCGACGGCGCGCCAGTCCCAGTCCGTGAGGATGAGGAACGGGACGGCGATCGCGATGAGGATGATCACGCCGCCCATCGTCGGCGTGCCCGCCTTGGCGTGGTGCCCGGCCGGGCCCTCCTCGCGGATCTGCTGCCCGAACTGCCGGTCATGCATGAACGCGATGAACCGCGGTGACAAGAAGATGCAGAGCAGCAGCGCGGCCGTGCCGCCGATCAGGACCTCACCCATGTCAGGCCCCCCGCGCCTCGATGAGCGCCTGCGCGACGACCTCAAGGCCGACGCCGCGCGATGCCTTGACGAGGACGGTGTCCCCCGGCTCGACGAGGCGCGGCAGCAGCGCCGCCGCGTCGGCGGCCGTGGCGACGGCCTGCACTGGCCCGCCGTACGACGCCCCCGCGTGGGCGGCGAGCGACCCGACGGTCACGAGCAGCTCGACGCCGGCGGCCCGCGCCTGAGCGCCGAGCTCAGCGTGGAAGCGCCGCTCGTCGGGCCCGAGCTCGAGCATGTTCCCCAGCACGGCGACGCGACGGCCGTGGGCCGTCTCGGCGAGGTCGTCGAGGGCGGCCTGCATCGACATCGGATTGGCGTTGTAGCAGTCGTCGATGACGACGATGTCGCGCCCGACGTCGATCCGCTCGCCGCGCAGACGCGACAGCGACACCTCGACGCGCCCCGTCGGCTCGACCCCGATCGCCCGCGCGGCCGCGAGCGCGGCAAGGGCGTTGGTGCGCATGTGCGCCGAGCTCAGCGGCAGGTCGAGCCCGTCGGGGAGCGCTGCGACGTCGCCGCCCGGGCCGAAGGTCACGACGCGCGCCGCGATGTCGAGATGCGGCTCGAGAAGCCGCTCGCCGGCGGGGACGACGGCGACGCCATGCGCCGGCAGCGCGGCACAGAGCTCGGCCTTCGCGGCCGCGATCGCCTCGACCGAGCCGAGCAGCTCCAGGTGCACCGGACCGACGCTGACGATGACGCCGACGTCGGCCTGCGCGATCGCCGCGAGCTCGGCGATCTGGCCCGCACCGCGCATGCCCATCTCGAGGACGAGCACGTCGGTGTCCTCAGGCGCGCCGAGGATCGTGAGCGGCAGGCCGAGCTCGTTGTTGCGGTTCTCGTCGGTGGCGACGACGCTCCGCTGCGGCGCGAGCATGCCGCGCAGGATGTCCTTCGTCGAGGTCTTGCCGGTGGAACCGGTGATCGCGATCACCGGGCAGCCGAGCTCGTGCCGCCAGGCGCTCGCGAGGCGCTGGAGCGCGGCGAGCGGGTCGGGCGCGACAAGCACGGCGCCAGGGCCGCGCACCTCGCGGTGCTCCTCGCCCACAAGGACGCCCCAGGCGCCCGCTGCGAGCGCGTCGGCGGCGAAGCGGCCGCCGTCGTGGCGTTCACCCCGAAGGCCCGCGAAGAGGTCCCCGGCACTGGCGCTGCGCGAGTCGATGACGACCCGCGTGGGCCCGGGCGGGCGCACGGTGGGCCCGGCGTCCACGAGCTCCGCGCAGGCCTCGACGGCGATCCGCTGGGCGTCCCATGAGCGCATCAGCCGCGCACCTGCTCAAGGGCCGCGCGCGCGACGGTCCGGTCGTCGAACGGCACGACCACGCCCCCGGCCAGCTCCTGCCCCTGCTCGTGGCCCTTGCCGGCGATCACGACGACGTCCCCCGCTGCGGCCTCAGCGAGCGCGTCGCCGATCGCCGCCGCGCGGTCGGCGATGAAGCGCACGCGTGCGGCATGGGAAGCGGGAACGCCGGCGAGCACCTCCTCGATGATCGCGTCCGGGTCCTCGGATCGGGGATTGTCCGACGTGACGACGACCGCGTCGGCGCCGCGCGCCGCGATCTCGCCCATGAGCGGCCGCTTGCCACGGTCGCGGTCGCCGCCACAGCCGAACACCACGATGACCTTCCCGGGAATGAGCTCGCGTGCGGCGCGCAGGACGTTGTCGAGCGAGTCCGGCGTGTGCGCGTAGTCGAGAAGGACGGTGAAGTCCTGTCCCGCATCGATCGGTTCAAAGCGCCCTGGCGCGACGACAGCATCCGCAAGGGCCGCGGCGATGGCCTCGTCCGCGAGCCCGGCGGAGCGCCCCGCAGCGATCGCGCAGAGGGCGTTGAGGACGTTGAAGCGCCCCGGCAGCGGGCTCTCCCACTCACGGCCGTCGGCCGTGAACCGCGTGCCGCCGGAAAAGGTCGCGCGCAGGTCGGCATCCTGACTGTCGATCCCGATCCGCACCGTGCCGGGGAACTCGTCCGCGAGCCGCCGCCCGTAGGGGTCATCGACGTTGGCGATGCGCACGCGCGGGTCCGCGGCGAACAGCATCCGCTTTGCTTCGAAGTACGCCTCCATCGTCGGGTGGAAGTCGAGGTGGTCCTGCGTGAGATTCGTGAAGATCGCAGTGTCCCACTGGATCGCATCGGCGCGATGGAGCGCGAGCGCGTGGGAGGAGACCTCCATGACGCACGCCCGGTCGCCGGCATCGCGCATGTGGGCGAAGAGCCGCTGGAGGTCGAGTGCCTCCGGGGTCGTGCGCTCCGCAGCGGTGCGCTCGCCGCCGACAATCTGGTCGACCGTCCCGATCAGGCCGGTCGCCACACCGGCCGCCTCGAGCAGCGCACGCACGAGGAAGGCCGTCGTGGTCTTGCCGTTGGTGCCGGTGATGCCGACGATGCGCAGCGCGCTCGTCGGATCGCCGTGCAGGCGTGCCGCCGCGGGCGCCATCGCGGCCCGGGCATCGGGGACGAGCACCTCCGGAACACCGAGCCCCAGGGGGCGCTCGACGACGAGCGCGGCGGCGCCGCGCGCGACGGCGGCCGGGGCGAAGTCATGGCCATCCCATGTGAATCCCGGGACGCAGAAGAAGGCGCAGCCGGGGCCCGCATCGCGATCGTCGTAGGCCAGCGCCTCGATCTCGACCTCCGGAAGCGCTCCAGCGTCGAGAACGAGACCCCGGAAGAGGTCCCGCAGGTCCATCTCAGCGGCAGACTACTCGGGCGTCCGGGCGGTCAGTTCGGGGAGATCCGCAGGTACGGGAGCGCGAATGCGGCGATCTTGCCGAAGGCCGGGGCGGCCACCTCGCCGCCGTAGATCGCGCCCTGCGGCTCGTCGACGATGACGGCCACGAGCAACTCCGGGTGCCTGGCGGGGGCCATGCCGACGAACGAGGCGACGTAGCGCTCCTTGGAGTACTCGCCGGTCGCAGGGTCGATCTTGTTGGCCGTGCCGGTCTTGCCCGCGAGCTTGTAGCCCGGGATCGACACCTCACTCGCCGTGCCGCCCGGAGCGAGGACGCCCTCGAGCATGCGCCGGATGTGCGCTGCCGTCTGCTCGGAGATGATCCGCGTGCCCTTGTCGCCCGCGACGCGGCGCCCGTTGACCTCCTCAACGACGCGCGGCCGGTGCAGCACGCCGCCGTTGGCGATCGCGGCGTAGGCGGCCATCATCTGCATGGGCGTGACGAGGAGTCCCTGCCCGATCGGCAGGTTGCCCATCGAGACGCCCGAGTACTTCTCGTACGGGATCACGAGGCCCTGCTCCTCGCCCGGCAGATCCACGCCGGTCTTGCGGCCGAAACCGAAGCGATGAACCCAGTGGTCAAAGCGCCTCGCGCCCAGCCGACGCCCGATGAAGATCGTGCCGACGTTGCTCGACTGCGCGAGGATCCCGGCGGTGTCGAGCGTCGCCCAGCCGCGGTCGTGCGACTCGCCGATCGTGCGGTCGTACATCGTGATCGTCGGCGGCAGGTTGAAGCTCGTCTTGGGCGTCACGGCGCCCTCCTCGAGCGCGCCGGCGACGGTGAACGGCTTGAAGGTCGAGCCCGGCTCGTAGGTCAGGCCGACGGCCTTGTCCTGCAGCGCCTCGGCGGTTGCTGACCCCGGGTCGTTCGCATTGATCCGCGGCCAGTTGGCCAGCGCGAGCACCGAGCCGTCGCGGGGGTCCATCACGATCGCGGTGGCGCCCTTCGCCTTGTAGGTCTCCCCGACCCCCTGGAGCACCTGCTCGGTCTGCGACTGGATCTCCGCGTCGATCGTCAGGCGGACCGCGTCGCCGGCCTTCGTCGGGCGCACGTCGCGGACGTTGATCGCCTGCCGCGCGCCATCGAAGACGAGGCGCTGCTCGCCGTCGGTGCCGCGCAGCTGCTTCTCACGGCTGTATTCGAGGCCGAAGAGGCCGTTGCCGTCGGTCCCCACGGCACCGATCACCTGGGAGGCGAGCATGCCGCGCGGGTAGCTGCGCAGGTGGCCGGGCGTCAGGTCGATGCCCTCGAGCTTCAGCGCGCGAACCTTCTCGGACGTGGTCGCGGGCACCTGGCGCTTGAGGTACACGAAGCCGGTGTCACGGCGCGCGAGCTGCCGCGCGAGCGTCGCAGGCTCCGTGCCGAGGATCGGCGCGAGCTTGTCGGCGACCTTCACCGGATCCTTGATGAGGTACGGCGTGGCGGAGATGTCGTCCGCGGGCTCGGAGGTGGCGAGCGGGGTCCCCTGGCGGTCCACGATCGAGCCGCGGCGCGCCGGAACCTTGCGCACGGTGACCTGCTGGGACGACGCGACGGCGGAGAGTCCGCCGCCCTTGATGACGGTCATGTAGCCCGCCTTGAGCGCGGCGATGGCGAGGGCGCCGACGAAGACGGCGAAGAGAAGGCCGAGACGGCGCTCGATCTGCGGCACCCGGCCCTATCCCCCGTTTCCGGCGGCCATGCCGCCGATGTCAGCCGGCTGCGGTGCCGGTGCGGGCTGCTGCCGCTGCGGCGCTGCGGTGGTCTGCGGCGCGGCGTCCTGCTGCGGGGCCGCCGGTGCGGTGGCCGTGTCGGTCGAGCCCGTGTCCTGGGCGGCGGGCGCCGTCGTCGTCTGGTCCGCGGCTGCACTGCCCGGCGTCGCCGCCTGCAGCGTCGCCGGGGCCGCCGGGTCGGTCGCGGAGCCCGCTGCGGCGGGATCGCCACCGGAGCACTTGCCGCTGCCGCCGGCCTTGAGGTAACAGACCGCTCCGGCTCCGGGCATCACCATGCCGAGGCGTGCGGCGACGTCCTCGATGCGCTGCCCGGCCTCAAGCCGCGAGATGAGCGCGCGCTTGGACCCGTTGTCGCGCTCAAGGACCTGCGCGCGCACGACGTTCTGACTGATTCCGGTGTTGAGCCCCAGGAGCGTCACCTGGAGGAAGACGAGGCCGAGCAGCAGCGCGGCGAGCACGACGATCAGCGCGCGGCCGCGCAGGCGACCGATGACGAAGGCGGGGACGGCGCGCAGTCCGCGTGCCGACGGGCGCGGGAGATGGATGCGCGGGATCGCCGGCAGCGCGACCGCGGGCGCGGTCATCGCGGCTGCGCGGGCACCGCGACCGGCGGCGGGGCCGGAGACGCGGCGCGGGGGCCGTGCGGGTCGCGGCGCGCGCGGGGGCGCCGCTGCGCGCTGGCGCGGCGGACGAGCGGGAACGCCGAGGCGCCCTGCGGCGGTGGCTGCGGGAGGGGGCGGCGGGGTCATGCGGCAACGTCCTTTGGACGGGTCAGGCGGCGGGCAGCACGCAGGCGTGCGGACGTCGAGCGGGGGTTGCGCGCGGCCTCCTCCTCGGAGGCGACGCGGCCGCCACGGATCAGGAGCTCGGCCTGCGGCTCGTGACCGCAGCGACAGATCGGCAGGTCCGGCGGGCAGATGCAGCCCTGCGCGAGGTCGGCGAGGAAGTGCTTCACGCGCCGGTCTTCCAGCGAATGGAAGGAGATCCCTGCAAATCGGCTGTTTTGGGCGAGGCACTCCCACGCCGCCGGCAGCCCGGCGTCGATCTGGCCGAGCTCGTCGTTGACTGCGATCCGCAGCGCCTGAAAGGTCCGCTTAGCGGGGTGGCCGCCGGTGAATCGCGCGGGGGTCGGCACCGCGCGGGTCACGACGTCGACGAGGCGGGCGGTCGTCGTGATCGGCTCACGCTCACGCTCACGCACGATCGCGCGGGCAATCTGGCGTGCGTAGCGCTCTTCCCCGTACTCGCGCAGGATGCTGACGAGCTGCCGCTCGTCCCATGTCGCGACCAGCTCGGCCGCGCTGAAGGGCTCCGTGGTGTCCATCCGCATGTCGAGCGGCGCGTCGACGCTGTAGGAGAATCCGCGCTGCGGCGTGTCGATCTGCATCGAGGAGACGCCGAGGTCGAGGTAGACGATGTCGGCGCGCACGCCCTCGTCGGCGAGCTGCTCGAGGACCTGCGCGAACGCCCCGACCTCAAGGCGCGTGCGGCACGGCGCCTCGTCGGCGAAGCGCGCAAAGCGCTCGACCGCCTCCGGGTCGCGGTCGATGCCGATGAGGAGCCCCTCCGGGCCGATCCGCTCGGCGACGAGGCGCGCATGGCCGCCGGCACCGAAGGTCGCGTCGATCGCGACGTCGCCGGGCTGAGGATCAAGGACCTCGAGGAGCTCGTCGGCCAGAACGGGGACGTGACCCTCGGTCATCAGGATCATGACCTACCCGGCCCGGCCCAGGGCGTCGGTGATGCCGATGACGTCGGCGGCGAGGCGCTCGTTCTCGACCGCCCAGGCCGCACGGTCCCAGAGCTCAAGGCACGGGCCGGCGCCGGTGACGACGACGTCCTTCTGCAGCCCGCCGTGCTCGAGGAGGAAGCCGGGGACCATGATCCGGCCTGCGGCGTCGAGCTCGGTCTCGACGGCGTTGGCGGAGAAGAAGCGCTGCAGGTTGCGCGCATCCGGGGAGAGCGGGTTGAGCGAGCCGAGGGCGGTGTCGACGAAGCGCTCGTAGTCGGCGGGGGTCCACACCGCGACGCACTGCTCGATGCCCTTGGCGATGACCACTCCGTCGCTCAGCGCGGCACGGAAGGTGCGCGGAACCGTCAGGCGGTTCTTTGCGTCGAGTGTGTGGTCGAAGGTGCCGCGAAAGGCCATGAGAACTCGCCGTTTCCCCGGGGCGAGAGAAGAGGTTGCGGGCCGGGGTGGAGGGGTGGGAGGTGCCCCTCCACCCAGGTCCGCGTGGCGCAGACAATACCCCACTTCGTCCCACTGTCAACCCCTCCACGACATTTTTTCCCACCTTCCTTCCCAACGCCCCCCCACCGACCCCTCGAATTGGCGCGCGGGCGCTTCCCCACCAGCGCCGGTCGGTGGGACCGCGGCGGGGCCTCCCCCACCTGCTCCCACCCCCGTCAGCGCAGGCCGGCGAGGATCGCGGCGGCGATGAGGCACAGCGCCGCGGGCACGAGCAGCAGCGCGACGACGAGCTGGATCTTCGGAGCCGCCCGCTGGGCCCGATCGCGGATCCGCCGCGCCCGCTCCGAGCGCGCCCCAGCTGCGAGCGCCGCGAGCGCGGGCCCGGCCGGCGTCCCATGCCGCGCCGAGCGTCCGACCAGCGCTGCAAGGGCTTCGACCTCCGGGACGGGGCACCGCTCCACCACCCTGCGCAGCGCCGCGGACTGCGGGAGGCCGACCGCCATCGCAGCCGCTGCGCGCCGCAGTTCGAGCGCGAGCGGCCCCTCTCCATGCCGTGCGGCGCGCTCGAGCGCCTGCCCAGCGGGGAGACCGGCCCCCACGGCGAGCCGTACGCGGTCGATCACCTGCGGCGCCTCGGCACGGACCCGCGCAGCACGCTCCCGCGCCCGGCGCAGCAGCAGGAGGTCGGGCGCGTGGAACGCGCCGACCGGTCCGAGGACGAGCAGCAGCACACCGAGCCTCCCGGGCAGCGCGCTCGCGCCGAGCATCAGAACGAGCAAGCACCCACCCGCCGTCAACGACTTGATGGCCATGAGCTCACGGACGGAGAGGCGACCCGCAGCGTCGGCCGCGTCGAGGAGGCGCGCGAGCCCCGCCGGCGCCGGCGGCGTCGCCATGGCCCGGAGCACGAGTCGCACGGGCCCGCGGCGCTCGCGCGGCAGCGATCGCGCGTGACGCAGGGCGCCCAGGAGCTGCGCGAGCGCGGCGAACGCGCAGCCCACGGCGCAACCAGCGGCGAGCACCGCGAGGGTCATCGCTCCCCCACGCGGGCGAGGCGTCGCACGGCGACGAGCGCCAAGCATTGGAGGACGACGGCCGTGATCAGCAGCCCGCGCGGTCCGGGTCTCGAGATGACGGCGCTCGCGATCGACGGCGCCGCGAGGAGGGCGATCGCTGCCCCGAGCGCCGGGAGTGCGACGACGATGCGCGCCGTGAGGCGCGCCTGCGCGCTCGCCGAGCGCGCCTCGGCCTCGACGCGCGCTCCATGTTCGAGGTCCTCGGCCAGTTCGCGCAGCAGGCGCACGAGGTCGCCGCCGGTCTCCCGCTGGAGCAGCAGCAGGGCCACGATGCCCGCCCACGCCCCAGGCCCGCTGCGCGCGACGAGCCCCGCGAGCGCGACGTCGAGCGTGGCGCCCGCCTCGCGAGCCGCGACGCTCTCACGCAGGAGCTCGCGCGTGCGCGCCGCCAGCGCCCCGTCGCTGGCAGCGACGTCCAGGGCGCCGCCCAGCGCATGCCCCGCGGCGTACGCATCCGCAAGCGCCCGGGCCGCTGCCGGCGCATCGGCCTCGACCGCTGTGCGCCAGCGCTCGTGCCGCACGCGGACCACGGCGCGTGCGAGCAGCGGGCCGACCGCGACGAGCACCATGGCCACAAGCGCCCCGGCAATGAGCCACCCCGCGACGCACGCGGCCAAGGCGGCGACGAGCGCGAGCCGGCGTTGCTCGCCGGCGGCCGTCCGGCCGCCCCGGCCGGCAGCGCGGGCCGGGGCCAGCGCCGTCGTGACCAGCGTGAGCGCCCGCGCGGGCGCGACCAGGCGCAGGAGCTCGAACACGGCCGGCACGGCGAGGGCCGCCGCAAGGCCGGCGAGCAGCGCGCTCACCGGAGCCCCAGAACGAGGCCCTGGACCACGCGCTCGCGCAGCGGCGCACGGACCACGGGGCGACCGTCGCGCAGGGCGTAGAGCGGCCGCACCGCGCCCTCCTCGCTCGCCGGCTCGGGGACTTCGCCGATCTCGATGAGCCGCCGGGCCCCATCGGGGTCGCGCCGGACGACGACGACGAGATCGATGGCGGCGCGCACCTGCCCGCGCACCGCCGCGTGCGGCAGTCCGACGCCGGCCATCAGCGCGAGCGTCTCCAGCCGCTCGATCGCCCCGGCGGCCGAGCCGGCGTGGATCGTCCCGAGCGACCCGTCATGGCCCGTGGCCATCGCCGAGAGCATGTCGAGCGCCTCCGCACCGCGGACCTCGCCGACGACGATGCGGTCCGGCCGCATCCGCAGCGCGTTGCGCACGAGCGTGCGGATCGTGACCTCTCCGCGACCCTCGACGTTCGCCGGACGCGTCTCAAGGCGCACCGCGTGCTCGAGCTCGAGGCGCAGCTCCGCGGTGTCCTCGATCGTCACGACGCGCTCGCCGGACGGCAGCAGGCCGAGCAGCGCTGCGAGCGTCGTCGTCTTGCCGGAGCCCGTGGCCCCGCAGACGAGGATGTTCAGACGGCCGCGGACCGCAGCACGCAACAGGTCCAGCGCCGCAGGCGTCCACGCGCCGCCCGCGACAAGCTCCTGCGCACTGAAGCCGCGCGGCCTGAAGCGCCTGATCGCGATCGCCGGCCCATCGAGCGCGAGCGGGGGCAGGACGACGTTCACGCACGAACCGTCCGGGAGACGGGTGTCGCACAGTGGCTGCGCCTCGTCCACCCGGCGCCCGACGGGCTGGAGCAGCCGCTCGATCGCCTCGCGCAGCTGCGCGTCGTCGGCGAAGTGCGCGTCGGTGCGCACCAGGCGACCATGCCGCTCGACCCAGATCGGCGCGAGCCCGCTGACGAGGATCTCGTCGACCTCCGGATCGGCGAGCAGCGGTTCGAGCGGCCCGAGACCGCGCGTCAGCACCTCGACCATGGCGGTGAGGCGCCGCCGATCCCCAGGTGCGAGGCTCCCCGCCTCCCGGTCGATCAGCTCCTGCGGCGTCGTCGCGCGCCCGGCGAATGCCTCGTCGATCAGCCGATCACGCAGCGCCAGCGCGAGGCGGTCGAAGAGCTCCGTGGTCGTGGGCACGAGGGCCTAGCCCGCGGGCCGCGGCAGGACCCGCAGTTCGCGGGCGGCGTTCTGGGCCTCGACGAGCGTGATCGCCTGCGCGACGGTCACACGCAGGCTGAGCGCCACCCGGGGCAGACCGGCGAGCTCGCCCTCACCCGCCGCGGACACCGGGTCGGAGCCGACGACCTCGACCGCGCTCAATGCGAGTTCGGTGCGCACGGCGCCCGCGGACCCCTCCCGCGTGATGAGGATGTCCGCGCGGGTCCCCGGCGGCAGCTCGCCCGCGTCGCCGATCGCGACGATCCGCGCGATGCGCTCGCTCGGCCCGGCATCTGCGAGGCCGTCGCCGCTCGCGCCGCGCTCGCCCCCGGCCAGGACGCCGGGCTGCAGATCAGCTCCGGCCGGGAGCGCGACCGCCGCGCGCGCCCCGACGACCTCATCGGGGGTGCGAAACGCTCCAGCGGGCGCGTAGCGCGATGGGACGCGGCGGACGGCGAGCGCCGCGCGGCCGATCTGCGCCCCGCGCTCGACGGGCCTGCGCAGCGTCACGACGTCGACGACCGGGCCGAGCCGACGCTGAAGCGCCGACTCGCGACCCGCGACGTCGGAGGCCGCAAGGACGCCGAGCAGGACCGCGAGGCCGCCGAGGACGGCTGCCCGGCGCCTCGCGCTCATGCCGCGAGCGGCACCGGCGCCGGGACATCGACCAGGCGGTAGCCGACACCCCAGACGTTGACGACGTAGCGCCCGCCGTCCGCGCCGAGCTTGCGACGCAGGCGGCACGCGTGAGAGTCGAGTGTGCGGGTGGCCCCCACCGTTCTCGCGCCCCAGATGCTGCGCAGGAGCTCGCTCTTGGTGTGCACCCGTGTGGGGTCGGCGGCGAGCACGCGCAGGAGCGCGAACTCCTTCGCACTCAAGTCGAGTGGGCGGCCGGAGAGGTGGACGGCCCGGGCGGCCGTGTCGATCTCGAGATCGCCCACGCGTAGGCGCCCGCCACCGGCGCGGTGTCCCGAGCGGCGCAGCAGCGCGTCGATGCGCAGCCGGAGCTCGCGGTACGAGAAGGGCCGCGTCAGCACGTCGTCTGCGCCGCGCTCGAGCGCGCGCACGCGGTCGAGCTCGCCGTCGTGCGGGACGAGTGCCAGGAGCGGCACCTGCGGGTTGACGCGGCTCGCCACGCCGTCGGCCTCGCGCACGAGCGCGAGGAGCTCGAGACCGGACGCCTGCGGCAGGCCGGCATCGATCAGTGCGACGTCCGGGAACTTCGACTCGAGCAGCCGCAGCCCATCGCGGGCGCTGTCGGCGACCAGGACGTCGAAGCCGTCGGCGGTCAAGTTGTCGGCGAGGAAGACGCGGGTGGCGTCGTCCTCCTCGACGAGGAGGAGTGTGGAGCGGTCACGATTCGTCATGTCCCTCGTAGGGACCTGCGGCGACATTCCTCCCCCTCCCTGCGTCGACGGCGTGCCACCATGAGGTCATGGCAGCGCGTCTCGTCTCGCTGATCCTCCTCTCACTGATCCTGCTCGCATGCGGGTCGGGCGATGGCGGCGCCGAGACGGCGCGGCAGGCCGGGGGCCTGCGCCTCGTGCGCGTCGGGACGTTCGACCGCCCGCTGCTCGCGACGGCCCCGCGGGGTGACCGCCGCCGGCTGATGGTCGTCCAGCAGGGCGGCGTGATCCGCACCGTGCGCGACGGGCGCACGCTCGCGGCGCCGTTCCTCGATCTGCGCACGCGCGTCGTCGCGGGCGGCGAGCAGGGCCTGCTCGGCCTCGCCTTTGCGCCCGACTACGCGCGCAGCGGCGCGCAGGCCGTGTGGGAGTTCCGCCGCCGGACGCTCGACCGCGCCGACCCGGCCTCAGGCCGGCTCGTGCTGCGGATGGCAGATTCCGAGGGCAACCACAACGGCGGCAACCTCGCGTTCGGGCCCGACCGCCTGCTCTACATTGGGACCGGGGACGGCGGCGGGGGCGGCGACCGGCACGGAGCGCGCGGCAACGCCCAGAGCCTCAGCTCACTGCTCGGCAAGATCCTGCGCATCGACCCGCGCGCGTCGGGCGGCCGGGCGTACCGCGTCCCCGCATCCAATCCCTTCACCGGGCGCCCGGGCGCGCGCGGCGAGATCTATGCGTACGGCCTGCGCAACCCGTGGCGGTTCTCGTTCGACCGGCGCACCGGCGACCTTGCGATCGCTGACGTCGGCCAGGACGCCGTCGAGGAGCTCGACTTCGCGCATCGCGGTCGCGCACGCGGCGCGAACTTCGGCTGGGGCGTCTGGGAGGGGCGCAGCCGCTACACCGCGGGCGAGACCGCGCCGGGGGCGGTCGCCCCGGTGCTCACGAAGCGCCACGCCGACGGCTGGTGCTCGATCACCGGCGGGCACGTCCTACGCGACCCCGGGCTCCCCGCATCGCTGCGCGGGCGCTACGTCTACGGCGACTTCTGCCGTGGCCACCTGCGCACCGTCGTCCTGCGCTCCGGCCGGGCACGGGGCGATCGCCCGCTCGCGCTGCCGCGCGTCGCCTCCCTCGCCTCATTTGGGGAGGACGCGCGCGGCAGGGTCTATGTCGTCTCGGTCGACGGGCCGGTCTACCGGCTCGCCCGCGGCTGACGTCAGGCGCGCTCGTGCCCGAAGTCGAAGATCACCTTGTCATCGGCGAGGAACGCGATGCAGCGATCGACGTCGAGGAACCGCGCCTCATCTTCGACGAGGAGCTGTGCGGCCTTCGCGCCCTCCTCCCCGGAGAAGCCCGCGTACATGTCCTCGACCGAGTCCCACCAGACCTCGGCCATCCCGTCGGGCATGTCGTCGAGCGTCATGCCGCGCGCGGCGAGGAACTGGACGTTCGCGTCGCCCGGAAGCGGGTGCACCTGAACGTACTTACGCATGCGCGTGACGTCCTTCACCGTCATCACGAGTTCCGCGTGCACCTTGAGGCGCTCGACGTACTCCTCGTGCGTCATGCCCTTCTTGCGGTAGGCGACGAAGACGAGCTTGACCATGCGTGTTCCTCTCGTTGACGGCGTTGTGGACGTTCAGACGGGCGTGGCGGCGCCGCTGCCCGGACCGAAGGCGACGGCGTCTTCACGGTCGATGGTGAGCGGGCGCTGGTAGGACGCGTCGCTCGGGCCCTGCACGACGGGGAAGCCGAGCGGGTTGACGGCGTCGGCGACGGCCGGATCGGCCCACCACTCCGACGTGCAGATGCGCGCGGCGATCGCCCAGCGTCCGTCGCGGCGCTCGAAGCGGTCGACGTAGCGGCCGCCCCCGAGGATCGCCTCGGACGTGCCCTGCTTCATCGCGGCCATGATGTAGTACGTCTCGACGTGCGCCTCGTCGCCGTCGAGGTCGATCACGGTGTTCGTGACGTAGTGCTGATGGCCGCTCATCGCCTCGTCGTGCACACCGTTCGCCCACTCCACGAGGTCGTGCCCGCGCCCGATGAACGGGCCGTGGTCATCACGCGCATCGGCGTGGTAGGCCGACTGGGCGAGCTGCGTGTCGTGCCGGTCGATGCCGCGCGTGTACCGCAGCAGGGCATCCAGAATCTCCTGCCGGTCGAGCATCTCCATCAGCCGCGCCTGGAGCGTGTGGTCCATCGTCATCTCGGTCATCGCGCGATCGTCCTCCAGGCGCCACGCGCGCGTCAAGGAGCCCGCCGACCCAGCTCCCCGTCCGACGCGTAGATTGGAGGGAGTGCGCATGCCGTCGCGACTCGGACCGCTGCTCGTCCTCATCGGAGGGCTCGGGCTCTTCGTCGTCTCGCTGCGCACGTGGTACGCCGTCGATCTCGCCAAGCTTCCGGGCGGCGTGCGGGTCGCCGAACAGGTCGCCCACATGCAGCACTTCGCAAGCACGGCGAACGGGTGGGAGCCGTGGGGCCTGCTCTCCGACGTCATCCTCTTCCTCGTGATCGCCATCGCGGTGGCCGCCGGCGTCGCCGGACTGACGACGCGCCGGGCCGACCCGCGCGTCGCCTTCGCGGCGGCGCTCGCCGGCCTCGTCGGCATCGTCCTCAACGCCCTGCACCTCATCGACGAGCCGCAGCCGAGCGCCCTCGTCACCGTGCGGCCGTCCGCCTGGCTGAGCGTCGCCGCTTGCGGACTCATCGTGCTCGGCGGGGGCCGTTGGTTCGATCGCCTCTCCGCCGCCCTGCGCGGCTGACGCGCGAGCCGCGCGAAAACCCGCTCAGAGCGGGCGTTTGTGCAAGTTCCCGTTCAGACGCAGGCCTCAGGAGGGATGCGACATAGGATGCCGACGGCTCGGGCAGGCCATGGTGGTCGCCGAGCTCATTCGACTTCTGGGACCGATGGAAACACCGACGCGCGGCAACTACGACTCCGGCGAGGACTTCGTCCTCGAATACGGCGAGCTTCGATTCACGTTCAACGAGCGAGACTTCGCCGAACGCTGTGAGCAGGCTGCGCGCAAGCTCGGCTTCCTCGGCACGACGCTCGAGGACACCGAACTTGAGGATCTCGTGAACCTCGCGGTCAACGGCGAGATCGGCGACCCCGCCTCCGACCTCGGCGAGCACGTCAACGAGTGCTGGCCGGAGCTCGTCGGCCCTGCCGACCGCTCGCTCGTGCACTGGCTGCGTCGCCTGGTCTTCCGCTCCGCATGGCTCGACCAGCGGGTCAAAGAAGGCGAGCTCGACGTGCGCTTCGATGGGGAGCGCCAGACCTTCGACTACGTGCAGCCCGACCGAGGCGACGAGCCCGTCGAGCTGGCGCCCGAGCCCTCCTGGGATCGGGTCGCCTACACCCCCCGCTCAGCGGCCTCCTGATCGAGGCCGCCGGCGGGAGCCGGGCGTCAGGACTTCGGTGAGGCCGCCTTCGCGCGGGCCTTGGCGACGGCGGTGGCCTTGCGATCGCCGAGCAGCGCCTCGAGACGCAGCGTGTTGCTGCGAGCCGCGTCGAGGACCGGGTGGCGCTCCTGTGCCGCGCCGAGCGCGTCGAGGGCGATGACCGTCGTCTCGCCGCCGAAGGCCTCAGCGGCCGTGGCGATGATCGTCAGGCTGCCGCCGTCCGGCACGTTGCGCGCGGCGGCGAGGAGCCGGCGTGCAGCCTGCGGCGCGAGCTGATCGAGGCTGTCGATGATGACGGCCGCATGGCCGCCCTCGGCGACGGCGCGCTTTGCCGCGTCGATGACGCGCTCAGCGGCCTGGGCCTGTGCGTCGCCGGTCGAGGCGAGGCCGCAAATGGCGGCGGGCTCGAGCTCGGCGCCCGACCACTCTGCGCGCTCCTCGGGGCGCGCCCCGGCGAGCACGACGTGGACCTCGACGCCCTCAAGGGCGGCGAGCTCGACGGCGAGTGCGCGCAGCGTCGTCGTGCGACCGGAGCCGGCGGCCCCGGCGATCACGACGCGCGAGCCGCGCCCGATCGGAGCGAGGTCGGCGATCTGCTTGAGGACCGGATCCTTCGCGCTGAACTCGATCACCTGCGTCGGGAACGCTGCGGCGAGGTCGTCCCACGAGGAGGACGGGCCGCGACCGGCGACCTCATCGGCGGACGCGCCGTTGATCGTGTCGACGCGCACGAGCGAGAAGTAGCGCTCGGAGCGGCGCGGCGGGCGCACGGGACCGCTTATGCGGTCACCGGAGACGAGCTCGCAGCGCTTGATCTGCGCGGCGGAGATGTACACGTCGTCGTCGCCCGGCGTGGTGCCGAGGCGCATGAAGCCGCTGCCGTTCTCGACGACGTCGACGGTGCCCTCGAGCACCTTCTCCTCCTGCGGCGTGCGCTCGGCGCGCTCGCCGCGGGCCGGACGCTCAGTGCGCTCGGCGCGCTCACCGCGGGCCGGGCGCTCGCTGCGCTCCGGACGCTCGGTGCGCTCGGCGCGCGCACGACGAGCGGGGCGCTCCTCACCGGAGTCGGCGTCCTCGTCACGCGCGGCGCGGCTGCGCGAGGCGCCGCCGCGGGTGCCACGGGTGCGCGGCGCGCGGGCGGGTGCGGCATCGGCGGCTGCTGCGCTGTCGCCGTCATCGGCGGCCTCGCCACCCTGACGCTCGATGATCGCGTCGATGAGGTCGGCCTTGCGCAGACGACGGAAGCCATCGAGCCCGAGCGCGGAAGCGATCGTGTGCAGATCGGAGAGCGGACTGTCCTCGAGGGACCGGCGCGAGAGAGCGGACATATGGAACTCCTATTCGTGTGGGTCGGTGGGCGTCCTGCGGCGTTGGACAGCCGCCGGCGACCAGTTGCACCCGGCAGGCTAGCGCGCGGAGCGGAGCGCGTAGTGGAGGAAGATGTGATCCTCCCCCCGCAGCACCGAGCGAAGCTCGAGCTCCGTGGGCGGTTCAAAGACCGGCCCGGTCAGAACCGTCGGCCCATCACCGCCGACGACGAGCGGCGCGATCGTGAGGACGAGGTCGTCCACGAGTCCATCGGCGATGAGCGCATGAAGGAGGGTCGGCCCGCCCTCCGTCACGGCGAGCCGCACGCCGTCCGAGACGAGCTCCTCAAGACACTGCGCGGGCGTCAGCGCGCCGGGTGCGAAACGCCGCACCTCGACCTCGGCGGCGGTCGGTCCCAGGTCGCGCTCGGACTCCGTGAAGACGCGCACGCGCGCGCCCTCACGCCCGAGCAACGGGACCCTCTCAAGTGCCGGGTCGAGGCTGCGGGAAATCGTCACGAGCAGCGGCTCCGGCGCGCGTCCCCGCTCGATGCGGCGCTCGGGCTGGCCCGGATCGAGGAGGTGCTCGTAGCGCTCCGTGATGAACGTCGTCGGCCCGACGATGAGCGCGTCGCAGACCGTGCGCAGCTCGCGCATCACGGAGCGGTCCGCAGGGCTGCTGAGGCCCCCGGCCCGCCCGTCGACGCTCGCGCGGCCGTCGGCCGAGCCGACCATCACGGCGATGAGTCGCGGACGTGAGCCCTTGCCCGGCTCGTCCCAGAGGCCGAGCGTCTCGATGAACTCGGCGGCCGAGACGGGCCCCGGAACGCCACCCAGCGCATGGATCGCGGTGCGCATCAGCGGATCGTAGCCCCGGTCGGCGTGCGCAGCGTGCGGCTGACCACGGTCGCATTGCCTGCCCCATCGCGCGCACTGACGCGCAGCCGGTGGCGCCCGGGACCGAAGACGTGCCGCACCGTCGCGCGCCCGCCTTCGACCACCAGCGGCGGCGATCCGTCGCCGAAGTCGACGCGCATCGTCGTGATCTTCGACCCTCCACGATCGAGCGCGCGCAGGCGCAGGACCGTCTCGGCCAACCGGCGACTCACCCGCACCGTGAGCTGCGGCGGGGTCGCATCGATGCGCAGGTTGCGCGTCGCCGAGCGCGTCGCCTGGCCGCGAATGTCGGTGGCGACGACCTGCCAGCGATGGAGGCCATCAGCGAGCGCGACGGACGGCGCGACGGACGTTCCCGTGGTCGTGGCCGCCGGCACGCCGTCGATGAGCACCGTGTACGTGACGGCGCCCCAGAGCTCCGTCGACGGCTGCCAGGTGAGGAGCGGCCGGCGGCGCGGCCGCCAGAAGGTCGTCGTGGTCCCGGCGGGGACGCCCGGCGCGCGGTCGTAGGTGGCGAGCATCAGCGTGCGCCCCGCCGCCGATTCCTGGACGAAGGCGACCACCGCGTCGCCCGTGCGGTCGGTGCGCACCTCAAGGCCGCCGAGCGGGTCCGGCGTGCCGAGCGAGATGCCGGCGAGCGGGTCATCGAACGCGCCCGCGCGCCCGGACAGCAGCGCGGGCGCGCCGAAGGGCGGCGCCTGCGCGAGCGCCGGATCGTCCTGGAGGAGTCGCGCCTGGACCTCGGACTGCAGGCCCGGGCTGGGCGTCGTGAACCAGGCCGTCACCCCGTCGTAGTTCTCGGCGAAGCCGCCCGCGGGGAGCGCCCCGGCCCCACCGGCCGCGCCGATCGTCACGGCAGCGCCCGGAACGTCGTCGCGGATGATGCTCGCGAGGACCGCCCCGACCGCTCCTTCGGCCGTGACGAGTCCCTGGCCGCGCCCATTGAGGGCGAGGCGCAGCCCACCCGTCGCGCCGGCGTCGGGATCCCCATCCACAGCCACCGGGGCCTCGAACGCCGACCCGCGCAGGTGGCGCAGGAGCGCCCGCGGAACGCTGTCGGGGCCAGCCACGCGCTGGACCTGTTGGCGCATGCCGACACAGGCGTAGGAGGAGTCGTCCTCGATGGCGACCTCCGGCAGCTCGGCGGCCCCCGCGGTGCGCCCCTGGACCGTCGCCGCGGTCGCATCGACCACGCGCGCCGACGGCGCGCCGCGCACCAGGCGCCGCGCAACGACCCGTGTCATTCCGCCGTCGAGCGCCTCCCCCCAGACGGCGAGGCCGATTCCGTCGGCCGACGTCGCGACGCGCGGGCGCAGTGCGGCCGCGCCGGCCTCGCGCGCAGGATCGGCGTCGAGCGGCGCCGGGTAGACGCTGAAGGCGGTCCCGGTGCGCGGAAGATACGCGCCGCGCACGTCCCCACCCTGCGCCCAGACGAGGTAGCCGACGCCGGCAGGTGAGAGGTCGATGGCCGGGGCGCCCGCACCCGGCGCGCCGACGCGTTGCGGCGCGCCGAAGACCGCGCCCTCGGCCGGCCGCAGCGCGGCGAACACCCCGAGTGCGTTGGCCCACGCGACGACCATGCGGCCGCCGTTGCCGGCTGCGACCACGGGCCCAGCGGTCAGTGCCGGCTGCCCGGCGTCGATGCGAAACACCCCGCGCGACGCGCCGGCGCGCAGCAGCGCGACGGAGGCATGGTCCTCCCCGCCCTCGGTGCGCACCCAGGCGACGAGTCCATCGCCGTCGCGCGCGAGGTCGAGGCCCCCGAGGACGCCCACGTTGGCGGACGGTCCATCAACGCCGACGCCCTGACGGAAGGCCCCGGACGGGGCCTGCGCGCCGGCGCTCACGGCACAGGCGGCGAGCGCAGCAGTCACGATGGCGGCAGCGCGGGCCGCGGTGCTCGGGATCGATCGCACGAACACGGCAGGGTACGGAGCCGTCGCCGCGCCCGCGGCGGTCCGTGCTGCGCGCGCCGCTCAGCCGATCGGCGCGCGCACACGGTCGGGGGTCCAGCGCTCGCGCGCGCGGTCGAACGCCTCCCAGTCCACCGCCTGGCCGCCGGGGCCGCGATTGGGCCGCGGGAGATCGGGGGCGCTGCCACCGCCGCCGCCCCCGTCGCTGTCCTCCTCGGGGTCCTCGTCGGGGCCGCTCGCAGGCAGGAGCAACACCGCCAGGGCGATGACGGCGAGTCCCGTCACAACGGCGAGGAGCCCGGCCGCCGGGTGCATGAACACCCCGAGCATGACGCTCGCCGGCAGCAGCGCGAGCCCGGCGGCCATGAGCATGCGCGGGGCGAGCGTCCCGCTGCGCCGCGCGGGCGGGCGGGCCTCACCACGGGCGACGGCCCAGAGGACGACGACAAGCGAGAAAAGGACGGCGGACGCGAGCATGAGGTCGTTCGGGAGGTTCGCCGAGGCGATGCCCGTGGGACATCGCTGCGAAACGCCCGACGACCGCTAGAGCGCTGCCAGTTCCTGCGTGATCTCGCCGACCGACGACTTCGCGTCGCCGAAGAGCATCGAGGTCATCGGCTCGTAGTACAGCTCGTTCTCGATGCCGGCGAAGCCGGGGTTCATCGAGCGCTTGAGGACGATCACGGACTTCGCGTGATTGACGTTGAGGATCGGCATCCCATAGATCGGCGACTCGGGGTTCGTGTTCGCCGCCGGGTTGGTCACGTCGTTCGCGCCGATCACGATCGCCACGTCGGTGCGCGTGAACTCCGGGTTGATCTCGTCCATCTCCTTGAGCTGCTCGTACGGCACGTCGGCCTCGGCGAGCAGGACGTTCATGTGGCCCGGCATACGGCCGGCGACCGGATGAATCGCGTACTTCACCTCGACGCCGCGCTTCTCGAGCTCGGCGGCCATCTCGCGCACGGCGTGCTGCGCCTGCGCGACGGCCATGCCGTAGCCCGGCACGACGACGACGAGGCGCGCGTACGCCATCTGGATCGCCGCATCGGCAGCCGAGGTGGCGCGCACGCTTCCGGCATGCTCGCCGGCGCCCGCAGCCCCCGCGACGGCCCCGCCGCCACCGAAGCCGCCCGCGATGATCGACGGGATCGAGCGGTTCATGGCGTCGGCCATGAGACGCGTGAGGATCGTGCCGGACGCGCCGACGATCATGCCCGCGACGATCAGCGCGGTGTTCTCGAGCGCGAGGCCGGCGGCCGCAGCGGAGAGGCCGGTGAACGCGTTGAGCAGCGAGATGACGACCGGCATGTCCGCGCCGCCGATCGGCAGCACGACGAAGAGTCCGAGCAGCGCGGCCGCGACGAGTAGGACGACCATGAGCCAGTCGTCGGTGCCACCGGCGGCGATCGCCACGGCGCAGCCGACAGCGACGATGAGGAGCAGCAGGTTGAGCACCTGCTGACCCGCGCCCTTGAGCCCGATCGGGCGGCCCGGCAGGACCTCCTGGAGCTTGCCGAACGCGATCAGCGATCCCCAGAAGCTGATCGAACCGATGATCGCGGCGAAGAGCGACGGGATGACGAAGGTCAGCTCGTAACCGTCGAAGCCGGAGCTGTCGATGAACTCGGCCCAGGCGATGAGCGCCACGGCGCCGCCGCCGACGCCGTTGAAGAGCGCGACCATCTGCGGCATCGCCGTCATCTTCACCTGGCGCGCCGAGGGGACGCCGACGATGGTGCCGAGCACGAGGCCGACGATGATGAGGACCCAGTTGTGGCCCATGCGCGGCAGCAGGAATGTCGCGACGACGGCGATGACCATGCCGACGGCGGCGATCCGGTTGCCGCGCACCGCGGTGCGCGGGCCGGTGAGACCCATGAGGCCGTAGATGAAGAGGCTGAAGGCGATGATGTAGAGGACGTTGATGAAGTCCTGTTCACGCACGAACGACGAGGCGAGCGGGAGCGTCATGACCGCTCCTCCTGCTCGTCCCGCTTGGGCGCGGGCTTCGTCTTGAACATCTCGAGCATGCGGTCGGTGACGAGGAAGCCGCCGATCACGTTGATCGTCCCGAAGATGATCGCGATCACGAGGATCGCCTTCGCGAAGGCGCCGAGATGCGGCGCGGTGCCCAGGACGATGATGCCGCCGAGCACGACGATGCCGTGGATGGCGTTGGTGCCCGACATCAGCGGCGTGTGCAGCGTGTTGGGGACCTTGGAGATGACGGCGTATCCGACAAAGCCGGAGACGACGAGGATCGCGAGATTCGTGACGAACATGAGGGTCTCCTACGCCGCGTCGAGCGCGGCCTTGGCACCGGGATGCAGGACCTCGCCGCCGCGCGTGATGCACGAACCGGCGACGACCTCGTCCTCGAAGTCGAGTTCCAGCGACGCGGGCGCGCCGTCCTCCCCGTCCTTGATGACGAGCCCGAGCAGCTCCTGGATGTTGCGCGCGTAGAGCTGGCTCGCGTGCTCGGCCATCTGGGCCGGGAGATTCAGCGGCGAGCGGATCGTGACGCCGTGGCGCACGACCGTCTCACCGGGTTCGGTGAGCTCGCAGTTGCCGCCCGTCTCCCCCGCCAGGTCGATGATGACGCTGCCAGCACGCATGCCCTCGACCGCCTCGGCGCTGACGAGCTTCGGGGCCGGACGACCGGGAACGAGCGCGGTCGTGATGACGACGTCGAAGCCCTTGATGGCGTCGGTGAGCGCCTGCTGCTGGGCGGCGCGCTCCTCGGCGGTGAGCTCGCGCGCGTACCCGCCCTCGCCTGCGGCCTCGATGCCGAGGTCGAGGAAGGATGCGCCGAGCGACTGCACCTGCTCGGCGACCTCGGGTCGCACGTCGTAGCCGGTTGTGACGGCGCCCAGGCGGCGCGCGGTGGCGAGTGCCTGGAGGCCTGCGACGCCCGCGCCCAGGACGAGGACCTTGGCTGGCGGGATCGTGCCCGCTGCGGTCATGAGCATCGGGAAGAAGCGACCGAGGCTCTCCGCAGCGAGGATCACGGACTCGTAGCCCGCGACGTTCGACTGGCTGGAGAGCGCGTCCATCGACTGGGCGCGCGAGATGCGCGGCACGGCCTCCATCGCCAGCGCGGTGACCTTCGCGTCACGCGCAGCGGCGGTCGTCACGGTGCTCGAGAGCGGCGCGAGGAAGCCGAGCAGCAGCGCGCCTTCACGCATGCGCGCGATGTCGGCGGCCGCAGGCGGCGCGATCGTCACGACCGCGTCGGCGCCCCAGATGGCCGCGCCATCGTCGGTGATCGTTGCCCCGGCCTCGGCGTACGCCTCATCGGGGATGAGGGCTCCGGACCCGGCGCCACGCTCGACCAGGATCTCGACGCCGCGCGCGCTGAGCTTGCGCACGACCTCGGGAACGAGGGCGACACGGTGTTCTCCGGGGGCTGTCTCCTGCGGGACGGCGAGTCGCATCAGGCGGTCACGGTAGCGAACCACCCGGGGGCAGCCGGATCGACTCGCAAGTCACCCGCGCCCGAGCCGGATCGGCAGCGTGCGGCGTGCCAGCGCGGGGAGCGCCTGCGCGGTCACCCAGACCGGCGTCTGCGTGCTCGTGCGGGAGTACCGCACGCGCCCGTCCGCACCCTGGAGCGAGCGCAGGAAGGCGAGCGGTGAACGGCTCATGCCCGGCAGGCGCCGCGCAGGATCGAGCCCGACGGCGAGCAGCGCCTGGATCGCGAGCGCCGTGGACTGGGCGTTCGAGGTGCCGGGCGGCTGGAGCGCCCATCCGCCGTCGAGCGACTGATGCCCGACGAGCCACGAGCCGCCGCGCGCAGCGGCGCGGCGGAAGTGCGCTGCGGCGAGGGCCTGGACGGCGGCCGCGGTGTCGTCCGACCCGCTCGGACCGCGCCCGGAGTACGAGAACCCGCCGTCACGATTCTGGTGCGTGCTGATCCAGGCGGCAGCGCGCCGGACCCGGGCGGAGCGCGGGCCGTACCCCGCCGCGCGCAGCGCGAGCAGTCCGTAGGACGTCAGGCTGACGAGGCCGTCGAACGACCCGTTGCGGTCCTGCGCGGCGCGCAGCCGCGCGAGCAGTCCGCCGGTGTGCGGCTCGATGCCCGCCGCGGCCACGGCGAGCATCGTGCGTTCAAGGTCGGCCGTGGTGCGCGAGCGTCGCGCGTAGCGCAGGAGCAGCGCCTCGGGCGCGAGTGCGCTGCGCCCGACGGCGCAGAGCCCGACGACCGCCCACGACGTCTGCACCGCATTGGACGGGGTCGCGCGTGCGACGCCCCAGCCCCCGTCGGCGTTCTGCGCCCGCGCAAGCCACTGCGCTGCGCGCGAGGCGGGCGACGCCGCGGCGGCCGGCTCGGCACGCCCCGCGACGCTGAGCCCCGTGGCGGCGATCGTGGCGATGAGCAGCAGCGCCGTGGGCCGGGCGAGACGCGCCGCGGTGGAGACCGGCGCCGCCGGCGCCGCCTCCCAGCGCACGTCGAGACGCGCGCGAAAGCGCAGCAGGGCGCGCACGAGCATCGGCCCGAAGGCGAGCGCGAAGGCGACGTTGCCGACGGCGTGCGCGATGTTGAACGGGAGCGACGTCACGCTGATCGCCAGATACTGCCCGACCGTCTGATTCCCGGCGTAGGTCACGAAGACCGAGAGGTCCATGATCGTCCCGAAGGCGAGTCCTGCGGCGCCGCAGGCGATCGCCAGCGGCACGCGCCCGATCTCGCGCCCGGCGAGGCGCCCCAGGCCCGCGCCGAGGAGCCCACACAGCCCCCACGCGACCATCTGCCATGGCGTCCATGGGCCCTGGCCGAAGATGAGGTTCGACGAGAGCGCGGCGACCGCACCGACGACGAACCCCGGCGCGCCGCCGAGCACGAGGCCGGCGATGAGGACGATGTCGGTCGTCGGCTTGACGTTCGGGATCGGCGCGAACGCGATCCGGCCGATCGCCGCGAGCGCGGCGAGTGTGGCGACCAGGGCGATCGTGCGCGAGTCGGCCTGCGTACGCTCGTACCACGCGAATCCGGCGAGCAGCGTGAGGCCGAGCAGCAGCAGTGCGGCGAGCTCCCAGCTCATGGTGTCACCTCGAAGGTCATGCGGTCGATGAGCAGGTCGCCGCCCTCCTCGGGGCGCAGCACGGGCGGATCCTCACCGGCGAGCACGCGCGCCGTCTCGGTCGCGAAGTGCCAGCCGCCCGCGAGCACCTCGTGCGCCGACGCGTCGGCGATGACGCGCCCGTCGGCGAGGAGGACGACGCGGTCGGCGAGCGCGGCCGCGAACTCGGCGTCGTGCGTCGCGACGAGGACGCCCGTGCCGGCCTGCCCGAGTGTGCGCATCCGCTCGATCAGGTCGCCCTTGGCCGCGCGGTCCATGCCGCGAGTCGGCTCATCGAGCAGCAGCGCGGCGGGCGGCGGCCCATCGCCGAGAACGATCGCAAGCGCGAGCCGCTGGCGCTCCCCGCCGGAGAGGTCGCGGGGATGCCGATCGACGAGCTCCGCGAGGCCGAATCCGGCGAGCGCGACCGCCGACGCCTCGTCCCCGACGCGCTCGTGGAGGAAGTAATCCCCGGGGCTCTGCAGCAGGAGCGCGACGCGGCCCTGGGCCTCCACGCTGCCGCGCGTCGGCTTCTGCATCGCTGCGAGGTGCCGCAGCAGCGTCGACTTGCCCGAGCCGTTGCGGCCCATCAGGGCGACGAGCTCGCCGGGCTGGAGCTCGAGGTCGATGCCGCGCAGGACGCTGCGCCCGTCGGGCACCTCGTGCCAGAGGCCGTGAGCGCGAACCGCGGCGGGGGCGCCCGTGGCGCGCGTGCGGCGCAGGGAGCGCCGGCGCGCCGGCGCGCCCTGCGCCTGATTCGTGGCCGCGGGTCCCTCGCGCAGCAACCCGTGGGCGCGCAGCGTCGCGCGCGCATCCTTGACGCCCGCCGGCGCTGGACGCAGCCCGGCCCGCGCGAAAAGCCGCGCTGCCGGCGTCTGGAGTGCCGGAATCCGGTCGGCGGCCCACGCGAGCATCTCGCTCGGCGGCGCGTCGCAGGCCACGCGGCCGTCCTCGAGCACGATCACGCGGTCGGCGTGCGCGAGGCAGCGCTCGAGCCGGTGCTCGGCGAGCAGCACCGCCGTCCCCTGCTCCTCGTTGAGCCGGCGCAGCAGCCAGATGAGCTCGTCCCCGGCGACCGGATCGAGCTGAGATGTCGGCTCGTCGAGCACCACCAGTTGCGGGCGCCCCGCGAGCGCTGCGCCGAGTGCCACGCGCTGGAGCTCGCCGCCGGAGAGTTCGTGCGTCGGCCGGTCGAGCAGCCCGGCGACGCCGAGCGCGAGCGCCGCCTCCTCCACGCCGCGCGCGACGGCCGCAGGCGCCGCGCCGCGATTCTCGAGGGGGAACGCGAGCTCGGAGCGCACGGTCCCCATGACGATCTGCGTCTCGGGGTCCTGGAGCAGCGTGCCACAGACGGCGGCAAGGTCCCCGGGGCCGTGGTCGCGGACGTCGAGGCCGCCGGTGACCGCCGTTCCGGATGCCGTGCCGCCGTGGAAGTGCGGCACAAGGCCGCTCGCCGCGCGCAGCAGCGTCGACTTGCCGCATGCGGAGAGCCCCGCGACGACGACGAACTCGCCGGGCTCGACGCTCAAAGTGACGTCCTTGAGCGCGGGCGTGACCGCGCCCGGGTACGTGTACGAGAAGTGCTCGAGACGCAGGACCGGGCTCACAGTTCGGTCCCCCGCCGGTCGCAGAACGGCAGCAGCGCGACGAGCACGATCAGGACGCCGATCACGAGCGCCCCGAGGCCGTCTGCCGCGTGCAGGCGCGGGTAGGCGTCGAGGTCCGCCGCCCCGGTGATCGCGGTGACGACTGCGATCAGGCAGAGCGCGACTGCGGCCGCGAGGACCGACAGGTCGTGGCGCGACCACGGCTCGCGCGCGCCGCGCACGCCGCTCGGGCGTGCGGCGTACCCGCGCAGTTCGAGCGTCGCCGCGACGTCCACAGCCCGGTCGAGCGCCCCGGAGGCGACGGCACGCACCACGGCGGCGCGCCCGCGGGTCGTGCCCATTCCAGCCGCGTCGGGTCGGCAGCGCAGCGCCTCGTCCATGCGCCGCGCATCGCGAGCGAGGACGGGCACCATGCGCGTGGCGAGCGTCGCAGTCAGCGCGGACCGCAGTGACCGGCGCCCGAAGGCCCGCAGCACCGCATCCGGATCGACGCAGGCGGTGAGCAGCGCGAAGGCGAGCACGATGACGACGACCCGCATCCCGAGCAGCAGGCCGTAGACGAGGGCCTCGAGCGTGACGTCGACCTGACCGAGCGGCGGGAGCTCCCCGAAGCGCCAGAGCACCGTGAGGCCCTCACGCACGACGAGTGCGTTGACGATCGCGAGCGTCCCCGCGAGAACGAACGAGAAGCGCCCGGCGCGCAGGAGGTCAGGGCCGACGCCGGCGAGGTGCCCAGCAAGGAGTGTCGCGACGGCGACCGCGGCGAGGACGACCGGATGTGTGAAGGAGAGCGCGAGCGCAACCAGCGCGAGGCCGTAGAGCGCCGTGACGCCCGCACGTGCAGCGTGCAGCGGGCTCGCCCGCCGGCGGTACATCAGCGGCCGGCTCCGACCGGCACGGGGATCGGCCCGCCGCCATCGACCGCGACGGCGTAGTGACCTCGAAGGATCTGCGTGCGGAATGCCCGCGCCGCCGCGAGTACCCCGGCAGCGTCGGTGCCGGTCACGACCCACACGGGCGGATCCTCGCCGACCCGCGTCGCCGCGATGAGGCCCGCGCCCGCGCCGAGCCGGCGCACCGTGCGACCGCCCGCGTCGAGCAGGGCGATCGTGCGGCCGCCGTTCTGCATGCGCGCGTAGACACCGCTGGCTGCGGGGCCGTCCTCGATCTGCACCAGCGCGCTCTCGGCCCGCACCTGCGCCCAGGGGCCGACGACGATGCGCAGGGTCTCCATCGCCGCGGTGGTGCGCAGCGCAGCGATGCCCCCGACGACGTCCTCTTGGCCGAGGCCGTCCTGAACGGCGCGACAGGCGTCGCTCTTCACGTCAGCGCAGTCGACGCGCGTCGGCAGGCGATCCGCGCCGCCCGGGCCGTGCCGGAACGGCTCGGGGAATTGCCCGACGACGGCGGGCACGCGGTCGGTCGCGCTCCAGTCGCGCAGGTCCCACCAGATCGACTGGTTCTCCCGCACGCGGGTCGCCGCGGCGCCCTTCGAGGCCTCAACCCCGTTGACGAAGTAGAACCAGTCGTACGGCCTCCCACCGGTGCGCCCGCCACAGAGGTCCTTCACGCACTGGACGAAGCCGCCGCCGTAGCGCGTTGTCACCGGTGCCTCGCGCTCGAGCAGCCGCATCGCCGTCTCGGACGACGGCACCTTCGGCACGGTCACCTGCGCGACCGGGACGGAGCCGAAGTCCCGCGTCACCCGCAGCTCGACCGCACCAGTGTCCTTCCCCGCCCCCGGACCACACCCCTTCGCGCTGATGAGGACGACGATCGTCCCCACGAGGATCAGGACGATCGAGAAGCGGCCGACGGTGATCATCGGTCAGCCGACCAGGAAGATGACGCGATTGCGGGCCGTGCGGGCATTCGTGGCCCGACTCAGGCCGCGGCTCACGTTGCCGGCCCCGTCCGTGAGGCGCACGTCGAGGACATAGCGACCGGTCGCGAGCGCCTCGGGCAGGAGGTAGGACCACGCCACCCGGTCGCCGACCGTGAACCACTGTCCGCGGGTCGCACCGCAGCGCCACATGCCGAGCCAGCGCTCCTGCGCGGCGTCGTAGGTCTGGCAGGAGCGGCGACCGCCCGCTGTCGCAGGCACGCGGCGCGTGAGGCGCAGCTGGACGCGGCGCAGGCCGGACGGATCGGCTGCCACGCGGCCCTGGAGCATGCGCGGCGCGCGACCGAGCGCGTAGCGATGGCCGTCGCGCAGCGTGGCGATCTGCCCGCGCGGGGCGCGGCGGTCCGCGGCTGTGCCGCAGCGGCCGTCGAAGCCCGTCGTCATGCAGGCGGCGACCGTCGCGCTCGGGATCGATCCATCGCGCGTCGCGCGCAGGTCGGCGCCCGCAAGGGTGCTGAGCGTGATGTCCGCCGTGCCGTCAGCGCCGGTCGTCACCGATCGGCCACCCGGGAGCACGATCGTCGCGCCTGCCGCCGGGCCGCGCCGCACGCTGCCGGCCGGCGCATAGCCGACCCAGTCGTTGACCACCTGAGTGACCGTCGCGGTGAACGACACGCCGGGACGGATCGCGGCCGGCACCGCCAGATCGAGCAGCGTCACGGAGAAGTCGCTCTGATTCGGAATCGGCGCGAAGACGAGGTCGTCGCCGTCCTGGACCGCCTGCTGACAGACCCCGACGGACACCGAGACGCCGTTGGCGAAGAAGCCCCAGAAGGTCGGATCGGTGAACGTCAGCGTCTGGGTCTTGATGCGGTCCATCGTGAATCCCAGGCCGTCATACCACGTTCCCGCCCAGTCGCCGGACGTCGCGCGCTCGAGGGCGCCCGCGGCGGTCGTGCCGGGGCATGTACCGCCGGGCTTGGCGACGTCGGCACCGCCGGCCGTGACGGTCGTGCGCGGCACCAGGGTCGAGGTGACCCCCTCGATGCGCACCGTCATCGATGCGACGGCGGAGGACGAGAAGAGCGCCAGCGATGCCAGCAGGATTCCGGTCAGAAGACCGGTTGAGCGCAGTGTGCGCATGAACGAGCCACCCCTTTCCGCGAGGGCGTATGTGTTTTGCGGCCGGAGGGAGGTCTCCTGGCTCCCGGGCACCATCCCCGCACCTTCCCGGGGCCTTCTCGGCTCCAGTGGCTGCTCGCGCATGCGGGGTGGCGTCACGCCCGGTCACAGTGGCGGGTCCGCGCCGGATTCACACCGGACTTCCCTTGACCACCGACCTTGAACACTACGAGCATACCCCCTCGCTAGGCTCGACCCTGTGACCGTCAATCTCACTCGGATCTACACGCGACTCGGCGACGACGGACAGACCCACCTCGGTGATATGAGCCGCGTCCCGAAGACCGACGCGCGCATCGAGGCGTATGGCACGGTCGACGAGCTCAACAGCCAGATCGGTGTGACGCTCACCGTCGACGGGCTCCCCGCGGGGTACGCCGACTGGCTGCGCCGCATCCAGAACGACCTCTTCGATGTGGGCGCCGACCTCTCGGTGCCGCAGGGTGCCGGCGACGGTGGCGACGAGCGCGGACGCCTGCGCGTGCGCCCCGAGCAGGTCACCTGGCTCGAGCAGCGCTGCGACGAGGTCAACGCGACGCTCACGCCGCTGAAGTCGTTCGTCCTGCCGGGCGGGACGCAGGCCGCCGCGCACCTGCACGTGTGCCGCACCGTCTGTCGCCGCGCCGAGCGACGCGTGATCCTCGTCGAGGACGCGAACGCCGAGGTCCTGCGCTACCTCAACCGGCTCTCGGACCTGCTCTTCATCCTCAGTCGCGGCGCCAACGCCGGCGACGAGCCGCTCTGGCAGCCGGGCCTCTCGCAGGCCTAACGCGCGCGACGTCCGCGGCCCGCACGCTCCAGCGGCTCGTAGCGCGCGTGGCGGCGGGCGGCGAAGAGGCCGGCGACGAAGCCGGCGAGTGCGAGGACGGCGGTCGGCATCTGCCGGATGCTGACATGCGGCGCGGCGGGGGTGCGCAGGCAGGGCGTAGCGGGCGTCGCGACCATGGGTGACGGCGGTTGCGCCGCGGAGCGGCAGCACGGCCGCGCCCGCTGCGGACGCCCATGCCGGTGACGTCGCTCACAGCCGCCGGTCTCAAAGCGGCGCCGCATCAGCCGACCCGCGTCACCGTGACAATCATGGACGGGATCTCCGGACGTGTCGGCCCCGTGGCCGCCGCGATGTCGAGGACTTGGAACGTGCCGTCGCTCGATGCCATGACGAGCTCGATGGTGCCGTTGCGGATCTTTGGGCCGGTCACCGCGCCATCGCGGATGCGTGGGCGGGTCACCGCGTCGAGCTTGAGTTCGCCGGGGCCGACGCTCTCCTTCGGGATCGTGACGAGCGCGTAGCTCGTCCCGCCGAGCGCCGCGAGCAGCAGGACGCCTGCGGCGATCGCGACCGACCGGGGAAGCGCCGAGAACCGATCGACGATGCGCTTCATGACCGTCAGGTCCGCACGTGATCGCGCCCTGCGACAGATCGCCCAAGTGCCGTGAGCGCCCTGGACTCGGCCGCCGGAATGCCTACGCGGAGCCTCTTCGCCACCGGCGCATCAGGTGCGCGCTCGGCGAGATAATCGGCCAGGAGGCGCCAGGCCACGACGTCATTTTCGTCATGAAGCTCGCTCATGACGACGGTTTGGCCGACGAATATGACGGGCAAACCTCCCGGCCAGGCAGCGTTGCACCCGCCGCCTCGGGCCCGAGCCATAGCATTGACGCATGCGCATCGCTCCCGCGGCCCTCGCCGCTCTCCTCACGCTCGCCATCGCCCCCGTCGCCGAGGCGTCGTGGACGAACGGCACCGCCACCTGCGAGCGATCCGGTGAGACGATGACCTGCACGTACGCGTCCGTCGGAGAGAGCAGCTTCGCGGTCCCGGCCGGCGTGACGTCGATCGACGTCGTCGCCAAGGGCGGCGGCGGCGGCTCCGGCAATCCATTTGATTTTCCGGCCGGATCCGCAGGTGGGAAGGGCGCGGTCGTCACCGTGACCGGCCTCGCCGTCAGCGCGGGAGGCACGATCGCACTCACTATCGGGGCGAAGGGCACTCCCGTGGACGGGAACACCGGCGGAGGAGGAGGCGGAGCCACGAGGTTCTGGATCTCCAGCGACGCGGGCTTCACCATCGCGGGCGGCGGCGGCGGCTCATCGTCGGCCGCGGGCGGCAGGTCGTATGCAGGCGGCGACGCGGGAGTCCCCAACGGCTCCGCGGGTGGCGGCGGAACGTACGGCAACGGCGGCGCGGGCGGCGGCGGCGGGGTCGGAGGCGCTGGTGGCGCGAGCGCCTGGGGCAGTCCTGGCGCGGGCGGAGACTGACGCGCCGGCCTCGGCGGCAGTCCATACGATTACGCCGGCACCGGTGGCGGCGGCTGGGGCGGCGGAGGCGGAGGCGGCATGTCGTTCACGCCTGGCGATTTCGCGAACGACGGCAGCGGCGGTGGCGGCGGCGGCGGCTCGCGCGGCCCCGACGGGATCACGGCGTATTCGCTCGCCGCGGGGCCCGACCTCGACGGTTCGCTCGTCATCACCTATACGCGGCCGCAGCGCGTGATCGCGTTCTCCTCCGCGAAGCCTTCACCCCTCGTCGGCGACACGTACACGCCCGCCTTCACGAAGTCCGGCACTGCGGCGCTGGTGACGTCGATCCCCGCCGCATCGGCCGCCGTCTGCTCGCTGAGCGGTGGCACGGTGACATTCCTGAGCCCCGGCATCTGCACGCTGCGCGCCGAGCAGTCAGGCGATGATCAGGTCGCTGCCGCGACGATCGAACAGCTGATCACCGTGCGCGCCGTCCCGGCGATCACGCCGCGGGCGACGCGCAGGGGCACGACGATCACGACGCGGCTGGCGGCCCCGAAGGCGGGGGTGATCTCCGTCACCGCGACGGCGCTGGTCCGCACGAACCGCGGGAAGACGAAGACCGTCGCCGCGTGCACGAGGGCGACCGCTACCGTCACCTCAGCGCGCACTGTCGCACTGACCTGCAGGCTCAGTTCGGCGGTGAAGGCGGCGCGCTCCTACGGCAAGGCCACCGTCCGCCTCGTCGTCACCTTCTCGCCCGTCGGCGCGCAGAAGCAGTCGAAGCGCCTGACGGTGACGGTGCCGAAGGGCTGACCCTCGAAACGGCGCCCACGTGGCGCGTGAGCCGGACGGGTCTGGAGCGCCGCCTTCGCGCGCACGGTTGCCTGAACGCGAACCTACGATCCCCGCCCCGGCGTGAGATCGCCCGTTTCCGCCAGTGCCGCAAGGCGCTACCCGAGCTCGAGGCTGCCGATGCCGTAGATGCGCTCGAGCGGCAGGGTGAACGGCGCGCCGCGGACGACGCGCACGCTCTGAAATCCCTGGCGCATGCCCAGCTCCTCGACGAGCGCACCCCCTCCGGCGTTGGGCAGCGGCAGATCGACGGCGACCGGGCCGTCCAGGCCGTCGGCGAGGGCGAGCATCAGCTCGCGCGCATCGGCGGGACGCTCGGCGACGAGCGGACCGATCCTGTGGCCGGCAGAGGTCCGCCGCGCAGCGCCGAAGCCCGTGATCCGAGCGCCGTCGGTCGTCACCAGCGCACGACGTCCCGGGCCAGCGATCCACGGACCTAGGAGGGCCGGACGCGGGCCGGGCGCATGCGCCGCGTCGAACGCCACGAGCGCATCGAAGTCGACTTCGACGGCCGCGACGCAGCGGCCTTCGGGCGCCGGCAACGGGCCGTCGGCGATGAAGCGGGTGTTCCACCAGGCGACCTCGAAGCCGATCCGCGCGTAGGTCTCGACCTGCTCGGGGACGGCGTCGCCGAGCAGCGTGCGGCCCGCCAGCGCCTCGAGTACGCCGTCGACGAGCCGCTTGCCCAGCCCGGTGCCGCGATGCCCCGGCGCGACGATGTAGAAGCCCATGAAGACGGGGCCATCGCCGTACCGCACGGCCGAGAGGCAGGCGACCATCTCGCCGTCGAGCTCCTCGACCCAGTACCCGCCGGGATCGGCCGCCCAGAACGGCTCGGCATCGGTCAGCCCGGGCTCCCAGCCTTCCTCATCGGCCCACCGCAGCGCCTGTTCGAGCTCCTCGCGGCGCATCGGCCGGATTGTCGCGTCTCCCATCGCACGCGGACGATACCGAGAGCCCCGAAACGGCAGAAGCCCCGATGGTCTCGGGGCTTCTCGCAGTACCGCCACGGGGATTCGAACCCCGGTTTCCGCCGTGAGAGGGCGGCGTCCTAGTCCCCTAGACGATGGCGGCAGGACTCGGGCAGACTAGCAAGGGGGCGCCGCGCGGCAGGCCACGGCCCACTGCTACGCTGCGCCACCCGGCCAGCGGATGTGGCGGAATTGGTAGACGCGCAGGCTTCAGGTGCCTGTGTCCCTCGGGACGTGGAGGTTCGAGTCCTCTCATCCGCATGTCGTGCTCGGCGCGAGCTGTGTTTAGGAGCGGCGCGTGTCTCGCATCCGATTCGCCCTCGCCCTCGCCTGCATCGCAGGTCTCGCCGCGTCGCTCGCGCCCGCCGCCAGCGCCGCGACCAACCTGTGGCGCAAGGCGCGCCCGCTGAACATCGCGCACCAGGGCGGCGAGGACGAGTTCCCGTCGAACACGATGTACGCCTTCAAGCGCGCGGTGCGCGCCGGCGCGGACATGCTCGAGCTCGACGTCGGCGTGACAAAGGACGGCCAGGTCGTGATCCGTCACGACACGACGCTCGACGCGACGACCAACGGCACGGGGACGATCGCCTCGCACACGCTGCGCCAGATCAAGCTGCTCGACGCTGCCTATTGGTTCTCCCCCACGGGCGCGCACTACGCGCACGACCACCCGGTTTCCGCCTACCGCTTCCGCGGCGTCGCGACCGGCAAGCGCGAGGCGCCGCGCGGCTTCAAGGCCGCGGACTTCAAGGTCGCGACGCTCAAGGAGGTGCTGAAGGCCTTCCCCCGCACCCCGATCAACATCGAGATCAAGGGCCGCACGACTGCCGAGGGCCTCTCCGAGTACCTCACCAACGCCCGGGCTCTCGCGCGTGCCCTGCGCGGGGTGAAGCGCACCGACCTCATCGTCGTGTCGTTCAAGCAGCCCGCCGTCGAGCTCTTCCACACGCTCGCGCCGCGCTTCGCGCTCGCCCCGGGCGTCGACGGCGTGAGCGGCTTCCTTCTCGGCGGCGCCTCACCCGGCGCCGGTGTGACATCACTTCAGGTCCCGATCACCTACCGGATCGGCGGCAACCTCATCACCGTCTCGAGCGAGCCCTTCATCACGAAGGCGCACGACGCCGGGTATGCGTGGCACGTGTGGTTCTCCAACGACGACGTCGACGGGCCCACGAGCTGGGCGACGCTCATCGGGCGCTGCGTCGACGGCGTGATGACCTCGCGCCCTGTCGCCTTCGAGCGCACGCTGCGTGCGACGCCGTCTCCGTCGGCCTGCCGCGCGTAGTCCGTCAGGAGCGACCGAGCTCGAGCCGGTCCCACCAGCTCTGCGGCATCAGCGCGTAGAGCTCGGCGTCCGGCTCGTGGTGCACGGCGAGCCCCTGCTCCAGGCCCATCACTGCGCCGGCCCAGACGTCCCAGGGCGACGCATCGCAGGTGTAGGCCATCGCCCCAAGGCGGCCGGCTGCGGTCCATGCGAGGTCGAGCGCCAGGCTGCCGCTGATGCGCACCGGCCCGAGCCGCCCCCGCAGGCGCTGCCAGCGCGGCTCGGCGAACGCGGCGCCGAGCGAGAGCGCCCAGGTGACGCCGTGCGGGTCATCGAGCGTCGGCCGCCGCGGCACGGGCTCGCCGTTGAGCAGCATCCCGTCGCCGCGCATCGCCGTCCACGTCTCCCCGCGCATCGGGTCCGCGATGACGCCGAGCGCCGGCCCCTGCGCGTCGGCGCAGGCGATCACGACGCACCAGTGCGGGATGCCGTTGGCGAAGTTCCACGTCCCGTCGATCGGGTCGATCGCCCACGTGTAGCCGGTGCGGCTCGGGCGGTCGCTCGTGCCCTCCTCGCCGATCAGCCCGTCATCGGGATGGGCGAAGAGCAGGTCTGCCGCGGCGAGGCGCTCGACCGCCTCGTCGGTGTCCGTCACGAGGTTGTGGCGCTCGCCCTTCGTGCGCACGGCCCCGATGTCCTCGAGGAACGCGGTCTGCACCATGCGCGCTGCCGCCTGTGCAGCGTGCTGCGCGCTCGCGAGTCGGGTGCGCAGGTCGTCCATCACCGAATCGTACGCACCGGCTCGCGATCCGGGCAGCCGTAACCTGCCGCAGAATTAGCGAAGGCCCGCCGGAGCGGGCCTTCGCACAAGGCGTGTGGCCTCGTCGTCGCCTAGATGGGCGAGACGTTGACGGCCTTCGGGCCCTTGTCGCCGGGCTCGGAGTCGAAGGAGACCTTCGCGCCCTCAGCCAGGGTGCGGAACCCGTTGGTGTTGATCGCCGTGTGATGCACGAAGAGGTCCTTGCCCCCCTCGTCGGGCGTGATGAAGCCAAAGCCCTTGTCGTCGTTGAACCACTTGACGGTTCCTGTAGCCATTTGAACTGATCCTCCGTGTGATGTGTGTGCTGCGTACGCGGAGGTGCTGTTAAGGCGACGACCTGCGGGCGCTGAACACTGCGATGTCAAACTCTTCGTCTGACCTGACTAGCACACCGTAGCGGGTCCGTCAGGCAATTGCGACGTCTGGGCGCGGCTGACCAGATGCGGCCAAGAGCAGGTCACGGACGGCCGCGACGAGATCGGCGTCTGCAGCTGTGCCATCGGCGAGGCGCGCGGCTCCCGCCAGACGCACCCCGGAGGTGAGGATCACGCCGTCGGCTCGGGCGAGGCGTTCGAACGTCAGTGGCTCCTCGCGCACCGCCATCCCGCAGACCTCCCCGGCGGCAAGGAGCACCGCCCGGCACACGCCGGGAAGGATGCGTCCGTCGGCGGGCGGCGTCACGAGCGCGTCGCCCTCCACGGCGAAGACACTCGCCCATGCCGCCTCAAGAACGCTCCCGTCGAGGTCGATCAGCAGCGGCACGCGGCCGAGCTGCGCGGAGAGGTCGTCGACGAGTCGCCGGTCGCACCACTTGTGCGCGCCGAGCCCGCCGGGGAGCGTCACGGGGACGAGCGTGTGTACGACGACGGGGGCCGCCGGCTCGGCGACCGCTTCGCCGCTGACCGCCGGGCCGCCCGGCTGCGGGACGACCCGCAGCCGCAGCCGATGCGAGCCGTGCCCGGCATCCTGAGCGAGTCCTGCGAGGAGCGCCTCGAGGCGCTCGCTGATCTCGACGCCCCAAAGCGCGCGGGCGTGCGCGGCCAGCCGGTCGAGGTGCTGCTGCGCGAATGCCGGATGGCCGTCATCGCAGCGCAGCGTGGTGAGGACGCCGAGCTGCGGGTCGGGCCGCGCGGCGCGCACGAGCATCGCCGCAGGGACGTCCGGCGCACGGTCCTGCGCGTCAGATGCCACGCGGCTGCCGGCGGCCTGCGCCACCGGGCGCGCCTTCACGAGGCACTCCTCGACCTCCCCCCACGGGTCGGACGGCCAGGTCACCGCGCCCCCGGCGCCCATCCAGGCGCGGCCGCCCGCGAGCTCGAGCGTGCGGATCGTGACAGCGAGCTCGAGGCCCGCGAGCGGACTCGCGATGCCGATCGCGCCGGTGTACGCCTCGCGCGCGGCACCCTCAAGCTCGTGGATCGTGCGCATCGCCTGGATCTTGGGCGCGCCGGTCACCGAGCCGGGCGGGAACGCCGCGCGCACGAGCTCGCCGTCGCCGACGCCCGGGCGCAGGCGCCCCTCGACGCGCGAAACGAGGCTCCAGACGCCCGCGGTCGCCTGCGGCGCGCAGAGGTCGCGCACCGTCACCGAGCCGTAGTCGCAGACGCGTCCGAGGTCGTTGCGCATGAGGTCGACGATCATCACGTTCTCCGCGCGGTCCTTCCCCGAGGCGGCGAGCGCCTCGGCGGGAGTCCCGCCCGGGGCGGTGCCCTTGATCGGCTCGGTCGCGACCGCCCGGCCCTCGCGGCGCAGGAACAGTTCGGGCGAGGCACTCACGAGGGCGCCCCACGGCCCGCCGAGGTGCGCCCCGTGCGACGGACGCAGCTCGCGCAGGACCTGCGCGGCGAGCGCGGCGTCGTCACCGTCGAATGACGCCTCAAGCAGCAGGCAGATGTTGGCCTCGAAGAGGTCGCCCTCGGCGATCCGGCGGCGGCACTGCGCCACGGCGGCGGCGTGCCCCGCCAGTCCCGCGCCTGTCGACCGCAGCGTCCCGAGCGCGAAGGTGCCCGCGGCCGGTGGACATTCGACGCGCGCGCGCAGGAGCGCGAGGCGCTCCTCGAGCGCCGCGGCGCGCGGCGCCGTCCACAGCGCCTCGAACCACCAGGCGCCATCGGCGTCGCAGCGCAGCACGTGGTCGTAGTAGGCGAGCGCGTGGTCCGGCAGCGCATGTGGGCGTGGTGGAGCCGGCGGGACGCTCGGCTCAAGGGTGCGCCCGAGCCCATAGCCGAGGAAGCCGATCCAGCCGCCGCCGACTGCGCCGGGGACGGCGTCGTCGACCTCCGGGACCGCGTCGAGCGCGGCGAACGGATCCTCTTCTGCGAAGGCGACGGGTTCAGAGGTGCAGATCGCCTGCGAGCCGGCCCACGTGCCGACGAGCGCGACGGGGTGCGCGTCGGCTGCGACGAGCAGCGGCGCGTCGTGTGGCGCCACGGCGCCGGCGAGCGGAATGCGCACGAGGCGCGCGCGATCGGGAGGCTGCGTCACGGACACCGGATCGTACGCCCGGGCGCGCCCATAGGCTCCGGCGCCGTGCTGATCCTGCTCGCTCCCTCCGAAGGCAAGGCCGCCCCGCCCGCGGGCAGCGCCGCCGTGGATCTCGGGGCGCTGAGCCATCCCGGCCTCACGGCGCAGCGGCTCGAGCTGATCAAGCGCCTGACGAAGCTCACCGCCGGGCCGCAGGCCGCGGCGCTCGCAGCGCTCAAGCTCAGCGCCGGGCAGGCCGCCGAGCTCGAGCGCAATCGCAACCTCCTCGCCGCGCCCGCGGCGCCGGCCGCGCAGGTGTACACCGGCGTCCTCTACCAGCACCTCGATCTCGCCTCGCTCTCCGCCGAGGTCCGCCGCCGCGCCGCACAGCGCGTGCTGATCGCGAGCGCCCTCTGGGGCGTCGTGGCGCCGGACGACGCGATCCCCGCCTACCGGCTGAGCATGGGCGCCAGGCTCCCGGGGATGAAGGGGCTCGCCGCCTGGTGGCGCACGGCACTCGAGGCCGCCCTCCCCCCTGACGGTCTCGTCGTGGACCTGCGCTCCGGGGCCTACGCCGCCGCCTGGCGCCCCGCAGGCATCGAGCTCGTCGAAGTCGGCGCACGCACGCCCCAGGGCAAGGTGATCAGCCACATGGCGAAGGCCACCCGCGGCGCGGTCGCGCGCCTGCTGCTCCAGGCCGGGCGCACACCGCGCAGCGCGCAGGACGTCGCGGCATGCGTCGAGGCCGCGGGGCACACCGCCGACCTGCGGCCGCTGCCGAACGACCGCGGCTGGGCGCTCGACGTGATCGCCGGCTAGAAGACGGGCGTCTCGGTGTACGTCCCGAAGACGTCCTGCAGCGCCTCGACCATCTCGCCCTCGCTGACACCCGCGCGTGCCGCGTCGAGCATCGGGGGCATGAGATTGCGGTCGGCGTGGGCCGCCGTCTCGCGCAGCGCCGCGCACGCCGCCTCGACGGCCGCCGAATCGCGCGCCGCCTTGAAGGCGCGCAACCGCTCGACCTGCTCGCGCTCGAGCGCGGGGTCGATGCGGTGCAGCGGCGTGTCGCCGTCATCACCCTCAGGGAAGGCGTTGACCCCGACGACGACGCGGCGCCCGGAGTCGATCTCCTGCTGGAGCTCGTACGCCGCGTCCGCGATCTCGCGCTGCGGGAAGTTCTGCTTGACCGCCTCGACCATTCCGCCGAGCTCGTCGATGCGGCGGAAGTACGCGTACGCCTGGCGCTCGAGCTCGTCGGTGAGCGCCTCGACGTGGTACGAGCCGCCGAGCGGGTCGATCGTGTTCGTCACGCCGGTCTCGAGCGCGATGATCTGCTGGGTGCGCAGCGCGACGCGCACGGCGTCCTCGGTCGGCAGCGCGAGCGCCTCGTCGTAACTGTTGGTGTGCAGCGACTGGGTGCCGCCGAGCACGCCGGCGAGCGCCTCGATCGCGGTGCGCGTGATGTTGTTCAGCGGCTGCTGGGCCGTGAGCGAGACGCCCGCCGTCTGCGTGTGGAAGCGCATCAGCAGCGAGCGCGGGTTCATCGCGCCGTAGGTGTCGCGCAGCTCGCGCGCCCAGATCCGGCGCGCGGCGCGGTACTTCGCGATCTCCTCGAAGAAGTCGATGTGCGCGTTGAAGAAGAACGAGCAGCGCGGCGCGACGTCGTCGGGTGAGAGCCCGCGCTCCATCGCCTGCTCGATGTACGTGAAGCCGTCCTTGAGCGTGAAGGCGAGCTCCTGCGCCGCCGTCGATCCGGCCTCGCGGATGTGGTAGCCGGAGATCGACACCGGATGCCAGCGCGGCATCTCGCGCGAGGACCACTCGATCGTGTCGCCGAGCAGGCGCATCGCCGGGTCGATCGGGAAGCACCACTCCTTCTGCGCGATGTACTCCTTGAGGATGTCCGCCTGGATCGTCCCGCCGAGCCGGTCGGCGGGGACGCCCGTCTCCTCGGCCGCTGCGACGTAGAAGGCGAGCATCATCGCCGCGGGGCCGTTGATCGTCATCGAGACGCTCACCGCACCGAGGTCGATGCCGCGGAAGAGCGTGCGCATGTCGTCGATCGTGTCGACGGCGACCCCCTCGCGGCCGACCTCGCCGAGCGAGCGCGGGTGGTCGGAGTCGTGCCCCATGAGCGACGGCATGTCGAAGGCCGTCGAGAGGCCCGTCTGCCCATGATCGAGCAGGTAGCGGAAGCGCTCATTCGTCTGCGCAGCGGTGCCGAAGCCCGCGAACTGGCGCATCGTCCACAGCCGCCCGCGGTACATCGACGGGTAGACGCCGCGCGTGTACGGGAAGGCGCCCGGCAGGCCGATCGCCTCAGGATCCGGCAGATCCTCGTGCGTGTAGAGCGGCGCGACCGGCACGCCGGAGAGCGTCGTGAAGGGCACATCGCGCTCGGCGCCCGCGCCGCGGTAGGCATCAAGCCACTCGGCGAGCGGCGCTGACGTGCTGGGTGCGGGGATCGGGTCGGTCATGGCGGTCCGGGGCCACCGCGCGGCGGCGCCCCGGACTCTACCTGCGGCCCTAAAAGAGCCCCATCGGCGCCATCGCCGCCGAGTCGGCGTACTCCTCGAGCACGGCGACGCGCCCGTCGACGACCTTCGCCACGGCGCAGACCTCGAAGGAGAACGGCTGCCCCGTGAGGCCCGTGCCGGTCACGAGGTGCTGCTCGACGAAGCCGTCATCGGTGGTGACCCGGCGGATGTCCGAGTAGGTGAAGTCCGGGATCTTCTCCGAGACCATCTGCACCATACCCGCGATATCCGCCGGCCCCATGTCCCCCGGCGCGACGTTGATCCGCATCACGGCATCGTCGCTGTAACACGCCAGCACCGTGTCGATGTCGCCCGCCATGATCGCGCCGAACATGCGCTCGGCGAGTGCGTCGTGCTCCTCGTGCTTGCCCATCGGTACTCCTCTCTAGCGGCCGCCGAGGGCGACCGACATCGCATGATCAAGCTCGGCCTGCGGGTCCGCCGCGGCGCTTGCGGCGCGCATCGCGACGTGACCGTCGGGGCGCACGAGCACCGCGCCCGCGTCGTCGTGGCCGCGCAGCTGCGCCCACCCCCCATCGACGGGGACGAGGTCGGCGCCCGCGCCGGTGCGCAGCGCCTCGATCTGCACGCCGAGCTGCGCGGAGAGCGCGCTGGCCGCATCGATCCACCCCTGCCCGTCAGGGCCGGCCAGCAGGAGGAAGCCGCCAGGCCGCAGCAGCCCGTGCGGGTGGACCTCCTCGCCATCGCGCGTGAACAGCGCGTGCGGCACGCGGTGGCCAGGACGCGCGACCTGGATGTACTCGTGACCGGTCGGGTCGGCGGGCGGCGCCTCTGTCCCATCGGGGATGACCGCCGGGCTGTCCGCGTACGTGAAGCCGAGCTCGATGTCGGCGCACTCGAACTCCCAGCGCAGCGTGTGGAAGTACTCCTCCAGCCGCTTGCGGCGCATGCGGCCCTCCTCCGTGTCGGAGGCGAGCGCGCCGAGCACCCAGGCGTTGAACTCCGGCGGCGCGCCCGGGAAGAGCCCGAAGCCCGAGGTCGCGCCGTGGTGGTTGAAGAACGCGGTCGTCGAGAAGTCGACGTTGCGCTGCGCCACCGGGCGGCGCTCGGCGTCGAACGACTCGAGCAGCGCCGGATCTGCCGTACCGCGCAGGACGTGCGCGAGCTTCCACGTGAGGTTGTGCGCGTCCTGAATCCCCGAGTTGAGCCCCAGCCCGCCCATCGGCGAGTGGCGGTGCGCGGCGTCGCCGATGAGGAAGACCCGCCCGTCGCAGAAGCGCTCAGCCACCGCGGACTCGATGAGCCAGCGGTTGGCGGAGAGGATCTCCACCTCGAGCTCCGGCAGCTTGAGCATGTCGCGCGTGATCTTCAGGAGATAGTCGTGGTCGAGGCCCGACTCCTCGCCGCCGTCGGGCTCGGGCGGCAGCATGATCGAGAGGATCCACTCGCTCGCGTGGCGGTCCCAGCGGTCCGGGCCCATGTTGAGGAAGCCGGCGGTGAACCACTCGCCGCTGACATCGGGCCGCGTGACGAGCGTGACGACGCTGTCCTCGGTCTGCAGCCACTCCGACACGTCGAGGCGCATGTGGATGTTGATCGCGTCGGCGAACGGCATCCGCGGCCCCATCCCGATGCCCAGCGACGGACCGACGGTCTTGCCGCCGTCGGCGCCGATCATGTACTTCGCGCGCGCCGTCCACGTGGTGTCCGTGTCGCGGTCGCGCACGGTGGCCCAGACGCCGCCTGAGTCCTGGCCGAACTCGAGCACCTCGTGGTGGAAGAGCGCCCGCCCGGGCGTGCGCGCGTCGACGTACTCGCGGACCTTGGGCTCGAGCAGGTTCTGCTGGAAGTTCCCGTGCCGGTAGGCGGACAGCGGCGCGTAGTGCTCGACGAGCCGCCCGCAGCCCCAGGCGTCGTGCTCGGCGAAGTTCCAACGGTCGATCGGGCCGTCGCCGCCGAGCGATGTGATCCAGCGAACCTTCGCGTTGTTCTCGTGCGGCGAGCCGCTCGCGTAGATCTCGTGGTCAAAACCGAAGGGCGCGTACGCCTCGACGGTGCGCGGGTTGATGATGTGCGCCTTCGGGCCGATCGCGGTCCCGACGTGGCGCTCGAGCAGGAGAAAGTCCACCCCGAGATCGCCGAGCATCAGCGCCGCCGAGAGTCCTGCCCCGCCACCACCGACGATGAGGACGTCCGTCTCCCGATCCGTCATGCCGCAACCTCCGCTCGTTCCTGGGCCAGCCCGACGAACGCGTCGAGCGCCGCCGGGTTCTCCATCGCGCCCGCACTCGTCACCGAGGCGGCGCTGGCGCCGGTCAGGATGCGCTTGACCGGGACCTCCTGCTTCTTGCCGGTGAGGGTCCGCGGAATCAGCGGCACCTCGACGATCGTGTCGGGCACATGGCGCGGCGAGAGGCGCCCGCGCAGCTCGCCGGCGATGCGCGCCCGCAGCTCCTCGCCGAGCTGCGCGCCGGGCGCGAGCCGCACGAAGAGCAGCAGCTCGCCCATGCCGCCGTGCGTGTCCTCAAGGTGGACGACGAGGCTGTCGAGCACCTCGGGGAGCGCCTCGACGACGCCGTAGAACTCGGTCGTCCCCAGGCGCACGCCGCCGCGGTTGAGCGTCGCGTCGGAGCGCCCGGTGATGGTGCTGCCGCCGTGCGACCCGAAGCGGATCCAGTCGCCGTGGCGCCACACGCCCGGGTACTGCTCGAAGTACGCGGCGCGCAGGCGCTCACGGCCCGGGTCGTTCCAGAAGCTCACCGGCATCGAGGGGAGCGGCTCGGTGACGACGAGCTCCCCCAGCTCGCCGACGACCGACTCGCCCTGCTCGTCGAAGGCGTAGACGGCGACGCCGAGGTTGGGGACGGCCATCTCGCCGATCCGCGTCGGCTCGAGCAGGCAGCCGCTCACGAGGCCCGAGCAGATGTCGGTCCCCCCGCTCCCGGCATGCATGAAGGTGCCAGGCGGCAGCTCGGCGGCGAGCCAGCGGTAGCCGTCGTCGGGCAGCGGCGAGCCGGACGAGAGCACGCTGCGCAGGTGGTGCAGGTCGTACTCCTGCGCCGGGTGACGCCCGGAGCGCGCGCAGGCCGTGTGGTAGGCCGCGCCGGAGCCGAAGTGGGTGACCTGCGCCTCGGAGGCGATCCGCCACTGCTCGAGCAGGTCGGGGTGGACCGGGTCGCCGTCGATCATCACGAACGACGCGCCGACGAGCAGCGTCATCACGGCCCAGTTCCACATCATCCAGCCGGTCGTGGAGAAGAACTGAAAGCGGTCCCCGGGGCCAAGATCGTGGTGCAGCGCGGCGCCCTTGAGGCCCTCGAGGATGATGCCGCCGTGGCCGTGCACGATCGCCTTCGGCAGGCCGGTCGTGCCGGACGAGAAGAGGATCCAGAGCGGATGGTCGAACGGCACCGGGTCGCACTTGAGGGAGCCCGGCTGGGCGACGAGCGCATCCCACGTGATCGCGTCCGCGAGCGTCGCGTCCGGGTCGAGGTACGAGATGAGGACGGTGTGCTCGAGCGACGGCAGCCCGGCGCGGATCGCCGCGACCGTCTCGGAGCGGTCCACGTCCTTGGCGCCGTAGCGGTAGCCGTCGATGACGAAGAGCACCTTCGGGTCGACCTGGCCGAGGCGGTCGAGCACGCTGCTCTCGCCGAACTCCGGCGGGCAGGACGACCAAATCGCGCCGATGCTCGCGGTGGCGAGGAAGGCGATCAGCGCCTCCGGCGCGTTGGGGAGATAGCCGGCGACGCGGTCGCCGCGCTCCACCCCGAGGTCGAGCAGCCCGCGCCGCGCGCGCGCCACCTGCTCGCGCAGCGCGCCGCGGGTGAGCGTCGCCGACAGCCGCGTCTGCGAGAAGGCCATCGCGGCGACCTCGCCGTCGTCGCCGTGGCGCAGCGCGTAGTGGGCGAAGTTCAGCTCGACGCCGGGGAACCACTGCGCGCCCGGCATGCTCCGCGATCCGAGCACCGCGGGCGCGCCCCTCGCCTCCGCGACGTCGAAGTAGTCGACGATCGAGCGCCAGAACCCGTCGAGGTCGTCGACCGACCAGCGCCAGAGGTCCATGTAGGTCGGCATCGGCGCGCCGCGGCGCTCCGCCACCCAGTCGAGGTACTGCCCGATGCGGCTCGTCCGGCGCGCGTCGGCGGGCGGCTCCCAGATCACCTCGGGGAGCGGGTCGCTCACGCGGCCACCCCGTCGCGGCGCACGGGCGGCACGCCGCGCTCGATGAACCCGCCGGGGAAGTCGGGAGACCAGAGGCTGAACCACTTGTGGTCCGCCTCATCCCACGAGCGCACCGGCTGGTCCTCGTCGCTGTAGAAGCGCTCCATGTCGCTGTAGTACTCGACGACCGCGCCGCTCGGGTCCTGGAAGTACGTCGCAATGTTGCGCCCACACCCGTGACGCACCGGACCCCAGAGGACGCTGCGGCCGGACTCGTCGATGCGGTCGGCGAGCAGCCCGACCTCGACGGTGGACTGCACCTCCCACGCGTGGTGGTGGAGGACTGCGCGCTCCCCCCGCGCGACGGCGATCCCGTGGTGGTCCACGTTGCAGCGCAGCCAGGCGCCCATCGTCACGCGGTCGGAGATCCTGAAGTCGAGGACCCCCGTGAGGACATCGAGCATCCCGTCGAGGTCGGTGACCGTGATGTTCACGTGGCCGAACCGGTTCGGCCGCACCCCGGTCGGACGGTGGTCGAGCGGGACGTGCGGCATGTCGCGGTAGACCTCGAAGACGAACCCCTCCGGTCCCACGAAGGCGAAGCCGTCACCGGCGCCGGGGTCGAGCGGTGCGTCGCTGAGCACGGCGAGCCCGGCGGCATCGACACGGCGGCGCACCTCGGCGAGCGCCTGCGCGTCGGGGGCCTCAAGTCCGATGTGGTCGAGCGCGTCCTCGTCCGCGGCGATGTACTCGAGCGAGTGGTCGGGCGCGCCGTGGGTGAGGAAGACGCTGCTGCCGGAGCGGCGGCGCTCGGCGAGCCCCATGATCGTCGTCGCGACGTCGACCGACGCATCGAGATCGCGCACGCGCAGTGCGACGTGCCCGACGGCGCGGATGACCGGCTGCCCCATCGTCAGAGGACCCCGCCGAGCGGGGCGGTGTTGCCCGTGATCGGCGCGTCGTCGTGCAGCAGGTAGCGGTAGTGCCGACGAGCGAAGCGCCAGCCCTCGTCGGTGCGCACGAGGTCGTCGAGGTACTGCCCGTGGTTGCGGTAGCCGAAGTCGCCCTCGCGCGGCACGGCGATCTCCGTGAGATATGAGCGCGCGTGCGCATGGTCGCCGTGGATGTCGACGACGGTGCCGTGGACGAGCTGGAGGAAGCTCGCCCAGTTTGCGGTCATCGCGTCGCCGAAGATCGTCGCGATCTCTGCGCGCGGGAGCTGCAGCTCGAAGTCGGTCGGCGGATCGATGATCCAGTGCCCCTCGGGCGCCCAGACGTGCTCGAACTGCTCGACGTCGAGGCGGTTGACGGCGTCCGCAAAGCGGACGACGAGCTCGACGATCTCTGCGTGGTCAGACACTGCGTGACCTTCTCTCCGTTGGTGATGCGGCGATCAGGAAGTGCGACGGTGTGTCTAGCACCTGCGTGCCTGCGCACGCAAGCGCCGTGGTATAGATCCGGCATGGAGAGAGACTTCAGCTCAGGCCTCGACGTGTCGCGCGAGTTCCTGGCCCCGATCGTCGACGAGCCCCTGTACAGCGAGACGGGCGCGTATTCCGCGTACGACCCGACGCAGAACATCGGCTTCTGGATGCACCTTGGGCGCTTCTCGTACGACCCGACGGTCTGGCACGAGGCGCTGATGATCTACCTGCCCGACGGCACGCGCCTCGCGTTCAAGAACTACGGCCGCAGCGACGCGACGCGCGGCCCGGCCGGCTCGCTGATGTCGTTTCAGTGCATCGAGCCGTTCAAGCGCTGGCAGTTCAAGTACGACGGGCCCGCGCAGCGCGTGGACAACGACATCCTCTTCGCAGGTGGCCTGCGTCAAGGGCGCGAGGAGCGCCTGATCGTCGACCTCACGATCGACAGCGTCAAGCCGATCTGGGACATGGGCGGCCACGGCGATGACACGCCCGGCGGCAAGAGCCACGACGAGCAGCTCTCCGAGGCCCACGGCAGCATCGTCTCCGACGACGGCACGCTCGAGTTCCACGGCGCCGGCTGGCGCGACCACGGCCGCGGCCCGCGTGACATCGGCAGCATCAAGGGCCACACGATCCTCGGCGGCTGGTTCCCCGACGAGGACTGCGGCTTCGTCGCGATCCACGTCGAGGACGACCGCGGCACGGCGAGCAACGGCCAGGTGTTCATCGGCGACGAGCGCGAGCCGCTCTCCCCCGTCCTGCCGACGTGGGGCGACCCGCGGTCGATGCCCATGAGCTTTGACGCCGTGCTCCCCGCCCCGTCCGGCGACCATCACGTCCACGTCGAGATCCAGCAGGTCGCCCCGATCACGATGCTGCCGCCGAACCACCTCGCGCTCGGCATGATCGACGAGCCTGGGGCCTTCGTCATCCTCGAGAGCCAGGCGCGCTTCGAGTGGGACGGGCGCGTCGGCTACGGGTATGTGGAGCGCTCACATCGGATGTGAGGGACCAAGTCGCCGGGGGTGCCATCAGTAGGCGGATCCACCAGCCGTCGCGAGGCGGTCATCCCAGAAAAGATCGGCCCCCCGGCTCCCTAGGAGTCACCGCCGCACCACCTCACAGTCCGCGGCAACCACGTCCACCACATCCGCGAACACCATGTCCAGGCCCGGCCCACAGGCCACCCGGTCCACACCGCCGCCGACGACCTGGATGCGGTCGTCGCCGTCGCCGCCCTGGATGACGTCGGGGTCGAGGGCGACGAGGCGTGCATCCTGCTCGACTTCGGCGGCCTGAAGGGCTACGCCCAGTCGTACTGAGCCGCGCGACCGCGCGACGCTACATCGGGGGGACGCGCGGGCGACCCGGTCGCCGCGGCACCACCGCGCTCGTACGCGCCTGATACTCCGCGTACTCCGGGTACTTCGAGCGCGTGATCTCCTCGGTGAAGCGGGTCGAGCCGACGAAGAGGATCGTGAGCAGCGCGGCACCGGAGATCGTCCACTGCGCGAGCGAGCCGGCCGCGGCGGCGCCGAAGAGGAAGACGACCCACCACTGCGCGATCTCGCAGAAGTAGTTGGGGTGGCGCGAGCAGCGGAAGAGCCCGCGCTGCAGGAAGCGCGGGTCGGGCACGCGCCCTGCGGCCGCCTCGGCCGCCTTCCAGCGGTGGAAGTTCCACTGCTGCTGGTCGGCGAGCGTCTCCCCCGCGAGCAGCGCGAGGAAGAGCGCGGCGAGCACGAGGTCGAGCGCGCCGAAATCGCCCTGGTGGTCGAGCGCCGTCTGCGCGGGCAGCGTGATGAGGAGGAGGAGCGCGCTCTGGAAGCCGACGATGAAGAAGAGGTTGAAGAGCTGGAACTGCCACGGCGTCATGCGCTCGCGCAGGACCGGCCAGCGGTAGTCCTCCACCCCGCTGTAGCCGCCCTTCCGCGCGAAGTTGAACGTCAGCCGCGCGCCCCAGAGGGTGACAAGCCCCGCCACGAGAGTGAGGCGCGCATCGTCGAACCCCGCGAACCCGGCGAAGATCCACACGTAGATCACCGGCACGATCGACCAGAGCCGATCGATCCACGAGTGTTCGCCGGTGACGAGCGAGGCGATCCAGGCGAGCGCCGCGAAGGCGCCTGCGACGACAGTGACGGTCAAGAGTGCCGACATCGCTCAGCCGCTGAAGCTGAAGCGCTGCTCGTATGTGCCGTCGCTGCGGAGCGTGGTGACGAGCTCGCCGCGGGCGCCCGCATATGCGCCGGTGCCGCCGAGGATCGCGCGGCGGACCGGCTTCTGCGCGGTGAGCCTCCAGTCGGTGCCGGAGTACTCGGCGATGCCGGTCGCGAAGAGGTCCCCGTCCTTGAGTCGGAACACGAGATCGCTCTCGTCGACCCGCGCGGTCCCGCCCGCGTCCGGGACGTCGCGGACCGTGAGCTGCCCGAGGAGCTTGCCGACCGGCTCGCCGTCGCGCGTGACTGCCGCCTCGAAGTGCTTCTCATCACCCTTGCTGGTGCCGGTGGCGCCGAGGTCGACCCCCTGGAGCTCGGGCTTCGCCTGGATCAGCGTGAAATCGTCGGGCCCGGAAACGCCGCAGCCCGTGAAGGCCGCGGCCGCGGCGAGGCAGACGATGCTGATGGTGCGCCTGACAATCATGCGCGCGACCCTACTCAAGCGGGTCGCGCGACTGTCCTCCCGTGGTGCAGCGCGCCGGTCAGTAGCTGAAGATCGAGGCGTCGCGACCGTCCAGCCACTCATGCAGCGGGGTGGCGCCGGACAGGCGCGCGTTCGGGACGAAGGCCTCGGCGTCCAGTCCGCGGGCCGTCACGCAGATCGGGCAGACGAGCAGCTCGCCGCCACCATCGGCGAACTGGGCGAAGAGCCGCTCGAGCGGCGGACAGCCGTCGCACGCCGTCCCCTCCGCATGTCCGGGAACCGCGAGCCGCACCGCATCCTTCGTGCACCAGATCGCCGCCTGCTGACCGCGATCGAGCGCGGCGACAGCGACGAGGAACGCCACGGTCACGCGCTCGGGGTCCTCGAGGCCGGTGGCGAGATTGACCAGCGTGGTGCCGGCATGAGGCTCCTATCCGGGGGCTCTCGACTATCCATCGCAGCCCGGGGCTGTCAACTCGGCGCCGCCGCAGGACTGGAAGACCACATCCGACGTGCGTCTATCGGGGAGACAGGATTTGAACCTGCGACCGCCCGGCCCCCAGCCGGGTGCGCTACCAGACTGCGCCACTCCCCGTGACGGCACGGAGTCTACGCAATACGTCGCGCAGGGTCCGAAGCGGGCGACCGGACTCGAACCGGCACTGAGAGCTTGGAAGGCTCTTGTGCAGCCGTTACACCACGCCCGCGTGGGTCGCCGAGTATAGGTCGCGTGGCCCGTCGGGCCCTATGCGGCGCCGATGTCCGGGATGCCTGTGCGGTCGACGCCGTCGGGCAGGCGGCCCTCGTCCTCGAGCTTGTCGAGGTGCGCCGCGAGCGTCACCGCGGCGGCGCGATGGAGGATCTGCGGGACGTCCGGCCAGGCCCGGTGCAGGATCCCCTCGACGGTCCGCTCGCCGGCGTCGAGCGCCGCGATCAGGCGCCGCTCGCGATCGAGCCGGTGGTCGCGGTACTCCTCGAGCTTGGCGGCCGCGTCCAGGACGAGCGGCCCATGCCCGGGGCAGATCACCTCGGGGCGCAGGGCGATCATGCGGTCGAGCGCCGCGAGGTACGCGGCCATCGCGCCGGGGTCGGGCGCGACGTAGACGCTGCCGTGGCCGAGCACCGCATCGCCGGTGAAGAGCGCCGTGCCGGCGAGGAAGGCGAGGTGATCGGGCGCGTGGCCGGGCGTCGCCACGGCGGTCAGCGGACCGAATCCGTCCCCGTCCGCGAGCCGCACGGTCGCGCCATCCCACGCCGCCGCGCCGACCGGGACGCTGCCGATGCGCTCGAGCAGCCCAGCGACGCCGCCGGTGTGGTCCGGATGGCCGTGTGTGACGGCGATGCCGCCCACGCCGCCTCGCGCCGCCGCGTCGGCCGCCACCCGGTCGAGGTGCGCGTCCTGCGCCGGCCCGGGATCGACGACCCAGCATGGGCCACGGCCGACGAGCCACGTATTCGTCCCCTCAAGGGTGAACGGACCGGGGTTGTCGGCGCGGATCTGAGCGAGGTCCGCCTCCATCCCCAGAGGCTACCCCGCGGGGCCGCGTGTTTCGCCCCGCGGCCCGGCGTGGGAGAATGAGGTCGTGGACCGGCTCAGCGCCCTCGATGCGGCGTTCCTCGACCTCGACACTGCGCGCTCGCCGATGCACGTCGGCTGGGTCATGCGTTTTGCCGGTGAGGCGCCGCCGCTCACCGAGCTGCGCGGCCATGTGGAGTCACGTCTCGCGGCGATGCCGCGGTTCCGCCGCCACGCGATCGTGCCGCCGCTCGGCATCGCTGATCCCTGGTGGACCGACGACGTCGGCTTCGACATCGCGCGCCACGTCGACGCGGTCGAGTTCCCCGGACCCGTCGACGAGGACACGCTGCGCGACATCGCCGCGGCGCTGCTCGCCATCCCGCTCGACGGGCGCCGCCCGCTCTGGCGCCTGACGCTCATCGCGGACACCGGCGCGGACGGCCCGGCGCGCGGGTTCGCGATCGTCGGGCAGGCGCACCACGCGCTGCTGGACGGGATCGCCGCGGTCGAGCTCGGCGTCCTGCTGCTCGACGCCCAGGGCGCCCCGCCGCGCCCAGAGGCTGAGCCCTGGACGCCGGAGCGCCCGATCGGACTGCCGGAGGCGATCGCCGCCACCGCACTGGCCCGCACCGCCGCCGCCGCGCGCCTGCTGCGCAGCGTCGCGGACGGCACCCTGCGCGATGCGGCCGCGCTGCTCGGCGCCCTCGCGGGCGGTGGCCCGGCCGGGCCGCTCGCGCAGATGGAGACGCACGAGCGCACCGTCGCGCACGCCTCGACCGGCCTTGAGGCGCTGCGCGCGAGCACCCGCCGCCACGACGCGACGATCAACGACGCACTGCTCACCGCGAGCACGCTCGCCCTCGCTGCCGCGTTCGACCGCCGCGCGGCGGCGCACACCCACCTGCGCGCGATCGTCCCGGTCAGCGTGCGCACCGACGGCGAGACCGGCGCCGGCCACGCGAACCGCATCACGCTGCTGCCGCTCACCCTGCCGCTCGGCGAGCGCGACCCCGTGCGCCTGCTGCGCGCCGTGCGCGCCCGCACCGCGGCCGCCAAGCGCTCCGGCCTGCCGCAGGCGGGCGCCGCGCTGCTCGACGCCGCCGACGCCCTCCCGCGGCCGCTGCGCCCCGCGCTCACGCGCCGCGCCGTGAAGGCCGGTGCGCCGGACGTCGTCATCTCCAACGTCCCCGGTCCCACCGAGCCGCTCGAGCTCCTCGGGCGCCCGATGCTCGCCGCGTGGCCGTCGGTGCCGCTGGTCGAGGGCCAGGGGATCACGATCGGCGCGCTCTCCTACGCCGGGCGGCTCTTCGTCGGCGTCACCGCCGACCCGCTCGTCGTCCCCGACGCGGAGCTCATCGCGCGCGACCTTGAGCAGGCGCTCGTGGCGATCGCGACCGCGCAGGAGCCCGTCGCCGAGACGCCGACGCCCTGGCGCGCGCGGGCGCTTGAGCGCCGCCGGGCGCGCGGCGGCGCCTAACGGCTGTGCCGCAGGAGCCCGGCGCGCACGCCGAGACGCGGTTGAGCGCCATCCGCAGCAACGGGTTGCGCCCGGCGATGAGGACCGTGACGTCCGCGGCGGTGGGCTCGGTGGCGGGTCCCATGCTCTCCGGCACGCTATGGACGCGGCGGGCCCCATCCATCGGTACGCCGCCGCCACCACGCTGCGGACGAGTACGGACTGGCCGGGCCGCGTAGGGTTGCGCCATGCCCGATGCCCAAGCCTCCTCCGGCGCCGCGCGCACGGTGCGCCTCGTGCTCGCCGACGATCACGAGGTCGTGCGGGCCGGGCTGCGCCTGCTGCTCGACGCCGAGCCGGGCTTTGAAGTCGTCGCCGAGGCGGGCGACGTCGAAGGCGCCGTGCGCTACACCCGCGGCCACAAGCCGGACGTCCTCGTGCTCGACCTGAACATGCCGGGGTCGCTCACGTCGATCGACGCGATCCCGCAGATCGCGGAGGCGTCCCCCGCCACGCGCGTCGTGATCCTCACGATGCAGGACGACCCGGCCTTCGCCCGCAGCGCGCTGCAGGCGGGCGCGATCGGCTACGTCCTCAAGGAGGCGGCCGACGACGAGCTGATCGCCGCGATCCACCGCGCCGCCGACGGTGAGCCGTACCTCAACCCCCGCCTCGGCGCAGCGCTCGCCTCGCTGGGCGCCGACACGCACGCCGACATGCTCAGCGAGCGCGAGGTCGAGGTGCTGCGCCTCATCGCGCTGGGCCACACGAACGCGGAGATCGCCGGCCAGCTCCACCTCTCGGTGCGCACGGTCGAGGCGCATCGCGCGCACATCCAGCGCAAGCTCGGTCGCACCACACGCGCGGAACTCGTGCGCTACGCCCTCGACCGCGGCCTCGTCGACTGACGCGCGCTCAGGCGGCCGCGGCGGCGAGCGTCATCGCGGCGGTGATGCGAGCGAGGTCGTCGTCGCCGGTGACGTACGGCGGCATCGTGTAGATCAGGTCGCGGAACGGCCGCAGCCACACGCCGTGCGCCGCGGCGGCCGCGCTCGCGGCGGGGACGTCGACGGCGTGGTCGAGCTGGATCACGCCGATGGCACCGACGACGCGCACGTCGGCGACCCCGGGCAGCACCCGCGCGCCATCGAGCCCGTCGGTGAGGCCGCGCTCGATGCGCGGCACATCGTCGCGCCAGTCCCCGCGCTCGAGCAGCGCGGTCGAGGCAAGCGCCGCCGCGCAGGCGAGCGGGTTGGCCATGAAGGTCGGCCCGTGCATCAGCGCGCCGGACGGGCTCGCGGCGATCGACTCCGCCACCGCCGGCGTGCACAGCGTCGCGGCGAGCGTCATCGTGCCGCCCGTCAGCGCCTTGCCGACGCAGAGGATGTCCGGCGTGACGCCCGCGCCGCCCGTCGCGAAGAGCGGGCCGGTGCGCCCGAACCCGGTCGCGATCTCATCGGCGATGAGTAGCAGCCCGTGCCGGTCGCAGAGCTCGCGCAGCGCCACGACATACGCCGGGGCGTACGGCCGCATGCCGCCGGCACCCTGCAGCGTCGGCTCGATGATCACCGCGGCGAGCTCGTCGGCATGGGCGCTGAGCTCGCGCTCCACGAGCGCGACCCACGCTGGGTCGGCTGGCCCCTCGGTGCTCATCGGCGGCGCATCGACGAAGACCTGCGCGGGCAGCGCACCCGCGAACATCGCGTGCATCCCGGAGACGGGGTCGGTGACGGACATCGCGCCGAACGTGTCGCCGTGGTAGGCGCCGCGCAGCGCGAGGACGCGCGTGCGCCCCGGCTCCCCGCGCCCCGCAGCGACCTGGATCGCCATCTTCAGCGCCACCTCGACGCTCACCGAGCCGGAGTCTGCGAAGAAGACGTGTTCGAGGCCGTCCGGTGCCATCGCCACGAGGCGCTGCGCGAGCGTGATCGCCGGCTCGTGCGTGAGCCCACCGAACATCACGTGCGGCAGCGTGTGGAGCTGCGCCTCGACCGCGGCGACGATCTCCGGGTGGCGATGCCCGTGGATGACGCTCCACCACGAGGACATCGCATCGATCAGCTCGCGCCCGTCAGCGAGCGTCAGGCGCACGCCCTGCGCCGCGACGACCGGGAGCGGCGCGGCGAGGCCGGGCATCGGCCCGTACGGGTGCCAGACGTGCCGCCGGTCGGCGGCGAGCAGGGCATCCCAATCCGGTGCGCTCACGCGCTGGAGCCTACGCCCGGCGTCAGCCTGCGCGCCGGGCGATCGGCACGAACTTGCCGCCCTTCACCTGCTGCACGACGACCGGGTAGCGCGCCTCGCCGCTGCGGAACGTGATCTTCCCCAGCACCGTCGGCACGCGCCGCAGGCGCCCGAGCCCTCGCTGGATGGCGGCGGCCGAGGTTCCTTTGCCGGCCCGCGCGGCGGCGGCGGCGAGTTCGACGGATGCGAATCCCTGCGCGGCGAAGGTGTCCGGAGCGAGCTTGAACGCGCGGCGGTACGAGCGCACGAAGCGCTTCGAAGCTGCGTTGGCACCGATCGCATTCCACGAGGCGCCGACGACCGTTCCGGCCGCACCGGGTGTGCCGGGCAGGTCGGGCGCATTGAAGCCGTTGCCACCGACGAGCAGTTGGGTGAGCCCGAGCGTCTTGCGCGCCGTGACCACCGCCTGCGGATCGCTGCCGATCGCGCCCGAGAAGATCGCCTGGGCGCCCGTCTCGGCGGCGGCCTGCAGCGCCGCAGTCGGGTCGCTGCCCGTCGCGCACGGGATCACCGCGAGGATCGTCACGCCGGAGCGTGCCGCGGCGCGTTCGAACGACTGCTCGGCGCCCGCCGAGTAGCCGTTGTTGGGATCGGCGACGATCACGGCGGTGCGAATGCCGAGCTCGTCGTGCGCGACATCGACCGAGGCGCGGATCATGCGGTCCTCCGCCGCGCTCACCCGCCAGACGTAGGGCCGAAGGCCCGTGAGCGAGAGCGTGGCGTTCGTCACGCCGATCGAAGGAATTTTCGCTGCGACCGCCGGCGGCAGCGCAGCGGCTGCCTGCGAGGAGAGCGTCGGACCGAGGATCGCCTGCGCGCCGCTGCTGATCATGCTCGCTACTGCCGCGATCGCGCTGTCGCTGCTGGAGTCGATCGCGGCGCTGTCCATTTTCACGGTCAGCCCGCTGCGACGCGCAGCGGCATTGATCTGCCGAACGGCGAGGCGCTCTCCGTTGATCTGGCCGACTCCGTATGGCGCGCCGGTGCCGCTGTAGGCGTAGACGCTGCCGAGGTGGAGCTGCGGCTGGCGGGCCGCGGCGGCGCCAGCGCCGATGGCGAGGCTCGCGAGCGCCGCGACGAGGGCGATGATGATCCGCCGGTTCATGGCATGCGCTCCAGCGCCTTCGCCTCCTCGTTGATCGAGAGCGGCTGGCCCTTCTCGGTCAGCGACGAGAGCACGATCACGATCGGCTTCTTGGTGTTGTTGGCCGCGCGATGGATGTCGGTTGGCTGCTCGATGATCCATTGGCCCGCGCTGATCAGGCCGGTCCGACCGCCCGAGATGGTGCGCACCACCTTCGCGCCGGTCGTCGGATCGCCGCGGCGCACCGTGACCGAACCCTGCTCGACGGTGTAGCTCAGCGTGCCGCGCTCGATGTACGCGATCTGCGTTCCCGGATGATGGTGCAGCGGCAGCTGGACCCCGGCCGGGATCGTGACGCGATAGAGGTTGAGCGTGCGCCCTGCCGCGCCGACCGGGTCCTGAGACTGCGCGAGGACCTTGCGCTCGGCGGTGAGGGTCTTCGCTGCGGCGGCGATCGCGACCGGTGCGGTGATCGCGAGCGCCGCGACGAGGGCGATGATGATTCGTCGGCTCATGGCCGCAGTTGTACCCGTTCGCGAGCGTTCAGGCGCCGCCGCTCCAGCGGTTCGCGATCCCGCAAGGGACGCCGTCCCGTATGGTCCGCTGTAGGCAAGTACCGCCAGAACCCTCGTTCAAGGAGTCCCACATGCCGGCCACAGACGCCCTCGTCTTCGACGCGATCCGCACGCCACGCGGGCGCGGCAAGAGCAACGGCTCGCTGCACGCGACCAAGCCGGTGGACCTCGTCGTCGGCCTGATGCACGAGATGCTCGGCCGCAACGTGGATCTCGACCCGAGCCGCGTCGACGACGTCGTGCTCGGCTGCGTCACCCCCGTCGGAGACCAGGGCGCCGACGTCGCCAAGACGGCGGCCATCAAGGCCGGCCTACCCGACACCGTCGCGGGTGTGCAGCTCAACCGCTTCTGCGCCTCAGGCCTTGAGGCCGTGAACATCGCCGCGCAGAAGGTCGCCTCCGGCTGGGAGGACCTCGTCTTCGCCGGCGGCGTCGAGTCGATGTCACGCGTGCCGATGGGCTCCGACGGCGGCGCCTGGGCGATGGATCCGGAGACCGCCTACGACACGTCCTTCATCCCCCAGGGCGTCAGCGCCGACCTCATCGCGACGATCGAGGGCTTCAGCCGCGAGGACGTCGACGCGTTCGCCGTGCGCTCGCAGCAGCTCGCCGCCCGCGCGCAGGCCGAGGGCCGCTTCGCCGGCTCGGTCGTTCCCGTCATCGACATCAGCGGCCAGGTCGTGCTCGACCACGACGAGTTCATCCGTCCCGACTCGACCGTTGAGTCCCTCGGCGGCCTGAAGCCGTCATTCGCGACGATGGGCGAGCTCGGCGGCTTCGACGCCGTGGCGCTGCAGAAGTACCACTGGGTCGAGGAGATCCACCACGTCCACACCCCCGGCAACTCATCGGGCATCGTCGACGGCGCCGCACTCGTGACAATCGGCAACGAGGCCACCGGCAACGCGCTCGGCCTCACCCCGCGCGCCCGCATCCTCTCGACGGCGCTCTCCGGTGCCGACCCGACGATCATGCTCACCGGCCCCGCGCCCGCCAGCCGCAAGGCGCTGGCCAAGGCCGGCATCACCGTCGACGACCTCGACCTCGTCGAGATCAACGAGGCGTTCGCGGCCGTCGTGCTGCGGTTCGTCAAGGACATGGGCCTCGACATGGAGAAGGTGAACGTCAACGGCGGCGCCATCGCCATGGGCCACCCGCTCGGCGCGACCGGGGCGATGATCCTCGGCACGCTGATCGACGAGCTGCACCGCACCGGCGGCCGCTATGGCCTCGCGACGCTCTGCGTCGGCGGCGGCATGGGCATCGCGACAGTCGTCGAGGCCATTCGATGAGCGGCGCTTCGACGATCCGCTGGGAGCAGGACGCGGACGGCGTCGTCGTCCTCACACTCGACGATCCCAACCAGTCCGTCAACACCATGAACGCGGACTACATCGCGTCCATGGAGGCCACCGTCGCCCGCCTGGAGGCCGAGAAGGAGTCGATCACCGGCGTCGTCCTCACCTCCGCGAAGAGCACGTTCTTCGCCGGCGGTGAGCTCAAGGACCTGCGCGCTGCGGGCCCCGAGCCCGCCGGTGAGGTCGCTGAGTCGCTGCGCGTCATGAAGCGCCAGCTGCGCCGCCTTGAGACGCTCGGCCGCCCGGTCGTCGCGGCGATCAACGGCACCGCCCTCGGCGGCGGCCTCGAGATCTGCCTCGCGACGCATCACCGCATCGCGGTCGACAGCGGCAAGATCCAGTTCGGCTTCCCCGAGGTCCAGCTCGGCATCCTGCCGGGCGCCGGCGGCGTCGTGCGCACGGTGCGCATGCTCGGCATCATCGAGGCGCTCATGCAGCTCCTGCTCCAGGGCAAGCGGCTGCGTCCGGCGAAGGCGCAGGAGGTCGGGATCATCGACGAGCTCGTCGCCGGCCCGGACGAGCTCCTCCCCGCCGCGAAGGCCTGGATCGCCGCCAACCCTGAGGCCGTGCAGCCGTGGGACGCCCCCGGCTACAAGATCCCGGGCGGCACGCCGTCGAACCCGAAGTTCGCGATGAACCTCCCGGCCTTCCCGGCCAACCTGCGCAAGCAGCTCAAGGGCGCGAACTACCCCGCCCCGCACCACATCCTCGCCGCCGCGGTCGAGGGGTCGCAGGTCGACTTCGACAACGCGATCGAGATCGAGGGGCGCTACTTCGTCGACCTCGTCACCGGCACCGTCGCGAAGAACATGATCCAGGCGTTCTTCTTCGACATGCAGCAGGTGAACGGATCGCGCGGCCGCGCGAAGGACCGCACAGCGCGTCCGGCGCAGAAGGTCGTCGTCCTGGGCGCCGGCATGATGGGTGCCGCCATCGCCTACGTCTGCGCGAAGGCCGGGATCGAGGTCGTCCTCAAGGACGTCTCGCTCGAGGCCGCCGAGCGCGGCAAGGGCTACTCCGAGGGCCTCGTCGCCAAGGCCGTCGAGCGCGGCCGCTCCACGCAGGAGCAGGGCGCCGAACTGCTCGCGCGCATCACGCCGTCCGCCGACCCGCAGGCTGCGGCCGGCGCCGACATGGTGATCGAGGCGGTCTTCGAGGACCCGGCCGTCAAGGCGCAGGTCTTTGCGGAGATCGAGCCGCTGCTGGCACCCGACGCGCTGCTCGGGTCGAACACCTCGACCCTCCCGATCACGCAGCTCGCCCACGGCGTGACGCGGCCCGCCGACTTCATCGGGCTGCACTTCTTCAGCCCCGTGGACAAGATGCCGCTGCTCGAGATCATCCGCGGCGAGCAGACGACCGACGAGGCCGTGTACCGCGCCCTCGACCTCGCCAAGCAGATCAAGAAGACCCCGATCGTCGTCAACGACAGCCGCGGGTTCTTCACGAGCCGGGTGATCGGCACGTTCATCAACGAGGGCATCGCGATGCTCACCGAGGGCGTGCCCGCGGCGACGATCGAGCAGGCCTCCTCGCAGGCGGGCTACCCGGCACCGGTGCTCCAGCTCAGCGATGAGCTCAACCTCCAGCTGATGAAGAAGATCCGCGATGCGAGCGCCGCAGCCGCGGCCGCCGAGGGCACGGCGTGGGTGGACCACGCATCGTTCGCGGTCGTCGATCGCCTGCTCGAGGAGGGCCGCTCCGGCAAGCTCGGCGGCGCGGGCTTCTACGAGTACGAGGACGGCAAGCGCACGCGTCTGTGGCCCGGCCTGCGCGAGCTCTACCCGCCGGTCGCCGACCCGTCGCAGCTCTCGCTGCGCGACCTTGAAGAGCGCATGCTCTTCGCCGAGGCGATCGAGTCGGTCAAGTGCCGCGACGAAGGCGTGATCGAGTCGGTCGCCGACGCCAACATCGGGTCGATCCTCGGGATCGGCTTCCCCGGCTGGACCGGCGGCGTGCTCCAGTACATCAACACGTACGAGCACCCCGAGACGCCCGGCCCCAAGGGCTTCGTCGCCCGCGCGCGCGAGCTCGCCGCGCAGTACGGCGAGCGCTTTGAGCCGCCCGCATCGCTCGTGGCGCTCGCCGAGCGCGACGGCCGCTACAGCGACGAGGGCTGACCCTTCGGATGATGGTCCCGCCTGCTGCGGCGGGCGGGACTACATCCGGAAGACGCCGTAACCGACCGGCTCGAGCGGCGCGTTGCGGCAGGCGGCGAGCGCCTCCGCGACGACCTCGCGGGTGCGCCGCGGATCGATGACGCCGTCGTCCCACAGCCGCGCCGTGGAGTACCACGGGCGCCCCTGCTCCTCGTACTGCTCGCGCAGCTCGGTGCCGAGGTCCGGGCGCCCGACCTCGGCCATGACGGTCGCGGCCTGCTCGCCGCCCATCACGCTGATGCGTGCGTTGGGCCACATGAAGAGGAACCGCGGTGAGAACGCTCGGCCGCACATCCCGTAGTTGCCGGCCCCGAACGAGCCGCCGACAATCACGGTGATCTTCGGCACGCGCGCGCAGCTGACGGCGGTGACGAGCTTCGCCCCGTCCTTGGCGATGCCGCCCGCCTCGTAGTCGCGGCCGACCATGAAGCCGGAGATGTTCTGGACGAAGAGCAGCGGGATGCCGCGCCGGTCGCAGAGCTCGATGAAGTGCGCGCCCTTGAGCGCTGACTCGCCGAAGAGGATCCCGTTGTTCGCGAGGATCCCGACCGGGTGCCCGTCGATGTGCGCGAAGGCGCAGACGAGGGTCTCGCCATAGAGCTCCTTGAACTCCTGGAATTCCGAGCCGTCGACGATGCGCCGGAGCACCTCGCGCACGTCATACGGGGTGCGCAGGTCGGCGGGGACGACGTCGAGCAGCGTCTCGGGATCGAGCTGCGGCGCGCGCGGCGCCAGGCGCTCCCAGGCGGGCGACCCGGCGGGCAGCGTCGAGGCGATGCCTCGGACGATCTCGAGCGCATGCTCGTCGTCCTCGGCGAGGTGGTCGACGACGCCGCTGGTGCGCGCGTGCAGCTCGCCGCCGCCGAGCTCCTCGGCCGTCACGACCTCGCCGGTCGCGGCCTTCACGAGCGGCGGGCCGCCGAGGAAGATCGTCCCCTGATCGCGCACGATGACCGTCTCGTCGCTCATCGCCGGGACGTACGCCCCGCCCGCGGTGCAGGAGCCCATGACGCAGGCGAGCTGCGGGATCGAGCGCTGCGACATCGTCGCCTGGTTGAAGAAGATCCGGCCGAAGTGCTCGCGGTCCGGGAAGACGTCGTCCTGCCTGGGCAGGAACGCCCCGCCGGAGTCGACGAGGTAGATGCACGGCAGGTGGTTCTGGAGTGCCACCTCCTGCGCACGCAGGTGCTTCTTGACCGTCATCGGGTAGTACGTGCCGCCCTTGACGGTCGCGTCGTTGGCGACGATCACGACGCGGCGACCTTCGACGATGCCGACACCGGTGACGACGCCGGCGCCCGGGGCGTCGTTGTCGTAGAGGTCCTCTGCGGCGAGCGGGCTGAGCTCGAGGAACGGGGCGCCCGGGTCGCAGAGGCGCTCGACGCGCTCACGGGCGAGGAGCTTGCCGCGGGCCGTGTGCTTCTCGGTCGCCTTCGGGCCGCCGCCGGCGCGCACGCGCGCGAGCCGCTGCTCGAGGTCGGCGATCAGCTCCAGGTGTGCCTGTCGGTCGCTCATGCGTCCTCCTCGTCGGACTCCACCACGGCCAGGCGCTCGCCACGCGCGACCTTGTCGCCCACCGCGTGCGTGAGCTCGCCGACGACGCCGTCGCGCGGCGCGGTGATCTGCAGTTCCATCTTCATCGACTCGAGCACCATCAGGACGTCGCCGCGCACGACGGCGTCGCCCGTGGCGGCGCTGACGATCAGCACCGTGCCGGGCATCGGCGCCTCGACGACGCCGTGGCCGGCGCTCGCGTCGCGCGTGCCGCGCGGGGCCGGGCGCACCTCGATCTGGTGTCCGCCGCGGCCGATCCAGAGGACGTCGCCGTCAAGCGCGACCGCGTAGCCGCGGGTGAGCCCATCGAGCGTCGCGGAGATCGCGCCCGGGCCGACGCGGCGCGCCGCACCGGTCCAGTGGTCCTCACCGGCGTGCACCGCTCCGGGCTCGCCCGGGCGGCCCTCGACGACGAGGTCGCCGCGGTCGGTGCGCCGCCGCCAGCTCCCCCACGTGCCGTCGACGCGCCAGCCGAGCGGCACCGTCGTGTGCGCGGCCTGCGCCTCGGCGGCGAGGAGCTGCTCGGCGAGCGCGGCGGCCGGGAGGAGGTCGGCGGGCGGCTCGAGGTCGAGGTCGCCCGCGATGCGCTCAAGGAGGTTCGTGTCGAGGTCACCGGCGCGCACCTCGGGCCGGGCGAGCAGGGCGCGTGTCGCACCGGCGTTCGTCGTCAGCCCGAGCAGGACGAGGTCGGCGAGCGCCTCGTCGAGCCGCTCGAGCGCCGTGGCGCGGTCGGGGCCGCTCGCGATGACCTTGGCGAGCATCGGGTCGTAGTGCGTCTCGACGACCGAGCCCTCGCGCACGCCGCTGTCGACGCGCACGCCCAGGCCCGTCGGCGGGCGCCAGGCGCGGATCGTTCCCGTCGACGGCAGGTTGCCCGCAGCCGGGTCCTCGGCGTAGAGCCGTGCCTCGATCGCATGGCCGACCGGCTCAAGGTCCTGCTGCACGAGCGTGAGCGGCTCACCGGCGGCGGCGCGCAGCTGGAGCTCGACGAGATCGACGCCGTAGACGAGCTCCGTCACGGGATGCTCGACCTGTAGGCGCGTGTTCATCTCGAGGAAGAAGAACTCCTCACCGGCGACGAGGAACTCGACGGTGCCGGCGCCCGCGTAGGCGCAGGCGTGCGCAAGCCGCACGGCCGCCTCGCCGAGCCGCGCGCGCAGCTCGGGCCCGACGGCTGGCGACGGGCACTCCTCGACGACCTTCTGGTGGCGACGCTGGAGCGAGCACTCGCGCTCGCCCAGATGGACGCAGGCACCGTGGGCGTCCGCGAGCAGCTGGACCTCGATGTGGCGCGGCTGCTCGAGGTAGCGCTCGAGGAACACGCGGCCGTCGCCGAAGGCGGCCTGCGCCTCGCGCGCCGCAGCGGCGAGGGCGTCCGCGAGATCCGCTTCAGCGCGCACGACGCGCATCCCCTTGCCGCCGCCGCCGGCGACCGCCTTGACGACGATCGGCAGCCCATGCTCGGCGACAAACGCCTGCGCCGCCGCGGCGCTCGGCGCGTCCTCCTCAAGGCCCGGGAGGACCGGCACACCGGCCTCACGGGCGAGCTCGCGTGCGCGCGCCTTGTCGCCCATGAGCTCGATCGCGGCGGGCGGCGGCCCGATCCAGACGAGCCCGGCGTCGATCACGGCCTGCGCGAAGGCGGCGTTCTCCGAGAGGAAGCCATACCCCGGATGGACGGCGCGGGCCCCGCTGGCCGCGGCGGCCTCTAGCAGCGCCGGGATGTTCAGATACGACTGCGCGGCCTCGGCGGGGCCGATGCGCACCGCGAGGTCGCAGGCGTCGACGTGCAGCGCGTCACGGTCGGCGTCGCTGTAGACCGCGACCGACCGCAGCCCGAGTTCGCGCAGCGAGCGCGCGACACGGACGGCGATCTCACCGCGGTTGGCGATCAGGACCGGTGAGAGTCCTGCGAGCGAGCTCACGCCCCCAGCGCGCGGGCGATGACCATCTGCTGGATCTCGTCCGTGCCCTCGCCGATCGTCAGGATCTTCGCGTCGCGGTAGAAGCGCGCGACGGGGTACTCCTCGATGAAGCCGTAGCCGCCGTGGATCTGGACGGCCTCCTCGGCGCAGCGCACGGCCAGGCGGCCGGTCTTGAGCTTCGCCTGGGCGGCCGTCAGCGTGAAGTTGCGTCCGAGGTCCTTCTCCCACGCCGCCTTGTAGGTCAGCAGGCGCGCGGCCTCGATCTCGGTCGCCATGTCGGCGAGCTTCGCCTGGATCGACTGGAACTTCGAGATCGACTGGCCGAAGGCCTGGCGCTCCTTCGCGTAGGCGAGCGCCTGGTCGAGCGCGCCCTGCGCGAGACCAACGCCCATCGCGGCGACGCCGATGCGGCCGATGTCGAGGATGTGCAGGAACTGCTTGAAGCCGGCGCCGCGCGGGCCGAGGAGGTTCTCCTCGGGGACGCGGCAGTCGGTGAAGGTCAGCGGGCGGGTGTCCGAGGCGTTCCACCCCATCTTGCGGTACGGCGCGCCCTGCTCGTAGCCGGCGGTGCCGTTCTCGATGATGATGTTCGAGATCTCCTTCTCGCCCGTGCGCGCGGTGATCGCGACGTGGCCGGAGATGTCGGTGCCCGAGTTGGTGATGAACTGCTTGGCGCCGTTGATGACCCACTCGCCGCCCTCAAGCGTCGCCCGGGTGCGCACGTTGCCGGCGTCGCTGCCGGCCTCCGGCTCGGTGAGGCCGAAGGCGCCGAGCTTGCGGCCCGCGCACAGGTCGGGCATCAGATGCTCGCGCTGATCGTCGGTGCCGTAAAGGTAGATCGGCTGGACGCCGAGCGACGTGTGCGCGCAGAGCGTGATCGCGACGCTCGAGTCGACGCGCGTGAGCTCCTCGACCGCGATCGCGTACTGGAGGGCGTTGCCGCCCGCGCCGCCATGCTCCTCAGGGAAAGGGATGCCCATCCAGCCGAGCTCGCCCATCTGGGCCACGATCTCGTAGGGGAAGCGCTTCTCGTAGTCGAGCTCCTCGGCCACGGGCGCGATCTCACCCTCGGCGAACTCGCGCACGGTGCGGCGCAGCAGCTCGGTCTCGTCGTCCAGATCAAAGAACATGTCGCGAGTCTATAGAATGATCGTTCGAAGTTCGAATGGCCATTCCAACACCCACAGATCGCGGTCCTTCGCGTCCTGCCCTGCGCGCCCGCTACGACGGGCGCCGCGACGAGGTCGTCGCCGTCGCCGCACAGCTCTTCGCCGAGCGCGGCTACCACGGCACCTCGATGGCCGATCTCACCGCCGCGACGGGCCTCGCCCCCGGCGGCCTCTACCACTACATCGGCAGCAAGGAATCGCTGCTCGTGCGCATCTGCGACGAGCTCATGGACCCGCTGCTCGCGGAGGCGCAGCCGATCGCCACCGACGGCGCCGCACCGGAGGACCGGCTGCGCCGGCTCCTGCGCACGTGGATGATCCACGTCGACGAGCACCACGACCACATGCTCGTCTTCCAGCAGGAGCGCACGCTCCTCGCCGAGGGCGCGCAGTGGCGCGACGTGCGCCACAAGCGCAAGACCTTCGAGGAGCTGCTTGACGCCGTTCTGCGCGACTGTGAGGCGGCCGGACTCCTGCGCCTCGGCGATCGCCGCCTGACGCTCTCCGCGCTGCTCGGGATGGTCAACTACTCGCCACAGTGGCTGCGCCCCGGCGGGCGCCTCACGCCCGAGGAGATCGCCAACGGCTACGGCGACCTCGTCCTCGCCGGCTGAGCCGTCCACGGCCTCTAGCCTCTGGGCATGGCCGAAACCCAGGCAGAGATCGACCGCCGCACCATCGAAGAGTTCCGTGCGAACGGCGGCGTCATCAGCGCCTTCCCCGACCAGCCCTTCCTCGTCCTGACGACGACCGGCGCGCGCAGCGGGGTGCGCCGCACCACCCCGCTCGTCTGCCTGCCCGACGACGAGGGCACGCTGCACATCTTCGCCTCCAAGGCTGGCGCCGACACGCACCCGGCCTGGCTGCACAACCTGCGCGCGAACCCCCAGGCGACCGTCGAGTTCGGCACCGAGACGTTTGAAGCGACCGCCGAGGAGGTCGAGGGACCGCTGCGCGACGAGCTTTACGCCCGCCAGGTGGAGGCGATGCCGGTCTTCGCGGGCTACCAGGCGGGGACCGACCGGCGGATCCCCGTCGTCGCGCTGCGGCGCTCCTGACCTAGAGCAGGAAGCGCCGCACGTCCGCGAGGTCGTGCGCGAGACGCACCATGAAGCGCGCGGCCGCAGCCCCGTCGATGACGCGGTGGTCGTAGGAGAGCGAGAGCGGCAGCACGAGCCGCGGGACGAACTCCGACCCGTCCCAGAGCGGGCGCATGACCGAGCGGGTGACGCCGAGGATCGCGACCTCGGGGGCGTTGATGATCGGCGTGAACGACGTGCCGCCGATCCCGCCGAGCGAGGAGATCGTGAACGTCCCGCCCTGCATCTCGCCCGCGCTGAGCTTGCCCTCACGCGCACGCCCGGAGAGCTCGCGCAGCTCCTCGGCAAGCTCGAGCAGGCCCTTGCGATCGACGTCGCGGATCACCGGCACGACGAGTCCATTGGGCGTGTCCGCCGCGAATCCGAGGTGGTAGTGGTGCTTGACGACGAGCTCGTCGCCGTCGAGTGACGAGTTGAACTGCGGGAACGCGCGCAGGGCGCCGACGCAGGCCTTGAGGAGGAGCGCGACCATCGTGACCTTCGTGTCGGGATGGTCGGCGTTCACCTCCTTGCGGAAGCCCTCGAGGTCGGTGATGTCCGCCTCTTCGTTGTGCGTCACATGCGGGATGACGACCCAGTTGCGCGCAAGGTTCGGCCCGGCGATCCGCTGGATGCGCGTTAGCGGGACGCGCTCGACCTCGCCGAACGCCTCGAAGTCGACCTGCGGCCAGGGCGGAAGCCCGGCCAGCGGGCCGCCTTCGGCCACCGCAGCGGCGGCGGGCTTTGGCGGCTGCGGGCCGGTGGGCGCCTCGCGCACGCCGGCGGCGACCTCGACGTCGGACCGCGTGATGCGACCGCCGCGGCCGGTGCCCGCGAGCGTGCTCACATCGACGCCGAGCTGGCGCGCGACGCGGCGCGCGGTCGGGCTGGCATACGGGGCGCGCCCCTCCTCGCCGTCGGCCGGTGCCGGAGCGACGTCCTGCGCAGGGCGCTGCGGCTCGGCCTCCTGCTCGACGGCCGCCTGCGCCGAATCGGCGGGCACCGGCGCCGCGGGAGCCGCGTCGCTGGGCGCCGTCTCGGGAGCTGCGGGCGCGGCGTCGCCGCCGCCCTCGCCCTCGAGCGTGAGGATCGGCGAGCCCATCGACACGTTGTCGCCGATCTTCACGAGGATCTCGGCGACCGTGCCGGCGACCGGCGACGGGATCTCCATCGTCGCCTTGTCGGACTCGAGCGCGACGAGCGGATCGTCGACGGCGACGACGCTCCCCGGCTCGACGAGGATCTCGATCACCGGAATGTCGGTGAAATCCCCGATATCCGGTACGACGACCTGCGTCACCTCTGCCATGGCGGAGCCTCCTCGGACTCGATCCCATACCGCTCGATCGCCGCGCTCGCGGCCTCCCGCTCACCGAGAGCGGTCAGCGTGGCGAGGACGACGTGGTGGCGATCCACCTCGAAGAAGCTGCGCAGCGTGCGGCGCCAGTCGCTGCGGCCGAATCCATCGGTGCCGAGCGCGGTGAAGCTGCGCTCACCGACGAAGGGCTGGATCTGCTCGGGGAACGACCGCACGTAGTCGGTCGCTGCGACGACCGGCCCGGCCGCGCGCGCGTCGAGGACGCTGCGCACGTAGGACTCGCGCTCGGTCTCGCCCGGATGCAGGCGGCTCCAGCGCTCGGCCTCCAGGCCGTCGCGCCGCAGCTCCGTGAACGACGTGGCGCTCCACACGTCCGCGATGATCCCGAAGTCCTCGGCCAGCAAGTCCGCGCCGGCCTCGACCTCGCGCAGAATCGCCCCGGATCCCATGAGCTGGACGCGTGCCTGGGGCCCACCGTCGCGCAGGAGGTACATCCCGCGCAGGATCCCCTCCTCCGAGCCCTCGGCCATCCCGGGATGCGGGTAATTCTCGTTGAGCAGCGTGAGGTAGTAGAAGACATCCTCCTGCTCGAACACCATCCGCCGCAGGCCGTCGCGGATGATCACGGCGACCTCGTGGGCGTACGTCGGGTCATAGGAGACGCAGTTCGGGATCAGCCCGGACTGGATGTGGCTGTGGCCGTCCTCGTGCTGGAGGCCCTCGCCGTTGAGCGTCGTGCGCCCAGACGTGCCGCCGAGCAGGAAGCCGCGCGCGCGCGAGTCCCCGGCCGCCCACGCGAGGTCGCCGATGCGCTGAAACCCGAACATCGAGTAGTAGATGTAGAACGGGATCATCTGGATCGCGTGGTTCGTGTAGGCCGTGCCGGCCGCGATCCACGACGACATGGCACCGGCCTCGTTGATCCCCTCCTGGAGGATCTGGCCCGCCTTGTCCTCGCGGTAGAACATCAGCTGGTCGGCGTCCTCGGGGCGGTAGAGCTGCCCCACCTGGCTGAAAATGCCGAGCTGGCGGAACATGCCCTCCATGCCGAAGGTGCGCGACTCATCGGCGACGATCGGCACGATCCGCGGTCCGAGGTCCTTGTCGCGCAGCAGTGCGGCGAGGACCCGGACGAAGGCCATCGTCGTGGAGAGCTCGCGCTCACCGCTCGACTCGAGCTGGCCCTTGAAGGTCTCGAGCGGCGGGACGGGCAGCGGCTGCGCCTTGCAGCGACGCGCGGGGAGCGGGCCGCCGAGCGCGGCGCGGCGCTCGCGCATGTACTCCATCTCGGGGCTGTCGGGCGCCGGGCGGTAGTACTCGGCATTCTCGATCTGCTCCTCGGAGAGGTCGAGGTCGAACCGCTTGCCGAAGCTGCGCAGCGCCTCGACATTCATCTTCTTCTGCTGATGGGTGGAGTTCTGGCCTTCGCCGGCCTCCCCCATGCCGTAGCCCTTGATCGTCTTGGCGAGGATCACGGTCGGCTTGCCGAGCGTCCGTGACGCCTCGGCGTAGGCCGCGTAGACCTTGTACGGGTCGTGCCCGCCGCGGTTGAGCGCCCAGATGTCGTCGTCGCTCATGTGCGCGACGCGCTCGAGCAGCTCGGGGTACTTCCCGAAGAAGTGCTCGCGCACGAACGCGCCGCTGCGCGCCTTGTACGTCTGGTAGTCGCCGTCGACGGCTTCTTCCATCCTGCGTCGCAGGAGCCCGTCCTGATCGGCCTCGATGAGCGGATCCCAGCGCCGACCCCAGACGACCTTGATGACGTTCCAGCCGGACCCGCGGAATTCGGATTCGAGCTCCTGGATGATCTTGCCGTTGCCGCGCACCGGGCCATCGAGCCGCTGGAGGTTGCAGTTGACGACGAAGACGAGGTTGTCGAGGTGCTCGCGGCCGGCGAGCGAGATCGCGCCGAGGGATTCCGGCTCGTCCATCTCGCCGTCGCCCATGAAGGCCCAGACCTTGCGACCGGCGGTGTCGGCGAGGTTGCGCCCCTGGAGGTACTTCATGAAACGCGCCTGGTAGATCGCCATCATCGGCCCGAGACCCATCGAGACGGTGGGGAACTGCCAGAAGTCCGGCATCAGCCAGGGGTGCGGATACGAGCTCAGGCCGCCGGGGACCGAGACTTCGCGGCGGAAGCCGTCGAGCTGCTCGGCCGTGATGCGGCCCTCGAGGAACGCGCGGGCGTAGACGCCGGGGGCCGAATGGCCTTGGAGGTAGACGAGGTCGCCGCCGTGATCTTCCGACGGGGCGTGCCAGAAGTGGTTGAAGCCTGTCTCGTACAGCGTGGCGATCGACTGGTAGCTCGCGATGTGGCCGCCGAGTTCCGACGACTCCTTGTTCGCGCGGATGACCATGGCGATTGCGTTCCAGCGCAGTGCCGAGCGGAGCTTGCGCTCGAGCGCCGGGTCGCCCCCGAGCGGATCCTCAGCTCCGACCGGGATCGAGTTGACGTACGGGGTATTGAACCCCGACTCGACGGGCGCGCCGGCGTGGCGGGCCTGCGCGATGAGCCCGTCGAGGAGCTGGGCGGCGCGCTCGGGGCCATCCTGGAGCAGGACGGCTTCGAGGGCCTCGACCCACTCAGCGGTCTCCTGCGGATCGATGTCGATGTCAGCCATGGTCTTCGAAGTACCCGGGGCGGTCGTGGCGGATCCCCGGCAGCTCGGAGAGGACCATCCGCAGGTGATGGCGGAGGGCCGCCTCCGCGGCGTCGGGGTTGGATGCGGCGATGGCGTCGACGACCTGCTCGTGCTCGTCGATCATCTGCGGGAGGTAGCGCGGCTGCGGCAGGCTCAGCCGGCGGATGCGATCAAGGTGGCCGTTGGCGCGCAGGGTGATCGTCCAGGCGACGCCGTGGCCGCTGAGCGCGCACAGCTCGGCATGGAGCTCGTCGTCGAGCTTGAGGAAGGCCTCCGGCGAGTCCACGGCGCGCTGACGCGCGATGATCGCGCGCAGACGGGCGACATCGGCCGCGTCCGCACGCTGGGCGGCGAGACGCACAGCGGCGCACTCGAGCGCCTCGCGGACGAACTGCGCGTCCATCACGGCGGCGACGCTGATCGGCGTGACGAAGGTGCCGAGCTGGGGGACGATGTCGACGAGACGGTCATCGCGCAGACGCGCGAGGGCCTCGCGCACCGGGGTGCGGCTCACCCCGAGCTGCGCGGCGAGTTCGTTCTCGGAAAGCCGCTGTCCCGGCTCGAACTCCGCGGCGACGATCGCGGCGCGCAGCGCGGCGTACACCTGCGACGGCGCAGACTCGGCGCGGGCACGGCGGACGCGAAGGAGAGGGGTGGTGGCCACGGCACTCGGATACTTGCATACAAGCGGGTCTGATGCAAGGCCCACACCTACACTTGCCGCATGGAGTTCGGCCTCGCGACATTCGGCGACGTCCACCCCGGGGTCAGCCCCGAGCAGCGGATGCGCAATCTGCTCGAAGAGATCGAGCTCGCCGACGAGCTCGGCCTCGATGTGTTCGCCATCGGCGAGCATCACCGCGAGGACTACCTCGTCTCCGCGCCGGCCGTCGTCCTCGGCGCTGCGGCGGTGCGCACGCAGCGCATCCGGCTGTCGAGCGCCGTCACCGTCCTCTCCTCCGACGACCCGGTGCGCGTCTTCCAGCAGTTCGCGACCGTCGACCTGCTCTCCGGCGGCCGCGCCGAGATCATGGCCGGGCGCGGCTCATTCACCGAATCGTTCCCGCTCTTCGGCTTCGATCTCGCCGACTACGACGCCCTCTACGCCGAGAAGCTCGATCTGCTGCTGCAGCTCCGCGACCAGGTCGAGGTCACCTGGTCCGGTCGCCTGCGCGCGCCGCTCGACCACGCCCCGATCCATCCGCGTCCGGTCCAGCATCCCCTCCCCGTCTGGGTGGCCGTCGGCGGCGCACCCGCCTCGGTCGAGCGGGCGGGCACGCTCGGCCTGCCGTTGACCATCGCGATCATCGGCGGCCAGCCGGAGCGTTTCGCGCCGCTGATCCGCCTCTACCGCGAGGCAGGTGCCGCCGCTGGCCACGATCCGGCGAACCTCAAGGTGGCGATCAACACCCACACCTTCGTCGCGCCGACGCTGTCCGATGCCCACCAGGCATTCGCGCGGCCCTACCTCGAGATGATGAACCGCATCGGCGCTGAGCGCGGCTGGCCGCCTGCGGGCGTGCGGGAGTACCAGGAGCTCGCCTCGCCGCGCGGCGCACTGACGATCGGCTCCCCTGAGCAGGTCGCGGAGAACATCCTCTTCCACCATCGGCTCTTCGGCCACGACCGCTACCTCGGCCACATGAGCCTCGGCGCCGTTGAGCATCGCGACGTGCTGCGCTCCATGGAGCTCTTCGGGACGCAGGTCGTCCCGCTCGTGCGCGCGGAACTCGCGCGCGAGGTCACCACGTCGGGCAGACCTCCGGCGTGAGCTTTCGGCGGCTCGGCGAGGCGAGCCGCGCAAGGATCGAGGCTGTGTGGGCCTGCGCCCAGAGGAAGGTCGCCCCGTCCAGCGTGTGCCCGCCCGGGCCGCTGCAGAGCACCGCCCGCGGCCAGCGAGCGACGAGCCGGCGGCTCTGGGCGTCGGCGCCGACCAGGTCGCTGCGCCCGTGCAGGATCATCAGGGGCGACGATCGCCCTCGGGCCCAGGTGATCGGAGAGAGGCGGCGCAGCGTCGGAGCGAATGGCACGCGGTAGTCGCGGAAGAACAGCCAGGCGCCGGGCCAGCCGAGAAGATCGCTCACCGGCGCCCAGGCGACGGCGCCTGCCACCATGCCGCGCGCGGCGAGGAGCGGGTACTCCACATTGACCACCGCAAATCCCCGACGAGCGAGGGTGCGGGCGACCGAGCGGGTCGCCTGGGGGGACCCGAGGACGAATCCGCCGCCATGGAAGACGAGCACGGTCGCGGACGCTCGCCGTGGACCGCTGTGCTCGTCGGCGCGACGCGCCGAGGAGACGGCGACGAGGAGCACCATGCAGGTTGCGGCGAGGAGGCGAAGCACCGTGTGGCAGCGGTACCCAGCTCAGCACCTCACCACCCACCAAGACCGTCCGCACCACCGTCAAGTAGCCGCTGGAACGACGATGGCCCGCCCGCAGCGCATGCGGACGGGCCATCGTTATCGGGGCGCTCGGATTCGAACCGAGGACCTCACCGACCCGAACGGTGCGCGCTACCAGGCTGCGCCACGCCCCGAGGTCGGCGTCAGTATGGCACGGCGCGGCGTGACGACCCATCGCCGCGGCCGTGCGGTAGCGTCGCCGACGTGGCCCAGCTGACCGAGATGATCTCCGAGCTCGACCGCCTGCTCGAGCCCGAGCGCTTCGAGGACTATGCGCCCAACGGGCTGCAGGTACCCGGGCGCGAGGAGGTCGCGACCGTCGTCACCGGCGTGTCGGCCAGCGCTGAGCTCTTCGAGCGCGCGCTCGCGGAGGGCGCCGACCTCATCCTCGTCCACCACGGGCTCTTCTGGCGCGGGGCGCCGCAGGCGCTCGATCGTCCCGCCGCGCGGCGCCTGCGTCTCCTGCTCGAGGCCGACTGTTCGCTCGCCGCCTACCACCTGCCCCTCGACGGCGACCAGGAACTCGGCAACAACGCCCTGCTCGCGCAGGCCCTTGGCGCCACGTCGTGGGAGCCGTTCGCGGGCGGGATCGGCGTCGCCGCCACGTTCCCCGATCAGGGCATCACGCCGCAGGAGCTGATCGACCGAACCCGTGCGGCCACCGGCGGCCGAGAGCCGCTCGCGTTCACCGTCGGTCCTGAGCATGTGCGCAGGATCGGCATCGTCTCCGGCGCTGCTGCGGGCCACCTCGGCGAGGCGATCGAGGCCGGCCTCGACGCCTTCCTCACCGGCGAGCCGGCCGAGCGCGTGATGCACCAGGCGCGGGAGGCCGGCATCCACTTCCTCGCTGCGGGCCACTATGCGACCGAGACCCTCGGCGTTCAGGCGCTCGGCAACCACCTGGCCGCGCACTTCGGGATAGAGCACCGCTTCATCGACGTGCCGAATCCCATCTAGCACTGGCACCTTGCTCGTACCCCGAAAAACCCACTCGACCCAGGCGCGCTCATAGACTCGCGCGGCCCGCGACGGATGAGAGAGGACTTCATGGAAGCCAGCATCACCCCGACCACCGGATCACAGACCATCGCCGACCTCATGGCGATCGCGGCCGAGCGCTACGGCGACACGGCGCTCGTGCGACGCAAGTCTGGTGACGACTGGGTGGACGTGACCTTCCGCGAGGCGGGCACCATCGTCTCGGAGATCGCTCGCGGCCTGATCGACCTCGGCCTCGAGCCCGGTGAGCGTGTCTCGCTGCTCGCCGACACGCGGCCCGAGTGGACGTTCTGCTCGTTCGCCATCAGTGGGGCCGGCGGCGTCGTCGTCCCGATCTACCCGACGAACTCACCGAAGGAGTGCGAGTGGGTCGCCGGCGACTCGGGGTCGGTCGGCATCGTCGTCGAGAACGCCGATCAACTCGCAAAGATCGAGGCGGTGCGGGCGTCGCTCCCGCAGCTGCGCTTCATCGTCGTCATGGAGGGCACCGCATCCGGCGAGGGGATCGTCCTCCTCGACGACCTGCGTGCCGCGGGGCGCGCGCGTGACGAGCGCGAGTACCGGGAGCGTCACGAAGCGGTCTCCGGCGACGATCCCTACACGTTCATCTACACCTCCGGCACGACAGGGCCGCCGAAGGGCTGCGTCCTGCTGCACCGCAACTACCGCGCCGTCATCGACATGGTCGGCAAGCGCCAGATGCTCATGGGCGGCGGTGACGCCGTCTACCTCTTCCTGCCGCTCGCTCACGCCTTCGCGCTGCTCATCCAGCTCACCTCGGTGGACACCGGCACGACGATCGCCTACTACGGCGGCGACACCAAGCAGATCATCCCCGAGGTGATGGCCGTCAAGCCGACGTACCTGCCGTCGGTGCCACGCATCTTCGAGAAGCTCTACACGCTCGCTCAGGGCCAGATCCCCCCGCCGGTGATCGCCGCGATCTCCGAGCTCGGCGGCCGCATTCATGACCTCCAGACCGCGGGCGAGCCGGTTCCGGACGATCTGATGGAGCGCTGGAACACTCCGATCGAAGGTGATGAACAGGGCCGGTCGCTGGCCGCGATCGCGCACTTCGTGCAGAGCCTCTTCGGCGGCCGACTCGAGCAGGCCGTCACCGGCGCTGCGCCGATCGCATCGGAGATCCTGCGCTTTTTCTGGGGTGCAGGCATCCCCGTCATGGAGGGCTACGGCATGACGGAGACCGCGACGGTCGCGACGACATCGAGCCCCGAGTTCCACAAGTTCGGCACCGTCGGGCGCCCGCTCCCGGGCGTCGAGGTGAAGAGCGCCGCTGATGGCGAGCTCCTCATCAAGGGGGCGAACATCTTCAGCGGGTATCACAACAACGCAGATGCGAGCTTCGGCGCGGTGGTCGATGGCTGGCTGCACACCGGCGACCTCGGCTCGGTCGACGCGGACGGCTTCGTCTCGATCACCGGCCGCAAGAAGGACATCATCATCACCGCGGGGGGCAAGAACATCACGCCCGCCAACCTTGAGAACGACCTCAAGCAGACGCGCTACATCAGCCAGGCGGTCCTCTACGGCGATCGTCGGCCCTACCCGGTGCTGCTCATCACGCTCGACGAGGAAGAGATCGTCCCCTGGGCGACGACCGCCGCCGACCCGCCGATCGAGGACACGTCGATCGCGACGCTCAGCACGCACCCGCAGGTCATCGCGCTGATCCAGGACGAGGTCGATCGCGCCAACGCGCACTACGCCCAGGTGGAGCAGGCGAAGCGCTTCTTCCTGCTCGATCACGACCTCAGCCAAGAGACCGGAGAGCTGACCCCGACGCTCAAGGTCAAGCGCAACGTCGTCAACGAGAAGTACGCGCAGCTCTTCAACGCGCTCTACGAGGACTGACCGGACGCGTACCCTGCGGGGTGTGCGGACGGATCCCACCGACAACGGGGGCCTCTTCGTCGGCCGGCGGCCGGGGACCGGCCCGCTGCGGCTGCGCGAGGACCCGGGCGAGCGTGACCCGCGCAGTCTCCGCCGCGACGCCCTGTTTGCGTACGTCCTGCTCGCCCTGATGGTGGTCGTGAATCTGCTCTTCTGGGGGCCGATCCCGCTCGGTTGGCTGTGGATCGTCGCGCACATCGGATTCCTCGCCGAGCGGACATTCCTTGCGGTCATTGTCGCGTTCGCGGCCATCCTCATGACGCTCGTCGTCGCCCTGTCTGTGCTCAAGCGCCTCGATCACGCCTGGATCCTCGTGCGCCGCGCCGCCGGCATCGACCAGCGCCAGGGCGCAATCGGGCGCATCTTCGCGTACACCGCGCTGGTCGGCGTCAGCCTCTTCGGACTCTGGATGATTCTCGGCGGCGGCCTCGCCGACTCGCTCAACCCCAGCTCCCCCTGACGGATGGGCCTGCGCGACCGTTACCGGCGCTACGAGGCGCTCACGCCGCAGGAGCTCTCCGCACAGCTGCGCGACGAGGCCGACACGCGCCGCCGCACCGCGCTCGACACGGTCCCGCCGCTCGACCTGCGCAGCACCACGTGGCATGAAGTTCCGCCGTCGGTCGTCGTCGACGCGGTGACCTTCGCCGCGCGCGCGGGCCTCCATCGCTATCCGCACAGCGACGCGCCCGATCTGCGCAATGCCATCGCCCGCATGCACGACCTCCGCGCCGAGCGGATCGCCGTCGGCGAAGGCGCATCGCAGCTGCTCGGCGCGGCCGCGCGCGAGCTCCTCTCCCCCGGTGACGAACTCCTCACACCCTGGCCCTCGTACCCGCTCTACCCGACGCTCGCGCGGCGCTGCGGGGCAACCGTCGTCCCCGTGCCGGGGTTCGATCCGGCGGCGCTTCTGGCAGGCGTGACCGACCGCACGCGTCTCCTCCTCCTCTGCAACCCGAACGACCCGACCGGCGACTTCCTGCGCGCCGGCGAGCTCAGCGCCCTCCTCGATGCGCTGCCGGAGCGCGTTGTGGTGCTGCTCGACGAGGCGCTGCGCGACTTCGTCGATGCCGAGGACGCTGACGCGGCACTGCGCCTCGTCGATCAGCACCCGCGGATGCTCGTCTTCCGCACCTTCTCGAAGGCCTGGGGCCTCGCCGGCCTGCGCTGCGGCTACGTGGTCGGCGGCCCGCAGAGCGAGCCGCTGCTCGAGCAGCTCAGCCCGCCGCTCGGCGTTGGGGAGCTCACCCAGGCGGGGATTCTCGAGGCACTCCGGCAGGGACGGGGTCTCGTGGCGCGGCGCGCCGCACAGGTGACCGTCGAGCGAGAGCGTCTGCGCGAGGCGCTGCGCGGGCTCCCGGTTGAGGTGACTCCGAGCCAGGCACATGTGGTCTGGCTCGCTGCTCCGGCGCTCGACGGCGCACAGCTCGCCGGGCGCCTCGCCCAGTCGAAGGTGCTCGTCCTCCCGGGCGGCCCGCTGGGTGATCCGCGGCATGTGCGCGCGACGCTGCAGGACGCCGACGCAACCGACCGCCTCGTCCGCGCGCTCGCCGAGGCCGTGGGCGCCTAGCGGCTCGCGCTCGCGTCCGTGCGAGCGTCGTCGTCCTGCTGCCCCGACTGCCGTAGGAGCGTGCTCGTCGTCTGCTCGAGGATCCTCCGCCAGGCGCGCGTACGCTCGCGCTCGCCCGCGACCTGCTCGACGACCTTGCGCACGCGCGTCGCCGAGATCCTGATCCCGTGGCGCGCGAGGATCTCGCGATAGGAGTCGTACTCAGCGGCGAGCCGGTGCGTCACGGACTCGAAGCCATGGCGTGCGATCGCGACGCGCTTGGTGAAGTCCATGATCGACGTCTCGAACATGAGCTGGTCGTCCGCTGCCGGCTCGATCAGCACGATGTCGACGTCCGGGTAGCGGGACTTCCACTGGCCGACCGACTCGTGGAGGCGCTGGTGGGCGAGGAGCTTGAAGCTCTGATAGCCGATCTGGGCGAGCCCCATGTCGCTGACGTGGCGCGGCGCGCCTGGGCGCGCCTCCTTCCCGTTGTAGGGCACCAAGGGGTTGATGACGATCACGAGCTTCGCGCCCGCCTCGACGGCAATGTCGACGTTCGTCGTCGAGACGATCCCGCCATCGACGAGTTCGCGCTCGCGCAGCCGTACCGGCTCGAAGACCATCGGGAGCGCGGTCGATGCCCGCACGGCCGTGGAGATCGGCACGTCGTCCCAGCCTTCCGTGCCGAAGACGACGCGCTCGCAGCTGTCGAGATCGGTCGCTGTGAGATAGAGCTCCGGCGCGAGGCCGCGGAAATCGTCGGTGCGCCCAGCCTCGGCGAGGACCCGCTCGAGGTAGCGCTCGATGCCGCGTCCGGAATAGAGCCCTGCTGGAAGGTCATCGGTCAGCCCGAGCAGCACGTCCATGACCGAGATCGAGCGCCAGTTCGGCGCCAGCTCGCGGGCGAGGCGGGCGACGCGCAGGGGCAGCAGCGCCCCGGTCCGCGCAAAGCCGAGGACGTTCGGCTTCAGGATCGTGCCGACATCGATGTCAGCGAAGGGCGAGGGCTTCTGATGCGTGACGACGCGCATCATCTCCTCCGGCGTGATCCCATTGGCCGCCAATGCGGCCACGAAGGACCCCGCGCTCGTGCCGACATAGACGTCGAACTGGTTCACCGTGCGATTGACGGCAAGGAGGTCGAAGGCTCGCAGCGCGCCGATCTCATAGACGCCGCCGGTGAAGCCGCCGCCGCCCAGGACGAGCGCGGTCTTCGAGGGCGGCGTGCGGAGCTTCCGCGCCGCGGCGCGCTTCGGCGCACGGCCCGAAGCCTCGTCGATCCCAACGACTTTTCCCACTAGTTCATCGTACGCCCCACCGCGGCTAGGACGACCTGGGGGATCGCTTGCACCGGCTCGCGATCCCAACCTCCGGCGGTACCGTTCCCGGGTGCTCTCCCGACGCCTCCTGGCGCCGCTCTGTGCGCTCCTTCTCCTTCTGGTCCTGCCGGCGGGGGCGTCGGCTCTGGATCGCGCGACCGTCGGCCGGTCCTTCGACCGGTGGATCGCCCGTTCGGGTGCGACGTACAGCGGCGCGTTCGTTCGCGACCTGACCACGGGCGAGGCGCTCTACGCGGCCCGCGCCGACAGGCCGCGGATCCCGGCGTCCGTCGAGAAGCTCTTCACCACCGCTGCCGCTCTGGGCACCTTGGTCCCGACCGGCCATCTGCAGACGCGCGTCGCGCGCACCGGCACGCTCGACCGCGGCGCCCTCGACGGCGACCTCCTCCTCATCGGCGGTGGCGACCCCACACTCGGGGCCGATGACCTGCAGCGCCTCGCGCGGGAGGTCCGCCGGGCCGGCATCCGGCGCGTCAGCGGCTCGGTCATCGGTGACGAATCGCGCTTTGATGGGCTGCGCGGTGGCCCGCGGACGTCCGGCGCGGCCGACGTCGATATGAGCGGCGTTCTGGGAGCGCTCACCATCAACCGCGGTTACGCGGCGCGGCCCGGTGGCCCGGCGCTCGCCGCTGCGCGTCGCTTCGCGCGGGCCCTGCGGGCGCGCGGTGTGCGCGTCAGCGGCCGAACAACGACCGGCGAGGCGCCGCTCGACGCCGAACCGATCGCCGCGGCCGCGTCGCCATCGATCCTCGAGCTCGCGCAGACGACGAACATCACCTCGGACAATTTCTACGCCGAAACCCTTCTCAAGGCGCTCGCAGCGCAGGAGAGCGCGCCGGCGAGGACCGCGCTCGGCGCCAGCGTCGCGCGCTCCGCACTCCTCGGCATGGGGGTCTCGCCCGGGACGATCGCCGACGGCTCCGGTCTCTCACGCCGCAACACGGTGACCGCGCGCCAGGTGGTCGGCCTGCTCGCGCGGATGCACGCATCGGACCTCGGCCCGGCATTCGAGTCGACGCTCGCGGTTGCCGGGCGCACTGGCACGCTGCGCCGGCGCCTCATCGGCACGTCCGCCGAGGGCGCGTGCCGCGGCAAGACCGGCACCCTGCGCGATGTGAGCACGCTCGCCGGTTACTGCCGCACGCTTGAGGGGCACGTCGTGGCCTTCGCCATCCTCCTCAACGGCGTGAATGTGTCTGCTGCGCATGCCGCACAGGACCGCGCTGTGGCGGTGTTGGCGCGCTACATGAGCCGCCCGCTCGGCCGCAAGCTCTTCGGCTAAGCGGCACCGTCTCCCAGTAGCTCGAGCAGCGCGGCCTCGTCGAGCACCGGCACGCCGAGCCGCTCCGCCTTCTCGAGCTTCGACCCAGCGCTGTCACCGGCGACGACGTAGTCGGTCTTCTTCGACACCGAGGACGTCACGCGCCCACCTGCCGCCATGATCCGCTCGCCGGCCTGTTCGCGGGTGAGGCCGGGGAGCGTGCCGGTCAGGACGAACGTGCGCCCCGCCAGGGGCCCCGCGCCGGGAGCCGGCCCTTCCTCCGCGAACCGCAGGCCCGCCGCCCGCAGCCGCTCGATGCGCCCGCGCATCCCCGGCTCGGCGAGCTGTCGGCAGATCAATGCGCCCACGATCGGTCCGATGCCTGGCGTCTGGGCGATCGCGTCGGTGTCGGCGGCCAGCAGCGCGTCGATCGTGCGCATCCGCTGCGCGAGGTTGCGCCCGGTCACCTCGCCGACGCCCTCGATCCCGATGGCGAAGAGGACGCGCGCAAATGGGCGCTCACGCGACGCGGCGATCGACGCGACAAGGCGCGCCGCCGAGACCTCGCCCAGCCCCTCGAGCTCGGCGAGCTGCTCGGCGGTAAGCGCGTAGAGGTCGGCGGCCTCGCGCACGCCGAGATGCTCCATGAGCACGGCGACCTGCTTCTCGCCCAGCCCGTCGATGTCCATCGCCCCGCGCGAGACGAAGTGCTTGAGGAGCTGGCGACGGCGCCCGTCGCACTCGAGGTTCGGGCACTTCGTGAAGACCGAGCCCGCCGGCTTGATCGTCGGCGTGCCGCAGTCCGGGCATTGCGCGGGCGGGATCGGCGGGGCGGCGCGTCCCTCGCGCTCGACGGCGTGCGGTGCGGGAGAGACCACCTGCGGAATCACGTCACCGGCCCGCAGGATGATCACGTCGTCACCGACGCGCACATCCTTGCGCGCGAGGTCCTCCTCGTTGTGCAGCGTCGCCTGCCCGACCGTGACGCCGCCGACGACGACCGGCTCGAGCACGGCATACGGATGCAGGTCGCCGAATTTCCCGGTGCTCCACCGCACCTCGAGGAGCTTCGTCACCGTGGTGGTCGGCGGGAACTTCCACGCGATCGCCCAGCGCGGGTCGCGCCCCACGACCCCGAGGCGCCGCTGAAGCTCGGCGTCGTCGACCTTCACCACCACGCCGTCGATCTCGAAGGCGAGGCCACCACGGCGCGCCTGCCAGTCGAGACAGCGCTCGACGACAGCATCCTCGCTGTCGAGGCGCACGATGTCGGGGTTGACCGGGAATCCGCGCTCGCGCAGCCACGCGAGGACCTCCCACTGGGCGCCGAGCTCGAGTCCCTCGACCGCGCCGACCCCGTACGCCCAGAAGGAGAGCGGACGCTCGGCCGTCAGGCGCGGGTCGAGCTGCCGGATCGTGCCGGCCGCCGAGTTGCGGGGATTCATGAAGGTCGACTCACCGGCCTGCGCGCGCCGCTCATTGAGCGCCGCGAAGTCGGCGAGCGACATGTACACCTCGCCGCGCACCTCGACCACGCCCGGTGCAGCGTCGATGCGCTGCGGGATCGAGGCAATCGTGCGCAGGTTGTGCGTCACGTCCTCCCCCACCTCACCGTTGCCGCGTGTCGCGCCACGCTCAAAGACCCCATCCCGATAGATCAGCGACATCGCGAGGCCGTCGATCTTCGGCTCGCAGACGTAGCGGAAGATGGGCTCGTCGATCCCCTCGCGCGCGAGGTGGTTGCGCATCCGCTGCACCCACGCGCGCAGCTCCTCAGCGCTGCGCGCGTTGGCGAGCGACAGCATCGGCTCCGGATGACGCACCTTCTCGAGCACACCGACTGGCTCAGCGCCGACGACGCACGTCGGAGAGTCGGCCGTGACGAGCTCCGGATGGGCCGCCTCGAGCGCACGCAGCTCGTCGAGCAGTGCGTCATACGCGTCGTCGCCGATCTCCGGGTCGTCGAGGACGTAGTAGCGCTCGTTGTGCCGGCGCAGCTCCGCGCGCAGCTCCTGCGCCCGCGCCCGCTCGTCGCCTGCAGGCGCTGCGCCGCTCACTGCAGTTCGCGCGCGGCCGGCGCGAGCAGCCGCGTGAGGTCGTGGGCCACCAGCGCGTCGATCCCGTCGACGTCGGTGAGGTCGAAGTGCACCGGCGTCACCGAGATGCGCCCCTGGGCGACCGCCGCGAGATCGGTCCCGGGCTCGTCGTGCCAGTCGGGATCGGTGCCGTAGATCCAGTAGCGCCGGCGCCCGGAGCCCTCGTCGGTGTCGAGCTGGAGCTCATCGCGGTAGATCCGCTTGCCCAGGCGGGTCACCTCGACGCCCAGCGGATGCGCACCCGGGACGTTGATGTTCAGCAGCGTGCCGCGCGGCAGCGGGACGCTGTCGAGCTCGGCGACGACCCCAGCGGTGAAGTGCGCGGCCGCGGTGAAATCGAATGTGCGACCAAAGCGGAAGTCCATCTCACGCTCGGTCGACTGCTGGGAGACGGCGATCGCCGGGATGCCGAGGATCAGGCCCTCGAAGGCCGCCGCGACCGTCCCCGAGTAGGTGATGTCGTCGCCGAGGTTCGAGCCGTGGTTGATCCCGGAGACGATGAGGGCGGGGGTGAAGCCCTCGACGAGCCCGAGCTGGGCGAACCGCACACAGTCGACCGGGGTGCCATCGGTCGCATAGCCGCTCGAGCCGTCCTCGAAGAATGTCTCCTGCACCCAGAGCGGCCGACGGGTGGTGATCATCCGCGCCATCGCCGAACGATTGCCGTCGGGCGCGACGACCACCACGCGCAGACCCGGGATGGCGGCGAGCTCGCTGCGCAGCGCGAGGAGTCCCTCGGCCTCGATGCCGTCGTCGTTGGTGACCAGAACGTTCATCGTCGCCTTCCCATCCTACGAGGAGGGTCGGCCTGTTCAGGCGGGGTCTGACGCGTAGCTCACGCCCGTCAACGTGAGCCCGTGCGGCGGGGCCGTCGGCCCGGCATCGCGGCGGTGCGCACCCTCCAGCAGCCCCGCGAAGTCCTCCAGCTCGCGGCGCCCGGCCGCCACCTGGAGCATCGTCCCGACAAGGATGCGGTTCATGTGGCGCATGAAGGTGTCGCCCTCGATCTCGAACAGCAGCATGTCGCCCTCGCGCCGCCACTGCGCCGCGAAGACCTGCCGTCGGAAGCGCACGTGGTAGGTCTCGGTCGGCGTGAACGCGGTGAAGTCGTGTGTCCCCACGAGGAGCTCGGCGCAGGCGACGAGCAACGACTCGTTCATCCGCCGTGGCCACCACAGCGCGCGCCCCTCCTCGAGCGCGGACCGTTCACGGCGGCACAGCACGCGGTAGCGGTACGAGCGCGACGCGGCATCGCGGCGCGCATCAAAGCCGTCCCGCGCCTCGCTGGAGCGCAGCACGGCGATGTCGCGCGGCAGCACGGCGTTGAGCGCCTCGGCGCGCACGAGCGGCCCCTCATAGGACGCGACCTGCGCTGAAGCATGAACACCGCGGTCGGTCCGACCGGCGACGGTCAGCTCGACCGGCGCCTGCAGGATCTGCGCGAGCCCCGCCTCCAGGACCTCCTGGACGGAGCGCAGACCCGGCTGGCGGGCCCAGCCGGCGAACCCGCTGCCGTCGTACTCCAGGTCAAGCCGAACGGTCATCCTGACCCACAGAGGGCGCCGGGGTCCGGGACGCGGACGACCCGGCGACCGGGACTAGACCAGCTCGATGTAGACCATCTCGGTCGAATCCGACCGACGCGGCCCGAGCTTGAGGATGCGGGTGTAGCCGCCCGGACGGTCCGCATAGCGCGGAGCGACCTCCTCGAAGAGCTTGTGCACCGCGAACTTGTCCTGACCGAGGGCGGAGAGCGCCTGACGGCGGGCGTGAAGGTCACCGCGCTTGGCGAGCGTGATGAGCTGCTCGACCTCGGGCTTGACGGCCTTCGCCTTCGCCTCGGTGGTCTTGATCCGCTCGTGCTCGATGACCTCCTTGCAGAGGTTGCGCAGCAGCGCCTTGCGGTGGGCCGAGTCGCGGCTCAGCTTGTGACGGGTCTTCTGGTGACGCATGTGAAGTGCCCTCAGTCCTGACGGAGGTCGTACCCGCGTGCCTGCAGGGTTTCGATGACCTCGTCGATCGACTTCTTACCGAAGTTCGGGATGGCGTTGAGCTCGGCCTCGGACTTCGAGACGAGGTCGCCGATGGTCTGGATGCCTGCCCGCTTGAGGCAGTTGTACGAACGCACGCCGAGCTCGAGCTCCTCGATGAGGAAGTCGCCGTCGCCATTGCCCGCGGTCGCCATGGCGCCGAAGTTGATGGCGGGGTCGATCTGGGCACCCGGGCCTGCGCGAAGCTCCTCGAGGCGATCCGCGTCGGTGAAGATCGCGAGCTGCGAGATGAGGATCTCGGACGCCTCGCGGAGCGCTGCCTTGGGGTCGATCGACCCGTCGGTCTCAATCTCGATCGTGAGCTTGTCGTAGTCGGTGCGCTGGCCGACGCGCGCCGGCTCGACGGCGTAGGCGACGCGGCGGGCCGGCGAGAAGATCGAGTCGATCGGAATGACGCCGATCGGCTGGTCGTCGGTCTTGTTGTCCTCGGCGGGGCGATAGCCGCGACCGCGACCGATCGTGATGTACATCTCGAGCTTCGACTTCTTCTCGAGCGTCGCGATGTGGGCCTCGGGATTGAGGATCTCGACGCCAGCGGGCAGGTCGATGTCCTTGGCGAGGATGTCGCCGGGGCCCGTGACGACGAGCGGCGCCTCGATCTCCGCAGCATCAGAATGCATGCGGACGACGATGCCCTTGAGGTTGAGGATGATGTCGGTGACGTCCTCGGTCACGCCCTTGATGACGGAGAACTCGTGGGCCACGCCCTCGATGCGCACGCTGGTGACGGCGGCGCCGCCGAGCGAACTGAGCAGCACGCGGCGCAGGGAGTTGCCGTACGTGTAGCCGAAGCCGCGGTCCAGCGGCTCGATGACAAACGTGCCGTGGCGGTCGTCCACCTCGTCATACGTGGTGGTGGGGATCTGGAAGTCGAGCATCGGGGCGTGTGTCCTTCGTCGTAATCGGTCCGGCGGCAGGGCGGGCCGCCGGCGTTCGCGATCCGGTCTGCCGTCGCAGACCGGAAGGCTGGGCGCTGGGTCTACTTCGAGTACAGCTCGACGATGAGCTGCTCCTGCACGGGCGTGGTGATCTCCCGCCGCTCCGGCTGGCGCAGCACCTTCGCCGTCAGCGAGTCGTGATCGGCCTGGAGCCACGCGGGCACGTTCGCCGTGAGCTCGGTTGCCTCGCGGATGATCGGCTCCGTCGGGCTGCCGGCCTTGAGCGCGACGATGTCGCCCTCGCGGACCTGGTAGCTGGGGATGTTCACGCGGCGACCGTTGACCGTCCAGTGTCCGTGACGGACCATCTGGCGGGCCTGGCGGCGCGACCCGGCGAAGCCGAGACGCACGATCACGTTGTCGAGGCGACGCTCGAGCAGGGTAAGCAGGTTCTCGCCGGTGATGCCCGGCTGACGGCTCGCCTTGTCGTAGTAGCGGCGGAACTGCGCCTCGAGCACGCCGTAGTAGCGGCGGGCCTTCTGCTTCTCACGAAGCTGGACGCGGTACTCGCTCTGCTTCTGACGACCACGACCGTGGTCACCCGGCGGGTAGGCGCGGCGTTCGACGCCGCACTTCTCGGTCAGGCAGCGCTCACCCTTGAGGAAGAGCTTCTGCCCTTCGCGGCGGCACTGCTTGCACTGCGGGCTGGTATCTCGAGCCATGAAAAGTCCTCAGACGCGGCGCCGCTTGCGAGGGCGGCAACCGTTGTGGGCCTGCGGGGTGACGTCGCGGACGCTCATGACTTCGAGCCCCGCGGCCTGCAGCGAGCGGATGGCCGTCTCACGTCCCGAGCCGGGGCCCTTGACGTAGACGTCGACCTTCTGGAGGCCCTGCTCGATGCCCTTGCGTGCAGCGGCATCGGCCGTGACCTGGGCTGCGAACGGCGTCGACTTGCGGGAGCCCTTGAAACCGGCGCCGCCGGCGGACTCCCAGGCGATGACGTTCCCCTCGCGGTCGGTGAGGGAGACGATCGTGTTGTTGAAGCTCGTCTTGATGTGGGCCTGACCCACGGGGATGTTCTTCTTGGCCTTGCGGCGGGTGCGCTGCGGGCGCTTCGGTGCGGGCATGCTTGTCGTCCCCTACGTCTTCCCGGGCTTCTTCTTGCCGGCAACCTGCATGCGCTTGGGTCCCTTGCGCGTGCGGGCGTTGGTCTTGGTCTTCTGTCCACGGACGGGAAGGCCACGGCGGTGGCGGATCCCGCGGTAGCACCCGATCTCCATCAGGCGCTTGATGTTCTGCGAGCGCTCGCGCCGCAGGTCACCCTCGACGAGGAGGTCGCGGTCGACGAGATCGCGGATCTTGCCGACCTCGTCCTCCGTCAGGTCGCGGACGTACGTGTCACGGCTGATGCCGGCCTCGTCCAGGATCTTGATGGAGGTCGAACGGCCGATCCCATAAACGTAGGTCAGACCGACTTCGACGCGCTTGTTGAGGGGCACATTGACCCCGGCGATACGTGCCATCTAGGCGTTCACCCCTGCCGCTGCTTGTGCCGCGGGTTCGAGCAGATCACCAGGACCGCCCCATGGCGGCGGATGATCTTGCACTTTTCGCACATCGGCTTGACCGACGGTCGTACCTTCATTGTTCCTTCTTCGTCGATGGTCCGGCGCTCGGCTCTGGCTGCCGCACTGGGCTGCCGCTACCTCCCGCGGATGCACGCGAACAGGAACGAACCTGCGACCGCGCGCGGGTGGAAGACATTAGCAGAGCCATGGCGGAGCCTGCGCGCGCGGCGCTCATCAGCCCTCCATCCCCTGCTCGTGCCACGGATTGAGGATCAGCGGGCCGTCCTGCGTGACGGCCACGGTGAACTCGAAGTGTGCGGCGAGCGACCCGTCCTGGGAGTGGATCGCCCACCCATCGGACGCCGTGACGACCTCGTGATGCCCGGTCGTCACCATCGGCTCGATGGCGATCACGACACCCGGCTCCAGGAGCGGCCCCCGTCCAGGATCCCCGTGGTTGGGGACCTGTGGGTCCTCGTGCAGTTCGCGCCCGACGCCGTGGCCGATGAGCGACCGCACCACGGCGAAGCCCGCAGCCTCGACGCGGGACTGGACGGCGAACGAGATGTCGCCGATCCGATTGCCGGGGCGCGCCTGCTCGACCGCGTCGAAGAGCGACGCCTCCGTCACGGCGAGGAGCTGCTCGGCGACCGGGGAGACGGGACCGACCGGGAAGGTGCAGGCGCCGTCGGAGACCCAGCCGTCGAGCGTCACGCCGATGTCCACGGCGAGGACGTCGCCGCGCTCGAGCCTGTAGGGCCCCGGGATGCCGTGGACGACCATGTCGTTCGGCGAGGCGCAGATCGAGCCGGGGAAGCCGCGGTACCCCTTGAAGGTCGGGATCGCGCCCTGCGAGCGGATGTACTTCTCGGCGGCGTCGTCGAGCTCCTTGGTCGAGATGCCCTCGCGGATGAGCCCCGCGATGAGCTGCATCGTGCGCGCGTGGACCGCGCCGGCGGCGCGCATCTTCTCGATCTCCGCGGGAGTCTTCTTGACGATCACGACGGCGAGGGCGGCCTAGAAATCGGATTCGCGCTTGAGCGTCGCCAGCGTGCTGCGCACGTGCTCCGCGACCTGCGACGGGCTCACGGTGGCGTCGATCGACTGGAGGAGGCCACGCTCCTCGTAGTAGCCGACGAGCGGCGCGGTCTGCTCGTGGTACACGGACAGCCGGCGCAGGACGGTCTCAGGCCGATCGTCGTCACGCTGGACCAGCGGTGTGCCATCGACGTCGTCGACCCCCTCGACCTTGGGCGGGTCGAAGTCCACGTGGTAGACGCGGCCCGAGGCGCTGACGCGCCGTCCGGAGATCCGCCGCACGATCTCCTCGTCGGCCACGTCGAAGAGCAGCACGGTCGTGATGTCGCGCCCGTGCTCGCGCAGCGCGGCGTCGAGCGCCTCCGCCTGCGCGATGGTGCGCGGAAAACCGTCGAGCAGGAAGCCATCGCGTGCGTCGGCGGAACTCAGGCGATCGCCGATCATCCCGATGATCACGTCATCGGGGACCAGCTCGCCGGCGTCCATGAAGCCCTTGGCCTGCAGGCCGAGAGGCGTGCCGTCCGCGACGGCCTGGCGCAGCATGTCGCCGGTCGCGATGTACGCGAGATCCTCGTCCTCGCGGATGCGCTCGGCCTGCGTGCCCTTGCCCGACCCGGGCGGACCCAGGAGGATGAGATTCAGCTCGGCCATCAGCGTAGGAAGCTCTCGTAGTTGCGCATCATCAGCTGGGCCTCAAGCTGCTTCATCGTGTCGAGCGCGACGCCGACGACGATCAGCAGCGACGTACCGCCGAAGTAGAAGTTCGCGGCCGTCTGGTTGATGAGGATCGTCGGAAGCGCGGCGACCGCGGCGAGGTAGAGCGCGCCGGGGAAGGTCAGGCGCGCGAGCACGCGGTCGAGGAACTCAGCGGTCGGGCGCCCTGGGCGCACGCCGGGAATGAAGCCGCCGTACTTCTTCAGGTTCTCGGCCTGGTCCACGGGGTTGAACGTCACCGCCGTATAGAAGTAGGTGAAGACGATGATGAAGATCGTCTCGCCGATGAGATACGGCGCCTTCGACGGGTTGAAGAAGTTGGAGACGTCCTGCGCCCACTGCGACTGGATGAGCTGCCCGACTGTCGGCGGGAAGGCCATGATCGAGGCCGCGAAGATCACCGGGATCACGCCGGCCATGTTCACGCGCAGCGGGAGGTAGGTCTGCCCGCCGCCGCTCATCCGCTGGCCGATGACGCGCTTGGCGTATTGCACCGGGATGCGGCGCTGGCCCTCCTGAATGAAGACGACGGCCGCGATCACGGCGAGCGCGAGGAACGGCATCATGACCTTGAAGACCTGGTCGGGGTTCGTCCACCAGGCCTGGAGGCCGTTCGGGAGACCGGCGACGATCGACGCGAAGATCATCAGCGAGATGCCGTTGCCGATGCCGCGCTGCGTGATGAGCTCGCCGAGCCACATGACGACCATGCAGCCGCAGGTGAGGACGATCACGATCAGCAGCAGCTTGCCGACGTTGAAGTTCTCGATGACCGCCTGCCCGGCGCTCGGCTGGAATGACCGGAAGAGGAAGACGTAGCCGATCGACTGGGCGAAGGCGAGACCGACGGTCAGGTAGCGCGTGTACTGCGTGATCCGCGCCTGTCCGACCTCGCCCTCCTTAGAGAGCTTCTCGAGCGACGGAACGACGACGGTGAGCAGCTGCAGGATGATCGAGGCCGTGATGTACGGCATGATTCCGAGCGCGAAGATCGCGATGCGGGAGAGGCCACCGCCGCTGAACGTGTTCAGCAGGTTGAGGATGCCGCCCCCGCCGAACTGCTGCTGGATGTCATTGACCGCCTTGACGTTCACTCCCGGCACCGGGATGTGAGCGCCGAGGCGGTAGATCGCAAGCAGCCCCGCTGTGAAGAGGAGCTTCTTGCGAATCGACGCGACGGTGAACGCGCTGAGAACGGTCGCGATCATGCCGCTGCGCCGTGGGCCTTAGGCCTCGTCGACGACGCAGGTACCGCCGGCGGCCTCGATCGCCTCACGCGCCTTGCCGCTGAAGGCATGGCCGTGGACGGTGAAGGACTTGGTGATCTCGCCCTTGGCGAGCACCTTGACCGGAATGCCCTTGCGCTTGGCGATGCCGGCTGCCGCGAGCATCTCGAGCGTGATCTCGGTGCCCGCGTCCCAGCGTGCCTCGAGGTCCTTGACGTTCACGGTCTGCGTGTGCGTACGGAAGGGCTCGAACGGCATCGACTTCTTCATGTGCGGGCCGCGCAGCTTGCGCATCCGCATGTGAATCGGCATCTGGCCGCCCTCGAACCGCGCGCGGTCCTTGGCGCCGGAGCGCGAGCCGTAACCGTTGTGGCCGCGGCCGGAGGTCTTGCCGTGGCCCGAACCATGGCCGCGACCGACGCGCTTGCGCGGCCGACGGCTGCCCGGTGCGGGGCTCAGGGAGTGGAGACCGATGGTGGTCTCCTCGGTGGCGGCCTCGTCGGCCGGCTTCTTCGGAGCAGAGCTCACGAGCGGTCCTCCTCGACGCGCACGAGATGACGGACGGTGTGCAGCATGCCGCGGGCCTGGGGTGTGTCCTGGACCTCGACGGTGTGGCCGATCCGGCGCAGGCCGAGCGAACGCAGCGTGTCGAGCTGGTTGGCCTTCGAGCCGTTGCGGGACTTGACCTGGGTGACCTTGAAGCTCGCCATCACGCGGACACCTCCTCCTCCGCGACGGCCTCAGCGGCCGGCGCGTCGTCGTCTGCGGGAGTCTCAGCGACCTCGTCGACCTCAGCCGCGACCACCTTGGTCTTGGGGGCGAGCCCGAGGACCTCGTTGATCGACAGCCCACGCAGCTCCGCGACCTCGGCAGGCGTGCGCAGGCCCTGGAGGCCGGCGATCGTCGCCTTCACGAGGTTGATCGGGTTCTGCGTCCCGAGGCTCTTGCTGAGAATGTCGTGGATGCCGGCCAGCTCGAGCACCGCGCGCACGCCGCCGCCGGCGATGACGCCGGTACCGGGGGATGCGGGCTTGAGGAAGACACGGCCGGCACCGAAGATGCCCGTGGTCTCATGGGTGATGGTCGAGCCGTGCTTGGGCACGCGGAAGAGGTTCTTCTTGGCCTGCTCGACACCCTTCTGGATGGCGATCGGGACCTCGTTGGCCTTGCCGTAGCCGACGCCGACGATCTCCTTCTCGTCTCCCACCACGACGAGCGCGGTGAAGGAGAAGCGACGGCCGCCCTTGACGACCTTCGCGACGCGGTTGATCTCGACGACCCGCTCCTGGAGATCCAGGCCGGCGGAGCTGACGGTGCGGTCGATGACGTTGTTGTTCATTCGATCACTTGCTCCTAGACGGTGAGGCCGCCATCGCGCAGCCCCTCGGCGAAGGCCTTGACTCGGCCGTGATAGCGGTAGCCGCCGCGGTCAAAGACCACAGCGTCGACACCGATGGCCTTGGCGCGCTCTGCGAGCCTGCGGCCGAGGGCTTCGGACTGCTCCATGGGTGACATCGTGCGCACTTCGCCCTCTGTCCACGACACGGCGGCCAACGTGCGGCCGGCGAGATCGTCGACGAGCTGGGCGCTGATGCCCCGGTTCGAGCGAAAGACGGACACGCGCGGACGGACCGGCGTACCGCTGACCTTTGCGCGGACGCGGCGCCGACGGCGCAGACGGCTCTGGGACCTGCTCTTGACGCTCATGCGCGCTTTCCGACCTTCCGGGCGACGTACTCGCCCTCGTAGCGGATGCCCTTGCCCTTGTAGGGCTCCGGCGGCCGCTGCTTACGAATGTTGGCGGCGATCTCACCGACGGCCTGCTTCGAGATCCCCCGCACGACGATGCGCGTCGGCTGCGGGACCTCGAACTCGATGCCCTCGGGGGCGTCGATGTTGACCGGGTGGGAGTAGCCGAGTGCGAGCTCGAGGTCCTTGCCCTTGAGCTGCGCGCGGTACCCGACGCCCTGGATGTCCAGAGCCTTCTCGTACCCGTTGGTGACGCCTTCGACCATGTTGGCCACGAGCGAGCGCGTCAGCCCATGAAGGGCGCGATGCTCACCGCGGTCGGTCGGGCGGGTGACGATGAGCTCCTCGCCCTCGAGGCTCACCGTGATGTCACGGTGCACGCGCTCGGAGAGCTGACCCTTCGGCCCCTTCACGGAGACGAGTTCGGGCTCGATCGTCACTTCGACGCCTGCGGGAACGGGGATGGGCTTACGGCCGATACGAGACATGATGGGCTACCAGACGAACGCGACGACTTCGCCGCCGACGCCCGCTGCGCGGGCCTCGTGGCCGGTCATCACGCCCTTCGACGTGGACACGATTGCGGTCCCCATGCCGCCCTGGACCTTCGGGATGCCGCCGGCGTGCACGTAGTACCGCTGCCCAGGGCGCGAGGCGCGCTTGAGCCCGCTGATCGCGCTGCGGCGATCCTCGGTGTACTTGAGCTGCACACGCAGGATGTCACCCGGGTGGTCGGCATTGGCAGCCTCGACGTCCCAACCGGCGATGTAGCCCTGCTCCTTGAGGATGCGGGCCATCTCGCGCTTGAGCTTCGAAGCGGGGATGGGAACGATGTCGTGCTGCGCGGTGATGCCGTTGCGCACACGAGTCAGGAAGTCGGCGATGGGGTCGGTCATGGACATGTGATCACCAGCTGCTCTTGGTCATGCCGGGGATGTGTCCCCAATGCGCGAGTTCGCGCAGGCAGATGCGACAGACACCGAACTTGCGGTACACGGCACGTGACCGTCCGCAGCGCTGACAGCGCGAGTAGTTACGGGTCTGATATTTGGCGGGGCGGGACTGCTTGACGCGCAGGGAGGTCTTGGCCATGGCGCTACTCCTGGTCCTCGGAACGCTTGAAGGGCATGCCGAGCATCTGAAGAAGGGCACGGCCCTCCTCGTCGGTCTTGGCGGATGTCGTGATCGTGATGTCGAGGCCGCGGACATCGTCCACGGCGTCGTAATCGATCTCGGGGAAGATGATCTGCTCGCGGACGCCGACGGTGTAGTTCCCGCGGCCATCCAGCTTCGACGGCAGGCCGCGGAAGTCGCGGATACGCGGGATCGCGACCGACATGAGCCGGTCGAGAAACTCGTAGGCGCGCTCGCCGCGCAGCGTGACCGAGATGCCGACCGGCATCCCCTCACGCAGCTTGAAGGCGGCGATCGACTTGCGGGCGCGGCGGATGTTCGGGCGCTGGCCGGTGATCTGGCCGAGCTGCTCGAGCGCGTTGTCGAGAATCTTCGAGTCGGTCTTGGCCTCGCCGACACCCATGTTGACGGTGACCTTCTCGACCTTCGGTGCCTGCATGACGCTCGAGTAGCCGAACTGCTCCATGAGCTGCGGGCGGATCTCGTCGAGATACCGGGTCTTGAGGCGGGCTGTGGTGGTGGTCGTCATGTCAGTCGAGCTTCGTGCCGGAGCGGCGGGTCACGCGCGAGCGCACACCGTTTTCACGGGTGACGCCGAGGCGGGTGGGCTTGTTGTCCTTGGGGTCGATCAGCATCACGTTGCTCACGTGGATCGGCCCCTCCTTCTCGATCACACCGCCGGCGGAGGTCACGGCATCAGAGCCGGGAGCCTGCGTCGCACGAGTGTGGCGCTTGATGATGTTGAGGCCCTCAACGAAGAGGCGGTCACGCTTGGGCTCGACCCGGATGACCTTGCCGGTCTTCCCGCGGTCCTTGCCACTGATGACGATGACCTCGTCGCCGGTGCGGATGCGATTGGCCATCAGAGCACCTCCGGCGCGAGCGACACGATCTTCATGAAGTTGCGATCGCGCAGTTCGCGTGCGACGGGCCCGAAGATGCGGGTCCCGCGCGGGTTGTTCTGCGCGTCGATGATCACGGCCGCGTTCTCGTCAAAGGCGATGTAGGTCCCGTCCTCGCGCCCGAACTCCTTCTTCGTGCGCACGACGACGGCCTTCACGACCTCACCCTTCTTGACGGCTCCCTGCGGGGAGGCGTGCTTGACGGTGGCGGTGATGATGTCTCCGACGCCGGCGTAACGGCGGCGCGAACCACCCTGCACGCGAATGCAGAGGATCTCGCGGGCCCCGCTGTTGTCGGCGACCTTCAGACGGCTCTCATTCTGAATCACTTGGCACGCTCCAGGATCTCGACGAGGCGCCAGCGCTTCAGCCGGGACATCGGACGGCACTCGATGATGCGCACCGTGTCCCCCGCCTGAGCGTCATTGCGCTCATCGTGGGCGTGAAGCGTCTTGCTCGTCCGGACGATCTTCTGATAGCGCGGATGACGCTTTGCGTAATCCACGCGCACGGTGAGGGTCTTGTCCGCCTTGGCGGAGACGACGATGCCCTGACGGACCTGCGGCGACCCGGGCTCGTGCTCGGCACGCGGCGTCCCCTCCTTCGGTCCGGCGGCCTTCGCCTTCTCGCGCTCCTGGCCGCGGCGGCGGCTGCGGGCGGTCGCGGCGGCACGGCGGGCGGCCTCGCGCTCCTGCTGGCGCTCCTCGGGCGTGCGCGTCGTACGCGCCTCGCCGGAGTGCACCGAGCGCGAGCGCCGGCGGGCCTCCTTGGGATGCAGCTGCTCCTCGGGCTCCGCGGGCTCGGCCTCGGGCTCGTCGGAGGCCTGCGCCTCGGCGTCGTCAGCAGCAGCCTCCGTCTCCGGAGCCTCCTCGGCCTGCGGCTCCTCGGGCTGGGGCTCCTCGGCGGGTGCCTCGGCCTCAGCCACGGGGGCCTCCTCCACCGGGGCCTCCTGGACGGGAGCCTCCTCGATGGGGTCCTGGTTGTCAGTCGTCTCGTCGGACATGATCAGCGAATCCCGTTGGTGTCGATGCCGCGCTCGTGCGCCACGGTGAGCGCGCGTGCGAGCGTGCGCTTAGCGGAGCGCATCCCGGCGGTGTTCTCCAGCTCGCCGGTGGCGTGCTGGAAGCGGAGCCCGAAGATGTCCTTGCGGGCGGTCCTGATCTGCTCGGCGAGCTCGTCGTCCTGCAGATCACGAAAATCCTTGGCAGTGCTCATCCGGCGTTCTCCCGGGTCACGAACTTCGTCCGGACCGGCAGCTTGCGGCCGGCCAGGCGCATGGCCTCACGAGCAAGATCCTCCGGCACGCCGGAGAGCTCGAACATCACGCGGCCTGGGCGCACGACGGCGACCCAGCCCTCGGGGTTGCCCTTACCCGAACCCATGCGGGTCTCGGCGGGCTTCTTGGTGAAGGGCTTGTCCGGGAAGAGGTTGATCCAGACCTTGCCGCCACGCTTGATCTTACGGGTCATCGCGATACGAGCCGCCTCGATCTGGCGGTTCGTGAGCTGGCCGTGATCGAGGGCCTTGAGGCCGAACTCGCCGAACTGGACGGTCGTCTGGCCGCGGGAGTACCCACGGCTGCGACCGCGCATGACCTTGCGGTGCTTGACGCGCTTCGGAGCCAGCATCAGCGACCACCTCCCTGCGGGCCACGCCCGCGTCCGCCGCCGCCACCGCTGCCACCGGGGCCGCCGGGACCACCGGGACCGCGGCCACGGCCGCGACCGCTGCGGTCACCGCGGCCACGATCGCGACCGTCCTGCTGGTCGCGCTGCGGTGCGGGCGCCTCGAGATCGGTGAGATCGACGCCGGTGAAGCCGGCGGGCATGATCTCGCCCTTGTTGATCCAGCACTTCACGCCGATGCGCCCGAAGGTCGTGCGCGCCTCAGCGAAGCCGTAGTCGATGTCGGCGCGCAGCGTGTGCAGCGGCACGCGACCCTCCGAGTAGCTCTCGGTGCGGGACATCTCAGCGCCGCCGAGGCGGCCGCCGACCTGGATCTTGCAGCCCTTGGCGCCCGAGCGCATGGCGCTGGTGAGCGCACGCTTCATCGCGCGGCGGAAGGCCACGCGGTTCTGCAGCTGCTCGGCGACCGACTGCGCGACGAGCGTCGCGTCGAGCTCGGGACGCTTGATCTCGATGATGTTGACCTTCACCGACTTGCTCGTGATCCGGTGGAGGTCGCGACGCAGCGCGTCGACCTCCGTGCCGGACTTGCCGATCACGATGCCGGGACGAGCGGTGTGGATGTTGACCTCGACCTCGTTCGCGTCCTTGCGGATCGTGATCTGCGAGATCCCGGCGTGCGAGAGCTTGTTCTCGATGTGCCGGCGGATGTCCTCATCCTCAGCGAGGTACTGCGCGAAGTTGCGTTCCGTGAACCAATGCGACTTCCAGTCGTGGATGTACCCCACGCGCATCGACTCGGGATGAACCTTCTGTCCCATGGCTCAGTTACTCCTTCGGCGAAAGCGTGATCGAGAGGTGGCTGGTGCGCTTGCGAATCTTCGACGCGCGGCCCATGGCTCGCGGGCGGAAACGCTTGAGGGTCGGACCCTCATCAGCGGTGATCGAGGCGATGCGCAGATCCTCACCGACCAGATCGTGGTTGTGCTCGGCGTTCGCAACGGCCGAGTTCAGAAGCTTCTCCCAGTCCTCGGCGACCGCGCGGGGCGTGAGCGCGAGAATCGCCCGCGCCTCGGTCACGGACTTGCCGCGGATGTGGTCGCAGACGAGCCGCGCCTTGCGGGCGGACGAGCGGACGTACTTCGCGTGGGCATGCACGAGCTGGCGCTCTTCGGCGGCCGGCTTCTTCTTCGCGTCGGCCTTCGGCTTGGCGGCCGTCTCGGCCTTGTCGGCCTTCGGCACCTTGGCGGCCTTCGGCTTCGCCTTGGCGGGCGCGGCTGCCTCGGTCTCGGGCTGCTCGGGAGCGTCGGTCTCGGGGACCTCGGTGGCCTCCACGACGGGCTCCTCCGCCTCCTGCTTGGGATCGGTCGGCGCCATGGTTAGCGCACCTTCCCGGATCCGATGTGACCGCGGAATGTCCGCGTCGGCGCGAACTCCCCGAGCTTGTGACCGACCATCGACTCGCTCACGAACACCGGGACGTGCTTACGCCCGTCGTGCACGGCGATCGTGTGACCGACCATCTCCGGGAAGATCGTCGAGGTCCGCGACCACGTCTTGATCATGGTCTTCTTGTTCTCCGCGTTCATCGCGATGATGCGCGACATGAGGCGCTCCTCGACGAACGGGCCCTTCTTGCTTGAACGAGACACGGTCTACTTCCTGCCCTTGCCACGGCGGCGGCCGCGGACGATGTAGCGATCGGACGACTTGTTCTTCTTGCGCGTGCGGTAGCCGAGTGTCGGCTTGCCCCAAGGCGTGACGGGGTGACGACCAGCGGTCGTCGAGCCCTCACCACCGCCGTGCGGATGGTCCACCGGGTTCATCGCGACACCGCGAGTCTGCGGGCGCACACCCATGTGGCGCTTGCGGCCGGCCTTGCCGACCTTGACGTTCTGATGGTCGGCATTGCCGATCACGCCCACGGTCGCGCGGCACTCGTCGCGCACCAGGCGCATCTCGCCGGAAGGAAGGCGCAGCGTCGCCATGCCCTGATCCTTCGCCATCAGCTGGATCGAGGTGCCGGCGGAGCGACCAAGCTGGCCACCGCGGCCGGGCTGCAGCTCGACGTTGTGGACCACGGTGCCGACCGGCATGTGCGCGAGTGCCAGGCAGTTGCCGACGGCGATCTCAGCCTCGGGGCCGGACATCACCATCGCGCCGACCTGCAGGCGGGCCGGGGCGAGGATGTACGCCTTGACGCCGTCGACGTAGTGGAGCAGCGCGATGTAGGCGGTGCGGTTGGGGTCGTACTCGATGGCGGCGACCTTCGCGGGGATGCCGTCACGACGACGCTTGAAGTCGATGCGGCGGTACAGGCGCTTGGCCCCGCCGCCGCGATGGCGCGAGGTCTTGCGACCCATGTTGTTGCGGCCACCGCTCTTCTTCAGACCCTCGACGAGCGTGCGCTCGGGCTCGGTCTTCGTGATCTCGGCGAAGTCGGGGTACGTCGAGAATCGACGACCAGGACTTGTGGGCTTCGGCTTACGAATCGGCATCGTCGGTTACCCCTGGAGGCCCTGGAAGACCGGAATCGAATCGCCGGAACGCAGCTGGACGATCGCCTTCTTCCACGAGCGCGTCCGGCCGGCGGTGACGCCGCGGCGCTTGGGCTTGGACTTCACGGAGATCGTGCGGACCTCGACAACCTTCACGTCGAAGAGCTGCTCGACCGCCTGGCGAATCTGGGTCTTATGCGCATCCGGGTGGACGCGGAAGGTGTACTTGTCGTTGGCGGCGAGGATGTAGCTCTTCTCGCTAACGACGGGGCGGATGATGACCTGAGTCGGGTCCATGTCAGTCGTTCTCCTGCTCCGTGCGCGTGCCATTCGCGCGGGCGGTGATCTCCGCGAGAGCGCTCTCGCTTACGAGCAGTCGCGCGGCGCCGAGGATGTCGGCGACGCCGGCCTCGGACGACGGGATGACCTGCACCCGGGAGAGATTGCGGAAGGACAGCGCTGCCGAGCCCTGATCCTCGCTGAGGAGGACGAGCGTGCGGCCGCGACCGGTCCAGTCACGCAGCAGGCCGGCGGCGAGCTGCGTGGAGGGCTTGTCAGCGAACGGCGCGACGTCGAGGATCGCGAGCGATCCACGTCCGGCGTGCACCGAGAGCGCGCTGCGCATCGCGGTGCGGCGCTCCTTGCGGTTGACCTTGAAGGTGTAGTGGCGCGGCTGCGGCCCGAAGACGGTGCCGCCGCCGGTCCAGATCGGCGAGCGCGACGAGCCTGCGCGAGCGCGGCCCGTGCCCTTCTGGCGCCATGGCTTGGCGCCGCCGCCGCGAACCTCGCCGCGGGTCTTGGTCTTCGACGTGCCCTGACGGCGTGCCGCGAGATCGGCGCGGACCGCGTCGTGCAGGAGCTGCCGGCGAAGGCGCTCGCCGAAGGCGGCGTCGTCGAGCGACACCGTCTTCGAAGCGCCGAGAACGGGGGCGTCAGCCATCGGTGCGGACCTCCACAAGACCGCCGCGGGCGCCGGGAACGGCACCGCGGACGAGAAGCAGGTTCTGGCCGGCGTCCACGCGCACGACCGTGAGTCCGCGCTGGGTCACGCGATGGTTGCCCATCTGACCCGGGCCGCGGATGCCCTTGAAGACACGAGCCGGCCACGCCGAAGCGCCGATCGATCCCGGTGCGCGCACGTTGTGCGAGCCGTGGGACTTGGGGCCGCTGGCGAAGTTGTGGCGCTTGATGGTGCCCTGGAAGCCCTTGCCCTTCGAAACGCCGGCGACCTTGACCTTCTGGCCCTCTTCGAACGCCTCTACGGTCACGGTGTCGCCGACCTGCAGGCCGTCGCCCTCGTCACGGAACTCGACGAGGTGGCGGTGCGGGGCGGCGCGGGACTTCTGCAGGTGGCCGAGCTCCGGCTTGGAGAGGTGCTTCTCCTTGGTGGCGCCGAAGGCGAGCTGCACGGCGGTGTAGCCGTCCTGCTCGTCGGTGCGCTTGGCGGTGACGGGGCACGGCCCAGCCTCAAGGACGGTGACGCGTTCAACGCGTCCGTCCTCGAGGAAGAACTGGGTCATGCCGAGCTTCTTGGCGAGGATCGCGGGCATCTCAGATCACCCAGCGAGACGGATCTCGATGTCGACGCCTGCGGGCAGGTGGTCAAGTCGCTGGAGCGAGTCGACCGTCTTCGGCGTCGGCTGATGGATGTCGATGAGCCGCTTGTGCGTGCGGATCTCGAAGTGCTCGCGCGAGTCCTTGTCCTTGAACGGCGACCGGATCACGCAGTAGACGTTCTTCTCCGTGGGGAGCGGTACGGGACCGGTCACGGTCGCGCCGGTGCGCGCTGCCGTCTCGACGATCTCCTTGGCAGCCGTCTCGATGGCCTGTGTGTCATAGGCCTTGAGGCGGATGCGAATCTTGTTCTGCGTGATGGCTGCCATCGGGCTGCTCTCGTCTCTGGTCTTTCCGTCTGCTGTCCGAAAGAGGGTAGGTGCTGCGTTACTGCGTACTGAAGGCGGATCCCCTGAACATCTGGGGGCCCGCCCCGTTCCTGCCGGTCGTATCTGGTACGGCACACCTGCTGCGGGGTGAGGCGCAGGCGCCCCACCCCGCGCTGAGGTGTGTTACTCGATGACTTCGGTGACGACGCCGGAGCCCACCGTGCGGCCACCCTCACGGATGGCGAAGCGCAGGCCCGGATCCATGGCGATCGGCTGGATCAGCTCAATCTCCATCTGGACGTTATCGCCCGGCATGACCATCTCCGTGCCCGCGGGCAGGTTGGCGACACCGGTGACGTCCGTGGTGCGGAAGTAGAACTGGGGGCGGTAGCCGGTGAAGAACGGCGTGTGACGGCCACCCTCCTCCTTCTTGAGGATGTAGACCTCGGCCATGTACTTCGTGTGCGGGGTGATGGAGCCCGGCTTGCAGAGAACCTGCCCGCGCTCGATCTCCTCACGCTTGGTGCCGCGAAGGAGGCAACCGACGTTGTCGCCGGCCTGGCCCTCGTCGAGGATCTTGCGGAACATCTCGACACCGGTGATGACGGTCTTCTCCGTCGGCTTGATGCCGACGATCTCGACCTCGTCGCCCGTGTGGACGATGCCCTGCTCGATGCGGCCGGTGGCGACGGTGCCGCGACCGGTGATCGAGAAGACGTCCTCGACCGGCATCAGGAAGGGCTTGTCGAGCTGACGCTCAGGCTGCGGGATGTACGAGTCCAGCTGGTCGGCCAGGTCGTAGATCGCCTGCTTGGCGCTCTCGTCACCCTCGAGCGCCTTGAGCGCCGAACCCTTGACGAACGGGACGTCGTCGCCCGGGAAGTCGTACTCGGAGAGCAGGTCCCGGACCTCGACCTCGACGAGCTCAAGGAGCTCCTCGTCGTCGACCATGTCGACCTTGTTGAGGAACACGACGATGTACGGCACGCCGACCTGGCGGGCGAGCAGGATGTGCTCACGCGTCTGGGGCATGGGGCCGTCGGCCGCCGACACCACGAGGATCGCGCCGTCCATCTGCGCGGCGCCCGTGATCATGTTCTTGACGTAGTCGGCGTGCCCGGGGCAGTCGACGTGCGCGTAGTGGCGGGCTTCGGTCAGGTACTCGACGTGCGACGTCGAGATCGTGATGCCACGCTCCTTCTCCTCCGGAGCGTTATCGATCTCGGCGAACGAACGAGCCTCGCCGCCCATCTTCTCTGCGAGAACCGTGGTGATGGCCGCCGTCAGGGTCGTCTTGCCATGGTCGATGTGACCGATGGTTCCGACGTTGACGTGCGGCTTGTCGCGCTCGAACTTCTCCTTGGCCACTGCTCTTCGCTCCTGTGTGTGTGACGACTTTGGGTCGGCTCGCCCGAGATGAGCGAACCTACAAAACTAGCTCAGATCTGCGTTACGTGCGGTCTAGGCTCCGACCGGGGTCCCGGTCCGGTGCTCAACGATCTTCTCCGCGATGTTCGGCGGAACCTCGTCGTACTTCTCGAACTGCATGGTGTAGTTCGCCCGGCCCTGCGTGTTTGAGCGCAGATCCGTGGCGTAGCCGAACATCTCGCCGAGGGGAACCTCGGCGGTGATCGCCACCGCGTTGCCGCGGGGCTCCTGGCCGCCGAGGCGACCACGACGCTTGCTGAGGTCACCGATCACGTCGCCGATGAACTCATCGGGCGTGACGACCTCGACGGAGAAGATCGGCTCGAGCAGCACCGGCTTGGCGCGGCGCGCGGCCTCCTTGAAGGCCATCGAGGCGGCGATCTTGAAGGCGATCTCCGACGAGTCGGTCTCGTGGTACTTCCCGTCGGTGAGGCGCACGCGCACATCGACCATCGGGTAGCCGGCCCGGACGCCATTGGCCATCGACTCGGCGCAGCCCTTCTCGACCGCCGGGATGTACTCCGTCGGGATCGAGCCGCCCTTGATCTCGCTCACGAACTGGAAGCCCTCGCCGGGCGCGGGCTCCATCGTGATGTAGACGACGCCGTACTGGCCCGAGCCACCGGTCTGGCGGACGAACTTGCCTTCGATCTTCTCGGCGATGCCGCGCACGGTCTCGCGGTATGAGACCTGCGGCTTGCCGACATTGGCCTCGACGTTGAACTCACGCTTCATGCGGTCGACGAGGATCTCGAGGTGCAGCTCGCCCATGCCGGAGATCTCGGTCTGGCCGGTCTCCTCGTTGGTCTGGACGCGGAAGGTGGGGTCCTCCTCGGCGAGGCGGCCGAGTGCGACGGACATCTTCTCCTGGTCGGCCTTCGACTTCGGCTCGACGGCCACCTTGATGACGGGCTCAGGGAAGACGATCTGCTCGAGCTTCACCGGCTTGTCCGGGGCGCACAGCGTGTCACCGGTGATGATCTGCTTGATGCCGACGCCGGCGGCGATGTCGCCGGAGAAGACCTCTTGGACCTCTTCGCGATCGTTGGCGTGCATCATGAGGATGCGGCCGATGCGCTCGGTCTTGCCGGAGTTGACGTTCAGGATGCGCGCGCCCGACTCGAGGTGTCCGGAGTAGACGCGGAAGTACGTGAGCTTGCCGACGAACGGGTCGGACATGATCTTGAAGGCGAGAGCCGCAAAGGGCTCGGAGTCGTTGGCGTTGCGCACGACGGTCTCCTCGGTCTTCGGGTCGATGCCCTCGACCGGCGGCACGTCCAGCGGCGACGGGAGGTAGTCGATCACCGCGTCGAGCAGCGGCTGGACGCCCTTGTTCTTGAAGGACGACCCGCAGAGGATCGGGGTGAGGTGGATGCCGAGCGTGGCGGAGCGAATCGCGGCCTTGAGCACGGGGACCGGGATCTCGGCGTCCTCGAGCAGCAGCTCGAGCAGCTCGTCGCTGTAGTGCGAGATCTCCTCGAGGAGGTGGGCGCGAGCGGCCTGGGCGCGCTCGAGATGCTCCGCGGGGATCTCACCCTCGATGACGTCCTTACCGAGGTCATCGGTGTAGGTGATCGCCTTCATCTCGACGAGATCGATGATCCCGAGGAAGTCCGACTCAGCGCCGATCGGCAGCTGGATCGGCACCGGGTGGGCCCCGAGGCGATCGATCATCGTCTGGACGCCGCGATCGAAGTCCGCGCCGATGCGGTCCATCTTGTTGATGTAGGCGATGCGCGGAACGCTGTACTTGTCGGCCTGACGCCAGACGGTCTCGGACTGCGGCTCGACGCCGGCGACCGAGTCGAAGAGGGCGATGGCGCCATCGAGAACGCGCAGTGACCGCTCGACCTCGACGGTGAAGTCGACGTGGCCGGGCGTGTCGATGATGTTGATCCGGTGGTCGGCCCACTCGCAGGTGGTGGCGGCCGACGTGATCGTGATGCCGCGCTCCTGCTCCTGCTCCATCCAGTCCATCGTGGCCGCGCCCTCGTGGACCTCACCGATCTTGTACGTACGACCGGTGTAGTAGAGGATCCGCTCAGTCGTCGTCGTCTTACCGGCGTCGATGTGCGCCATGATCCCGATGTTTCGGGTGTTGTTGAGCGAAAACTTGCGGGGCATGGGTCTCTTGGCGTTTCAGGTGAGGGCGTAAAAAACGGGCCGCTGGGGCCCGCACGCGCAGCAGGGTGGGAGCCCGTTCAGCGCGTTATGTGGTCGGATCGTTCATCCGGAAGCAGGGGCTTCTCCGGCGCGGCGCGAGTGCTTCACGCGACTTGCCGGACGGACGATGATAGCACCATGTCGCGGCCCTTCCCCTGCTCCCACCGCTCGGCCATATGGGCCTGCGACCGGTGCAGAACGGTTGCTGAGCGTCGCGGCTCAGCAACCGGAGGCCGACGTGCGGCGTGCTACCAGCGGTAGTGCGCGAAGGCCTTGTTGGCCTGCGCCATGCGGTAGATGTCGTCCTTGCGCTTGAACGCTCCACCCTGCTGCTGCTGGGCGTCGATGAGCTCATTCGCAAGGCGCTGCGCCATCGTCTTCTCGCGACGCTGACGGGCGAACTCGACGAGCCAGCGGATCGCAAGGGTGCGAGCGCGGCGGGCCGGAACCTCGACGGGCACCTGGTAGGTCGCGCCGCCGACACGGCGGGAGCGGACCTCAAGGGCCGGCGTCAGGGCCTTGATGGAAGCCTCAAGCGCCTCGACCGGATCGTTCCCGGTCTTCTCGGCGAGGACGGCGAGCGCGTCATAGACGATCTGCTCGGCCGTCGACTTCTTGCCGTCGAGCATGACCTTGTTGATCACCTGCTGGACAAGGCGCGAACGATGGATGGGATCCGGCTCAACCGGCCGGATCGTGGCCTGATTACGGCGCATCTGCTTACTTCCTCTTCACGCCGTATTGGCTGCGGGCCTGCTTGCGGTCGCTGACGCCGGCGGCGTCGAGCGTCCCACGGACGACCTTGTAGCGCACGCCCGGAAGATCCTTGACGCGGCCGCCACGCACGAGCACGACGGAGTGCTCCTGCAGGTTGTGGCCCTCGCCCGGGATGTAGGCCGTGACCTCGATCCCGCCGGAGATGCGAACACGCGCGACCTTGCGCAGCGCGGAGTTCGGCTTCTTCGGCGTCGTGGTGTAGACGCGGGTGCAGACCCCGCGACGCTGGGGAGCGGCGGTCTTCTTCTTGCGTCCCTTGCCGGACTTGAGGCCCGGAGTGGAGAGCTTCTTCGCCTTGGGCGAACGGCCCTTACGAATGAGCTGGCTGGTCGTCGGCATGCGGCTTCGCAGAGTAGCAGCGTGGGTCAGGGCGATGCGTCGAGCAGGTCGAGCGCCGCCTCTGGTGGGAGCACGTCGAGCCCCTGATCGCGCGCCACGGGCTCGGAGACGACGTGACCGCGGACGACGCTCAGACCACGCAGAAATCCCTCATCGCGCTGCAGCGCGCTGCGCACGCCCGAGGCGAGCTTCAGGACGTACGGCATGGTCGCGTTCGTGAGCGCCCATGTGGACGTGATCGGCACCGCGCCCGGCATGTTGGCGACGCAGTAGTGGGTCACCCCGTCGACCACGTAGGTCGGAGCCGTGTGCGTCGTGGGCCGCGAGGTCTCAAAACAGCCGCCCTGATCGATCGAGACGTCGACGAGGACGGCGCCCGGCTTCATCAGCGCGAGCTGCTCGCGCGTGACGACATGGGGAGCGCGGCCGCCCTTGACGAGCACCGCGCCGATGACCAGATCGACCTCCGGCAGGCGCTGCTCGATCTCAAGGGTGGAGGCGAAACACGTCGACGCCTGCCAGTTGAGCTGGTGCTCGAGCTCGCGCAGCCGATCGATGCTGCGGTCGTAGATGTACACCTCGGCGCCCATGCCGAGTGCCACCTGCGCCGCGTTCTGACCCACGACCCCGCCGCCGATCACCATGACCTTGCCGGCCGCGACGCCCGGAACGCCGCCGAGCAGGAGTCCCCGGCCGCCGAGCGGCTTCTCGAGCATGAATGCTCCTGCCTGCGCGGCGATCTTGCCGGCGATCTCGCTCATCGGCGCGAGCAGGGGCAGCCGGCCCGCCCGGTCCTCCACCGTCTCGTAGGCGATGCAGGTGGCGCCGCTCTCGAGCAGGCCGCGGGTCAGCTCCGGGTCCGGTGCGAGATGGAGATAGGTGAAGAGCACCTGACCGGGGCGCAGCATCGCGATCTCCGCGGCCTGCGGCTCCTTCACCTTCACGATCAGGTCGGCGGCCGCGAAGAGCTCGCCCGCCGTCTCGGCGATCGCCGCGCCCTGGGCTGCGAACTCGGCGTCGGTGATCGCGGAGCCCTCCCCCGCGCCCCGCTGCACGATCACCTCGTGCCCCGCCTTGGTGAGTTCGCGCACGCCCGACGGCGTGAGCGCGACGCGGTATTCGTCCGTCTTGATCTCGGTGGGGACCCCGATGCGCATGATCAGAGGCTCTCCATGCGGCGTGAGGCCTCCTCGAGGACCGGACGGAGGATCGCCTCCATCTCCTCGAACTGCTCGGGGCCCGCGATCAGCGGCGGAGCGAACTGGATCACCGGGTCACCGCGGTCGTCCGCACGACAGATCAGGCCGCGTTCATAGAGCGCGCCGCTGAGATAGCCGCGCAGCAGCGCCTCGGACTCCGCAGAGCTGAAGCTCGCCTTGGTCTCACGGTCCTTCACGAGCTCAATGGCATGGAAATAGCCCGCACCGCGGACGTCCCCGACGATCGGGATGTCCCGCAGCGAATCGAGCATCGCGCGCAGGTCATGCTCATGCTCGCGAACGTGCTCGATGATGCCCTCGTCCTCCATCGCCGCGATGTTCGCGAGGGCGACGGCTGCACCGATCGGGTGCCCTCCGAACGTGAAGCCGTGCATGAAGGTGTTGGTGCCCTCGAGGAACGGCTCGATGACGCCGTCCGAGGCGATCATCGCGCCCATGGCCGCGTAGCCGGAGGTCAGGCCCTTCGCTGTCGTGATGATGTCGGGCTGATAGCCGTAGCGCTGGGCGCCGAACCATTCGCCGAGGCGGCCCCAGGAGCAGATCACCTCGTCCGAGATCAGCAGGACGTCGTACGCGTCGCAGATCTCGCGCACACGCTGCCAGTAGCCCTCTGGCGGCACGAAGCAGCCCCCCGCATTCTGGACCGGCTCCATGATCACGGCGGCGACCGTCTCCGGCCCCTCGAACTCGATCCGTTCACGCACCGTCTCGGCGAGCGTCTCCGCTCCCTGCCCGGGCGGCAGCCGATACAGATTGGTGTTCGGGACGTGGCACCCGCCCGGCGTGAAGGGCTCGAACGGCGTGCGCAACTCGGTCACACCCGTCGCCGTGAGCGCCCCGAGCGTCGTCCCGTGGTAGGCAACCTCGCGAGCGATGAACTTCGTCTTGAGCGGGTTGCCGCGAAGCTTGTGGTACTGGCGGGCGACCTTGAGCGCCGTCTCGACGGACTCACCGCCGCCGGAGGTGAAGAAGACCCGGTTGAGGTCGCCGGGGGCGAGCGACGCGATCTTGGCGGCGAGCTCGATCGCGCGAGGGTGCGCGTACGACCACGTCGTGAAGAAGCCGAGCTCCGAGGCCTGATCGGCTCCCGCCTGCGCGATGTCGCGACGGCCGTGCCCGATGTTGACGCAGTAGAGCGCGCTGAGGGCATCGAGATACCGACGCCCCTGATCGTCCCAGACGTAACACCCATCCCCGCGGACGATGATCGGGACCTCGGCGCCTCGGTCGTAGGACCCCATGCGGCTGAAGTGCAGCCAGAGGTGGCGCCGGGCGAGCTCCTGATAGTCGAGTCCGGCTTGGTCGGATGGGTCGGGCGCCATGCGCCCGCAACACTAACCGGAGCTCTCAGCGGCGCGGGCGATCAGGCGGCGACGGCGGGGCGCCCGAGCGCCGCGCGCGGCGCAGGCGTCAGCGCGGATGCCGCGATGACCATGAGGAAGGCGAGCGCCTGGATCACGACGCCGAGCGGGTCGCCGGGCATCGGATCGTCGAAGACGAGGATCCCGCCCATGATGCAGGAGATGCTCGCCGCCGTTCCGGTGATCGCGATCACCTCGACTGCGCCGCCGTCCTGGAGGCTGCGAGCCGATGCGTAGAACGCAGCGGCGGACGCAGCGAGCGCGACGACGGTCCAGGGGCTGAGGAGCGCCAGCGCCCCGCCATGGTGCGTGACGAGGCCGGAGAGCGCCTTCACCGAGACGTTGCAGACGCCGAAGAGCACCCCTGAGGCGGCCGCGAGCGCGATGCCATGGGTCTCGCGGCGCAGGCCCGCGGCGCCGGGGCCGACGATCAGCAGTGCGCCGACGACGAGAAGGCCCGCCTCGAACGCGATCATCGGGGCGAGCGAGAAGGAGTCGTGCGCCCCGGACTGGGCGGGAGCGGTGAGCGCGAGCATGACGAGGCCCGAAGCGGTGAGTCCGAGTCCCCACCACTGGCGCTTGCCGACCGACATCCCGAAGACGCGGTCCGCGATGATCGCGATCAGCCCGACACCGCCGGCGACGACGGCCTGGACGACCGACATCGGCGCCAGCGACAGCGCTGCCACGTGGAGCGCCCAGGCGATGGCGCCCACGCCCATGCCCATGGCGAACCAACGGCTGCGCCAGAGACCGGCGGCCGTGTGAAGCGGGCGGCGGATGTCGACCTTCGGGGCCTCAGCAGCACCGCGGTGCTTGAGGAAGAAGGCGAAATTCGAGCCTACGGCGCAGAGGAGCGCGAAGAGGATTCCGAGTTGGAGCGTCATGAAAAGGTGATGCGGTGCGGACCGGCGGCAGTGGTCCGCTCGGGGAGGGAGCCACGGTTGTCATCGTCAGATGAGCGGCTCAGCTTGATTCCCCTGGACGTTCAGGCTACCGCCTCGTCCCGGGTTCCTCCCCCACTTCGCGCAGGGCGGCCGGTTCCCTGCCCAGGCAGGGAACCGTGCCACCGTGGCGCTGCTACGTGTTAGGCCGACTCGTCGGTCGGGACGTCGAGCTCCTCCGCGAACCCGGTGTCCGCGGCGCTGTTCCCGATCTCCTCGAGCGTCGACAGGTCCTGCTCAAAGCCGACGCCGAGTGCGGCACCGAAGTCCCCGTCCGCGAACCCGAGCTCAGCGGCGAGATCGTCCGAGTCGAGCAGGCCGACGTCGTCCGGACGCGGCAGCGGCTCGGTTGGCTCGATCTCGATCCGCCGGTAGGTCTTGAGACCGGTGGCGGCCGGGATCAGCTTGCCGATGATCACGTTCTCCTTGAGGCCGGCGAGGCCGTCCTTCTTGCCCTCGAGGGCAGCGTCCGTGAGGACCTTGGTCGTCTCCTGGAAGGAGGCGGCCGAGAGGAACGAGTCCGTGTTGAGCGAGGCCTTCGTGATGCCGAGGATGACCTCCTCGAACTGGGCCATCTCGCCCTTCTGCTTCTTCATCGCCGCGTTCGTCTCAAGGAAGTCGTAGCGGTCGACGAGCGCACCGGGCAGGTACTCAGTGTCGCCCTTCTGGTCGACCCGGACCTTCTTCATCATCTGACGCACGATGAGCTCGATGTGCTTGTCGTTGATGTCGACGCCCTGGGACTTGTAGACCTTCTGGACCTCGGCGACGAAGTACTGCTCGGCCGCCGTGCGTCCACGCAGACGCAGGAGGTCGTGCGGGTGGAGCGAGCCCTCGCTGAGCTGTGCTCCGCTCTCGACGCGCTCGCCGTCCGTGACGAGCAGGCGCGTGCGGCGCGGGAACGTGTGCGAGTGCTCGTCACCGGCGTCGTCGGTGATCCGCACGACGATGTTCTTCTCGGTCTCCTCGATCGAGACGACACCGTCGAACTCGGCGATCTCCGCGATGCCCTTCGGACGACGGGCCTCGAAGAGCTCGACGACACGCGGCAGGCCGTGCGTGATGTCCGCGCCGGCGACGCCGCCGGTGTGGAACGTGCGCATGGTGAGCTGGGTGCCCGGCTCGCCGATCGACTGCGCGGCGATGATGCCGACCGCGTCGCCGATCTGCGCCGGCTTGCCGGTCGCGAGCGAGCGGCCGTAACAGGCCTGGCACACGCCGCTCTTGGCACGGCACTTGAGCGTCGAACGCAGTGCCACCGAGCCGGAGGCGAGCTGATCGATGCTCGCCACGAGGTCGGCGAGATGCTCGCGCTCGACGATGCCGCCCTTCTTGACGATCGTGCGGCCATCCGTGGTGCTGAGCTCCTCGGCCGTGACGCGACCGACGAGGTTCGTGTTCGGATCGCGCTGCGCGTCGAGGATGGGCAGGCTGATCGACTCCTTCGAGCCGCAGTCGGGCTCGCGGATGATGACGTCCTGCGCCACGTCCACGAGACGACGCGTGAGGTAGCCCGAGTCCGCCGTACGCAGCGCGGTGTCGGCCAGACCCTTACGCGCACCGTGGGTGGAGATGAAGTACTCGAGAACCGTCAGGCCTTCCATGAAGTTGGCCTTGATCGGGCGCTCGATGATCTCGCCCTTCGGGTTGGCCATCAGGCCACGCATACCGGCGAGCTGGCGGATCTGCTTGAAGGAGCCTCGTGCGCCTGAGTCGGCCATCATGAAGATGGAGTTCAGGCGGTCGAAGTTCTTCTCCATCGCGACCGCGACCTCTTCGGTTGCGCGCGTCCACTGGTCGACGACGGCCTCGTGGCGCTCCTGCTGCGTGATCAGACCCGTGTCGTACTGGTCGTGGATCTCGGCGACGGTCGCCTCGTAGCCGGCGAGGATCTCCGCCTTGTTCGGCGGAATGATCACGTCGTTCTTGGAGATCGTGATCCCGGCCAGCGTCGCGTAGCGGAAGCCCATGTCCTTGAAGGCATCAAGGACCATCGAGACCGCAGCGGCGCCGTAGCGCTGGATGAGGTTGTCGATCACCTGGACGGTGTCGCGCTTGCGGACCGACTGGTTCACGAACGGGTAGACGTCCGGGTTGAACGCATCGCCCAGGGCGGCCTGCAGCGACCGCTCGATGCGGTCGTTGTAGATGATGCGGCCGACGGTCGTGAGGATGTGACCGCCTTCGCGACCCATCGGCCGGTACTCGGCCAGGTCGTGGAGCGTCACCGTCTTCGCCTCGTAGGAGAGCTCTGCCTCCTGCGCGGTGCGGAACACGTGCGGGCGCCGCTCCGTCGCGGGCCACGTGCCCTCGGTGAGCTTCGTCTGGAGCTCGTCGAGCTCCGCCGGCTCGAGGCCGTAGGTGAGGTAGTACGCGCCGAGAACCATGTCCTGGGTCGGCGTCGCCAGCGGCGCGCCGTTGGCGGGCGACAGGATGTTGTTCGACGAGAGCATGAGGATGCGGGCCTCGGCCTGCGCCTCCGCGCTCAGCGGCACGTGCACGGCCATCTGGTCGCCGTCGAAGTCGGCGTTGAAGGCGTGACACACGAGCGGGTGGACCTGGATGGCCTTGCCCTCGACGAGCACCGGCTCGAACGCCTGGATACCCAGGCGATGGAGCGTCGGGGCGCGGTTCAGGAGGACCGGATGCTCATGGATCACGTCGTCGAGCACGTCCCAGACCTCCGGGATGCCCGACTCGACCATCTTCTTGGCCGCCTTGATGTTCTGCGCGCTCTTGCGCTCGACGAGCTGGGCCATGATGAACGGCTTGAACAGCTCGAGGGCCATGAGCTTCGGCAGGCCGCACTGGTGGAGCTTGAGGTACGGGCCGGCCACGATGACCGAGCGGCCCGAGTAGTCCACGCGCTTGCCGAGGAGGTTCTGACGGAACCGCCCCTGCTTGCCCTTGAGCATGTCGGAGAGCGACTTGAGCGGACGGTTGCCCGGCCCGGTGACCGGACGCCCACGGCGGCCGTTGTCGAACAGCGCGTCGACGGCCTCCTGGAGCATGCGGCGCTCGTTGTTGACGATGATCTCCGGCGCGCCGAGGTCGAGCAGGCGCTTGAGGCGGTTGTTGCGGTTGATGACGCGGCGGTAGAGGTCGTTGAGGTCCGACGTGGCGAAGCGGCCGCCGTCGAGCTGGACCATCGGACGAAGCTCCGGCGGGATCACCGGCACGGCCTCGAGGACCATCATCTCCGGCTTGTTGTCGGAGTTGAGGAAGGCCGAGAGCACCTTCAGGCGCTTGACCGAGCGCTCGCGCTTCTGGCCCTTGCCGTTCTTGACGATGTCCTCGAGCACGTCGCGCTCGTGCTCCATGACGAAGCCCGGCATGTCCTCGGGGGCGAGGTTGGACCCGGCGGGGCGGTCGGGGTCGACCTTGCGCTTCTTGCCCTCGAGGTCGTACGGGGGCTTGTCGCGCAGCAGCTCGCGGATGTTCTCCGCGCCCATGCCGCCGCCGAAGTACTCACCGAAGCCGTACGGCGAGCCGAAGCGGTCCTTGAGCTCGCGGAAGAGCGTCTCGTCGGCGATGATCGTCTTCGGGCCGAACTCGTCCTTCTCGGGGGCGCGCTCGCTGAAGTTCGCCAGCGGCCAGACGAGGTCGAGCTGGGCGTCCTTGCGCACGGAGTCGCCTGCGGAGACCCGCAGATGCGTCCCGGCGGGGAAGCGGTACTCGCAGGCGTCGCCGCCCGCGGTCGTGATCAGCTCACCCTGCTCGTCGACGAGGCGCACGACGGTCGCGGCGGCGTCCGTCGAGATGGCGACGGTGCCGGCGGCGTCGGCGAAGACGCCGTCGGGAGCCTCCTTGTTGGAGAAGATGCCCCAGACGCGGCCGAGGCGCACGATCGCGTCCTCGTAGTACGTGCGGGTGTCATCAATGTCCGTCTCGAAGACCTTCGTGACCTTGGCGATCTGCTCGCGGGCCTCGTCCTCGGAGAGCTTCTTCACCTCGAGGTCGAGGTGATCGGCCCAGAGCTGGTCGTCGAGCGAGAACTTGGCGGAGTCGCCCTTGGACTCGAGGTAGTGCGTGCGCGCCTCGAGCGACTGGCGGTACTCGCCGATGACCTCGTCGCGCTGTGCGACGAGCGTGTCGAGACGCTCCTGCGTGCCCTGCTCGAGCTCGGCGAGGTCGCGCCAGCGCGCCTCCTGGTCGACCCACGTGATGATCGACGCAGCGAAGTAGAGGATCTTCTCGAGCTCCTTCGGCGCCATGTCGAGGAGGTAGCCGATGCGGCTCGGGACGCCCTTGAAGAACCAGATGTGGCTCACGGGGGAGGCGAGGTCGATGTGGCCCATCCGCTCGCGACGGACCTTGGCCCGCGTCACCTCGACGCCGCAGCGCTCGCAGACGATGCCCTTGTAACGGACACGCTTGTACTTGCCGCAGGAGCACTCCCAGTCCTTCTGCGGACCGAAGATGCGCTCGCAGAAGAGGCCGTCCTTCTCCGGCTTGAGCGTGCGGTAGTTGATCGTCTCGGGCTTCGTGACCTCGCCCGAGCTCCAAGCCCGGATCTGCTTGGAGGAGGCGAGACCGATCTCGATGGCGTCGAAATTGTTGATGTCAATCATGTGATTCAGGCCCCTGCCTCAATGTCCAGATCCTCGGTCGCGAGCGCCGTGTCGCTCTCGGTCCCGAGCTGTTCGTCGTCGGCGTCGCCGCCGCCGCCCGCTGCGGCTGCGGCAGCCGCCTCGAGGTCCTCTTCGCCGTGGACGGCACCGCCGCCGATGCGCACACCTGAGAGGTCGATACCGAGCTCCTCAGCCGCGCGCAGGAGGTCGTCGTCGTCATCGCGGACTTCGGCGCTGACGCCTTCTTCCGAGACGACGTTGACGTCGAGCGCCAGGGACTGCATCTCCTTCAGCAGCACCTTGAACGACTCGGGGATGCTCGGCTCGGGGATGTTCTCCCCCTTGACGATGGCCTCGTAGGCCTTCACGCGGCCGACCGTGTCGTCGGACTTCACCGTGAGCATCTCCTGGAGCGTGTAAGCCGCTCCGTATGCCTCGAGCGCCCACACCTCCATCTCGCCGAAGCGCTGACCACCGAACTGCGCCTTACCGCCCAGCGGCTGCTGGGTGACGAGCGAGTATGGGCCGGTCGAACGCGCGTGGATCTTGTCGTCCACGAGGTGGAGAAGCTTCAGGATGTACATGTAGCCGACCGTGACCTGCTGGTCGAACGGCTCGCCGGTGCGACCGTTGTACAGCGTGAACTTGCCGGAGGCGCGACGCCCTTCGGGACGCGCCTTGTCGATGTCCATGTTGATGCGACCCTTGTAATGGTCCTGCCAGCTGACGAGCGCGTTGTCCACGTCCGTCACGGTGGCGCCGTCGAAGACGGGCGTCGACACATACACCTTGGAGCTGCCGTTCTTCTGGGCCTCCTTGAAGGCCTCGCTGCCATCGTCGTACCAGCCCTGTGCGGCGACCCACCCGAGGTGCGTCTCCAGCAGCTGACCGACGTTCATGCGGCTCGGAACGCCGAGCGGGTTGAGGATCACGTCGACGGGCGTGCCGTCCTCGAGGAACGGCATGTCCTCCTCGTCGACGATCTTCGAGATGACGCCCTTGTTGCCGTGGCGGCCGGCGAGCTTGTCGCCCTCGGAGATCTTGCGCTTCTTCGCGACGAAGACGCGCACGAGCTCATTGACGCCGGGCTTGAGGTCATCGCCGTTCTCGCGCGAGAGCGTGACGACCTTCGTCACGACCCCACCCTCACCGTGCGGCACCTTGAGGGATGTGTCGCGCACCTCGCGCGCCTTCTCCTTGAAGATCGCGCGGATGAGCTTCTCCTCGGCGGTGAGCTCGGTCTCGCCCTTCGGGGTGACCTTGCCGACCAGCAGGTCGCCGCCCGTGACCTCGGCGCCGACGCGGATGATGCCGCGGTCGTCGAGGCTGCGCAGCGACTCCTCGGAGCGGTTCGGGATGTCGCGGGTGATCTCCTCGTCGCCGAGCTTCGTCCCGCGGGCCTCGATCTCGTACTCCTCGATGTGGATCGAGGTGAGTTCATCGTCCTTCACCAGACGGCGGCTCAGGATGATCGCGTCCTCGAAGTTGTAGCCCTCCCAGGACATGAAGGCGACCATGAGGTTCTTGCCGAGCGCCATCTCGCCGTGATCGGTCGAGGAGCCGTCGGCGAGCACGTCGCCCTGCTTGACGACGTCGCCCGTGCGAACGCGCGGCGCCTGGTGGATGAGCGTGCCCTGGTTCGAGCGGCGGAACTTCGAGAGCTCCTGCTCGGCGATGCCATTCTTACCCTCGATGATGATCCGCTCGGCGTCGACGTACGTGATCGTGCCGCCGATGTCAGCGAGCAGCACGTCACCGGTGTCGAGTGCTGCGCGGCGCTCCATCCCGGTGCCGATCAGCGGCGCGTCGGGGACGAGCAGCGGCACAGCCTGGCGCTGCATGTTCGAACCCATGAGCGCGCGATTGGCATCGTCGTGCTCGAGGAACGGGATCATCGCCGTGGCGACGGACCAGATCTGTTCGGGCGAGACGTCGACGAGGTCGACGTCCTTCGGCCCACAGGTCACGTACTGGCCGGCCTGCGTACGGCAGACGACCTCGGGGCCCTTGAGCTTGCCGGTCTTCTCGTCGACCGGGTGGTTCGCCTGCGCGATCAGCTGATCGGCCTCCTGCGTGGCGTCGAGATGCACGATCTCGTCCGTCACGAGGCCATCCTTGACCACGCGGTACGGGGTCGTGATGAAGCCGAAGTCGCTCACCTGCGCGAAGGACGAGAGCGAGCCGATCAGGCCGATGTTCGGGCCCTCAGGGGTCTCGATCGGGCACATCCGGCCGTAATGCGTCGGATGGACGTCGCGCACCTCGATGGGGGCGCGCTCGCGCGTCAGTCCGCCTGCGCCGAGGGCGCTGAGGCGCCGGCGATGGGTCAGACCGGACAGCGAGTTCGTCTGGTCCATGAACTGGCTCAGCTGCGAGGAGCCGAAGAACTCCTTCAGCGCCGCGCTCACGGGACGGATGTTCACGATCGTCTGCGGCGTGATCGTGTCCTCGTCCTCTGTCGTGAGGCGCTCGCGGACGACGCGCTCCATGCGGTAAAGGCCGACGCGGAACGCGTCCTGGATCAGCTCGCCAACCGTGCGCAGACGGCGGTTGCCGAAGTGCTCGTACTCGTCGAGGTGGTCCGAGAGCATGTGCCCCGGCTCGTACTCGCGGTCGCGCGGCATGCTGCCGGCCTCGAGCGCGTAGTCCTTGATCTCGATCTCGCCGTCTTCGGGGATTCCGAGCCACTTCGGCAGATTCACGAGCTCCTGCACGAGCGCGTGGATGTCGTCGTGCGTCAGCGTGCGGATCTCAAGGTCGAGGTCGAGTCCGAGACGCGCGTTGAGCTTGTAGCGACCGACTCGCGTGAGGTCGTACCGCTTGGGGTCGAAGAAGAGCTGCTGGAGGAGCGCGTACGCGGCATCGACGCTCGGCGGCTCACCGGGACGCTGCTTCTTGAAGAGCTCGATCAGCGCGCCCTTCTTCGTCTTGGTGTTCTCCGGGTCGGTCTCGACCGTGTTGCGGATGTAGAGCGACCCCCCGAAGAGGTCGATGAGCTCCTGGTCAAGGCGCGCGATGTCCTCGTGCGTCTCATCGACGGCGGAGTCCGTCTCCGGGTTGTAGGCCATCGCACGAAGCAGCACCGTGACCGGCAGCTTGCGCTTGCGGTCGATGCGGACGAAGACCTTGCCCTTCTTGTCGATTTCGAGCTCGAGCCACGAACCGCGGGCCGGCATGAGGTTCGCCGTGAAGACCTGCTTCTCGCGGTCCTTCGGCTCCATGACGTAGGCGCCCGGGGAACGGACGAGCTGCGTCACGACGACGCGCTCCGTGCCGTTGATGATGAAGGTGCCGCGATCGGTCATCCACGGGAACTCGCCCATGAAGACGGACTGCTCGCGGATCTCACCGGTCTCCTGATTGATGAAGGCGACCGTCACCGACAGCGCGCGCGAGTACGTCTCGTCGTTCTCGCGGCATTCGGCGATCGTGGAGGTCGGCTCGTCGAAGACGATCTCGCCGAACTGGACGGCGAGGTTGCCCGTGTAGTCCTGGATCGGTGAAATGTCATCGATCGTTTCGCGCAGCCCCCCCTTCTCAGGATCGACCAGCCAGGCGAACGAACGCCGCTGAATGTCGATCAGGTTGGGGACGTCGAGGGCCTTGGTCAGACGCGCGAAACTACGGCGCGTCCGGGAAGCAGCAACGGGCGGCACGACGGGCGACTCCTCGGTGGGGTCAGAGGCGGACGGGGATCAAGCGAGGTTCGCACTCTCCGAAGAGAGGACGAACGACGAGTGTAACACACGGCGAAGCGGACCCCCGGTGGGGGCGTATCAGCGCTCACGGACCCCGCCCGCGGCTCACGTATGTGGCGTGATACCGAACTGGTGGGCGGCTGCGGCTATCGGCTGACTGCGGGCATCGTACCGGACTGCGGCGACGGCGTCACCCCTCGGTCGGCCCGCGCGTGGCACCAGGTTTGCGCCCGAGGTTGCTGACGAGCAGCGCGAGCACGGTGACGAGGTAGAACTGCCCGACGATCGCCTGGCCCACGGCGACCGCCCTGCCGGCACCCCCGGCGGGCGTGAAATCGCCGTAGCCGACGGTCGCCTGCGTGATGAACGCGAAGTACATGCGGTCGCCGACGGTGCCGTCGCCGTGGTCCCCGTTGAAGAGCGGCCCGCTGTCGGCGTGCGCGATGACGCCGTAGACCTGGACGGCGAACAGGCCGATCAGGAGGAAGAAGGTGAGCGCCCCGAGGACGACCTGCGCCGTGACGCCCTGCTCGCGCAGCGCACGGCCCATGCCCTTGAGCATGATCAGCGGCGTGGCGAGGACGACGAGCGCGACGGCGATGAGCGAGACAACGGCCGAGACGTCGCCCTCGGTGACCATCGCGACGACCGCCGCAGCGATCGCGAGGGCGCTGAGCACGAGGGCGCCGCGCAGCGCTGCGGGGCGCGCCTGCGCGATGACGGTCGCGACCACGAGATTCGCGGCTGCCAGCACGCACAGCGCAAGGCGCGAGACCTGGCCGTCCGGGAGTGCGATCCCGAGCATGATCACGAGCGCGGTGATGCCCAGCACCCAGCCGTAGCTGTGTGTCCCGTGCAGCGTCCTGAGTGCCGTGCGGACCGGGGCGACCATGCGCCGCATTCGATCAGCGCATGCGGACGACGCCGCGAGCGTCCGACAACGACGACGGGCGCCACATGGGCGCCCGTCGCACTGCGGATCTGGCGGTCGGCTACTTGAGCTCGACGCTCGCGCCGGCCTCCTCAAGCTCAGCCTTGAGCTTGTCGGCCTCGTCGCGGTCGATGCCCTCCTTGACGGCCTTGGGAGCCTCGTCGACGAGGTCCTTGGCCTCCTTCAGGCCCAGGCCGGTCGCCGCGCGGACGACCTTGATGACCTGGATCTTCTTGTCGCCGGCGCCCGTGAGGACGACGTCGACGGTCGAGGACGCCTCCTCGGCTGCGCCGGCGTCGCCGCCGCCACCAGCGGCGGGAGCAGCGGCTGCCACGGCAGTCGCCGAGACGCCGAACTCCTCCTCGAGGGCCTTGATGCGATCCGAAAGCTCGAGCACCGAGATGCTCTTGAGCTCGTCAATCCACTCCTGCGTGCTAGTTGCCATGCTGATTCTCCTTGGGGGTCGCTTCGGCGTGCTCGGCTAGGCCGAAGCGTCCGCCTGATTCTCGTTGTCGGAAGGGGTCTCTTCAGCGGCCTCGGGGGCCACGTCCTGCGTGTCGTCGGCTCCGGCGGCCTGGGCCTCCGGCTCCGCGGCGGTGTCCTCGGCCGAAGCCTCGGGGGCGTCAGCCTCGGGGGCGTCAGCCTCGGCCGCAGCCGGGGCCTCCGCAGCCGGGGCGGCAGCGGCCGCGGGCGGCTCGCCTGCCTCGACCTCGCCGGACTGCTTCTTCTCCTGGAGCTGACCGAGCGCGATGGCCAGGCCACCGAGCAGGCCGCCCAGGCCACGGGCGAGGCCCGTGAGCGGGGAGGCGACGACACCGACGAGCTGCCCGTAGAGCACCTCGCGGGTCGGCAGCTTCGCGAGCGCCTGAAGCTGTTCGACAGCCAGCGGCTCGCCGTTCATCAGCCCGCCCTTGAAGGCGAGGATCTCCGTGTCCTTGTTGAACGTGGAGATCGCCTTGGCCGCTGCGGCAGCGTCGCCGCGCACGAAGGTCAGTGCGGTGGGGCCGCTGAGCAGCTCCTTGAGGGCCTCAGCGCCCGCGATGTCAGCCGCCCGCTCGGTGAGCGAGTTCTTGACGACGCGCAGGGTCGCATCGGACGCGCGCAGCTCTGCGCGCACCGCAGCAACCTGGGTCACGGTGATGCCGCGGTAGTCGACGGCGAAAACCGCCTCCGACTCCTTGATCTGCTCGGCGATCTCTGCGACCGCCACGGCCTTCTCTTCTCTATTCATGGGCCTCCTCGTCCGGTCTTGCACCCGCCGTCGCGGGCTGCCGGAGGTCTACGGTGGCGCGAAGCTCCTGAAGGGTGTTACGCCGCGGCCGGCGTAGCCTCCAGGAGGTCGCGAAGACGGGTGGGATCGACCTTGACGCCGGGCCCCTGGGTGGAGGCGAGGGTGATCGAACGGATGTACTTGCCCTTGGCGACGGCGGGCTTGGCGCGGACGAGCTCCTCGACGACGGCTGCGTAGTTCTCCAGCAGCGCGCGCTCGTCGAAGCTCTTCTTGCCGATCACCAGGTGCACGATCGCGTTGCGGTCCGTGCGGTACTCGACCTTGCCTGCCTTGGCCTCTTCGACGGCCTTGGCGACGTCGTTCGTGACCGTGCCGACCTTCGGGTTCGGCATCTTGCCCGACGGGCCGAGGACGCGGCCGAGGCGGCCGACGATCGGCATGAGGTCCGGTGTGGAGATCGCCACATCGAAGTCGGAGAAGCCCTCCTCGATGCGCTTGGCGAGATCCTCGGCGCCGACGACGTCCGCGCCGGCCTGCTCGGCCTCGCGCGCCTTGTCGCCCTGGGCGAAGACCGCGATGGTCACCGAGCGGCCGAGGCCGTTGGGGAGCGCGATCGTGCCGCGGAGCTGCTCGTCCGCGTGACGGACGTTGAGGCCCGTACGCACGTGCACCTCGATCGACTCATCGAACTTCGCGTTGCTGAGCTCGCGCACGAGGGCGATCGCCTCGGCGGGGCCATAGGCGAAGTCGCGGTCGACCTTCGTGCGTGCTGCTTCGTAACGCTTTCCGTGTGCGGTCATCGTCACACCACCTCCACGCCCATGGAGCGGGCGGTACCGGCGATGATCTTCGCCGCCTGATCGATGTCGTGGGCGTTGAGATCGTCGAGCTTGCGCTCAGCGATCTCACGCACCTGGGCCTGGCTGATCGTGCCGACCTTCTTGGAGTTGGGCTCCCCGGAACCCTTCGCGAGCCCGATCGCCTGCTTGATGAGCACGGCGGCCGGCGGGGTCTTCGTGATGAAGGTGAACGAGCGATCCTCGTAGACCGTGATCACGACCGGGATCGTCACACCGGCCTGGTCCTGCGTCTGGGCGTTGAACGCCTTGCAGAACTCCATAATGTTGATGCCGTGCTGACCCAGCGCGGGGCCGACCGGCGGCGCCGGGCTGGCTCCGCCGCCCGGGGCCTGGAGCTTGATGTGAGTGAGGACCTTCTTCGCCATGACAGTTCAGTTCTTGGGGAGCTTGGAGAGTAGTGGGATGACTTGGACGACGCGGATCAGGTGATCTTCTTGACCTGATCGAAGCCGACCTCGACCGGGGTCTCGCGTCCGAAGATCGAGACGAGGACCTTGAGCTTCGCGGCGTCCTGGTTGATTTCGGCGATCTCGCCGGAGAAGTCTGAAAGCGGGCCGGAGGTGACCTTCACCGACTCGCCGATCGTGAACTGGGCCTTCGATGGCGCCTTCTGCGCGATCTCGCGATGCAGCAGGCGATCGACCTCGGCGCGCGTGAGCGGCACGGGGTCGTCGGTCGAGCCGACGAAGCCGGTGACGCCGGGAGTGCCCTTGACCAGACCCCACGAGTCCTCGTTGAGGTCCATCTCGACCAGGACGTAGCCCGGCATGGTCTTGGTCTCCTTGTTGACCTTCTGCCCGTCCTTGAGCTCGGAGACCGTCTCGGTCGGGATCACGATCTGACGCACGACACCGGCCTGGCCGAGTGTGACGACGCGGTGCTCAAGGTTCTGCTTGACCTTGTTCTCGAGCCCGGATTTTGTGTTGACGACGTACCAGCGATACATGGCGTGGGCCTCAGATGATGATGTCGACGACCTTCTTGGCAACGTAATCCGCCAGGCCTAGATACAGCCCGGCGATGACTACGAAACCCAGGACAACTGCTGTGGCCTGCCCCACCTGGCGGCGGTCAGGCCACTGGACCCGCTGAAGCTCGGCCCAGGATGCGCGGAGGAATGCGACGAAGCGCAGCCCACCCTTGCGCGTCGGAGCACCTACGCCGGCCTTGGTGCGCTCACGGCGGCGCTCGGAGATGTCGCTGCCGAGCTCGTCCTCGGCACGCTCGATGGCCTGCTGATCGCCGGTCTCGAAGGTCTCCTCGAGCTCGTCGACGCGGTCTTCGAGTTCGTCGAACTCCTCGTCGGTCAGGTCCTCGGGATGGTCGACGACGCGATCGTCGCCGCCCACACCGTCGAGCGCGTCGGGCGCAGCGGGTTCGCCACCGGCGTCGGCGACGAGCTTCGCTTCGAACTCATCGACCTCCCCCGATGCATGCTCGAGCCCACCGGGCACGTCCTCGCGCGCCGGGCCGTCTCCGGCCTCCGGCGAGCGTCGTGCACGGCGCTGCTTCGCGCGTTTGCGATCCCTGGCCACGCAGGCTCACCCCGGCTAGCGGGTCTCCTTGTGGCTGGTATGGGTCCTGCACCAGCGACAGAACTTGCGCAGCGTGATGCGATCGGGCGTGTTGCGCTTGCTCTTGTTGGTTTGATAGTTGCGCCGCTTGCAGTCCTCACATTCGAGGGTGACCGCAATGCGCACGTCTCCGCGGGCCATAGGGCGACTCCGGTCGAGAAGAACACTTCAGAAAAACGCTCCGGGACAGAAAAACGACCCGCCCCGGGCGAGTCAGGCACGGAGTGTAGCGGCTGTCATGCCGCGGGGCGCTGAGGCCGAATAGCCTCTAGCGCGTGCGAGTCGGCGTGTCGTCTCTCAGGCGCCTGCGCGCCATTCCATCGGGGCGTCCTGAGCTCGCCGCCTTCACCGGTGTCTTCGCCGCGACGCTGCTGTGCTTTCTGGCGATCGGCGCAGTGCTTCCGACGCTGCCGAAGTACGTCAAAGGGCCGATGGGCGCCGGCGACGTCGCCGTCGGGATCGTCATGGGCGCCTTCGCACTGACCGCGCTGATCGGGCGGCCCGTGGGTGGGCGACTCGCCGACCGCTTCGGCCGCAAGGTCGTCCTCGGCGCCGGACTCGCCATCGCAGCCGCGTCCGGGCTCCTCCTCTTCCTCCCCTCCGTCGCCGGACTGATCGTCGCGCGGTTCGCCGTCGGGCTGGGCGAAGGCTGGGTCTTCACCGCTGGGGTCACGTGGATCGTCGACATCGCCCCCGATCGTCGGCGCGGACAGGCCATCGGGATCTACGGGCTCTCCATCTGGGCCGGGCTGACGTTCGGCGCCATGCTCGGCGTCGGGGCGCAGGCGCTCGGCGGCTACGACGCCGTCTGGATCTTCGCCACGGTGCTGCCGCTCATCGGGCTGCTCGTCGCCTGCATCGTGCCCGAGCACCGCACGGCGCGGGCAGCGCAGCCGGTGCCCGCGGCCGAGACCGCACAGGTGGCCGCCTTCGGAACCCCGTCGACCACCGGGCGGCGCGGCCTAATCCCGCGCGAGACGATCCGGCCGGGCATCGCGCTCGGCCTCGGCAACCTCGGGTACGGGACGATGGGCGCCTTCGTCGTGCTGCTGCTCGACTGGCGCGGGTTCGGCCATGGGGCGACCGCATTCGTCGCCTTCACGGGGTCGCTGTTGCTCACCCGCATCGGCCTCTCGCCCCTGCCCGATCGCATCGGCGCACGCGTCACGGCACTCGGGTCGGGGATCGTCGAAGGGCTCGGGCTGCTCGGGCTGGCCGTCGCGCACTCACTCCCGGCCGCCCTCGCGGCCTCGGCGCTCATGGGCGCCGGCATGTCGATGCTCTTCCCCGCGCTCGCGATCCTCGTCGTCGACGGCGTCTCCCCGGAGCGCCGGGGTGCCGCCATGGGCGGATTCACCGCCTTCTTCGACATCGGGTTCGGCCTCGGTGCCCCGTTCGCCGGAATCATCGTCTCGCTCGGCGAGGGCAACCACTATCCGACCGCGTTCGCGGTGGCCGGCGCCCTGTGCATCCTCGGCGCACTGATCGGGTGGCGTGGCACGCAGCCAGCGCCCACTGGGGCGCCCGCGCCCATGCGCGCCTGACGCCTCAAGTCGCCGGCGGTGTCGCGGGACGGTTCGCCCCGAAGAGGTGCGTGCGACGGCACCATGCGATGGCCGGGCGCTCGACCAGCCTCCAGCTCAACGCGGCCAGCGCCAGCGAGACGGGCAGGCCGACGAGCACCGCGCCCCAGGTGTGCTGGGGGAGCAGCCCGTGCGCGCGCAGCCAGAGGAGGACCGGCACATGCCAGAGATAGAGGCCGTAGGAGACGAGGCCCGCGGCGGCGAGCGGGCGCGCCGCAAGCACGCGCGGAGGCCGCGTTGTGGCGAGCGCCACGATCGCGGCGCAGCCGACCGCGGCGGGCAGATCGCGCACGCTCTTGAGGACGTGGGCGAGCTGCGTCCCCGGTGCGGCGCGCGCATGCAGCCACCCGTCGAGGAGGACGAGCGCCAGCCCGCCGATCGCGAGCAGCGCAGCCGCTCGGCGGCCGGGCGTTCGCCCGTAGACGAGCACCGCGGCGAGCATCCCGATCGCGAAGTACGGCAGCATCGCAAGCAGGCTCTTGCCGAGCATGATCGACGGCGCGCGCTGGGCGAGCCAGACGTTGAAGGCGACGCCGAGTGCCAGCGCCGAGATCGGGACGATCGACTGGCCGATCCTGGTGCGCGCGACGCGCAGCGCGACCCAGCCGAGCAGCGGCAGCACGAGGTAGAAGGACGCCTCGACCGCGAGGGTCCACATCGGCGGGTCGAGGCGCATGATCGTGTCCCGGCTGAAGTTCTGACCGAAGACGAAGAACAGCGGCAGGTCCTCCGACAGCGGAAGCCGGACGCCCGGCTCGCCTTCAAGCGGCCAGAGCAGCGCCACCGATCCGACGATCGCCAGCCAATAGGCGGGGACGATCCGCCCGATGCGATGTGCCGCGTAGGTCGCGGGACGGGGCGCCAATCCGGCCCCGAGGCGTGCCGCCACCCACGGCCGGAAGAGGAGGAAGCCGGAGAGCACGAAGAACAGCACGAGGCCGATCCGCAGTTCGGCGGCGATCTGGTCCCCGAGCGAGGCATCGCGCGCCGCCGACGCATCGACCGTCGAGCGCGTGTAGAGCCAGGCGTGAAAGCCGAAGACGGTGAGTGCGGCCAGCGCGCGCAGGCCGTCGAGCGCGGCGCTGCGCCGGGCGCCGGCTGGTTGCGCGGGGGACGACACGGCGCCGAGCCTAATGGGCACAGAGTGGGATCTCCCGCCCGGCACCCCTGGTAGCGTCGTCGCGTCCGCAACAGGGAGCATGACCATCATGGCCGGGAGCGAGCACGATCAGGACGCACCGACACAGGTACAGCCGCCCGCGGCTGACACCGGTGCACGCACGCCCTGGGAGGCATCGCGGGGACGTCGCATCGCTGTCCGGTCACTGATCGGCCTTGCCGTCATCGTCGGGCTCCTCTCGATGTTCGCGGTCTGGAGCCGCCAGGAGGTCCTGAACACGAACCAGTGGACGAAGACGAGCTCCGCGCTGCTCGAGGACCCGGCGGTGCGCGACCAGGTCGCCACCTACCTCACCGACCAGCTCTACTCGAACGTCAACGTCCAGGCTGAGATCGAGAAGCAGCTCCCCCCGGCGCTCGACCGGATCGCGCCGGCCGCCTCAGCGGCGCTGCGCAACCTCGTCGATGACCTCGCGCAGCGCGCGCTCGAGAACCCCACCGTCCAGTCGGCGTGGGCCGATGCCAACCGCGCCGCGCACGAGCAGCTCGTCCAGGTCATCGAGGGTGGTGGACCGCTCGTGGGCACGCAGGACGGCGTGGTCACCCTCGACCTCAGCCTCCTCGTCAAGCGCATCGGCGAGCGCGTCGGGCTCCCCCAGTCGCTGATCTCCCAGATTCCGCCCAGCGCCGGCAAGCTCACGATCCTCAAGTCTCAGGAGCTCAAGACCGCGCAGAACGGCGCGAAGGTCCTCAAGGCACTCGCCTGGATCCTCGGGCCGCTCGCCCTGCTGCTGCTCGCCCTGGCGGTCTTCCTCGCCACCGGCCATCGGCGTCAGACGCTCATGTCGGCCGGTCTCGCGGCGGTCAGCGTCGGCCTGCTCGTGCTGGTCGCCCGCAACGTCGTCGGCTCCGGCGTGACCAACGCGCTCATCGACGAGGAGTCGCTGAAGCCCGCGGTCAGCGCCGTCTGGTCCATCAGCACCGATCTGCTCAAGGGGCTCGCGTGGCAGGCCGTGGTCCTCGGCCTCGCGCTGGTCCTCGCCGCCTGGATCGCCGGCCCGAGCAAGGCGGCGACCGGACTGCGACGCCGGCTCGCACCGACGCTGCGTGACCGCCCCGAGGTCGCCTTCGCCGGGCTCGGCGCGCTGCTGCTCATCCTCATTGCCTGGGGGCCGACTCCCGGCTTCCATCGCCCGCTCTTCATCCTCATCCTGCTCATCGCAGCCCCGCTCGGGCTGTGGGCGCTGCAGCGCGAGACGCTGGCGGAGTTTCCCGCCGGGACGAGCGGCGTCGGCAGCGGTCTGAGTCTGCGCGCCCGCGCGTCGGGTTTCGCCGCGTCACTGCGCGGGAGCGACGAGCCCACCGAGGCGACGAGCCGGGTGGAGCGCCTCGAGCGGCTCTCATCGCTCCATCAGGGCGGCGCCTTGAGCGACGCGGAGTTCGCGGCCGAGAAGCAGCGGCTCATGCAGGACGGCGACGGCCCGGGCGCGTAGCCCGGGCAGCACGGCGCCGTTCGATCAGGCGCCCCACTCCACCTGGAGGTGCTTGAGCAGCACCGCCACGAGGGTGCGCTCGTAGTCCAGCTCCTGGCCGGCAACGACGCGCAGGCCGGGGATGCGCTCGTAGAGCACCGCCATGCCAATCGGCGCCTCAGCGCGCGTCAGCGGCGCCCCAAGGCACTTGTGACGCCCCTTGCCGAAGCCGAGGTGCTCACCGGCATCGGTGCGCTGGACGTCGAAGTGGTTGGGGCAGCCGTAGCGCGCTTCGTCGCGGTTGGCGCCGGAGACGCCGAGCCAGACGAGTGAGCCCGCTGGGATCGTCACATCGGAGAGCGTCACGTCCTTCGTGACAATGCGGAAGATGCCGTGGGTCGGCGTGCGGAAGCGGATGCCCTCCTCGCAGGCGGGGGCCCACAGCGACGGGTCGGCCTTCACGGCCTCGAGCTGCGCCGGGTCCTTGTCGAACGCGATGACCATCTGGCCCATGAGGTTCGCCGTGGTGTCGGTGCCGGCGAAGAGGAGCTCCGTGAGGTGGGTGAGAATCTCGTCGTTGCTGAAGACGAGCTCCCCGTCCTCCCCGTTGACGGTGGCCATCTGCGAGACGATGTCCTCGCCCGGAGCGGCGCGGCGCGCGTCGACGATCGAGCTGAGGTACTCGCGGGCCTTCGCCATCCGCTCCCAGCGCATGTTGCGCTCCTCCTCCGACATCGGCGAGATCGCGTCGGAGACGACGGCTCCCTGATCGTCGACGAGCTGGCGGAGCATCGGCAGGTCGTCGGTCGGCATGTCCATCAGGTGGACGATGCTGCGCAGCGACACCTGGTAGCAGTACTGCGTCATGAGGTCCGCCTTGCCGTCGGCGATGAACTCGTCGATCAGGTCGTGGCAGATCTGGCGGATCGGCGCCTCGAGCGCCTCCATGCGGCTGCGAACGAAGGCCTTGTTGATGAGCTTGCGGCGCTCGGTGTGCCGCGGCGGGTCCTGCGAGATCAGCGAGCCGGTGCCGAAGAACCCCGGCGGGACGCGGTCCTGGAACTGCTCAGGGACGGGAACGTCGGCGAGCGAGTTGTTCGAGAACGTCTCGAAGTCACCGAGCGCCTTGTCGATGTCCTCGTAGCGCGTAATCGCCCAGAAGCCGAAGGGCTCGGCGAAGAACACCGGCGACTCGCGCTGCGCGCGCTGCAGAATCTCGTAGGGATCCGCGATGAATTCGGGGGCAAGCGGATTGAAGTCTGCTGGGCCTGCGGGGGCTGCCTGGGACATGGAGTCTCCTTGTGAGCTGAATGCTGACCCTGGACGCTACATGACCAGGTCGCCGCTGCCGCGCGCCTCCTCCAGCGCCGCAACGAGCTGCGGGGTGTTGGCGAAGAGGTACTCGTAGCGCTTGGGGTCGGCCTGGAAGATGCCCCCGAGGAAGCGTGCGACCGGGTCCGGGAAGATGTCGTCCTGCCCCGCCTCCACACCGTCGAGAATCCCCGTCGCGACCGTCATCGGGGAGGACTTCGGCGCGTCGATGCCCTTGAGCATGTCGGTGTCGATCCCGCCCGGGTAGACGCCGCTGAGCACGATCCCGCGAGCCGCGAGCGCGGGGCGCAGCGACTGCGTGAGCGAGTGGGTCGCGGCCTTGCTGGCGGAGTAGCCGTCCATCCCGAGCGAGCCGGCGAACGACTGGAGCGACATGACGTTCACGATTGCCCCGCCGCCGTTCCCCTCGACGACCGGCGTAAACGCGCGGACCATGTCGAAGGTCCCCATCGTGTTGGTCATCAGCTCGTCGAGGATGCTCTGCCGCGGCGCATCAAGGCCGGGGACGAACTGCGCGATCGCTGCATTGTTGATCACGAGCGTCACGTCTGATGCGACGCCCGCTGCCGCGTCGATGAGCGCGCCGCGTGTGAGGTCGAGCTCGACGGGGATGACCCGCTGCGGGTCGAGGGCGATGACCGGCTCGAGCGTCGCGGGCGTGCGGGCGGCCGCATAGACCGTGGCGGCGCCGCGCTCAAGGAGCGCCTCGACGAGCTCGCGCCCGACGCCGCGGTTGCTTCCGGTGACGATGGCGACCGACCCAGCGATCTGCATGACTCTCCTCCGGCTGACAGTGCCGGGCGACCCTATCCGCGAGACGGCCGGGCGGGCAACTGCGGGCGCGGCGCGCAAGCCCTCTGCCGGACTCGAACCGGCGACCCCTTCCTTACCATGGAAGTGCTCTACCAACTGAGCTAAGAGGGCGCGAGCGAGGGAGGGTAGCGGGGCGGCGCGGTGAGCGTCCGGCGCCCGGATAGAGTCGGCCCGTGACCCACGGTGCGACGGTGACGGCGATCCACCTGATCGCCCTCCACGGCGGGTCTGCGGCGGCATGCGACGAGGTCGAGGCGGTTGCAGGCGCAGGGCTGCGTGGTGACCGGCACTTCGCCGTCGATGCGCCGCCCAAGCGGCAGCTCACGCTGATCGCCGCGGAGACGCTCGAGGCACTCGAGCGTGGCGGGATGGCGCTCGCCCCGGGCGAGACGCGCCGTCAGCTCGTGACCGCGGGCGTGGACCTCGAGGGGCTCCTCGGGCGGCGCTTTCTGATCGGCGAGGCCGAATGCCGCGGCGTCGAGCCGTGCGAGCCGTGTGCCCACCTCGAGCGCCTCACCCAGTGCTCAGGGCTGATGCGCGCGCTGGCGCACCGCGGCGGCATCCACGCCGAGATCCTGACGAGCGGGACGATCCGGGTCCGCGATCGCGTCGTCGCGCTCGACTGACACGCCGCAAGCGCGCCTTCAGCCGGCGCGTACGAGGGTCGATACCGTGATGATGGTCCTGATGCGCGGCCCCTCCACACGCACGAGACTCGCGGCGCTCGCGCTGACCGGCGTCCTCATCGGCGCGCTGCCGGCGTCCGCTGCGCTCGCGCGGTCCCCGCTCTCGAGGCCCACGTGGCTCTCGCGCGTGACGGTGACCGAGTATTTCCCCGCGCCCGAGGCGTGGTTCATCGGGAAAGCGGTCACCACGCCGGGCCTTGAGCGCAAGAGCCGGGTCGACTGGCTCTACTCGGCGCGCGGTGTCGCGATGGAGGGCGATGGGATCGGCCTTGATGGCAAGGAGTACCACATCGCCACCGTCGGAACGTCATCCTGGATCACCGCGCGGGGACGCAAGGCGCGCTTCGGAGTCGGGGGCGCGTTCGCGCCATTCTGGCGCACCGAGGGCTTCTGGCGTAACACCGCGGGCGCCGTGACCTTCCCGCTCCTTGAGGGCGGCTGGTTCAACGGCAGGGGACGCCGCTTCGTGAAGCCGGAGGGCATCACCTTCGCTGAGGGCCCCTCGCGGCCACTGCGCTTCTACCGCAGCGTCGCGGTGGACCGGCGCCTCATCCCCCTAGGCAGCCTCGTCTACGTGCCGGCGTACAAGCCGATGAATAAGGACGGCTGGTTCCGCGCAGACGACACGGGGAGCGCGATCATCGGGCGCCACCTCGACGTGTACCGCCGGCCTCCGGTGTCCTCCTCGGACACCGGCCGCTACCTGCGCGACAACCGCATCTTCGTCGTGCCCGCCGAGGACGTCGCCGAGTACGTCAAGGCCGCCCGCAGCGCCCGGTCAGGAATCCCTCCCATCCCAGCGTGGCTCGTGCGCGCACCGCGCTGACCGAGCCGGGCGACGCGATCAGGGGCGCAGCTCGAGCCGCTCGCGGTAGCCGAGCAGCTCGCTGACCGTCACGAAGGTGTAGCCGCGGCGGCGCAGTCCCGCGATCACGCGCGGCGCGGCAGCAAGCGTCTGTGCCCGGGGGCCGCCGCCGTCGTGCGACAGGATGATCGCTCCCGGACCGGTCTGGCGCAAGACCCGAGCGACGATGTGGTCCGCTCCCGGCCGCTTCCAGTCGAGGGGGTCGACCGACCAGAGGATCGACGTCAGACCGGCTGCCCGAGTGCGCTCGACGAGATCAGGTCCGGTCGATCCGTACGGGGGCCGGAACACGCACGGCGTGTACCCCGTGACGCTCTGGATCACGGCATTCGTCTCGCGCAGCTGCCGAGACGCGCGCGCCCCTCCGCGGCCGAGGTCCGCGTGGTCCCACGAGTGGTTCCCGATCTCATGCCCTTCGGCGAGCACGCGGCGCACGACGTCTGCGTGCGCCTCGACCTGCCTGCCGATCATGAAGAACGTCGCCGGGACATCCAGGCGCTGGAGCGTGTCGAGGAGCGCCGCGGTGTCGGCGGACGGCCCGTCGTCGTAGGTCAAGGCGATCCGCTTACCCGGCGCGCCCCGCCGGACCTCCGTGGGACCACTGGCGACGCACCCGACGACGCTGACGCGCATGACGCGGCCCGGATAGTCGGTCCCGCTCTCGCGTGGGGCCCGCGACCGGCAGAGCGCGACTCGATCGCAGCCATCCGGCGTCGCCGCGACGCGCCACGAGACCGATCCGGGCTCGAGCCCCACGTCCGCCGGGCGCCAGCGCACCCGCAGGATTCCCGCCTTGGGTTGGCCGATCACACCGGCGAGGGCGCGCTGGTCGCGCCGCAGGCGCCAAGCAGTGCCGCTGCGCGTGACGCAGATCACTGCCGCCTCCTGCATCTGCCTCACATGGAGGCAGATACGTCCGCCGTCGTCGAAGTCCGCCGGGTCGATCGACCGGGTCGCGCGGACCGTGAGGACAAGGTCGCGATTGACCTGCCCGAGCGCGACCGATTGCAGCTCGACGGGCGTGCCGTCGGACTGCAGGGCATGGAGCGCACCGCCGGTCGATGCGGCTTGTGCGGCAGCAGCAGGAAGCACCGACGCCGTTGCGAGCGCCGCGATCGTGAGCGTCCGCAACCGCATCGGTGACCCGCTCACCCGCTACTTCGCTGCAGCAGCCTTGACCTTGAGGAGATCGACGTCGAAGACGAGCGCTGCGTTCGCCGGGATCGACGGCGGCGAGCCCTGGGCGCCGTAGGCGAGATCGGCGGGGATGATGAGGCGGCGACGACCGCCCTCCTTCATCCCGACGATGCCCTGGTCCCAGCCGGAGATGACCTGACCGCCGCCGAGCGTGAACGTGAAGGGCTTGTTCCCCGAGGCCTCCTTCCAGGAGGTGTCGAACTCCTTGCCGTTGGCGTAGAGCACGCCGACGTACTGGACGTCGACGGTGTCGCCGGTCTTCGCCTCGGCGCCGGTCCCGACGATCAGGTCCTGGACGACGAGGTCGACCGGGGGCTTGCCGGACTGCTTTGCAATCGCCGGCTTGGTCTTGATGTCGGCCTCGCCCGCGGAGGGCTTGACCACGACGGCCTTGATCGTCAGATCCTGCGCCTTGGGCGGGTTCTTGAGCTGCTCGCGCGCCTGGGCGGCGGCCTTGTCGGCCTGGCTCGAATCCGTCCCGCCGCAGCCTGCCAGCAGGGCGAGCGCGGCGAGGCCGAGGAGGATCGGGGAGATGAAGCGGCTGGACAGGGTCATGTGGGTGAAGGTGATAGCACGATGGGCGCCTGGAGGACGCCAGCGCCCCGTCAGTCGACGACGCGCCCGAGGGTCACGCGCGTGACCCGGCCGCGACGACTCAGCGAGAAGTCGGTGACGATGCGGCCCGCTCTGTGGACGCCGACCCAGCAGTGGCGGTACCCGTACTCCGTGGCGCACTGCGCCCCGGGCACGCGCGCGCGCAGGACGACCTCGGTCGTCCCACGTCCGACGCCCCCGCTCGTGCGGTCCTGCGAGGCGGCGCTCGAGACGCTCAGCACCGTCCGGCCGGCCCGGACGCCATCGAACACGACGCGCAGGCCGCCGAAGCGCCACACGCGAACACGGCCGAGGATGGGATGCGGCGCCGTGCTGCTCCCGTCGGGCGCGCGACCGACGGCGCTGCGCACCTCGGCGGGGGTCATCCCCGGCCGTACACCACGGATCGAGACCTGCGGGATCACCGGTCGCTGCGCCGCGACGCTCGCGCCCGCCGGCGGCGGAGCGACGGCCACGGCGACGAGCAGCGGGATGATCAGCCTGCGGGGGCGGGCGCGCACGCCGGGGACTCTGTCAGGCCCCGGCGCGCTGCGCGCCGGCCATCGCTAGGCGACGGTCCAGGTGTTGCCCTCGTGGAGCAGCGCATCGATGTCGGCGTCGCCGAGACCGACGCGGCTGGCCTTCAGGCGGGCCGTCACGCCTTCGGCCCAGATCGGGGCCTGGACGTTGCGGAAGATGCCGAGCGCCACGGGGCCGGTCATCGGATCGCCCAGCCCGTTGATCGCAAACGCGAGCGTCGGGTCGGCAGCCGTCGCGTCATGGATGATCGCGTCGGCGGCATCGCCGAACGCGAGGCCTCCGCCGGGCAGCGCGACGACGCCACGCTCACCCTCGGCACCAAAGCGCACGGGCTGGCCGTGAACGAGCTCAATGCGGTTGATCGCGGCCTGGGCCTTGTCGGTCACGTGGATGTGGTGCTCGTCGTTGAAGACGGGGCAGTTCTGGAGGATCTCGACGACCGCCATCCCGGGGTGATGCGCAGCAGCGCGCAGCACCTCAGTCATGTGCGCCTTGTCGCGGTCGACGGTGCGGGCGACGAAGGTCGCCCCCGAGCCGAGCGCGAGCGAGATCGGATCGAGCGGCGCCTCGACGGAGCCCTCGGGCGTCGACTTCGTGACCTTGCCGCGCTCGCTGGTCGGCGAGATCTGCCCCTTGGTGAGGCCGTAGATCCGGTTGTTGCAGATCAGCAGCTTCATCGGGACGTTGCGGCGCAGCGAGTGGATCAGGTGGTTGCCACCGATCGAGAGGGCATCGCCGTCGCCGCTGACGACCCACACGGACAGGTCATCGCGCGCTGCGACGAGGCCCGTCGCGACCGCCGGGGCACGCCCGTGGATCGAGTGCATGCCGTACGTGTCCACGTAGTACGTGAAGCGGCCGGCACAACCGATCCCGGAGATGAAGACGGTGTTCTCCGGAGCGACGCCCAGTTCGGGCAGCAGCCCCTGGACGGCGGAGAGGATCGCGTAGTCGCCGCAACCAGGGCACCAGCGGGTCTCCTGATCCGACTGGAAGTCGGCCTTCGTCAGCTCAGCGGTGGTCATGCGCCCAGCACCTCCAGGATGGCAGTTTCGATCTCGGCCGCACGCAGCGGGCGGCCCTGCAGGTTCGTGTGGCTCTTGATGTCCACGAGGTACTCGGCTCGCAGGACCTTCGAGAGCTGGCCGGCGTTCATCTCCGGCAACAGCACCTGCTTGTAGGACCGCAGAACCTCACCGAGGTTGGCGGGCAGCGGGTTGAGGTGATGCAGGTGCGTGCGGGCCACCGGGATCCCCCGCTGGCGCACGCGGCGCACACCGGCGCGAATCGCACCGGCGCTCGAGCCCCATCCGAGGATCAGGACCTCAGCACCCTCGTCGGCGTCGACCTCGACGTCCGGGACGTCGATGCCGGCGATCTTCCCCGCGCGGATCTGACTCATCCGCTCGTGGTTCGGTCCGTCGTAGCTGATGTTGCCCGTGCCCTCCTCCTTCTCGAGGCCACCGATGCGGTGCTGCAGGCCGGGCGTGCCCGGGATGGCGATCGGACGCACGAGCCGCTCGTCACGCGCGTACGGCAGGAAGTCGCCGTCCGCAGGGATCTCGGTCGTGAGGTTCTGGTCGATCGCGGGGATGTCGGCGGCCGACGGCACGAGCCACGGCTCAGTGGAGTTCGCGATGAAGTTGTCGCTCAGCAGGATCACGGGCGTGCGGTACTCGACGGCGATGCGACATGCCTCGATCGCAGCCTCGAACGCCTGCCCGGGCGTCGACGCGGCGACCACCGGCAGCGGGGCCTCGCCGTGACGGCCGTAGAGCGCCATCATGAGGTCTGACTGCTCCTGCTTCGTCGGCATGCCCGTCGAGGGACCGGACCGCTGGACGTCGATGACCACGAGCGGGAGCTCGAGCATGACGGCGAGGCCGATCGTCTCGGCCTTGAGGTCCATCCCCGGACCGCTCGTCGACGTGACGCCGAGGGCGCCGCCGTAGGAGGCGCCGAGTGCCATGCCCACGGCCGCGATCTCGTCCTCGGCCTGGATCGTGCGCACACCGTGACCGCCGCGGCGCGAGAGCTCGTGGAGGATGTCCGTCGCCGGCGTGATCGGATACGCGGCCAACACGAGGTTCATGCCGCTGCGGATGCTCGCGGCTAGGAGGCCCATCACGAGCGTCTGGGTGCCGTTCACGTTGCGATAGAGGCCCGGCGGGACGTCGTTCGCGGCGGGGACGGTGATCTGCGTACCGACGAGCTCGGCCGTCTCACCGTAGGCGTAGCCGGCGCGCAGCGCGGCGAGGTTGAGGTCGCGCAGCACGGGGCTCTTGGCGAACTTGCCCTCGATCCACTTCTGGGTGACCTCGGCCGGGCGGTCGTACATCCACGAGACGAGGCCGAGCGCGAAGATGTTGCGGGACTTCTGGATGTCGCGGGTGGTCGCGCCCTCGACGTCCTCCGCAGCGCGGGTGACCATCTCCGTCATCGAGACGCGGGTCACCTGGAAGCCGTCGAGCGAGCCGTCGTCGAGCGGGCTCGTCTCGTACCCGGCCTTCATCAGCGCACGCTTGGTGAACGCATCCTCGTTCACGAGGATCGCGGCGCCCTTCTCCAGGTCGCCGATGTTGGCGCGCAGCGCCGCGGGGTTCATGGCGACGAGGATGTTCGGCGAGTCGCCCGGCGTCGCGATGTCGCGCGAGGCGAAGTGGATCTGGAAGCTCGAGACGCCGCCCAGCGTGTCCGCGGGGGCGCGGATCTCCGCCGGGAAGTTCGGGAGCGTCGCGAGATCGTTGCCCGCCATCGCGGTGGCGTCGGCGAAGCGACCCCCCGCCAGCTGCATGCCGTCGCCGGAATCCCCCGCGAACCGGACGATGACGCTCTCGCGCTCCTCCGGCTGGTGGTCCGTGCCGGACTGGTTCCTCTCGACGGTCGTCATGTCCTCAGTGTCTCTCCCCGGCGCAGGCCGGAGTGGTGGGCAATGTGTAAGGGCGAGGCCGGATCAGCGCAGCAGCGCCGTGGCCTTCATCGTAACCTCGTTGGCGGCCACCATGACGCTCCGCCCGAGGTCCGCAAACTCGGCGAGGTCGTCACGGATCGCCTCACGGTCCGGATGGCTCAGATACGCCTCCATGTCCGACCAGGAGGCGAAGCCGACCTGGGCGATCCCGGCCACGTCGGTGAGCGACCCGATCGTCAGGCGCTCGCGCGTCGCCGCGTCCGCGTCGCCCGTCTCGTCGGAGGCGAGCGGCGTGTTGTGCGAGTACTGGATGACGTACTCGGCGAGCGCCGGGGAGCGCATCACGTGCTGGAGGTGGAGCTCCCAGCGGCGGGCGAACTCCTCGCGACTCACGCCGTCCTTCGCGCGCAGGAAGGCGAAAAACTGCGCCGCGGTGCCGATCCGCCATCGGATCATCCGCTCGTGGTTGAGCGTCGTGAACTCCTCGACGAGCTCGTGGAAGGCGCCGTACTCGTCCGCGAGCAGGATGGGGAATGTCGGATGGGTCAGAAGCGACTCGAGCGACGCGCCCCCCGGGAACATCACGACGCCGACGCCGTCGTAGTCGCCGGACCAGAGATCCCCGGTATACGGATCCGCAGCGACCGGCGGGTGCTCGGCGACATCGTTGTGGAAGTAGCCGATGCAGGGGTTCATGAACGGCAGGCTCAGCGCGAGTTCACCGTGGCGACGCCAGCGCGCTGCGAAGCGGCCGCGCTCGAGGCGCGGGTTGCGCCTCGCGAGGTAGATCGACTTGATCGGCTGGTCGGTCATGAGGTCCTCCCGTTGCGGCCTGAGCGCAGATGCTCGGGCCAGATGCCCTGCTTGCCCGGGGCGAGGATGCCCTTCGGGTCGACTGCGTCCTTGATCCTCTCGACGAACCGCAGATACGCGTGATCGTTGAAGTCGTAGTGCGCCGCCACCTCGTCCATGTGGGTGAGGTGTGAGCGGAACTCGCCGTAGCCGAGCTCGGCTGCGCGCGAGACCATGCGCTTCGTCGTGCTGAAGGCGCGCTGCGAGGCGTCCTCATCGGCGGTGTTGAACATGATCAGCCCGACGTGCAGCATCGTGCGCGCGTTGATCGAGACGCTCCCGGTCATGTAGTCGAGCCCGGCCTCACTCTCGAGCGTCTCCCGGAGCGCGTTGTGGCAGGCGAAAAGGTCGCGACCGCGCAGCGGGACGACCGGCGAGAAGCCGATGTGACCGCCATCGTTCTCGCTGTACCAGCCGACCATGTGGTTCATCTCGAGGTTCGGAACGCCGCCGCTGACGAGCTCGCCCGGATTCTCGAGCGAGGGGATCTCGTCGAACGAGTGCGGCTCGCCCCACACCTCGGCGCCGGGGATCGCGCCGAACGCGTCCTTGATCCGCGCGAACTGGCGCTCGACGATGTCGCGGCGCCCGAAGAGGGCGGCACGCAGCATCCAGCGACCGGAGCCGATCTCCTTCGCGATCCCGTCGATCAGATGGTCGGGGATCGCACCGGGCCCGTCATAGAACTGCGAGCGGCGCCCGAACACGCAGGCGAACATCAGCGTGTTGTAGATCACGGGACCGGCCTCGATCGTGCGCTCGAGACGCAGCTCGCGCAGCGTGTCGACGAGCGGGATGAGGTCCTCGTAGTTCCAGACACGCACCCAGACGGGGTGGTAGACCTCGGGCGCCGGCAGGAGCCAGATGCCCATCTTCGTGACGATGCCGAAGTTCGACTGCGTGAAGAACCGGTCGAGGCTCGGGCCGAAGGAGCTCTTGTAGGTGTGCCATGCCGGGTTGTCCGTCATGGCACCCATGCCGGTGCGCAGGACGTCGCCGTCCGCCGTCACGACCTCCATACCGCAAGGGGCCGAGTGATCGTTGCCGTTGACGCCGTAGGTGAACCCGTTCTCGAGCGAGTTGCCGATGACGCTGCCCCAGCCGAGATCGGTGTTCGACATCATCAGCCGCAGGCCGCGGCGCGTGATCTCGTCGTAGAGGTCGCGCCAGGTGACGCCCGGCTCGACCTCGGCGTACGCGAGCTCCTCGTCGATGTGGAGGATCTTGTTCATCCGCCGCAGGCTCACCGTGACGGTGCCCTGGACAAGCGGCGCGGCTCCGCCGTAGCCGTTGTTCTTCCCGGTCGAGTGCGTCCAGATCGGCACGCCGTGCTCGGCCGCGACCCGCACGACGGCCTGCACCTCCTCGGTGCTCTGCGGCATCACGACGATCGACGGCGTGTTCGTGTCCCACTGCGGCGGCTGGAACGGATCGCGGAACTCGGCGAAGTGCTCGCCCTCGGTGAGGACGTGCTCGGCGCCGACGGCGGCGCGGAAGCCCTCGAGGGCCTTGGCGAAGGTCGCCTCGGAGACGCCCTGGGGAAGTACGACATCACTCATGTCTGTGGTCCTTGATGCCGGGGGTCAGGAGAGAATCTCGACGACGCCTGTGCTGCCGTCGACGCGCACGCGCTGCCCCGTCTTCAGGGTGCTCGTGCCGGTGCGGGTGTTGATGACGCAGGGAACGCCGAGCTCGCGCGCGACGATCGCGCCGTGGCTCACGGGGCCGCCGATGTCGATGACGAGGCCGGAGGCCGGCACCATGAGCGAGACCCAGCTCGGGTCGGTGGTGACGCAGACGAGGATCTCGCCCTGCTCGACCGCCGCGCCCGTCGGGCTCGTGATCACGCGCACGACACCTTCGACGACGCCCGGGCTGACGCCCATCCCCTCGACCGTCAGCGGCGCCTCGCTCGTGTCCTGCGAGATGCGCTCGACCTCCGGATCCCCTTCCCAGAAGACCGGCAGGCGGTAGTCGAGATACTCGTCGTGCCGGCGCCGGCGGTCGGCCACGATGGCCTTCGCGTCCGCCGGGAGCTCCGGCCCGAGCAGCTCCGCAGCGGTGAGCTGGAAGACGTCGGAGGCATCGTCGAGCATGCCGGCCTCGACGTACAGGTCACCCATGCGGCGGGCTGCGGCGCGGAAGACGTCCCATGCCATGGCGCTCGCGACCTTCTGGATCGTGCGCACCTGCATGTACTCGCTCGCCTGGTGCATCGCCCTCAGGGCGCCCTTGCGCTTGTTCTTGGGCAGCCCGCTCAAGATCGCCTGCTCACCGGCGATGCGCTCATCGGCACGGCGGCCGAGCACGGAGCCCGGCTCCTCGTCGTCGGACATGCCGGCGTACGTGGCGATCAGGCCGTCGAGCGCGTCGGGGTTCTCGCGCCAGGACGGCTCGGCGATCTCCATGCCGAGCGGGACCGTCCAGCCGTGGTGGTCGAGGAACTCCTCCTTGGTCATCCGCCCTCGGGACACGCGCCAGAGGTCGGTCGCCATGTCGATCTCCTCGGTGCCGTAGCCGCCGCAGACGACGTTCTCGGTGCCCGGGTTCCCGGACTCGGCGGCGAGCTCGCACAGCCGCATGTAGCTCAGCTGCGCGATGACGGCCGATGCCCAGACGTACGGCACGGCGCGGTAGTACTGGACTTGCGCGTCGATGCAGGCCTGCTTGGTCTCCGCGAGCGTCGCGGTCTCCAGGCGGCGCACCTCGCTGCGCCACCATGGCAGCAGCTCGGCGCGCAGTTCGCGCATCTCGGTCGGGATGCGCCTCAGCCCGCGGCGCATCTTCACCGCGACGATGGGCTTCCGGATCCACGGGAGCTTGTCGGCCTCACCGACGCCGTCCCCACCGAACATCTGGGCCTCGTAGGCCGCCCCGGAGGTGCCGGGGAAGATGTCGAGGTAGTGGCGCACGACGCGCACGTTCGCGGCGCAGTACCCGTAGAAGTAGCCGAGGTGGTAGTCCTCGCGCCGCTGGGGCATCTTCACGGCCTTCTTCGGGATGATCCCGAGGTAGGCGAAGGCGCCGAGGAAGCCCATCTCGACCGACTGCGCGAGCATCGTGATCGTGAACGGCGTGAGGACGCCCGGCATCTGCTCGCCGGTGTTCGCCGTCGTCCAGCGGTTGCCGGGCGGGCTCGAGATCGTGAGCGGGTCGACCTCGTACGGCACCTCCGGGCTGTGCAGCGGCACCATCTTCGGAATGAACAGGCTCATGCGTGCGTCTCCTCGGCGAGTCGGTCGATGGCCTGGACCTGCATGAGCTCCTCATGGAGCTCGAACCAGACCGTGTGGTAGCTGTCGAGCAGCGGTGAGGCGATGTAGCGATCGTCCCCACCGTCGATCTGCGCGAGCGCGGTGTCAAAGCGGTGGCGGTGGACGTCCCAGCGCGGGACGAGCTCGATCATCTCGTCGAGGACCGGGCCGAAGCTGGCGTCCAGGCGCGCGAGGCGCTCACGCACCTCGTCGTCGTAGTCCGGGTCGGAGTGGTCGTTGGGGATGAGCTCGTCGCCCTCCCCCTCGCGCAGCTGCCACGCCGTGACGACGTGCTTGAGCTTGTCGTTTGTGCGCTGAAAGCGCTCGTAGAGCGCACCGAGCGCCGCAAGGTCGGTCTGTGCGCGCTCGGCGGTCAGGAGGCCGGTGACCGCGGCGCGACCGGCGTCGGTGATGCGGCCGCTCTCGTCGAGCAGCCCCTCCCCCGCGAGCTCGGCGAGCAGGTCGGTCGCCTGCGCCTCGGGCCAGTCGGTCGCCTGCGCCAGCGCGGCGGCCGACGTATGGCGTCCGAAGGCGATCAGCTGCAGCGCCTGCAGGCGTGAGGGCGCACTCATGTGCGTGGCTCCTTCGTCAGATGGTCATCCATGGGTCTCTCCTCCCAGCGGACGGCGGCGGAACGACCCAGGGGCGCCCGTCGCGTCAGGTCTGTGACCCTATCCGGCAGCGTCCTGCGCGGCAACGATCGCGGCCTGCGCCAGGCGCAGCAGCGTTCCCTCGCGCTGACCGGCGGGCGGCACGACGGTGGGAATGCCGGCCGCGATCACTGCGCGGGCCCCGGCCTCGGTGACGACGACCGAGCCGGTGACCGCCGTGGCGCCGCGCATGGCGGCGGCGAGGTCCTCCATGCCCGAGGCCGACTCCGCGTCGATCCCCGCGCCGTCGAGGTCGAGCGCGCCTTCGGCCCGCTCGACGACGTTGACCGGCGCGATCGCGGCCGCCCACGACAGCAGCTCACTGAGCCCCGGGACCTCACCGGGCTCGACGCGCACGGTCGGCAGGATTCCCGCGTAGATGGTCCCCGCCGAGCCGTCGACGGTGACGTCGCGGCCCACCCACGCGTCGTTCGGCTGATCGCCGATACCCACGACGCTGGGCCGTCCGAGCGCCCGCGAGACGACCGCCGCATGCGACGTCGCGCCGCCGTGATGGGTGACAATCGCGGCCGCCGCGATCATGCCCGACACGTCCTCGGGGCTCGTCGTCGGGCGCACGAGCACCGTCGCGCCCGGGTCGTCACAGGCAGCCTGGGAGTCAAGGACGACACGGCCGGCCGCCACGCCAGGGCATGCCGCCACACCCTGCGCGAGGATCTGCGCACCGGCGGCCGCACCATCGGCGAGTCGCGGCGCGAGCATCGTGGCGATCTGGTCGACATCCACGCGCGCGACCGCGCGGGCGTGATCGATGAGTCCCTCGGCGACGAGGTCCCCGGCGATGCGCAGCGCCGCAATCGGGGACCGCTTCGCCGAACGGGTCTGGAGCAGGAAAAGCCGACCCTGCTCGATCGTGTACTCGATGTCCTGCACGTCGCCGTTCTCGCGCTCGAGGAGCACGCCGAGGCGCAGCAGCTCCGCGTGAGCGTCCGGGTGGCTCGTGGCCAGCGCCGACAGCGGCAGACAGTCATGGACGCCGCTGACGACATCCTCGCCCTGCCCGCCCGGCAGCCACTCGCCGTAGGGCTCCGGGTCGCCGGAAAGCGGGTTGCGCGTGAAGTACACACCCGTCCCCGAGTCGCCGCCGAGGTTGCCGAAGACCATCGACTGGACGATCACGGCGGTGCCGCCGTCGTCGCTGATGCCCCAGTGCCGCCGATAGGCCTTGGCGCGGCGCGACGTCCATGACTCGAACACCGCATGGATCGCCGCGCGCAGCTGCTCGAGCGGCCCGGTCGGAACCTCACGACCGGTGTCCTCGAGGACGAGCGCTCGCAGCTCATCGGCGGTCGACGCGGGGCCGGGCTCGTCGACGTCCGCCCCGAGGACGATCTGGCCGAAGCCGTGACAGAAGCGGGCGTGCGTGGAGCGCGCGAAGTCCGTGTCGCCGCTCAGCGCAGCGAGCCCCGCCTCGACGGCGTCGTTGATGCCGAGGTTGAGGACCGTGTCCATCATGCCCGGCATGCTCACGGCCGCCCCTGAGCGCACGGAGACCAGCAGCGGAGCCTCTGGATCGCCGAGGCGCCGCCCGGTCTCCTGCTCGATCTGCGCGAGCGCGCGCAGGACCTCGTCCCACGTCTCATCCTCGAGCTCACCGCCCGCAGCGCGGTAGCGGCGGCACTCGTCGATGGGGAGCGCGAACGCCGGTGGGACGGGGATCCCGAGGCCGAGCATGCGCACGATCCCGGCGCCCTTGTTGCCGAGTACCTGCGGCTCGTCGGCCGTCAGCGCGGTCAGCGCGATGACGCGGGGCACCGCACCGGCCCCGACGCTCGCATGAGCTCCGGGGCCGGTCACGCTCATGCCTCGACTGCGGCCTTGAACGAGGCGGATGCGCCCGAGATCAGCGCCTCGCCGTGACCGAAGCAGGCGACCTCGAAGTCGTGCTGCGCGAGCGCCTCGAAGCTCTCCTGTGCGAGCGCGAGATCCTCGGCGACGGGTGCGATGCCGATGAACCCGAAGTTCACGGCGGCGTCGCCGGTCAGCAGGATGCCGCCGTCACGCTTCAGGAGCACCGCGACCTGGCCCTTGCAGTGACCGGGCGCGGCGATGACGAGCGAGTCGCCGAGACCCTCGACTGCGCTGCCGGGCTCGAGGTGCGCGTCGACCTCGAAGGCGGTGATCGGCGTCGGGGGCGGCCCGAAGCCGCCCATCTTCGCGGCGAACTCGGGGTCGGTCATCTGCGACGCGACGAGCTCCTCGAAGCCCTCCTTGACGTTCATCTCGGAGTGTCCGGCGAGCCCCTTGGCGGCCTGATCGCCGTCGAGCTTGGAGAGCAGCAGGCGGGCGCCCGTGAGCTCGCGCAGGCCGATGGCTCCGTCGCTGTGATCGACGTGGTTGTGGGACATCACGACGCGCTTCAGATCGCTCGGCTCGTAGCCGATCTCACGGATCGCCGCGGCGATGTCGTCGCGGTCGACGGCGAAGCCGGCGTCGAAGATCGACAGCTCCCCGTCGGTCTCGATGAGGTACGCGTTGACGAATCCGAGGGGGACCTGATGGACGCCCGGGGCGACCTGGATGGTCTTGCTCACGGCTGGTGTGCTCCTTGGCTGATTGATGGGTCGTGCGGTGCCGCGGTGCCAACATCCGGCAGCCGCAGAAGTTCCCGCGCATCGTACGCGGAAGCGACCGTCCTGCCGAGCCCGCGCGCGACCTGCGCGAGCTCCGCGACGATGTCGGCGTTTCGCGGGGTGCCGAGCCGGGCGTACCGCCAGTCGCCGAGGCCCGTCGAGACGTGGCCTCCGAGCTCAATCGCCCAGGTCGCGAGCTCGAGCGCGTCGGCGCCCCAGAGGGCGACCGACCACGGCTCGCCAGCGGGCACCTGCTCGACCATCGCCTCAAGGCCGGTCCGGGTGGGCGCCATCCCATCCGGCATCTCGGGCCCGGTGAAGAAGAGCTGCCAGAACGGGCGCTCGAGCAGCCCCATCTCCTGGAAGCGACGCGCGGTGCGCACCTGCCCGACGCTCCAGCAGACGGCGACCACCGGCACGGCGAGATCGCGCAGCCTCCCGAGCACCTCGGTGAGCGCGCCGCGTGGATTGAGGTAGACGCGGTGGTCGCTACGAAAGCGCCGCGCGTCGGCATCCCAGAGGTCGAAGTTCATCGAGCCGAAGTCGACGGGCACGAGGTCGGCGCGACGCGCCGGATCGCGGCGCAGCTGCGCGATGTGCAGCGTGCGACGCGCGGGGTCCTGGTCGCCGGGGCCGCCGAGCGTCGGGTGGATGACCATGCCGGTCTGCTGGCGCACACGCGCGGCGACGTCGCCGATCACGGCGGGGTCGCTCACCGTGCGCCCGGACTGCGGGTCGCGCGCGTGGAAGTGCAGGATCGACGCGCCCGCCGCGGCCGCCTCACACGCGTCGGCGACGATCTCGTCGGGTGTCAGCGGGACGTGCGGCCGGTCGGCGGTCCGACGCGCCGACTCGTTCGCGCGCAGCTCGATGATGCAGAGGTCGCCCATGAGGTGCGAGATGCCCGGGCGACCGCGCTGCGAGGCTCCGCCCCGGACGCCACAGGGCGCCCGGGACGAATGCTCACGGTGCTAGGCGACGGGCTCCTGGGCGGATGCCTGCTCGCCGGCGATGAACCCGGTGGCCATCGCGGTGCCGAGCGTCGCGCCGCCGGACCAGTAGGCCCCGGCAGTCGGGTTCGCGATGCAGTTCCCGGCGCCGTAGAGGCGGGGGATCGGCGTCCCGTCCTTGCGCACCACGCGGGCGTGGGGGTCGATCCGCGGACCGCCCTTCGTCTCCAGCGTGCCGGCGCCCAGCAGGATGCAGTGGTACGGACCGGAGTCGCGGAACGGGAACATCGTCGGGTTCTTGTCGTTCCCCGGCCGCGGCGGACCGTACATCTCGGTCTGGATCCGCACCGAGCCGCGCTGGAAGTCCTCGTCGACGCCGCTGGCCGCAAAGCCGTTGAAGCGCTCGATCTCGGCCTTCAGGCCCTCGACGAACCCGGGCGCGAGGTCGAACCCGTCGGTCTTGTCAGCGAGCGTCGCAAGGCGCGCCTCGACGTTCGCCGCGAACTCCTCGAGCGTGTCGCCCGAGATCACGAGGTCCGTCTCCTTCACGCCGGGGATCGACACGCTCGGGCTGCTGCCGTCGGGCATCGGGATCGGCCAGCGGGTCACCCAGTCGAGCGGGTTCTGCAGGACGCCTTCATCGAAGACCATCATGAGGATCCGGTTCGGGTACCCCTCCTCCTTGCCACCGATGAAGTGGGCGGGGCCGCGGTCGTTGTAGAGCGCCTTCTCGTTGACGACGCGATGGCCCTCACGGTTGACCGTGATCATCGAGTCGCCCCACGGAATGAAGACGAGCCAGTCCTGGATGCGGCTCTCGAGCCCGAGTTCCAGCGGCACTTCGCACCACCACGCGTGCTCGGTGTGCGCGAGCTCGACGTCGAAGTCCTTCGTGAGCTGGATGAAGTCACCACGACACTCAGGCGCAGCGCCGGTGCCGTAGATCGGCCCCATGAGCAGGTCGTCGGAGAGCGCCTCGCTCATGCTGAAGCCGCCGCTCGCGAAGATGACGCCCTTGCGCGCGTTGAAGGTCTCCTGACCGCCGGGAGTCGTCGCCGTGACGCCGGTCACCTCGCCGTCGTCCTTCAAGATCCCGTCGACGCGGTGGTTGACGCGCACATCGATCCCCTCGCGGGCCATCGACGCCTCGAACTGGCGGCTGAGCTCGCGCCCGTCGCCCTGGTTGCCGACCGTGGGCTGCGCGCCCTGGCCGCGCAGCGCCTCGCCGGCAGCTGCTGCGACACCGGCCTCGTCGTACGCCGCACCGAGGTGGCGACCGTACGGGGCCTTGTCGAGATCGGGCTGCTCGTAGTACGGCGGGAAGTCCCCGGCCTCACCGGTGAAGCCCTGCATCTCGATGATCGCGATGTGGCCGTTGTCCTTGAGGAAGTCGACGGCCTCCGTGGTGCGGTCGTAGGTGACCGCGAGCATGTCGTAGTCGGCCTGCGGGACGCCGAGCGTCGGGTGCTCGGGGTCGTAGAGCTCGGGATACGACAGGCGAGCCATGTACTTCAGCGCGTAGTCGCGCGGATCCTCGATCCCGCGGGCGCGCATCAGTGAGTTGTTCGGAGCCCAGAAGCCGCCACTCGAGCGACGGGTGGTGCCGCCGACCTGCGGGCCGGCCTCGAGCACGATGACGTCGTTGCCGTCCGCGCGGGCGCGCAGTGCAGCGGTGGCGCCGGCGGCGCCGGAGCCGACGACGATGACGTCGGCAGTGGTGGTGCTCATGGTCTCTCCTCAGATTCCGTTGTTGAGCGTTGTCGCGCGAATCCTACGGCGAAGACCGCGCATGTGTGAAGAGTTGGCGCGCCCCTAGGCGTCGGGCTTGTCGTTGCCGTACGTCGGCGAGCCCATCGCGAGGAAGGCCGAGACCCACGGCTGCTGGGAGAGCATCCCGTGGTCGGTCGTGAGGACCTGCCCGTTGAAGGCGCGTGACTCATCCGACGCGAGGAAGAGGACGACGTTCGCCTGGTCCTCGGGCGTGCTGAGCGCGGGCGCCGGCGTGAGTCCACCCATCGTGTCGATCAGCCCCTGCGGCAGATCGCGGAGCGCGGCGGGAGTGAGCGTCAGTCCGGGACAGATCGTGTTGCAGCGCACGCCCTGGCCGCCGTACTGGCTCGCGACATGCATGCCGAGCGTGCAGAGGGCCGCCTTCGCCACGCCATAGGTCGTATGGATCACGTCCCCGCGCAGTGCGGTGATCGACGCCGTGTTGATGACCGAGCCGCCGCCGCGGGCGATGATGTGCGGAATCGCGTGCTTCGTCATGAGCATCGCGCCGCGCACGTTGACGTCCATGACGAGATCCCAGACGTCGCGCTCGAGCGTCGCCACGTCGTTGTCCGCCTCGGGCGAGACGGCGCCGTTGTTGTGGAGGATGTCGAGCCCGCCGAACTCGGCGACCGCGGCCTCCACGGCCGCGCGGCACTGGTCCTCGTCGCGCAGGTCGAGATCGACCGCGAGCGCCCGCCCGCCCTGCGCCGTGATCTGTGCGGCGAGCCGGTCGGCGCCGCGACCCGGAAGGTCCGTGACGACGACGCTCGCACCCTCGCGCGCGAGCAGCATCGCCGTGACGCCGCCGATGTTGCCGCCGTCGTCGCGCAGGTTCGCGCCGGTGATCAGTGCGACCTTGCCCTCAATCCGTCCCATGGTGATCTCCTCCCGAATTGCGACGGGGCCGCCCGGTGATCCGGACCGCCCCGTCCCTTCAGACGCGTGAGCCGCGGTGGCGCTAGTTGACGCCGGCCAGCGGCTTGGACTCGGCGATCGCGGCCTCAAGGCCGAGACCGAGCTCAAATCCCTCGTAGATCGCCTCGTCGACGCGACGCGGTGCGACCGCGTCGCCGATCCGGCGCACCGGGATCCCGGCGTTCTTGAGCTCGAAGTAGAGCTCGTCGTTCGGCTTGCGCAGCATCGTCACGATGACCGTGTCCGCCGGGACCGTCTGAGTCTCGTGCGTCCAGATCTGCGTGATCGAGACGCCCTCGTCCGTGATCTCGTTGACCGTGGTCTCCGTGTGATGCACGACGCCCGACTGCCCGAGCGAGGCGTAGACGCCGCCGTAGCCGTCGTAGACGTTGTAGCCCGCGGCGAGTGTGCCGGGGTTCATCGTCACGCGGGTGACCTTCTTGCCCTGCGACGCGAGATTCAGCGCCGTGCCGTAGGAGGGCGGCTCGTTGAAGTCGTCGATGATGACGACGTTGTCACCGACGAGCTCCGGATGCTCGAGCACCTGGACCGGGTCGAGGATCTTGGCCGGATCGGCCCCCGGAATCGCGTTGCGATCGGGACGCAGCACCGAGAAGGTGCTGTGGTCGAAGTGACCGCCGGTCGCGATGACCGTCATGTCGGCACCGAACTCACGGATGTTGTCCGCGGTCGCCTCGGTCCCGAACTGGACCGTGACGCCGGCGCGCTCAACAGCGGCCGAGAGGTCCGTGACCAGGTCGGCCCAGCGCTGACGACCGGGCATCTGCGCGGCATGGTGCAGCTTGCCGCCGAGCTTGTCGCCCTTCTCCCAGATGGTCACGTCGTGACCCTGACCGGCTGCGATCTCGGCGAACTTCATGCCGCCGGGGCCACCACCGACGACGAGCACGCGACGCTGCGTGCCGGCCGAACCGAGCTTCGTCGAACCCCAGCGACCTTCGCGGCCGACGACGGGATTGACCGTGCAGGACGAGCCGGCACCGATGAACTGACGGTGCACGCAGCCCTGGTTCATGCCGACGCAGCGGCGGACCTCGGCCCGACGACCTTCACGCGCCTTCTTGATCAGGTGCGGGTCGGCGAGGTGGGCACGCGTCATGGCGACGAGGTCGGCCTTGCCCGACGTGATGACCTCGGCGGCCGTCTCGAGCTCGTAGATCTTGCAGGCCACCGCCACGGGGACCTCGGCGCCGATCGTCGCCTTGGCGAGCGCGGCGTCGTCGACGTACGGCGTGTCGAGCGGCGCGGACGCCGGCATGATCGTCGACCACATCGAGTGGTAGGTGCCGCCACTGATGTTGAACGCGTCGTAGACGCCGGCCGCATGGAGTGCCTTGAGGAGCTCGGCGCTGTCCTGCGGGTTCGCACCAGCGGGACCGACGAACTCCTCGAAGATCATGCGGAACATGATCGGGAAGTCGTCGCCGCAGCGGCGACGGATCTCCTGCCCGATCTCGATGGCGAAGCGCGCGCGGTTCTCCGGGCTGCCGCCGTACTCGTCCTCGCGCCGGTTGTTGAACGGCGAGAGGAACGCGTTGATGAGGTAGCCGTGGCCGCCTGCGACCTCGACACCGTCGATGCCGTTGGCCTGGGCCAGCTCGGCGCAGCGGGCGAAGTCGTTGATGAACTCCTGGATGTCCTCGGTCTCCATCGCCTTGGCGATGCGTCCGTAGAACGGCGACTGGACGCCCGACGGCCCATAGGTCGGGTGATGGTTGTCGAGGTCCATCATGCCGTGGTCCTGGAGGCCCGGGTTCCACAGCTGGGTGAATATCTTGGTCCCGTGCTGATGGACCGCGTTGGCCAGCGCCTGGTAGCGCGGCGAGGCGTCCTCACGCCAAGCCTGGAAGTGCGGCGCGTGCCAGCCCTTGGGGCCGGTCCCCTCTGCGCCGGTGATGAGGAGGCCGACGCCGCCGCGAGCGCGCTCCTCGTAGTAGTTGATGTAGCGGTCGTGGACGATCGGCTCGTCGCCGAACGCCATCATGTGCGCCGAAACGAAGATGCGGTTCGGGACTTCGATCCCACCGATCTTCAGCGGCTCCCACAGCGGGTCAAGATTCTCCGGGCTCATGGACGTTCTCTCACTCTCTCGGTCTCGTGCCGCCGGGGGGCGGAAGGGTCGGCCCTGCGGGTGCGGGGCCGATAGCTGCGCGGGATCCTACGTTCCGACGCTCGGGGGGGTCAAGCGCGCCCGAGCGCCCGGATCAGTTCGGGTGACGAGCGAAACCGCCGTCAATCCGGATGTTGGCGCCGGTGATGTACCGGCCGTAGTGGCTTGCCAGCAGGCAGATCGTGGCCGCGATGTCGCTCGGCTCGCCGACGAAGCCGGCGGGCAGCGGAATCATCTCCGTGACGGCGAACTTCTCGACCTCCTCGAAGGTCTCGCCCCATCCATTCTGCTCCCCGAGGACCTTGAACCAGTCCTCCATCACGGGCGTGCGGATCATGCCCGGCGTGATCGTGTTCGCGGTGATGCCGGTGTTCGACAGCGCACGCGAAACCGAGACGGTCAGGTTGATCATCGCGGCTTTCGCCGCGGCGTAGTCCGGAATCTCGGCGAGTGCCGTGGTGGCGGCGGCGCTGCTGAAGTTGATGATGCGCCCCCAACCCTGCGCCTTCATGCCGGGAACGAACGCGTGGATCAGACGAACCGACGCGCCGACATTCTGCTCGTAGGTCGCGGTCCAGTCGTCCCACGGCACGTCGAACCAAGCGGGGTTGTTGCGCGAGTTCTTGCCGCCCCCCGCGTTGTTGACGAGGATGTCGATGCCGCCGACGGCGCGCTCGACCTGCTGGACGACGTCGGCGCAGATGGCCGGGTCGGCGAGATCGCCGAGGACCATCTCGACCTTGCCGCCTGCGGCGGCGATGCGCTCGGCGGTGTCCCGCGTTCGAGCCTCGTCACGACCGTGCACGACGACGATGCACCCCTCCTCCGCGAGCATCTCGGCGACGCCGATGCCGATGCCCGAACTGCTGCCGGTGACAAGGGCACGCTTGCCCTCGAGCTCCAGATCCATATCTCTCCCCTCCCAAGGAGGCTCCCGATACGGGAGCCGATGGCCTGCAAAAGAAAACGCGCGCCGGTGGCGCCCCGGATGACCGGGGCGCCACCGGCATCGCGACTAGAACATCGTGTTGCTGTTCGCTGCCTCTTCGGGGACGGGCTGCAGGACGTCCCAGTGCTCGACGACCTTGTAGTTCTCGTCCATGCGGAAGATGTCGACCACGGCGGTGCCGAGCTCGTCCTTCGTGAACTTGACGTGATGGTGGATCACGACGATGTCGCCCTCGGCGATCACGCGCTTGATCTCGCTGTGGAAGTCCGGGACGGTCGGCAGGAAGCCCTTGAAGAAGGCCAGGAAGCCGTCCTTGCCGTCCGGAGCCATCGGGTTGTGCTGGATGTACTCGTCGCCCATGTACTCGGCGACGACCAGGTCCGGGTCCTTCTGGACGAAGGCGGCGTCGAACCAGGCCAGGGCGCCAGCCTTGGACTTCTCGCTATCAAAAGCCATCTGTACTTCTCCTCGTGGAACGTCGGTTGACAGGCCGTGATGCTATAGCGCGCGGCTCGACTGCCGCTAGGCGCCCTGGAAATTCGCCTTGCGCTTCTCCATGAACGAGCTCGCGCTCTCGCGGAAATCGTCGGAGAGATGCAAGGTGCGCGAGCGCCGGATCCGACCCTGGAGCTCGATCTCCTCGTTGATCTGGCGACGCGCCTCGACGATCTGCCGGACGGCGAGCGGCGGCAGCTCGAGGATCTGGCGGGCCAGGGCCTCGGCCTCCGCGAGGTGGGTGCCGGGCGCCACGAGGCGGTCGATGGCCGCGGCGGCCTTGGCCTCCTCGGCGCTGAAGAAGCGGCCGGTCAGCGCGCAGTCCGTGGCGAACCCGAGCGAGCTGCGCCCGGCGAGCATCATGAGGTAGCGGGTCGAGTCGGTCCCGCGGACCGTCTCCGTGACCTGGAACTGCGTGCCCTCCTCGGCGACGATGAGGTCGCACATCATCGCGAGGTAGAGGCCGGCGCCCATCGCGTAGCCGTGGACGGCGGCGATCAGCGGCTTCCAGTTCACCATCGCGTAGGGCAGGTCGCCCGTCTTCGCATCGCGCTCCTCAGGGCCGCCGAGCTTGCGCAGCTCCTCCTTCGGGCGCAGCTGGCGCTGCTTGACGTCGGCACCGCTCGTGAAGACCTTGCCGTTGCCGTGCAGGACCCCGACGAAGGCGTCGTCGTCATCGTCCATGCGCACGAGCGTGCGGCGCAGCTGGCGCACGACGTCGTCGCTGAGCGCGTTGCGCTTCTCCGGGCGGTTGAGCGTGATGAACGCGATCCCGTCCTCGACCCTGTAGAGGACCTGCTCTTCGACCTGCTCGCCTGCTGCGCTCATGGAATCCCCTCGTGTGTTCGCGTTTCGCCGGGGCAGCCTAGTCGGTTAGGTTGCCGCCATGACGACCCTTCCTGATTCCGCAGAACACCCGCAGCCCGTCCCGGAGATTCCGCTCTGGAGCGAGAACATCTGCTTCTCCGGCTGGGACCGCAAGCGCAACATCGGAGTCTTCACGCACCAGGGCCGCACGGCGATCGACCCGCATCTCTGGCACGAGATCGTCGCCGTCCATCTCCCCGACGGGCGCACCCACGTCGGCCGGAACTTCTCGTACGGCCAGTCCGAGGACGGGCCGACGGGGTCGCTGCTGTCGTGCGAGGTGACGAGCCCGTTCAAGAGCTGGCGGGTCGCCTTCGCCGGCCCGCTGCTGCTCTCCTCCGACGCGGCGCTCGCCGCGGGACCCCTCAGCGATGGCCGCCAGCCCGGCGTCTCGCTTGACCTGACCTGGACCTCCGACGGGGAGATCTGGGACTTCACCCATCAGGGTATCGGCGACTGGGGCAGCGGTCACTACCAGCAGCTCGGCGAACTCAACGGTCGCTTCACGAGCGCCGACATCGACACCGAGCTCGAGCTCGTGGGCTGGCGTGACCACAGCAAGGGGCCGCGCGACCTCTCCCCCTTCGTGCACCACAACAACATCAACGCGCAGTTCGAGGACGGCACCTCGTTCTTCGCGGTGCAGCTGCAGGACGACAAGTCCGACACGCCCGTTCTGCGCATGCGCTACGACACCCCCGACGGCGTCACCGAGCTCGACTGCGTGCCGATGCCGGTGATCGACGACGTGCGCAACCCGTCGACGCACTACTCATTCACGCTGCCGCTGCCGGACGGCCCGAAGACCGTGACGGTCAAGCAGCTCTGCCAGCTGCCGGTGACGATGTTCCCGCCGAACGACATGGCGCTCGGGCTCATCGACGGCCCTGGCGCGTACTGCCTGTGGATGGGGCAGGGGCGGTTCGAGCTGGACGGCGTCGTCGGCTACGGCCACGTCGAGCGCGCCGCGCGCGTGCTCTGACGACAGGTCAGGCGAGGAACGTCAGCAGCCGGTCGAGCGTCGCGGCCGGCTGCTCCTCGGGCATCCAGTGCCCGCAGCGCTCGATGACGGCCGACTCGACGTTCTCGGCGACGGCGCGCATCGCGTTGCCGGGCGTCCCGCCGAGGCTCGCATCGCCCCCCAGGGCGAGCACGGGCATCGTGAGCTTCGTGCGTGCCGCCTCCTGCATCGCCGGGAGATCCTGGTCCATCGTGCGGTACCAGTTGAACCCGGCGCGCATCGCCCCGAGCCCGGAGTAGCAGCGCACGTACTCCTCGATCGCCTCGGGCTCGATCGCCGACGCGTTGTAGGCGTTGCGCTCCCAGAAGTAACTCAGGTAGGTCCGCTCGCGGCCGACCGTCATCGCCTCCGGAAGGTCAGCGACGGCATGGAAGGCGTTGTGCCAGAGCTCGCCCTCCAGCCGCAGGTCGAACTCGTAGTCGACGCCGAAGACGAGCGTCTCGAGCATCGCGAGGCGCTCGACCGGCGCCTTGAGGCCGGCGGCATAGAGGTACGCCACGGGGCCGCCCCAGTCGTGACCGACGAGCCGGATCGCATCGAAGCCGAGCTCCTCAACGAGCGCGCGCACGTCGGTCGCGATCGTCGTCTTGTCGTACCCGCCGGCGGGCTTGGAGGAGTCACCGATGCCGCGCAGGTCCGGGGCGATCACCGTGTAGTGCTCGGAGAGCGGGCCGATGAGCTTGCGCCACATGAACCACGTCGATCCCCACCCGTGGAGCAGCACGAGCGGCGGGCCCTCGCCGGCGCGCACGTAGTGCATCGTCATCCCGTTGACGCTCCGGGCGTCGTGTACGAGCTGCGCCTCTCCCATGATGTGCTCCCCGGTCAGTGGGCGCCCGCGAGCTCCGCACGCGGGACGAGCCCGTAGGCGTCGGCGACCAGCCGGTGCGAGGTGAAGCGCGCATGCGGATCGGCGATCAGGTCTTGGATCATCAGCTCATCGGCGCCGCTCTCGGCGACCATCCGGTCGAGGGTCTCGACCACGCTCTCCGGGCCACCGGCGACGAAGCGCGGCCAGCGTCCGTCGGGCGTGACCCACGTCGCCTCGTCGCGCTGCTGGTCGGTGAGCTCGGTCAGGGCGACCTCCGGCGTGGGGACGCCCTGGTCCTCGACGCCGCGCATGAGCCGGGCGATGAAGCCCTTGACGCAGTAGACGAGGTGCCGGCCGGCCTCGTCGTTCTCCGCGCACGTCGTGTTGACGGCGAGCATCGCGCGCGGCGCGCCGGTGCCGAACGGCGTCGGCCGGAACTCACGGCGGTAGAGCTGCAGCATGTCGGCGGCGATCGCCGGATTGATGAAGGTGGCGAAGGCGTAGCCGATGCCGAGCTGCGCGGCGAGGTGGGCGCTGCTCGGGCTCGAGCCGAGGAGCCATGTGTCCGGCGCGCCCGCGACGGACGGCATCATCGGGCGCGTCGCGAAGGGGTGGTCCTCGGGGAAGGCGTTGTGGAACCAGGCGACGACCTCGCTGACCTGCTGTGCGTGATCGTCCACCGGCTGCGAGCGGCGGTCGCGGCGCAGCGCGACGTCGGCGACCGGGCCGCCGTACGAGCGGCCGAGACCGAGGTCGATGCGCCCCGGGAACATCGCGTTGAGCTGCTGGAAGCTCTCCGCGACCTTGAACGGGCTGTAGTGGTTGAGCAGCACCGCGCCGGATCCGACGCGGATCTCGCTGGTCATGGCCGCGGCCGCGGCGATGAGCAGCTCGGGGCTGTGGCCGGCGTGGCTCGGCGTGAGGTGGTGCTCGGCGAACCAGACGCGCTTGTACCCGAGCGCCTCGAGTTCGACCGCCCGGCGCATGGACTCGTCGAGCGCCTCCGTCTCGCTGCGATTCGGCGAGACCGTGCTCAGCTCAACCATCGAAAGCGGTACGCGCATGCGGGTCAGTCCTGTCCGAGGAAACGGAATTCGAGGCGGTCGCCGCGCGAGACGATGCGTCCCGCCGACGGCGCCGGGAAGTGTCCCGGCAGCACGATGGTATCCGTGTCGGCGAACCGCTCAAAGAGCCCGCGGCGCGTCGCCTGCGCCTGCTCTGGGTCGCGGTCGGCGAGGTTGCCGATCTCCGGGTGGTTGAGCTGCAGGAGATGGTGGAAGGCGTCGCCCGTGGCCACCGCCGTGCGCCCGCCGCCCTCGATGAGCACGCCGGCGTGGCCGCGCGTGTGCCCCGGCATCGCTTCGAGGCGCACCCCGTGGGCGAGCTCGTCGACGATCACATGGTCGGGATCGACGAACTGCGCGAGGCCGTGCTCGATCACCGGCAGGACGCTGTCCTCCCAGGAGCGCGCGAGGTCATGGTCGAGCTCGAAGCGCCGTTCCCCGTGGTCGTACCAGTCGGTCATGTCCGCGAAGTCCACGGGCGACATGAGGTACGCGGCGTTCGGGAAGGTCGGCACCCACGTCCCATCGACGAGCTGCGTGTTCCAGCCGATGTGATCCGGATGCAGATGCGTGCACATGACGACGTCCACCTCGTCAGGCCGCACGCCGGCAGCGGCGAGCCGCTCGAGATACGGCTCATTGAGGAGATGGACATTGCCGAACACGGGCCGCTGCTTGTGGTTGCCGTTGCACGTGTCGACGAGGATCGTGCGGCCCTGAGCGCGGATCACCCAGGTATGAGCGCTGAGGATGAGCTTGCCGGTCTGGGGGTCGACCGAGCGCCAGTCGAACTCGCGGCGCGCCTCCTCGAGCAGTTCCGGGGACAACTCGAAGAGGAGCTCGGGCGGGAAGTCCCACTTCTCGAGCTCGACGACCCGCTGAATCGTCGTCGAGCCGAGCTCGACGATCGGGGTGACCGGGTAGGTGCTCACGCCTGGACCGCCACCTGGCTCGGACGCGGCTCGAGGGCCACAGCCTGCTGCCCGGCGATGTAGCCGTAGGTCAGCGCCAGGCCGATCGTGTTGCCACCGGTCCAGTAGCCCGCGCCCGATGCCGACGCGGCGCAGTTGCCGGCCGCATAGAGGCGCGGGACGGGCGTGCCGTCCTTGCGCAGCACCTGCGCGTTGGTGTCGGTCCGCGGCCCGCCCTTCGTGTCGAGAATGCCGGCCGCCGTGATGATGCAGTGGTAGGGGCCGTGCGGCGCGATCGGATACATCGTCCGGTTCGGGTGGCTGCCGTGGCGGCCGGGGCCCGATGCGTCGACCTGGATCGGCTCCTCGCCGCGGCGAAACTCCGGGTCGAACCCCTTCTCCGCGTAGTCGTTGAAGGTCGCGATGCTGGAGCGCAGGCCATCGACGAATCCGTCGGCGAGGTCGAAGCCGCCGACCTTGTCTGCCATGCCCGCGAGGCGGGCGCGAATCTCGACCTCGAGCTCCTCGAGCGTCGGGGCGCTGATGACGTACGGCGCGGTGTGACCGCCGGGCGGCACCGGGAAGCGCGCCGGGAAGTAGTCGTTCGAATCCCGCGCGACGGCGTCGTCGTAGATCATGAACAGCAGGCGGTTCTTGTCGTTCCCCTGCTCGTCGCGCTCGAAGTGAATCGGACCGCGCTGGTCGTAGACCGCCTTCTCATTGACGACCCGGCGCCCCTCGCGGTCGACGTAGATCATGCTGTCGCCGTAGGGGTAGAAGAGCAGCGAGATGACCTCGGTCGACTCGAGCACGAGCTCGACCGCGACCTCGCCCCACCACGCCTCGCCGAGATGGGCGGTGTCCACGTCGAGTTCCTCGGTGAGTCGCAGGAAGTCGCCCTGGATCGTCGGCACGGAGCAGGAGCCCATGACGAGTCCCGGCATGTTCTCCTTGAGGAGCTCCTGGTTCTGGCCGAAGCCGCCCGTCCCGAAGATCACGGCCTGACGCGCGAGGAAGGTGTTCTTCTCCGTGGTCACGCCGATGACCTCGCCGTCCTGCGTGTGGAGGATCCCGTCCACGCGCTGGCCGGTCAGCACCCGCGCGCCGCGCCGCTCGGCGCCCGCCAGGAGCTGGCGGATGAGTTCGCGGCCGTAGCCGGTGAGCCCATCCGGCGTGGTCGGCCCGAGCGTACGGCCGTAATAGATCTGCTCCTCCTCGAACTGCGTGAAGTAGCTCGGAAGGCCGCGCGGCTCGCCGGCCATGGAGAAGGCGACCTCGAGCGTGAGCACGCCATCGCCCTCGAGCGTCTCGATGACCTCCGACGAGCGGTCATAGAACGTCGTGATCAGGTCGTAGTCGAGCTGCTCGAGCCCGAGGCGCTCATCCTGCGGGTCGTACCGGTCCGGGAACGCGACCTTCGCCAGGAGCTTCAGCGTCGTCGCGCGGTCCTCGACGATCCCGGCCTCACGATGGAAGCGGTTGGCGGTGACCATGAACCCGCCCGCCGACTTCACGGTCGTGCCGCCGGGCTCCGCCGCCGCCTCGAGCACGAGGACCTCGGCTCCGGCGGCGACGGCCGCGTTGGCCGCGGCGAGGCCCGCAGAGCCCCCGCCGATGACCACCACGTCCGCTTCGATCGTCTCGCCCGCCGGCGGCTCAAAGCGCCCGACCCGGATTGCCGGCTTCACTCCGTATGCGTCCTCAGGAACCGGGGTCATGCGCTCTCCTTCATCGTGGGGCCGGCGGGCGGTCGGGCCGTCAGGCCTTCTTGTTCATTTCATGCGCGGGTGCGAGCGCTGCGCGCGCCACGAGCAGGGACGACGACGAACCACCGTCGACGACGATCTTCGAGCCGGTCGTGTAGCTGCTCTCGTCGGAGCCGAGGTAGACAGCCGCCCAGGCGACCTCCTCCGGCTCGGGGATGCGCCCGATCGGGAAGCTCTTGGCGATCGCATCGACGGCCTCGTAGAAGCCGGGCGCGCTGTTGATCGCGGCCGTGTTCATCGGACCGGGGTGGATCGAGTTGGCACGCACGCCGTCGGGGCCGTGGGTCGTCGCGACGTGGCGGATGAGCGACGAGACGCCGGCCTTGGCCGCCTGGTAGGACGCCTGCGAGGGGAAGGCGACGTCCGCCCCGTTGGTCGACGAGATCGCGACGATGCTGCCCTTGCCGCGCTCGATCATGCCCGGCAGCACGGCGCGGAAGCCGTGGTAGTGCCCGGTGAGGTTGACGTCGATCGACTTCGCCCACGTCTCCGGGTCCTCGCCCATGATCGGGGGAAGCGAGAAGAAGTACGCGTTCGAGACGAGCACGTCCGGGGTGTGGCCGAACTCGCTCGCGCAGCGGGCGACGGCGGCGTCCCAATCGGCGATGCTCGTGACGTCGAGGTGCTGGTAGACGACCGGCAGACCGAGGCCTGCGAGCTTGTCGGCGGCCGCCTGGCCGACGTCGTCGAGGATGTCGCTGAGCATGACGCCGGCTGCGCCCTGCTCGGCGTAGAGCCGGCCGATCTCCAGCCCGAGCCCGCGGGCCGAGCCCGAGATCAGTGCAACCTTGCCCTGAAGCCTGTCGCCCTTCACTGCCATGTCGATCTCCCTGTGAGGTTCCGGGGTCGCGCTTTGTACGCGCCCTCTATGACGTTCGGCCGGGGGTCGCTGACCCCCGGCCGAGTGAGCCTACCGATGCCGCTCGAGGCGGCACAGCGCTGCGATCAGGCGGCGACGAGCGAGGCGATCTGGTCGTAGGCCCAGGTCCCCATGTCGGTCTGATCGATCGAATCGGGAAGCACCATGCGGCCGCTCCCGACCTCGTCGAGGAGGGTCGCGAAGGCCTCCTCGGGCGAGCACTCGAGATCGTAGATCGCGAGGTACGAGTACTTGTTCGGCGTCCCGACATCAGCCGGGAGCTGGTCGGCGCTGAGCTTGAAGCGCGTGGCGGCGACGAACCCGGGCAGCGCGACCACCTCTGGGAGGTGGATCTCGTTGTACCAGGTGTTGAACTCCTCTTCGTTGCCGGCAGTCGCGTTGGTCATGACGACGAGCTTGTGATTGGACATGTGCGCAATTGACACGAACCGTCAGGCCGCGTCAAGGGTCATGGCTAGGCGCCGCGCTCGAACATCACGCGCTCCTCGAGCACCGCACCGAGCAGGCCCGAGTTGTCGAAGCACTTGGGCGAGTCCTCAGCCACGGCGGCCCACTCGGGGCTCCCCATCGCGGCGAGGTACGCAGCCTCGTCGGTGAACCAGGCCTCGGAGTGCAGGTGAATCTGCTCGGGGCCGGGGACGCTCGGATCAAGCGCCTCGACCCAGAGGTTCTGCACGTAGCGTTCGAGGCCAGGAACCTTGCTCATCAAGGGAGCGTGGATCTCGCGCCAATGCCGGTCAGCCTCCTCGCGCGTCTTCTCTGCGTTGAGCTTGGTCGCCCAGATCACCTTGTACATGGCTCGTGTGCCTCTCCTCGTGTCGTGACCGCCGCGGGTATGGCGCGGGGCATGGTCCAGCGATTATGGTGTGTCGCTAGTCGTCGTTCAACGCACGAGTACGAGGAGAGCAGCAGATATGGCCGAACAGCACTGGGATCGCGTCGTTGACGTTGTCGTCGTGGGCTCCGGCTCCGGCGCCATCGCCGCAGCCATCACCGCAGCCAAGGGTGGCGCCGAGGTCGAGGTGATCGAGAAGGCCGAGCAGTTCGGCGGCACCTCCGCCTGGTCCGGCGGCATGCCGTGGATGCCGATGAACAGCAAGATGGCCTCCGTCGGCGTCGAGGACTCGCGCGCGGACGCCCTGACCTACATCCGCGGGCTCGACTGCGACCGCGCTCCCGACCAGGAGCTCGTCGAGACCTTCGTCGACAACGCCGCAACGGCGCTCGACTACCTCGAGGCCAACAGCGCGCTGAACCTCGTCGTCGCCAAGTCCTACAGCGACTACTTCGCCGACCGGCCCGGCGGCAAGCCGCGTGGCCGCTCGCTCGAGCCGGTGCCGCTCGACGCCAACGCGGTGCTCGGCGACTTCGCCGACAAGGTCCGCGACACGCCGCACATCCCGCGTCTGACGCAGGACGAGATGGCCGCCGAGGGCGCTCGACGCAACCTCCCGATCAGCCACGGCGACGTGCCGACCGACATCATGGCCCTCCTCGCCGAGCGCGAGGCGAACAACATCCGCACGATCGGCCCGGCCTTCATGTCCGGCCTGATCCGCGGCGCACTCGACGCTGGCGTCGCCCTCACGAACAACACGGCAGCCGACCAGCTCGTCGTGGAGAACGGCGAAGTCGTCGGCGTGATCGCCCTGAACGAGGGTCGCGAGGTGCGCATCGGCGCCCGTCGCGGTGTCGTCCTCGGCTGCGGCGGCTTTGAGTGGAACAGCGAGAAGGTGCGCACGTATCTCGGCGTCCCGGATACGATCGCGCTGAGCCCGCCCACGAACGTCGGTGACGGCCTGCAGATGGGTCTCGAAGTCGGCGCCGACGTCGCGAACATGACGAACGCCGTCGCGTTCCCCAGCGTCTACGACGAGAAGTCGGAGCTCGAGGGCGCGCCGTTCGCGAGCCTGACCGCCCCGCGCAACGACCCGGGCGTCATCATCGTGAACCGCCAGGGCGAGCGCTTCGTCAACGAGGGCGTCAACTACATGGACGTCGCCAAGGTCCATCGCGCGTACGACCCGAAGACGGCGAGCTACCCGAACCAGGGTCCCGCATGGATGGTCTTCGATCAGGACGTCCGCGACCGGAACGTCGTGATGGACATGTTCCCGGGCCAGCCGACGCCCGAGTGGGCGCTCGAGGCCCCCACGATCGGCGAGCTCGCCGTGAAGATGGGTGTCGACCCGGCCGTCCTCGAGCAGCAGGTCGAGCGCTGGAACAGCCACGTTGACGCCGGCGAGGACCCCGACTTCAACCGCGGCACGATCTGGTGGGAGGGCTTCCAGATCGAGGGCCCGAGCCCTGCGAAGAACATGCGCCACCTCAAGAATGGCCCGTTCTACGCCGTGAAGCTCTACAACGGCATCCTTGGGACCGTCGGTGGCCTGCGGATCAACTCGAACGCCCAGGTCCGCGCATCACGCGGCGGGCTGGTCAACGGCCTCTACGCCGTGGGCAACACGGCCGCGGGCATCTTCGGCCAGACCTACCCCGGCGGCGGCGGCACGCTCGGCCCGAACCTCACGTTCGGGTACCTCGCGGGCAAGCACCTCAGCGCGCAGCCCGCGCGTGAGGTCGGCGCCGCAGCAGTCGCGCAGGGCTGATCGCTCACGGCCAGCGGGCTCCGGCAGGTTCGATCCTGCCGGAGCCCAGCGCCGCAGCACGCGCTCAGGCGCCGTCGGCGATGTAGGCCGATACGGTCGCGCCGAGCGCGATGTCGAGCGCCACGGAACCGCCGTCGAGGCGGATCGCGCTTGCATCAGGAGTGATCGCGGCGTCCCAGCCGTGCATGTCGACATTGCGCAGGGCGAAGTCGAGCACGCGAGCCTCACGCTCGGGTCGCGCATTGTTCGCCGGCGGGCGATCGAGCTCAAGCAGGATCGCCATTTCAAGATCCTGCCCCGACTTGCCGCGCAGGCGGCGGAGGTTCGTGTCCATCCCGACCGCCACTGGCGCCAGGGCCAGATCCTTTGGTGTCTTTGGTGCCAGAGCCATGTACGACCGTCCTCTCGGTGGACCGCAGGGTGATTCCACGCTATGCCCCCCACCAGGGAGATGTATCCGCAGGAGACCGCAGTCATGCCAGGATTTCCACATACTTGCGAGCGGATCTTCTGGCAACGATGATGTCGTTCAACTGCAATCTGTGAACGAGGAGAAGACCCCCGTATGACCACCACTCCATCCCGGGTTGATCCAGGCTCGCTCGAGAAGGCGCTCGCCGAACTCGTCGGCGTCCTCGGCAAGGACCGCGTGATGCTCGAGAGCGAGGACACCGAGCGCGAGTACCGCGATCCGTTCCAGCCCGCGAGCTGGGACTACTACCTCCCATCCGCCATCGTGTTTCCGCACAGCACGGAGGAAGTCCAGGAGATCGTCCGGATCGCGAATCGGCACACGATCCCGATCTGGACCCACTCGACCGGCAAGAACAACGGCTACGGCGGTGCGGCACCCGGCTACGGCGGTGCGATCACGATCAGCATGCGCCAGATGAACAAGGTCCTCGAGATCAACGAGGAACTGGCCTATGTGGTCGTCGAGCCTGGAGTCACCTGGCGCAGCCTCTACGAGACGTTGACCGCCGGCGGTCACCGCCTCATGGTCACGAACCCTGACCTTGGTTGGGGAAGCGTCATCGGGAACACCCTCGAGCACGGCGTGAGCTACGGCCCGACCGGCTCGGACTACGGCGCCTGCTGCGGCATGGAGGTCGTCACACCGGATGGCGACGTGCTGCGCACCGGCATGGGGTCGATGACGGACAACCCGACATTCCATACCTACAAGCGCTCGTTCGGCCCGAGCATCGACACGCTGTTCATGCAGTCGAACCTCGGCATCGTCACGAAGATGGGCTTCTGGCTCATCCCGGCACCGGAGTACTTCAACTGCGTATGGACGCGGTGCTGGAAGGATGACGACCTCATCGCGCTCGTCGACAACACCCGCCGGCTGCGCCTCGAGCGCACCATCGAGGGCGTCCCGGGCATGTTCAACACCGTTCTCCTTGCCTCGGCGTTCGCGCGTCGCAGCGACTTCTACACCGGTGAGGGCTCAATCCCGGACCCCGTGATCGACCAGATGGGCAAGCAGCTCGAGATCGGCCGCTGGATGTTCCGCACAGGCCTGTACGGGCACGAGGCGCAGACCGACATGCAGTACGAGCGGATCAAGGCTGCGATGGAGCAGATCCCGGGTGCCGATGTCTGGCGCACGAAGGTTCCGTTCGACGAGATCGCGAACCTCGAGAACCCAGGCGAGCTCGTCGTGGGCGGCGTCCCGAATCTCGAGGCGCTGCACATGATCGGTTGGTACAACGAGAACGACGGTGGCCACCTCGACTTCTCGCCGGTGATCCCGCTCGTCGGCAAGGAGGTCTACAAGGTCCACAGCCTCCTGCGCAACACGCTGGAGACCGAGGCGGGCCTCGACTACCAGGTCGGCAGCTGCGCCGTGAACCCCCGGTCGACGATCCACGTCGGCCTGATCACCTTCGATGCCTCCGACGAGGAGGTCTCGCGTCGCTGTTACGGGACGCTGAAGAAGATGATCGGCACCTGTGCCGAGGCCGGATACGGCGAGTACCGCTCACACGTCGACCACATGGACGAGATCGCCAGTCACTACGACTTCAACGATCACGCCTACCGGCGCTACATCGAGAAGATCAAGGACGCCGTCGATCCGAACGGCATCCTCTCCCCGGGCAAGCAGGGCATCTGGCCCGAGCGCCTGCGCGATCAGCGCGGCGAGTCCTTCATCTAGGGGGCAGGGTCCCACCCGCCCAGCGCGGGCGGGTGGGACCGACGCTCACCCCTAGAACATCGTGTTGTCGTTGGCCGCCTCGCTGGGGACGTCCTGATAGACGTCCCAGTGCTCGACGATCCGCCCGTCCTTGATGCGGAACATGTCCACCGCCGCGGTCCCGTTGCCCTCGGGGACCATGAAGAGGTGCTGGTGGACGACGACGTGCTCGCCGTCCGAGACGACGCGCTTGATCTCCGTGCGCATCTGGGGGAAGGCCTGGAGCATCCCGCCGACGCCGGCGCGGAAGCCGTCGAGGCCATCGGCCACCTGCGGGTTGTGCTGGACGTACGGCTCGGCCATGTAGAGCTGGGCGGCCCGGTCCGGATCCTTGTCGCCGAAGGCCACCTTGAAGAAGTCCATGACGAGCTGCTTGGCCTGGTCGGACGTAAGGGACATGTGTTCGTGCTCTCCGTGTGAGTAGGAAACAACAAGCGGCGGGCATAGAGGCCCGCCGCCAAAACTACCGCCGAGCGCTGTCGCTCAGGAACCGAGCGTTCCGGCCTCGCGCTCGAGGTCTTCGAGTGCGGCCTCGCCGAGGTAGCTGGACTCGAGGATCTCGCGCTTGGCCTCGAGCTCCGCGGACGTGCCCTCGATCGTGATGGCGCCGTGCGTGAGCACGTATGCGCGATCGACGATGCGCAGCGCGAGGTGGACGTGCTGCTCGACGAGCACCACGGCACACCCGGTCTGGTCCGCGATCTCGCGGACGATCTTCAGGAGCCGCTCGACGATGATCGGCGCGAGCCCGAGGCTCATCTCGTCGAGGAGCAGCACCTTCGGACGCGACACGAGCGCGCGAGCCAGCGCGAGCATCTGCTGCTCGCCACCGGAGAGCAGCGCCGCCCGGCGATCGAGCAGCGGCTCGAGTGCCGGGAAGAGCTCCATCGCCTGGTCCATCGCGGCCTTGCGGTCCGCGCGTGAGCCGAACAATGCCAGGCGCAGATTCTCCGAGACGGTGAGCTCGTAGAACAGGTTGCGGGACTCCGTCACGTGCGCGACCCCGGCGCGCGCAAGCTTGTGCGGAGCGCGCGTCGGAGGTGCTGACCCGAGCACGTTGATCTCGCCTTGGATCGGCTTGATCAGGCCCGAGATGGTCAGGAGCGTCGTCGTCTTGCCCGCGCCGTTGGGCCCGAGCAGTCCGACGATCTCGCCCTCGTCGACGTGGAGGTTGATGTCGCGCACGACGGGGACCCCGCCGTACCCGCTCCACAGACCCTGCAGGTCAATCGCCCTCGTGGTCATCAGTGTCCCTCCCCTTCGCCGAGATCGACGCCGCCATCTGCGGCGCTATCACCGAGGTAGGCCGCGATCACCGCGGGGTTCCGGCGGATCTCCGCCGGGGTTCCCTTGGCGACAATGCGACCGAAATCGAGCACATACAGATAGTCGCAGACCGCGAGCACGAGGCCCATGTCGTGGTCGATCAGGAAGACCGAGATGCCGTCGTCGAGAAGACCACGAAGGGTCCCCGCGAGGTCCGCCGACTCGGTGGCGTCCAGGCCGGCTGCGGGCTCGTCGAGCAGCACGAGCCGCGGCCGCGCCGCGAGCGCCCGCGCCACCCCGACAAGCTTGCGCTGGCCGTGCGAGAGGTCCTCGGGGAGCATCGTCGCAAGGTCCGTGAGGCCGACCTTGTCGAGCGCCCAATCGATGCGGTCCTCGATCTCCGCCGGCCACGTGCGGCGGAAGATGTCCCGCGGCATCGACAGGAGCTTCGACGGCTCGCAGGCGACGAGCAGATTCGCCCGCACCGAGAGATCGTCGAACAGCTCGAGCTGCTGGAAGGTCCGCACGAGCCCGCTCTTCGCGCGCTTGTGCGGCTCCATCCGCGTGATGTCGTTGCCATCGAACTGGATCGCTCCGTCCGACAGCGGGGTGAACCCGGTGATCGCGTCGACGAACGTGGTCTTGCCTGCGCCGTTGGCGCCGATCAAACCGACGAACTGCCCCTCATCGATCGAGAGATCGACGTGATCGTTGGCGTTGACGCCACCATAGGTGACCGTCACGCCCTGGGCGTCGAGAATGGGAGTCATCAGACAGTCTCCTTCGTGCCGGCCGTCGCAGCGGCCGGTTCGAGCCCACCGCCTGCGGAGCCATTGCCGGCCCCGCTGCGCTTGCGTTGCACCGCTTCCCACGTCTTACGCCACTGGCCGGCGATGCCGTCGGGGTTGGTGATGATGGTGACGACGAGGCCGAGTCCACCGATCAGGATCGAGTAGGACGGCGAGATGCCGAACCACTGATTCAGGGCGGTGAACATGAGGCCGTTCGTCACGAGGAATCCTGCGATCACCGCACCGGTGACGCTCGAGATGCCGCCCATGTAGGCGAACGCGAGGAACGTCAGCGACGCGAAGATGCTGAAGTACTCCGGTGTCACCGAGCCGAACCGGTACCCCGAAAGGGCACCGGCAATGCCGGCGACGAAGGCCGAGATCGCGAACGACACGATCTTGACCTGCTTGACGGAGATGCCTGCAGCAGCAGCCGAGCGCTCGTTCGCGCGGACGGCGAGCATCTTGCGACCCCAGCTCGACGCCCGCAGTGCGGACGTCAGGCCGGCGAGCAGGACCACGGTGATCACGCAGAAGATGCCGAACCAGGGGTTCGGGATCTTGCCGTCACCGAGCGACGTCGGATCGGTGAGCCCGAACTTCAGGTCGAAGAGACGCGGCGGCGGGACGTTCGCCCCTGACAGGCCATTCGACCAGATCGGATTCGTGAAGATCAGCGTTTGGATCGAGAGTGCCGCCGCCAAGGTGACGATGGCGAGCTGCACACCTCGCACGCGGAGCGCCGGAATCGCCGCGATCATGCCGATCACCGTTGCGCCGAGCGCACCGAGGATCGGCGCGATCGGGAACCCGACGCCTGCCTTATCGCTCAGCTGCGAGAGCGTGAAGCCCGCGAAGCCGGCGAGGGCCATCTGCATGAGCGACACCTGACCGACGAAGCCGGTGAGAATCACGTAGGACAGGCAGATCGCGATACCCACGAGCGTGTTGATCTCGGCAAGGCGCCACTGCGAGCTGAGCACGAGGAAGCCGACGACACCGAGGATGAGACCCACGGTGAGCTTCGGCAGCACGAACTTCGGTGTCGGTGCGAACGGCAGACGGACGCTGCCGATCGAGCCACGACCCGGAAGGCCCTTGCCACGGCCGAGGAGCACCAGGAGCACGAGCACGAGCGGGATGGTCTCCGCGACGCCCGGAAGCGGCGTCTGCTCTGCCTGCGGGTACCAGTCCTTCGTCCCGAGGAACTGGATGAGGGACTGGAGCATGCCGATCATCAGACCGCCGGCTGCCGCCCATCCGAAGGACTGGAAGCGCCCGAGCAGTGCGGCGGCGAGCGCCGGGATGACGAGCAGCGTCACCGTCTGCGGATCGATCGAACCGTTGATCGGCGTCACGAGGACGGCGAACAGCGCGACAACCATGCTCGAGAAGACCCAGTTACCACCGCTGACGAGGCTCGGCGAACGGCCGATGAGCGTCAGGTGGCGCTCGTCCTCAGCGGCCGCGCGCGTTGCCAGGCCGAAGCCGGTGAATCGGTAGATCGCCCAGAGAACGGCCGCGATGATGATCACCGCACCGCCGAGAATGAACTGGTTCGCCGGAATGACGATGTCCGACCAGATCGTCACCGAGCCGTTGCTGAGCGTCGCGTTGACGTTCTTCGCCTGTGCGCCGTAGTGCAGGACGATGATCGACTGGAGCACGAGCAGGACGCCGACTGAGGCGACGAGCTTGGCAACGGGCGATGCCGCCCGCAGCGGCGCGAAGACGAGCGCATAGAGGATCGCTCCGAGCGCCGCCGCAACGAGCAACGTGCCGATCACGGCCGGCACGAACCCGAACCCGGACCCAAGGTTGACCGTCCAACCGACGAGCAGCAGGTCGCCGTCGGAATAGAGCGAGTTGAAGACGTAACTGCAGTACATCGCCATCGCGCCTGTCGCGATGTTCACGACGCCCGAGCCGCGATAGGTCACGACGACACCGAGCGCGAGCGCGGCGATGAGGGCGCCTGAACCGGCACCGAGCAGCACGGCCTGCTGCGCTGCGGAATCTGAAATGAGTGCGCCGAGCGCTGCAAGGGCAACGATGCCCCAGAGCACGCGGCGGATCATCGTGCGGTTCTCCTGCAAAAAGTTGGAGCCGCCGTGTGCGCCGTCGGTTGACGGTGCGCCGGGCGTCGGCGCGTCGTTAGCCGGCGCGTTCACCGCCATGACGAAGTCCTCGTTGTGCTGATAGCCAGAGCGGTCACGCAGCTCTCCTTGACGTTGCGGATGGAGTCTCCGAGAAGTCCCCGCGAACGGCGACCCTCCTCCCGGAAGTGCGCGACCCTATTCGCGCTCGCGGTCGTCGTCAAGATTCTCGCCGGTATAGAGTCCGTTCGACCTGAGAGTTCGTGGTGGCAGAGAGCCCCCACGGCAACGAGAGGAGCCACACAGATGTCGTCCAACGGAGGCCGGCTTGCCGGCAAGGTCGTCCTGATCACGGGGACCGGCGGCGGGCAGGGCCGCGTCGCAGCGCAGATCTTCGCCCGCGAGGGCGCCAAGGTCGCCGGCTGCGACATCGTCGCGGAGAACCAGGCCGAGACCGAGCGCCTCATGCAGGCCGAGGGCCTTGAGATGCACTCGACCGGCGGGGTCGACCTGGCGGATCCGGAGCAGTCGAAGGCGTGGGTCGACGCGGTCGCCGAGCACTTCGGCGGCATCGACGTCCTCTACAACAACGCGAGCCTGCCGCGCTTCGCCCCGTTCCCGCTGATGAGCACCGAGGACTACCAGTTCACTCTGCGCAACGAAATCGATGTCATGTGGTACCCGGCGCAGGCCGTCTGGCCCCACCTCGTCGCTCGCGGCGGCGGTGCCATCACGCACATCGGCTCGCTCGCCGGGATCATCGGACTGCGCGACCTGCCGCAGTCGGCACATGCAGCGACGAAGGGCGCGATCATCGGCATGACCGCGCAGATGGCGGCCGAGGGCTCGAAGGACAACATCCGCGTCAACTGCATCAGCCCTGGCGTCATCAACTCGCCGCCAGTCCAGGAGATCCTCGCCATCGGCGCGGAGTCGCCCCTGCTGCCGATCATCAGCAAGACGCTCAACGGCAAGCCTGGTGAGGCTGAGGACATCGTCTACGCGGCGCTGTACTTCTGCTCGGACGAGGCGAAGTGGGTCAGCGGCTCGCATCTGATCGTCGACGGCGGTTCGTCCGTCCTCATCTAAGTCACAGGCCACGGGAGGAGAGACCCATGACCATGGAGAGCACGATCACCGACGCGCAGCTCGCGGCACTCGCCGCGAGCATGCGCGGCGACGTGATCCTGAGGTCCGACGCGCGCTACGACGAGCTGCGGGCTGTCTTCAACGGGATGATCGACCGTCGGCCGCTCGCCATTGCGCGCGTGGCCGACGAGGCCGACGTCCTCGCGGTGCTGGCGTTCGTGCGCGAGCACGAGCTACCGGTGACCGTGCGCTCCGGCGGCCATGCCGCACCCGGACACGGCGTCATCGACGACGGCATCGTCATCGATGTGCGCGACATGACCGGCGTCGTGGTCGACCCTGAGGCCCGAACCGCGCGCTGCGCGGCCGGCGTCGACTGGGGCGTCTTCGACCGCGCGACGCAGGAGCACGGCCTCGCCGTGACCGGCGGGCGCGTGTCGACCACCGGCGTGTCGGGCTTCTCGATCGGCAGCGGCAGCGGCTGGCTCGAGCGCACCTGGGGCCTCGCCCCTGACCACCTGATCGGGCTGCGCCTCGTGACGGCCGACGGCCGCGTGGTCGTCGCCGACGAGACGCAGAACCGCGAATTGCTCTGGGCTTCACGCGGGGCAGGCGGGAACTTCGGCGTCATCACGGAGATGACGTTCGCGCTGCGCCCACTTGGCCCGATCGTCTTCGGCGGGCCGCGCTTCTACCCCATGGAGCGCGCGACCGAGGTGATGCGGGCGTACCGCGACGTCATGGAGTCAGCTCCGGCCGAGCTCGGCGGCGGCTTGCAGCTGATCTGGGCGCCTGAGGCACCGTTCATCCCGCAGGCAGCACAGAACAAGCCGTGTGTCGCGATCTTCGTCTTCTGGGCAGGTGACTTTGACGATGCCGCCGAAGGGGTCGCGCCGCTCGACGCGCTCGGCGCGCCGATGGCGGACCTTGCCGGACCGATCCCCTATGCCGACATGCAGGCGATGGCCGACGCGGCCTACCCGGCAGGCAAGCGGGACTATTTCAAGGGCGGCTTCATCAACCACGTCACCGACGAGGCGATCGACGACATGGTCCGCCACGGCGAGAGCATCATGGCGCCGCTCACGAACATCATCCTGCTGGCACTCGGGGACGGGACGGACTACGCCCGCTATACCGAGGAGCACAGCCCCATCGGGCCGGAGGCGCGCAGCGCAGGCTGGACGTTCCAGGTGCTGTCGATCTGGTCCGACCCGGCGGACGACGACCTCCATCGCGAATGGACGCGCGACGTCGCGAAGACGATGTCGAGCTACAGCTCGCTCGTGATGTTCCCGAACTTCGTCTCGATCGACGATCCGTCACGCGCAGCCGAGGCGTTCTCCCCCGCGGCGATGGAACGCCTGCGTGCCGTCAAGCGCGAGTACGACCCGGGGAACGTGTTCAACCGGGTCGTGGTCCCGCTCGGCGACTGAGCTGCGGCGGCGGCCCGCCGGGATCAGTCGATGGCTGCCAGCGAGGCGCCATCGCGCTCGGCGGGCGGCAGCCCCAGCTGACGGATGCGCATGTCGGGCGAGGGCACCTGCTGCGTCCAGCGCGTGAACCAGCGCAGGTCCCCGGCGTCCTCGGACCAGACGCCGGGCTCGTAGGTCTCGTCGTTCCAGATTTTGACCATGTCGCAGTAGTACTCGACGGCCATCTGACCTGGCCCCTCGAAGTACGACGCGATGTTGTTCCCCATCCCGTGACGCACCGGGCCCGCGAGCATGAAGACGCGCAGGTCGTCGAGCAGGTCGCCGAGGTGCGCGAGATCGGTCATGTTCTCGATCTCCCAGGCGTGGTGGTGAAGCTTGCCCGGGCCCTTGACGACGCCGAGCCCGTGATGCTCGGGGTTGCAGCGGATGAACGCGCCGCCGCGGAAGTGATCGGACACGCGGAAGTCGAGGATGTCGCACATGACCTTGATCACCGCGTCGGGATCGGTCGCGGCGATGTTGAGGTGGCCGAAGCGCCGCGGGCGCACGCCGCTGGGCACCCAGTCGAGCGGCTGGTCGTGCGGCATGTCGGAGTAGATCTCGATCGCCCAGCCGCCGGGCGCCTCGAAGACGAAGCCGTCGGAGAGGCACTCGTCGAAGGGGCGGTCGCTGAGCACGGGCAGGCCGGCATCCTTGACGCGGCGGCGGATCTCCTCGACGGCCCAGGGGCCGGCAGCCTCAAAGCCCATGTGGTCGATCGCCTCGACGTCGGACTTGATGTACGTCAGCGAGTGGTGTGACAGCCCCTCGGTGAGATCCACTCGATCTGCCGTTCGATCGCTGACGCGCAGGCCCATGATCGTGGTCGCATGCTCGACAGCGGCGCCGAGATCCTTGACGCGGATGGCGACGTGCCCAATGGCGGACACGACAGGACGCTTCGACAGATCGATCATGTTCATGATCATAAATGGTCGCGGGCAGGTCCGCCAGACCTGCCCGCGACGCCGCAAGTGTCAGCCCCCTGAGGGCCTGGTCAGTCGAAGGGCACCGGCACGTAGGCCGGCCCGGTGCGCTGGAGGAGCCAGTCACCGATCTGGCTCGTCGCGACATAGCCCTCGCGAATGTGCGCGAACTTCGGCCACGCGTGAATCGCCGTGTCCCACACGCCACGCGTCACTTCGACGCCAGCAGCCTCGGCGCGCACGGCGAAGGCCTCGGCCTGAGCGCTCGCCGGGTCTGCCCCGCCGTACTGGACGAGCAGCGGCGGCAGGCCGGCGAGGTCGGCGAGCGCCGGGCTGGCGCCCGGGTCGGATGCCGGTGTTGCGCCGAGATAGTCGGGAATGTGCCGCGCGATGGGCTCCCAGGCTCCGAGCGGGTCATCCGCTCCGGGCTCGACGCTCGTGAGGTCGACGACCGGCGAAACGAGCGCGAGCGCGCCGGGGCCGGGCTCACCGGCATCGCGCAGGGCGAGCACGGCGGACAGCGCGAGCGCTGCGCCCGTCGAGACCCCGACGACGCCGATCTTCCGCGGGTCGATGCCCTCGGCGACCATGTGACGGAGTGCTGCGACGACGTCGTCGCGACCGGCGGGGTACGGATCCTCGCGCGGCAGGCGGTGGTCGAGCGTCACGACCGGTGCATGCGCGACGCGCGCCAGGCGGGCGGCGAACTCGCGTGACTGCGCGGCTGACCCGATCAGCCATGCGCGCACGTCGACGAGCAGGATCACGCGGCCGCCTGCATCGAACGGGGTCTCGACCCACTCGCCCGATACGCCGCCGCCCGAGAAGCCATCGACCTCGACGTCATCGGACACGCCGCGCTCGACGCGGGGCAGCACGACAGCGGCGATCGCCGCGCGCGCCTCCTCGAGGCTCGAGGAGCCCTTTGCGGCTGCGTGGATCTCCTCCTCGAGCGCGATGGCGTGCTGCAGTTCCTTGTCTCGCATCCTCTGGTCTCCCCCTCATACGGCATGAACGCAGGCGCGCCGGGAAGGCGCGCCTCCCTGGTCCGGCCGGGCTACGCGGTGATAGCTTCTCGCATTGCGGCCGACCTCGGCCGATCATAACCGCGAGCACCTGAAGGGTGGAGAGAATGCGCTCGTCCTCGAAGCATGACTACGACGTGATCGTCGTCGGATACGGCCCGACCGGCCTCTGTGCGGCATCGCTGCTGTCCAAGCTCGGCTACAGCGTCTGCGTGTTCGAGCGCTGGCCCACGCTCTACGGCCTGCCGCGCCTGATCGGCTTCGACGCCGAGAGCGCACGCATGTTGCAGACCGCCGGGGACATCTACACGGCGCTGAAGGAGTCCTACCCGATCCGTCGCTACGTGACGTACGACCGTGAGATGGAGCCGCTCGTCGAGTACCAGTGGTCCGAGGACCACATCGCCGGGTACCCGATCAAGACGGCGACCTACCAGCCCTACATCGAGGACGGCCTTGACGAGGTGTCGCGCTCGCGCGGCGTGCGCGTCAACACGGGCTGGCAGGTGACGGGCATCGAGCAGGACGCGGACGGCGTCAACGTCACCGCCGTCCCGTGGTCCAAAGAGGAGGTCGGCGAGAACCTCAAGCCGGCGCTCGCCAAGACGACGCGCGCCAAGTGGGTCGTCGGCGCCGACGGTGCCAACAGCATCCTGCGCGGCATCCTGCAGCCCGAGATCGAGGACATGCCGTACCGGGCAGCCTGGCTGAGCATCGACATCGAGCGCCGCGAGTGCCTCGACCCGAAGTACATGTACGGCACCTCATGGCAGATCGCCGAGGTCGGCAAGGTTATCGTGATCGTGCCTGCCGGCACGCACCGCATGCGCTTCGAGGTGCAGGTCGATCCGGACGGCGATCACTCCGATCTGCTCAAGGAGGACGTCGCCTACGAGATGCTCGAGGACTACCTCGGCATCACACGCGAGCAGGCGGAGATCGTGCGTCTGACGATCTATCCGTTCGGCGCGATGATGGTCAAGCCCTGGCGGTTCGGCCGCGTCTTCCTCGCCGGCGACGCCGTCCATCGGATGCCGCCGTTCCTCGGCGAGGGCGCGGCCTCCGGCATGCGCGACGCCACAACGCTCGCGTGGAAGCTCGACCTCGTCGAGCGCGGCGTCGCCGATCCGTCCTTCCTCGACACCTACGAGGAGGAGCGCTCACCGCACGTCCGGCACCACGTCGTCGTGTCCGTCGCGATCGGCGAGGTCGTCACCGAGAGCGACCCGGAGATCGCCGAGGCCCGCAACAAGGAGCTGCGCGAAGGCGACGCTCCGCCGCCGCCGGCCGATCCGATTCTCACGACCGGTGTGCTCCTGCGCGACGCGAACGGCGAGATCACCGCGCCGCTCGTGGGCGACCTGGCCCCCCAGGGCTGGATCCATCTAAACGGCAGCACCGGGCGCTTCGACGACGTCGTCGGCTGGGGCTTCCAGCTCATCACGCGTGACGTCGATCCGCTCTCCCTGCTCGATGACGAGCAGCAGGCATTCCTCGAGAGCATCGGCGCGTTCAGCGTCGGCGTGACGACCAAGGCGGATGCTCCGGGGCTCGCGACGGACCTGACGTGGGCGTACGACCGGTTCTTCGATGAGCACGGGATCGAGGCGTTCATCATGCGCCCGGACTACTACCTCTTCGGCACCGTGGGCGACATCGCCGACGTCCCGGCGATGGTCGACTCGCTGCGCAGCCAGATCGCCGGGACCGTTCCGGCAGCAGCAGCCTCGTAGAAGCTCAGCGTGTGCCCGTCCGATCGGGACGGGCACACGACGCTTCCGCCTAAAGCCTCGCTAAAGTTTTCCTTCAGGCTTCCTAATCCCAGGAGCCCTGAAGAGACACAGAGGAGAGGTGCTTCGCGTGAAGATTCTGCGCGTTCTTCTTGCGGCGCTCGTTTGCGTCGCTCTTGCTGTCACCGTCGCGGCTTGTGGCGATGACAACAAGGACAATGGTTCGGGCGGCAGCTCGAGCACGACCAAGACCGACGGCGGCAGCGCCGCTGCTGGGCCCTCGCAGGCCACGGTCGATCTGGCACTGAAGTACACCGGCGGCAAGGCCGGTGCTGCTGACAGCGCCAAGCCCCCGGTGAAGATCGGTTTCACGACGATGATCGGTGGAACGCCTGAGTTCCCCGAGCAGGTCGCGGCGCTTGACGCCGTCACCAAGTTCATCAACGAGAAGCTCGGTGGCGTCGGTGGCGCCCCGCTCGAGATCGTCAAGTGCACG
>WLOQ01000005.1 GCA_009699245.1 Actinomycetota bacterium
CATTGTCCGAGAAGTAGTTGGCGGTGTAGATGTTGCCGGCCGAATCAACCGCAATCCCGAGCGGGCTGCTGCCGGTTGCGGCCCAGTTGGTGGTAGAGACGCCTTCGGGCGTGATCTTCGACACATTGTCCGAGCCAGCGTTGGCGGTGTAGATGTTGCCGGCCGAATCCACCGCAATCCCGAGCGGGCCGTTGCCGGTTGCGGCCCAGTTGGTTGTAGAGACGCCAGCCGGCGTGATCTTCGACACATTATTCGAGCCGTAGTTGGCGGTGTAGATGTTGCCGGCCGAATCAACCGCAATCCCGCGCGGGCTAGTGCCGGTTGCGGCCCAGTTGGGGGTAGAGACGCCACCGGGCGTGATCTTCGACACATTATTCCAGCCGTAGTTGGCGGTGTAGATGTTGCCGGCCGAATCCACCGTAATCGCGATCGGGCTGCTGCCGGCTGCGGCCCAGTTGGCGATGCTCGCCGCATTAGCCGAACTAGCGAATGTTGTCGCGCAGAGCAGCGAAGAAAAGGCCACAGCAAACACGGTTGCGTAGCGACGCGAAGAAGAACCCACAGCCAAATTCATCATCCCCCGACCCCTCGATCCCAAACAACGTTGGTTTGTCACGAGTCAGTGGAGGCGACCGATGTCGCGCGCCAACAGATGACTTGGAAATATCTCTAGGTGCAAACTACCGAATGTCACCGCAGAACGCGCCAGTTGAGCTCCCGTGTGGTCTTGGGAACGGTTCCCCGGAGGCAGGCTAAACGCGCCGACCCTCCCCACTCACTCTCATCCAGCCCGCGCGATTCGCAAAGACCGCTGCCCTAACCGGCGGCGGTCTTAGCATTTCTGGGCTCTGAGTGATGTACAAAACAGCTCCCGGCCGACCTCGCGGCGGCCCGGGAGACTCAGCACAGCCCGTGCTTGCTGACTTTCGACTTTTGTCGTCTGTTCTGTCGTCTCTCCGAACTGCGGGACTAGGATTCGAACCTAGACTAAAGCGTCCAGAGCGCTTCGTGCTGCCATTACACCATCCCGCACAGCGGGGCGGAGTATAGGCACCGCGGGATGACTGCGCGGTCAGGCGGTGTGGCGCGCTGCGGCGCCGCAGCCGGTCAGGTCGTGAAGAGCGGTGTGACGGTGCTCTCAAGGCCCGGATCGAGGCAGATCAGCACCTCGTCACCTGCGTGAATCACGGTGTCGGCCTGCGGCACGAAGCCGCCGCTCTCACGCAGGACGGAGATCACGAGGCTGCCGTCGGGCATGTCGAGATCCTGAACCGTGCAGCCGTCGGCCGGTGCGCCGGCCTCGACCTCGATCTCGATGATCTCGAGGTGGTCCTCCGGGAGGTCCAGCAGATGGATGAGCCCCTGCTGCGGGACCTCGTGCTCGATGAGCCGCAGAATGAGATCCGTGGCCGAGAATGCGGGCCGGATGTCGAGCAGCTCGAAGTACTGGCGGTTGCGCGGGTTGTTGACGCGCGCGACGATCCGCTCGACGAGGTACTTCTCGCGGGCGATCTGCGAGATGAGGATGTTGTCCTCGTCGTCCCCCGTCACGGCGATGACAAAGTCCGCGCGCTGGATGCCGGCGCGCTCGAGCACCCAGAGCTCGGTCCCGTCGCCGTACTGGACGACGTGCGCGAACTCGGACTCGATCGTGAGGTAGCGGTCGCGACGCTGCTCGATGAGCGCCACCTCGGTGCCGGCGTCGAGGAGCTCGCGTGCGAGGTTGAGACCGACCTTGCCGCCTCCGACGATGATCGCGTACATCAGGCGGCGCCCGTGACGCGCTCAAGGCGCTGCTGGAACTCGCAGATGGCGAAGTGGGTCGGGCAGATAGTCTGCAGCCCCTGTGCCTCGTACCACTCGGCACGGGCCGGGTCCATGACGCGCACGAGCACGCTCTCGACCCCGAACATCTTCTGCGCGATCTGGGCGATCGTGAGGTTCGTGTTGTCCCCGTCCGTGGTGGCGAGGAAGACGTCGGCCTGCTCGATCCCCGCCTCGACCAGCGCGTCGCGTTCGATCGCGGCACCGATCGTGAAGCGTCCGCCGGAGTCCTCCCAGCTGGACGGCTGACCGGCGTCGAGGCGCTCGTGGGAGAGCGGATCCTCGTCGAGCACAGAGACCTCGTGGCCTGCGGCGAGCATGGAGCGCGCGACGGAGGATCCGACCCGTCCGGCGCCGACGATGAGGATGAAGGCCATCGAGCGCGGATGCTAGCGCTCGGCCCCGGCGTCCGACTCCTCAGGGTCGGTCGCAGAGGCGAGGGCCTGGTCACCGACGGGCGGGGCCGTGAGGATGACGGCGCAGTGGGCGCGCGAGATGACGGTCTTCGTCGCCGCGCCGATGAAGGTCTCGGACTGTCCGCCACCCAGTCGCGCGCCGCCGCGGATGCGTGAGGGCTCCTCCGCCGCGAGGACGATCGCCTGGACACCGCGCCGGCGTGCCTCCTCGACGATCGCGTGCCCGATGCTGCGTGCCCGCACGGTCGCCGTCGCAACCTCGATGCCCTCGTACTCCTCCCCCACAGACTTGGCGCGCGCGAGCGCGGCACGGGCGCGCTGGAGCTCCGCGTCCGGGAGGCGGGCGTCGATCGGGAGCGACATCGGCACCTCGAAGATCCAGATCGCCTCGATCGTCGGGCGCTCCCCGACCTCGTTCTCCTCGCCCGCCACGAGTCGGCCGGCGGTCTGGATGATGTCGTCGTCGAGCGGCGTGCCGAGGATCGGCACGAGGATCGATCCGTACTCGACCTCGATGTGCTCCCCGAGCAGCGCCTCACGGGGGACGAGGACCCGCTTCGTCAGCGACTTCCCGGAGGCCAGGCGGTAGGCGACATAGAGCACGATGCCGAACGCCATCCAGCCGATGCCGACCCAGCGCGCCGAGTCGTGGGTGATGACGACGCTGAGCCAGGCCGCGACGCTGAGCACGATGCCGAAGACGGCCGGGATGGGCAGGACGCCCCGGCCGACGCGCACACCACCGGGGATGACGTACGGGCGCGGCCGGTCCGGCTCGGTGAAGCGGAGCTTCACGATCGACACGTGGGCGATCGTGAGGCCGAGCAGCGCGCCGAAGGCGTAGAGGCCGAGCAGCATGTCGAGATCGCGCGGCGCGGCCAGGGCGGCTGCGGCGAGCGTCGCGAGGACGATCAGCACCCACGGCGTGAACCGCGTCGGGTGCAGGCGCCCGAGCGCTGCGGGGATCTGCCGGTTCGTCGAGAGCGAATATGCCAAGCGCGAGAGGCCGAGCATCGCGGAGTTCGCGGCGGCGATGAGCGTCACGGCGGCGATCGCTGCGATGACGTACTTCAGCGTCTCGCGCAGCCACTCCTCGTGGAACGCTGCGGCGATGCCGAGCATCGGCGCGTCGCGGTAGGTCGTGGCGAGCTCCGTCGTCCCATTGACCACAGGGACGGCGCTGACGGCGACGAGCGCGATCCCGATGTAGACGACGAAGACGGTGAGCGATGAGGCGCTGACAAGGCGCGAGAGGCCGCGGCGGCCGACTGCGACCTCGCCGGCGAGCCCGGATGCCGACTCAAGGCCCGTCGAGACGACGGTGGCGATGCCGAAGGCGACGATGAGGTTCTGAACCGTCGGCGTCGAGCCGAGGTGGATCGTGCTCGTGATCGCGTCCTTGTCGAAGAGCAGCACGAGGCCGAGGACGATCAGCAGCAGCTGGAGTGCGACATCGGCGACGACGAGCAGGCCGATGCGGCTCGAGCGTGCCGACGAGAACCCCCGGATGTTGCGCGCGGCGACGTACAGCAGGATGGCGAGGACGGCGAACAGTTCGACGGCGCCGCGCCCGAGCGGAGCCCAGAACGCACCGAGGTAGTTCGTCGCCGAGAACGCCGTCGCTGCGATGAGGATGACGTAGTCCAGGAGCACCGCCCAGCCGGCGCCGAAGCTCCAGAACTCGTTGAAGGCGTAGCGCGCGAAGACCGTCGAGCCACCGCGGTCCTGGTGCAGCGATGAGCCCTCGACGTACGTCATCGCGGCGAGCACGAACATGACGCCCGAGACGAGGAACACGAGCGGGGTGAGCCCGAGGGCGTAGCCCGCGACGACGCCCAGCGCGAAGTAGATCGCGCTCGCGATGACCGTGTAGATGATCGCGAAGAGGACCGGCGAGCCCATGCCGCGGCGGTAGAGCTGGTCGCGCTCCTCCGAGAGCGGCGTCATCGCCGCGCACCGCCCGTCCGCGCGACCCAGATGCGCCCGATGCCCGCTGCGATGAAGAGGACGCCGAGCAGCAGCCCGACCGCAAGCGCTCCCCCACCCGCGGTGACGGTGCGCACGATCATCGCGATGCCGAGCACGACGAGCGCGAGCGAGGTGAGCGTCGTGATGCGCTGCCGCATGCTCTGCTGTCCGTCGTCGCTCATGCGCTGCGGCTCGGGGCCGGGGCGCGCCGCGCCTCGGGGTCGGTCTGGATGATGACGCGGCAGGGGCGCTCCTGGAGCACCGTCTCGAGCGTGCGGCCGAAGACCGCTCCGGCCTGCCGCGGCGGCAGCGGCATGACGATCGCGCGGGCCCGCAGCTGGAGCGCCTCGTCGATGATCAGGCGCCCAGCCTGGCCGGCGCGGACCTTCTGCCAGCGCCCGGTGACCTGGCGGCTGCCTTCGAGCCGAGCGCGCTCGATCATCGCCTGGGCTGCGGCCTCCTGCTCCGGCATCTCCGCGTCGATCGGCGACGACGCCGGGACGACGATCGGGACGAGGAGATGGATGCCACGGCGCCTGCGAGCGGCCATGCGCACCGCGGTGGCGAGGGCGCCCGGCGAGTAGGTCCGCGGGTCGAGGACGAGCAGCACCGACTCGTACTCGGCCTCGTGCGCGACGAGGGAGACCTGCTGCTCGATCCGGACCGTCTCGGTGAGGCTCAGCCCATGGTGGCGACGGAAGAGCGGATAGAAGACGCAGCCGACGACGAGCCAGGTGATGCCCGCGGCGGCGACGTCGATGTGGAGGAACGTGACGACGAGGAACGCGAGTCCGGTCCCGATCGCGCCGAAGACGGCGAACAGCGGGACGTCCACCCCACGGAAGCGCATGTTGCCCGGCCCGCGGAACGGTCGCTCGACATCCGCCTTGGTCCGCCGCAACTGAATGACGGCGAGGTTCGCGATCGTGAACGACAACATCGCGCCGAAGGCGTACATGTTGCCGAGGAAGTCGGCCTTGCCGGGGATCATCGCGACGCAGGCGATCGCGCCGAACATCACGATCCCGATCCACGGCGTGCCGAACCGCGGGTGTAGACGCCGCATGGCGTCGGGGACCTGACGATGGACGCCCATCGAGTAGACGAGGCGCGAAACGCCGATGATGCCCGCATTGGTCGCGATGACGAGGATCGTCGCGGCGAGCAGGCCGACATAGATCTCGGCTGCGCCCTGGAACGGACCGAGGCTGATCTGCTTCACCACGCCGAGGATCGGGTCGCCCGCGAAGCCTCCCTGGCTCTCAGGCAGGCCCAGGAGCGTGCTGTAGCTCCCGTCCGGCTGCTTCGTGACCGGGAGGGCGGAGAGCGCTACAGCCGGCAGGACGGCGTAGATCGCGAAGACGGCCACGACGACGCGGTTGATGGCCTTGGGGATCGTGCGCCGCTCGTCCTTCGCCTCCTCGGCCATGTTCGAGATCGTCTCGATCCCGGTGTAGGCGATCATGCCGACCGGGATCGCGATGAAAAAGTCCTTCCACGTCGGGGCGATCCCGAACTGGACGTTGTCGATCAGCGTGTTCGGTGAGAAGACGAGCAGGACGCCGACGAGGACGAGCAGGATCTGCGTCGCGAAGTCGAGGACCGCGAGGAGGATGTTGACCCCCGCGGACTCCTTGGCGCCGACGACGTTGACGATCGAGAGGACGACGACCACGCCGACGCCGAAGATGATGTCCGCCGGCGAGGAGCGCAGCGGCTCCCAGAAGAGACCGCCGATGTAGTGCGGCACGAAGAACGCGGAGATCGCGATCGTGATCGTGTAGTTGAGCATCTGCGCCCAGGCGGCGAAGAAGCTCCAGAACTCGTTGAAGGCGTGCCGGGCGAAGCTCGAGGAGCCCCCGGCCTCGGGATACATCGCGGTCGCTTCGGCGTAGGTCGACGCGACGAGATAGAAGAGGAACCCCGAGATGATGAAGACGAGCGGGGTGAGGCCGAGCGCGAGCGACGCGACGAGCCCGAGCGCGTAATAGATCGACGACCCGACGTTGCCATAGGCGGTCGAGAACAGCGCGTTGACACCGAGAACGCGCTGCAGTCCGTGGAGGCGACGCTGCGCCATCTAGTGAAGAACGTCCATTGGGCCGCGCTGAAGTCTACGGCCGCCCCGCTCGTCCCCCGTGTCAGCCGACGCCGAGGTCGGCGGCGACCGCCGCGGCCGCCTCGCCGATCGCCGTCGCGGCGTGCTCGATGTCCTCCCGCGTGGCGACGAGCGCCGGAGAGATCGCGACTGCATCGCCCAGCGCACGGGTCAGCACGCCGCGCGCCTTGGCCTGCGCGAAGACGCGCATCGGGATGTCGGGGTGCTCGGCGAGCGCGGCTTTGTCGAACGCGACCGCCGCGAGCGCGCCGATCCCGGTGCGCACGTCACCGACGAGCCGGGCACCGGTGAGCGTGTCGAACGCCGTGGTGATCTCCTGCTCGAGCTCGATGCCGCGGTCCAGCAGCCCGTCGCTCTCGAGGATGTCGAGGTTCGCGTGCGCGGCCGCGCAGGCGGTCGGGTGCCCCGAATATGTCTGCCCATGGCGGAACCAGAGCCCGTCGCCTTCCCAGAAGGGTGCCGCGACGTTCCCACCGATGACGACGCCGCCGAGCGGCAGGTAGCCGCTCGTGATGCCCTTCGCGAACGTGATCATGTCCGGCTGCAGACCGAAGCGGTCGACACCGAGCATCGTCCCCATGCGCCCGAACGCCGCGATGACGCAATCGGCGATGAAGAGCGCCCCGTGGCGGCGGCAGAGCTCCTGGACGCCCTGGAGGTAGCTCGCGGGCACGCGGTGGACGCCGCCCGCGCCGATCACCGGCTCCGCGAACACCGCCGCGACACGGTCGGGCCCGACCCGCTCGAACTCGGCCTCGAGCGCGCCGAGGTCGTCCCAGGCGACGTGCGAGGTGCTCGGATCGAGCGGGCCCATCCCCTCCTGGTTGACCGGGATGCCGCCGATGCTCGTCCCGAGACCGTGCGTGCCGTGGTAGCCCTGGGTGCGCCCGATGAGGTGCATGCGCTCGGGCTGCCCGATGGCATGGAAGTAGCGGCGCGCGAGCTTCGCCGCAGTGTCGATCGCGTCGCCGCCGCCGAGACCGAAGAAGACGCGCGGGTCTTCGACGATCCCGTCGGCGTAGCCCGCGACCCGCTCGGCGAGCGTCACCGCCGGCGTCGTCGCAAATGCTCCGAACGCCGAGTAGCTGGCGAGCTCGCGCATCTGCGCGGCGGCTGCGTCGACGATCTCGTCGCGCCCGTGGCCGACGAGGACACACCAGAGGCTCGCCGTGGCGTCGAAGTAGCGCTTGCCGTCGGAATCCCAGACGTAGGCGCCGTCCCCGCGCGTGATGATGAACTCGTTGGAGCGCACCTGCGCCATGAGCGCGAAGGGGTGCCAGAAGCGTGTGTCAGCGGCCATCGCGCAAGCCTATCCAGGGAACGACGGAGGGCCGCCTCTCGGCGGCCCTCCGGGCCTGCGGGGACGTGTCCCCAGAGACTCAGGTGATGATCGGAATGATGAGGATCGCGACGATGTTCGCGACCTTGATCATCGGGTTGATCGCCGGGCCGGCCGTGTCCTTGAACGGATCGCCGACCGTGTCACCGGTCACCGACGCAGCGTGGGCCTCAGAGCCCTTGCCGCCGAACGCGCCGTCCTCGATGAGCTTCTTGGCGTTATCCCAGGCACCGCCGCCGGCGGTCATCATCACGGCGAAGAAGAAGCCGACGATGATGACGCCCATCAGCAGGCCACCGAGGGCCGTGATGGAGATGAGGCCGACGATCGTCGTGATGACGATCGGGATCAGCGACGGGATGATCATCTCGCGCTGAGCAGCCTTCGTGACGATGTCCACGCACGCTGCGTAGTCCGGCACGTCGGTGCCCTCCATGATGCCGGGCTTCTCGCGGAACTGGCGACGGACCTCCTCGACGACGGCGCCGCCGGCACGGCCGACAGCCTCCATCGAGAGGGCGGCGAACAGCGTCACCATCATGCCGCCGACGAGCAGGCCCATGAGGACGGCCGGATCGTCGATGCCGAAGCCACCGACGCCGATCTCACCCTTCGGCAGCTCGGCCTTGAAGCCGGCGAACAGCACAATCGCTGCAAGCACCGCGGAACCGATCGCGTAGCCCTTCGTGACGGCCTTCGTCGTGTTCCCGACCGCGTCGAGCGGATCGGTCACGTCGCGGACCTCCTGGGGCATGTCTGCCATCTCGGCGATGCCACCGGCGTTGTCCGTGATCGGACCGAACGCGTCGAGCGCGACGATGAGGCCGGTCAGCGAGAGCTGACCCATGACCGCGACGCCGATGCCGTAGATGCCCTGCGAGCCGCCACCGGCGAGCTTCCAGGACACGAGGATGCCGAGCACCAGCACGATCGCCGGGAGCGCCGTAGCCTGCAGGCCCTGCGCGAGTCCGGAGATGATGTTGGTCGCGTGACCGGTCTGCGAGGCCTCAGCGGTCTTGCGCACCGGCCCGAAGCGGGTCGACGTGTAGTAGTCGGTGATGACGAACAGCAGCGCCGTGACGACGATGCCGACGATCGAGCAGAGGTACAGGTCCGTGACCGACGGGACCGACACGTTGCCGGCCGCGCTGGAGAAGCCGAGGTCGCTCATCATCCACTTGGTGATGGGGTAGAACGCGGCGGCGGCGATGATGCCGGAGACCGCGAGGCCCTGGTAGAGCGCACGCTCGACGTTGCCGACCTTGGTGCGCACCGCGAAGGTGCCGATGATCGACGCGATGATCGCGACGCCACCGAGCACCAGCGGGTAGAGCGCGACAGCCGTCTGATCGGCGGCGCCGAAGGTCAGGACACCGAGCAGCATGACCGCGACGGCGGTGACCGCGTAGGTCTCGAAGAGGTCGGCTGCCATGCCAGCACAGTCGCCGACGTTGTCGCCGACGTTGTCCGCGATCACGGCCGGGTTGCGGGGGTCATCCTCAGGGATGCCCGCCTCGACCTTGCCGACGAGGTCGGCGCCGACGTCAGCGGCCTTCGTGAAGATGCCGCCGCCCAGTCGGGCGAAGACGGAGATCAGCGAGCCACCGAAGCCGAGGCCGATGAGCGCGTCGACGGCGTCCTTGGGGGACTTGTCGAACGCCCACGTGAGCAGGCCGTAGTAGCCGGCGACGCCGAACAGCGCCAGGCCGACGACGAGCATGCCGGTGATGGCACCGCCGCGGAAGGCGACGCTGAGCGCCGGGCTGACGCCACCGCGGGCTGACTCAGCGACGCGCGCATTGGCGCGCACCGAGACGTTCATCCCGATGTAGCCGGCGGCGCCGGAGAGGATGCCACCGATGAGGAAGCCCGCTGCGACGGAGAAGTCCTGAATGAAGATCAGCGCGACGAAGAGGACGATGCCAACGCCCGCAATCACGGTGTACTGGCGGTTGAGGTACGCGCGGGCACCCTGCTGAACCGCGATGGAGATGCGGCGCATCTCGTCGTTGCCGGGCGAGAGCGCCAGCAGCTGGGTGGTGGTCACGACGCCGTATGCAACGGCGACGAGCGCACAAACCAGGGCGATGAGCACCCCGTGGTCAGTCAGGAAAGCAGTCAACGGATCAGATCCTTCGTAGTGGGGATGCGCCCGCGGCTGCGATGCCACGGCGCGAAAACGTGGCGCACACGAATGTGCGCACCGGCTGAAGCGGCAGCGATGCTACCGATCCGCCCGGCGAACCGTCGTTCGACGCGCGTGGCCGGATCCCTACTGCCCGGGAACCCAGAGCCGCCCGGAGCTCTGTGCGGGACCACCGCCGCCGGCATCGGGTGCCGGCGCATCGGGCCCACCAGGCGGCGTCCCCGGCCCGGGAGCACCCTCCCCGCCGGCCTCGCCGGAGAGCTGGACGTACGCGAGCTGCAGCTGCGACAGGGCATCGCGGATCGGAGGACCGTCGGGGCCGAGCGCCGGCTCACAGAGAGCGAGCATCGCGCGCGCACCCTCGACCGCGAGGTGCAGCTGCTCGAGGTCGCGCTCGTCCTCAGTGCCGGGAGCGAGCCCCGCCTTGCGAGCCCCGAGGTTCAGGAGCGAGACGAGCGTCTGGGCGAGCACCTCTTCCACGCGCATGAGCTTGATCTCGGCCTCATAGGCGGCGCGCAGCTCGTCCTCAGTGGGCTCGCGTCCGTCGGCGAACGGGTCGGTCGGCTGATCGGTCACGGTGTCGGTCCCTCCGGGGTCGTTGCGCCTGCGTAGGTGTCCTGGGTGTCGTCGACGGCGTCGCGGAAGACCTCGCGCGGCGTCTGCCCCTGCGCGATCCCCGCGCGCTGTCGCTGCGCGCCGTTCTGCCCTGGGAAGCGCGGGTCGATCCCACCTTCCGCACGGACGGGCGCGGTCCAGGCGAGCAGACGCTCGATCGCCGCCGGCGCAGGCTCTTCGACGGCGCGATCGAGGTCGATCAAACGCCCGTCCATCCCCCAGCGAATCGCGCGCCAGACGTTCTCCTCGATGAGGCGCCGCGGGTGATCGATCGCGGGGACGCCCTCGGCTTCGTCGCGGGCGGCCTGCAGCACACAGGCGACGATGAGCTCGGTGAGCGCGTCGGATTCGCCGGCCCGCGTCTGGGCGTCGCAGATGCGTACCTCGACGGTGCCGAAGGCCAGATGCGGCCGCACCGACCACCAGACCTGCGTGTCCTCGACGATCGACCCGGTCGAGACGAGGAGTTCGAGGTAGCGGCGGTATTCAGCCCACGAGCCATACGGATCCGGGATGCCGCACCGCGGAAAAGACTTCGTGAAGGTCTGTGTACGCACCGAGTGCAGCCCGGAGTCCAGGCCTTCGAGGAACGGGCTATTGGCCCCGAGCGCGAGCAACACCGGCAGCACGGGCCGCAGGCGATCGCAGGTCCGCACCGCACGGTCGGCGCCGTGGACGCCGACGTGGACGTGGAGGGCGAAGGTGTTGTTGCGCCGCGCGACGTACTGCAGCCCATCAACGACGCGGCGGTAGTGCTCGGTGTCGATGTTGCGCTGCTCGCGGTAGTCGGCCCACGGGTGTGTGCCCGTGGCGCCGAGTGCCACGCCATGCGCTGCCGCGAGCGTGACGAGGCGCGCGCGCACCTCGCGCTGCTGGCTGATCGCGTCGTGCACGTCGGTCCCGACACCGGAGCGGATCTCGATTTCCGAGGAGATGAGCTCGCCGGCGATCGATGTGCTCAGAAGGCTGTCGCCGGCCGCCGCACCGCGGAGCTCCTCAAAGCGCGGGACGAGATCGAGCGTGCCTGCGTCGAGAACGGCGAACTCTTCCTCGATGCCCACCGTGCCGTCGGTGGAGCCGGCGAATCCCGCCTCGGCGCGTTCCAGATCGATGGTGCTCACGAGAGGTAGAAGTAGAGCGCGTGCAGAAGGTCGATGGCAGGGCTCGAGGTATGGACCGTCACGTCCGACGGCACCTGAAGCAAGGTGTCTGAGTAGTTGAAGATGATGCGCACCCCGGCGGCGACCAGCGCGTCCGCCAGCTCCTGCGCGGCGCTCGCCGGCACGGCGAGAACGCCGACGACGACACCTTCCTCACCGACGACCTGCCCGAGATCGGCGATGTCGCGCACACGCTGACCGCCGACGCGCGAACCGATCTTGCGCACATCCGCATCGAAGATCGCGACAACGTTGAACCCGTGGTCGGCGAAGATCTCCGAAGACGCGATCGCCTTCCCGAGGTGCCCGGCACCGAAGAGGGCGATGTTGTGCTGCCCCCCGGTCTGCAGGATCCGGCGGATCTGCAGGATGAGGGCCTCGACGTTGTAGCCGACACCGCGCTTGCCGAACTTGCCGAAGCCCGACAGGTCGCGCCGAATCTGCGTCGAGTTGACGTGCGTGTAGTCGGAGAGCTCCTGCGAGGAGATCGTCTCGCGGCCCATCTTGCGGGCCTGCGTGAGGACCTGGAGGTAACGCGACAGCCGTGCGGCGACCCCCAGCGAGAGGCGCTCGGCGTGGACGCCGTCCTTGTGCCGATCCACCGGCGGGGCTGCGACCTCTCCGATCGTCATCGAGCGCGATGCTAGCGGGCGCCGGGGCGAGCGCCGGCAGCCAGTCGCGAGCGCAGGTCGGCCGCATCGACGTGGAAGTCGTAGAGCTCCTCGCCGTCGAGCGCGATCACCGGGATCCGCTCGAGATAGCGCGCGTGGAGCACGTCGTCGGACTCGATGTCGATGCGCTCGAGCGTGAACGGCTGGTCCGCCGCGATGGTCTCAAGGACGGCCAAGGCCTGCGCGCACAGATGGCAGCCGGGCCGCAGGTGGATCGTGATGACGGGCACCGCGCTCACAGGTCGCGCTCCCCTGTGGCGTAGGCGTCCAGTGCGAGCGCCGAGCTGCGGTCCACCGCGGCGGTATCGAGCGCCGCGAGCCCGACCATCGCCGCGTTGTCGGTGCAGAGCTCCATCGGCGGGATGTGGACCTCGGCGCCGAGCGCCGCGATCCGGGCGCGCAGCGGCCCGTTGGCCGCGACACCGCCGCCGATCGCCAGCCGACCGAGGCCGGTGATCTCGAGCGCCCGGGCGGCGCGCTGTGCCAGGGCGTCGACGATCGCCTCCTGATATGAGGCGGCGAGATCGGCCCGGCGGCGCTCCGTCTCCTGCGGTCCGAGGTCGCGGATCGCGTACAGCAGTGACGTCTTGACGCCCGCGAAGCTGCAGTCGAGTCCGGGAACCCCGTCCCCACGCGGGAATGTGAATGCCGTGGGATCACCCTCGCGTGCGAGCCGCTCGAGGTGCGGACCTCCGGGGAACGGCAGGCCGAGCATCCGCGCGCCCTTGTCGAAGGCCTCCCCTGCGGCGTCGTCGAGGGTTGCGCCGAGCACCTCGAAGCCGCTGCGCTCGTCGACCCGGGCCAGGAAGCTGTGCCCCCCGCTCGCGATCAGGCAGACGAATGGCGGCTCGAAGGGCGCGGGCGCCGCGAAGTTCGCGCTCACATGCGCCTGGAGGTGATCCACGGCGATCAGCGGCAGTCCCCGCGCTGCGACGATCGCCTTGGCGGTCGCAACACCGACGAGGAGCGCACCGACGAGGCCCGGCCCCTGTGTCACCGCCACGGCGCCCAGGTCGTCGAAGGTGATGCCGGCGCGCCGGAGCGCATCGTCGATCGCGGGATTGATCAGCTCGAGATGGGCGCGCGCGGCGATCTCCGGCACGACACCGCCATAACGGTCGTGGATGCCCTGCGAGGAGACGACGTTCGAGCGGATCTCGCCGCCCGGACCGACGACCGCCGCGCAGGTGTCGTCGCAGCTCGTCTCGAGCGCGAGAACCGGAGCGCTCACGACTCCGGCTGCGGCCACGGGTTCGGGACGTCGTCGAGACGCCCGTCGAGCGTGGCCGGGGTGCGCCACATGATCAGTGCGTCCTCGCCGTTGTCCTGGTAGTAGCGCTTGCGGCGCCCCGCCGCGAGGAAGCCGTAGCGCTCATACAGCGCGATCGCACCGTCATTCGACGGGCGCACCTCGAGTGTCAGGCGTGACCCGGGACCGAGCTCGTGGATGAGCGCTTCGATCAGCGCGCTCGCCATGCCGGTCCGGCGCAGGTCCGGGTCCACGGCGATGTTCATGAGGTGCCAGACCTCGTCGAACGGTGAGCAGATGACGTAGCCCGCGACCCGCTCGTCCCGCCGCGCGACGAGGCAGTGCCCACCCGACTTGCTGAGCTCGAGCACGAACATCGCGAGTGACCACGGTGCGGCGAACGCACGACGCTCGATCGCGATCACCTGGACGAGGTCCGCGTAGGTCAGGCGCTGGATGTCGACGGCGGTGTCGGTCATTGGTGATCCGCGAGGCGTCGGGCGAGCTCGGCGTCGGGGAGCCGCAGGTAGTCCGGGACGAGGTTCTCCGCGGCGACGACCGCACCTGCCGCGGCGAGGGCGCACAGCGCGGCCGGATCGACACGGTGGAGTGGGTCGGCGTCGCCCGGAACGAGCAGCCCGGCGGCCTCCAGCGGAGCCCGAAATCGTACCGCGCCATCGCCGACCGCCACGATCGTGCCGGATCCGTTCGGCACGAGCCCCGCGAGTGCCTCGGGGGCGACGGCGACCGGCTGCGCGAGCTGCTCTCCGGCCGCGTCCCAGACAGCGGCGAAGGCCTCGCCGCGGCGCGCGTCGATGACGGCGAGCACCTGCTCGGCGCCGTGGGCGCCCGCGGCCCGGGCTGCATGGGCGAGCGCCTCGAGGGTGGACACGGGGACGAGCGGGGCGCCGGATGCCTGCGCGAGCCCGCGGGCGCTCGCGACGCCGATGCGCAGGCCGGTGAACGTGCCGGGGCCCACACCGACGCCGATGCGAGTGACATCGCCCCACTGAGCCCCAGCCTCGACGAGGAGCTCGTCGGCGAGCGCCAGCAGCGTGCTGGCATGGGACGGTCGTTCCCCCGCCGCAGGATCGTCACGGCGGCCGCGCACGACGCCCGTCGCGTCGCGCAGCCCCACGACGGTGGCTGCGGTCGCCGTGTCGAAGGCGAGGACGAGGCTCATGCTGCGCGGCGCTCGATCCGCACGCTGCGCCGCTCGCCGGGGAGATGCTCGAGGTGGACCCGCGCGGCGATGCGCTCCTCGGCGAGACCGCCGAGCCCCGCGCTCGGCCATTCGATGAACGCGACGCGGTCCGCGCTGAGCTCGTCCTCGAGCAGCGCGGCATCGTCCACCCCATCCGCGAGGCGATAGAGGTCGAGGTGCGACACGGGGACCCGTCCGTCCTCATAGCGGCGCACGATCGTGAACGTCGGACTCGTCACGCGTCCGGTGATGCCCAGTGCGCGGCAGGCGCCGCGCACGAACGTCGTCTTCCCGGCACCGAGGTCGCCGGAGATCAGGACAACGTCGCCGGGAGTGAGCGCGCGCGCGAGGTCCGCGGCGAGCTGCGCGGTCTCCTGCGGGTCGGCGGTGATGCGCAGCTCAGCGTCGTCCATGGCCAGCGCGGCGCAGGCCGAGGCCCGCGACCAGCAGCAGGAGGCCCATGCCGGTGATGAGCCGAAGATCGACGCCGGTGCGCGCGAGCTCGGTGGGTGCCGCGGTGTCCTGGGCGCTCGTGGTCTCGACCGGGGCGGACTCGGCCGACATCTGCTGATCCGGTGTGCCGGTATCGCTCGGCTGCGGTGACGGCGTCGTCTGCGTCGTCGGTTCGTCGGCGAGCGGATCGGAGTACTGGTCATCTCCGGCGTTCTGCGCCAGGGCCGCCGAGGGCGCACCCAGGGCGGCGGCGAGGAGGAGCAGCGCGGCGCAGCGACGCAGAGGCATGGCCGGAGCGTAGAGGACGCGCCCGCGCCCCGGGGCGCTCAGAGTTGCTCGGCGATCCGCGGAGCCTCGCGCCGGAAGACCCACACACCGAGGGCGCAGACGCTCGCGAAGATCGCTCCCGCTGCGACGAGCTGCCAGGCGCCGATCCCGAGCTCGCCGAGTGTCGGGGCTGACGGGTCGATGATCCAGCGCCGTCCGAGGTGGAAGAGCGGCGTGAGCGGGTTGAGGACGAGGACGTCCCGCAGTCCTTGCGGCGCCACCTCGAGCGGGTAGAGCACGGGGGTGCCATAGAAGAGCACCGTCGTCAGGACGCCCCAGATGATCGCGAGGTCGCGCAGGCGCGGGTACAGCGCCGAGAGCAGCATCGACACCCCGGTCGTGAGCACGAGCAGCAGCGCGGCGAAGACCGGGAAGAGCAGCCAGGTCCACGTCGGCGTGACGCCCCAGGCGAGAATGAAGATGAGCACGACGACGAGGTTCAGAGCGAGGTTGAACAGGGTCGTGAGGACGACGGAGAGCGGAATCACCGCGCGCGGGAACTGCGTCTTGCGCACGACCCCCTCCTGCGCGACGACGGAGGTCACCGCGGTGGTGGTCGCCTCCTGGAAGAAGGCGAAGAGGACGATGTTGAAGAGCAGGAGCACCGGGTAGTCCGGCACGTCCGAGCCGATCCTGAAGACCTGCGTGAAGACGAGGAGGAGCACGCCGAACAGCAGCAGCGGCTTGGCGAGCGCCCAGAGGTAGCCGAGCGCCGTCCCGAAGTACGTCTTCTTGAAGTCGGTGACCGCGATGATCCAGAGCAGCTCGAGCGCGCGTCGACGGCCACCACCGAAAGGGCTCGGGCCGGGGACGTCGAGGAGCGGCGGAGATTGCGATTCGGTGCTCATCGCGACCCGCCTCCGTCGACGACCGCTGCCAGGTCGTGTGTCAGGTGGAGCATGCCGTCCGTCGCCGCCCCGGTGACCTCGAAGCCCAGGAGGCGGATGTGCTGCATCGCCAAGGACCCGGGAGCGTCCTCGGTGGCGATGAAGCAGTCGACGATGTAGTGGCCCGGGGCCAGCGGATTGGCGATCGCCCCGCCGAGCTGCAGGCGCTCGCCGCGCGCGATCGCATCCGGGAGCTCGAGGTCGAAGACCCCGACGGGCAGCCCCGACTCCGGGCGCAGCTGGATGCGGGCAGCCGCACCGGCGAGGTCCGCCACCGCCTGGAGCCCGACTGCGAGTCGGATCGGGTCGCCCGCCGCCACCGCTTCGACCGGCCGCCCGTCCGCGCCGTGGAGTTCGGCATGCTCGAGATGGAGGTGATGCACCGCGGTGATCGCCTGACCGTCCGGGCCGGTGGCAGGCATCTCCTGCGCGAACTGCAGGCTGTTGTACGCGAGTGCGACGTCCGCGGGGTCCCCGATCTGCCGGATCACCCCATCCTCGATGAGCATCGCGCGATGGCAGAGCTGCTGGACGGTCGCCATGTCGTGCGTCACGAGGACGATCGTCGTCCCGGCAGCGCGGCGCTCGCGGAAGACCTCCATGCAGCGGCGCGCGAAGGCGGCATCACCGACGGCGAGCACCTCGTCGACGAGCATGATGTCGGCCTCGGCCTGGACCATCACTGCGAAGGCGAGGCGCACGAGCATCCCCGACGAATAGTTCTTGAGCTTCAGTTCATCGAAGCCGTGCAGCTCGGCGAAGTCGAGGATGGCGTCCACCCGCGCGAGCGTCTCGCGGCGGGTCAGTCCCATGAGGACGCCGTTGAGCTCGATGTTCTGTCGCCCCGTGAGTTCCGGGTTGAAGCCGACGCCGAGCTCGATGAACGGCGCCATGCGTCCAGCGACGCGTACGCGACCGGCGTCGGCGCGATAGATGCTCGCGAGGATCTTCAGCAGGCTGCTCTTGCCCGAGCCGTTGCGCCCGACGATCCCGAAGAACTCGCCCTGATGGACGTCAAACGAGATGCCCTTGAGCGTGTCGAGCGTGCGGTAGTCGGCGCGGGTCAGCGGGCGTGCGAGCCGCTCCATCAGCGAGTCGACGCGGTGCTCGGGGACGCGGAAGCTCTTGCGCAGGTCGCGAACCTCGATGGCGACGGGGCCTGCGGAGTGCTGCTGTCGGGGGTTCGCGGCCACGGCGCGGCGCAGCGTACCGGGCCGCCGATCTATCGTCCGGCCCCCGATGATCGCCTTCGCGAGCGCCATCACCCAGCCGAACGTGTTCGATGCGTGCGCGGCGCCCGGCATCCGGCGAGCGGCGGAGCCCGACTCGGCGACCCTGGAGATCACCTCGACGGGGACGCTCTTCAGCGCCTACAACGAGGCGCTCGACTGGGCGCGGGGGCTCGACGACCTCGAAGCCCTGGTGCTCCTCCACCAGGACACCGAGGTCATGGATGAGGACTTCTGCGCGAAGGTCCGCGCCGCGCTCACCGATCCTGACGCAGCGATCGTCGGCTGTGTCGGCGCCGTCGGTGTACGCAGCATCGCCTGGTGGGAGTCTTCGATCGTCACGGCATCCTTCGTCCACCGCTACTCGGAGTTCGACGGCGGCGACCTTCCGTCGATGAGCTGGGACTGGGCCTTCGCGCCCGCGTATGCACGTCTGGGCGAGGTCGAGACCGTCGATGGGTTCCTGCTCGTCCTCTCCCCCTGGGCCGTCGAGCACCTGCACTTCGACGAGTCCCTCGGCCAGATCCACGGCTATGACCTCGATCTCTGTCTCCAGGCGCGCGCCGCTGGACGCAAGGTCGTCACCGCCGATCTGCGTGCCATCCATCACCGCTCGCTCGAGCTCATCCGCGACCTCGACGACTGGGCGCAGGCGAGTGTGCGCGTCACGGCCAAATGGGAGGACACGTTCCCGCAGATCGGTGCCGGCACCGGCACGTGGCGGGACCGCGCGCTGCGCGCTGAGGCGGACGCCGATGCGGCGATCCTCTTCGCCCATTTGCTTGAGCGCCGCGGCGAGGCGCACGCCGGCGCTCTGCGACGGCGCATCGTGCGCCTGCGCAGGCGCCTGACGCCGTCGCTGCTGCAGCGCGCAGGGACCGCACGATGATCGCCTTCGGCACCGCCATCGGGGACCCGAGGGCGTACCGGCGCCACGCCGAGCCGGGGATCGCCGCCGTCGCCGAGCCGCAGAGCCCGGTCATCACGTTCATGGACGCGGGAGGCCCCGGCCGCACGCTCAACCTCATCCTCGACGAGGCTCGCCGCATTGCGGACCTTGAGGCGCTCGTGCTCGTCGAGGACCACACCGAGATCACCGACCCGGCGTTCTGTGCCCGCGTCCGCGAGCTCGTCGCCGACCCGCAGCTCGCGATCGCCGGGTGCATCGGCGGCTCGAACTTTCGCGGCATCGCGTGGTGGACCGGAACCGTGCGCGGCACACCCGTGCGTCAGCGGCACCACGACGCGGGCGGCGGCGAGCGCCTCGCGTTCGACTGGGGGCCGCCGCCCGGCCCTCCGGGCGAGGTCGAGGCGGTGGACGGTCTGCTGCTCGTGCTCAGCCCGTGGGCGGTCGAGCACCTGCGCTTCGACGAGTCGCTGCCGTCGCGCTACGGCGTCGCGATCGATCTGTGTAGGCGCGCGCGTGCCGCGGGGCGCACCGTGTTCGCGGCACGCCTCGACGTCCTCACCCATCGGCCGCTCGAACCGCTCCAGCCTGAGGATCAGCCGGAGTGGGTCCAGGCGCACATCGCCGCCGCGGACCGGCGCGAGGATGCGGGCGACCCCGATTCCGCCGCGTGGAAGGAGCGCGCCCGCCACGCTGAGGCGCGGCGCGAGGCCTCACGGCTTCACTACTACTCGACCGATCTGCGCTACGACGCGCAGCGCCTGCGGATGCTCCGGCGCGTTCAGTGGCTGCCGCTCGGCAGGCTTCATTCGCTCGCGCGGCGTGCGCGCGACGCGGCCCGCGATCTCTAGCTGCGAGCGACCCGTGCGCGGGTCTTGGCGATCGCCCGCCGCAGGACCGGCGGTGCGGCGTTCACGAGCCGTCGCGCGCGCCCGCCGCCCGTCGCCTGGGGGACGAACCGGCGCGTCAGATGATGGACGCGGTTGGCCTCGAGCGCTTCGAGGACCGGGTGACGGTCCCACGGCCCGAGGACACCCTCGACCGCAGCCGACCACGGTGCATCGGTGTGCCAGAGGGCGCCGAGGCCGAAGAAGCCGGGGATGACGACGAGTCGCAGGCCGGGCGTCTCGGCGACGACATCCTCGATTGCGGTGAGGACGCCGTTCCGCGCACCGCCCTCAAAGGTCGCTGAGCGCTCATAGAACAGACCACCTCCGGGAACGAGACCCGGCTCCTCGGGAAGGACGCCACCCTGGAAGCCCGCGACGGGATGGCGGTACTCCTGCGGGATCTGCGTCACGTCGAAGTAATCGTCCCGGCGTGCGTGCGGCCAGCAGACGTCGTGGAAGAAGACGAGCGGCAGCGTGCCGCCGGGAAAGCGCTCGACGAGAATCTCGACCTCGCGGCGCACCGTGAAGTAGTTGTGGTCGCCGTCGATGACGATCGCATCCGGGCGCTCCATGACCGGCATGGCGTCGAGGCTCGTGTGCTCGGTGAGCTCGACGACCTCGCGCGCCGCGGCGAGCTCGCTCAGGCCGGGCTGGGGCGACGGATCGATCGCCTCCACATGGGCACCTGCCCCCTCGGCCCAGTTGGCGAGGACCTCAGTGAGGTCGCCGGCGTAGGCGCCGACCTCGACGATCCTGCGCGCGCCGACCGCTTCCAGCGCTGGGAACATGAGCGGCGCCATGTGCGCCAGCGACACGCCCCAGTGCGCGGGATCGCGCCGGTAGGGGTCGGGAACGGTGGTCGGGGCGGTGGTCATGGTCGCGGGATCATAGACCCGGCTCGGCGCGGCGAGCCGGCGCTCAGACGGCGATCGGAACGTAGGCCTCAGGAAAGCCCGACGGCCCGAAGAACCAGTTCTCGACGGCGAAGCGCGGATTCGGCATCGACGGGTCGGAGCCCGTCTTGTGCAGGTTCATCTCGTCGAAGAAGATCGCGTCCCCCGGCTCGAAGATGGGGCGGATGATCGGGCGGTCCCCGGCGGCCTCCTCGGCCAGCGCCTGCGAGACCTGGATCGTGAGCACGGCCTCCTCGGTCTGCGTGCGCACCATCTCCTCGAAGCGGCGGGCGACGATGTCGAGGCCCGGCGCGACGTCACCGCAGCGCGAGAGCGACAGCCACAGGTTGAGTGCGCGCACGTCGCCCATGAACTTGCCGTCCTGATGCCAGCCCCCGGGGACGTCCGGCGTGGCCTTGCGCAGCGTCGTCTTGTCGACCGAGAACACGGCCGGCTCGCCGAGGTAGCCGGCCGCGAGCGCGGGGACGCCGGCGTTGATGAAGAGCTCCTGGAGCTCGAACGCAAGGCTCGGGCAGTCGGCGGCGAGGATGCCACCGCCCGCGCGAATCCAGTCGCGCGTGCCGATCGGCTGGTACGGCCGCTCGGGCACGAACTCGCGGTAGACGTCGGCGTCGCCTGCGCCGGTGTCCCCCGCCTCGCGCACCGCGAACGCCGCGTCGATGCCGGCGGCGAGGTGGAGCGCATCGTCGCGCGGGACGAGCCCGCGCACGATGATCCCGCCGTCGCGCAGCATCGCCGCGCGAATGATGCCCGGCGTGACCGCGCTCGCCGGGAGCTCGAGCAGCCCGTCCTGCGGCTGCGGCGGCAACGCTGCCTCGTCGGGGGCGACGAACGACGCGCCGGATGCCGCTTCGACGAGCCGGATCCCCGCGAGGTGGCGCAACCACAGCAGGCGGCGGTCTGCCTCGGGGCTGCGTTCGCTGCGACGCAGGTCGGTCAAGCGGTCGATCTCGGCGCGCAGCTCGGCGTCGGTCCCATCGAAGCCGGTGTCAGCGCTGTCGCGGGCGTCGCCGCGGCGCCGGAGAAAGGTCAGGGCCATGCGGCAATTCCTACCACGCGCGCGACCGGCAGCGATCGCTTATCGGCCGAGGACGCGCGCCGGGACGCCCCCGACGGTGGCGCCGGCGGCGACGTCGTGGATGACCACGGCGTTCGCCCCCACACGCGCACCGTCGCCGATGGTGATCGGGCCGAGGATCCGGGCGCCCGTGCCGATGTGCACGTCGTCGCCGATCGTCGGCCCGCGGACGTCTCCGGCGATGAGCCCGAGCGTCGTGAACGGCGCGATCACGGCACCTTCACCCACGACGATGAGCCCGTCCATCACGACCTGCCCGTGCAGGAGGTACAGCCCCGGCCGGACGACGACGGGATCCCCGATCATCACCTGACCGGTGATGATGGCGAGGCGGTGGGCGACCCGCGGGAGCAGCGGCACACCGAGCGCCTGCAGGCGAGCCTTGACGCGGTAGAGCACCTGCGCGAGGAAGGCGTCGCTGACGAGGCAGAGGCGCACCAGCTGGTAGACGAAGCTCACCGGGGTGAGTCCGCGCCACTCGCCGCGATGGATGAGCGTCACGCGGACGTCCGCCGGGAGCGCTGCGCGCAGCCGCGGGTGCTGCGCGCGCAGCTCGCGCCAGAAGGCGCGGCGCTCGGAGGGGGACTGCGACATTGGCGCAGGATACGGTTGCACCGATGCGCGTGGCACTCGTCCTCCTCGCGACCGCGGTGCTCGCGTGGTCGGCGGTCCTGATTCGCGATGCCCGTGTGGCCGACGTCACCGACCCGCACGCCCTGAACGCCCCGACCGGCCCCGCCGCCATGGCCGCCGCCGACGACCTGCGCCGTGCGCGCCTGCTCAACCCGGACGGCACGCTCGAGGCCTGGCAGGCGCTCTATGAGGTCCGCGGGGGTGAGCTGCGCGGAGCCCTTGCGCGCGGCCTCGCCGTCACACGCCGCGAGCCGGACAACCTCGATGCGTGGGTCGCCGTCTGGGCGGCGTCAGGCCGGCTCGGCGACCGCGCGAGCCTCGCCCGTGCGAGCAGCCAGATCCGGCGTCTCACCGGACGCAGCTAAGTCCTCATCCGCGACCGCCGCGAGTGCGCCGACGAGCAGCACGAACGGGAGCGCGACGGCCGGCATCTGCCAGCCCCAATCCATAAAGGCGTGGAGCAGGAAGACCGCGCACGCCGCGACCCACCCGGCGCTGAGGCCGGGCCGCCGAGCGAGGGCACGCATCGCCGCGAGCCCCGCACCCCCCAGCAGCGCGAGCAGCGCGAGCAGTCCGACGAGCCCGAGCTCCGCCGCCGTCTCCAGCGGCAGGGAATGAGCGTTGCGCACCACCTCGGGGATGGGACGCTCCTCAAGCCAGCGCACACGGAAGCCGCTTGAGCCCAGCCCCTGCACCGGGCGATCGGCGAACGCCCCGGCCGCCACGCGCCAGTACTCGTAGCGGTTCGACTGCAGCGACGTGAGGCGCCCCGCGCTCTGGAGATCGGTCCGCGCCGCGTCGCCCGCGCGCTCCGTGAGCCCGCCGATCACGACGACGCACAGGGCGGCGACGAACGCCGTTGCGGCCGCGGCCGGGAGCAGGCGCGCGCCCGGAAGGCGCGACGCGTCGGCGGCTTCGGGTCTGCGCGCATCGCTGCGGGTGAGCCAGACCGCTGCCACCGCCCCGACGAGCATCACGCCGATGAGCAGCGCGAGCGCGACGAGGCCCTGACGTTCGCGATGGCCCAGCGAGCCGGTGAGATCGGCGACGCCGTCGAACGGCGCGCACGCGAGGACCCCTGCGGCGCCGACGCCCGCCGCGACGGCGAGCGCACGCAACGCGCTGCGCGTCGGATCGAGGGCGAGGATGACCAGCAGCCCGACCACGAGTCCGGCGATCGCGCCGCGGGAGTAGGAGAGGTAGAGCCCGGCCGAAAGCGGCGCACAGGCGGCGATGGCGAGCGCTCGCAGCCTGGCCGAGCGTGTGCGGTCGGCGCCGAGATGGACGCACAGGACGACGCCGATCGCGGCGAGCGCACCCATGCCGTTCCAGTACGTGAGCGGCTGGTCGAGGCGCCCGCCCGCGCGCAGCGAGACGTCGGGCTGCAGGACGCCGGGGAGCAGTCGGCCCGCGACGCCATAGGCGACGACGAGACAGGCGCCGAATCCGAGCGCGGGCTCAATGGCACGCGCCATGCGGTCACGGCGCAGGAGCGCGATCGCCGCGATCAATGCCCCGAGATACAGCAGCAGGCGCTGCACATCGTCCAGCGCCGCTCCAGAGAGCGGTGCCCAGGCGATCGAGATGGCCGTCGACGCAGTGAGCGCCGCCATCCCGCCGAGCACGAGCCGCCCGGGCAGCGCGCGCGGCAGTGGCCGTGGTGCGCAGAGCGCCGCGATCAGCACGAGCACCCACGCGAGCGCAAGCCCCCACAGCCGCGGGGTGTCGAAGTACCCACCGGAGAAGAAGGCGATCACCGTCGGTCCGGCGAGGAGCACGGCCGACGCGAGCGCGAGTGCGGCCTGACGCATCGGCGGTGAATCTATCGCCGCCGAGCGTCAATGCGCCTAGCATGGGCGCCGGTGCCGGAGACGATCGCGACCGGTGACCCGCTCGACGATGCGGGTCTGCCCGCGCCCCTGCGCGCGCGGCTGCGCGCGCTCATGGACGACGATGGGTCCCGCTCCGCCGCAGGTCTCGCCGCCGCGACGCTCCTGAACAACGCGATCCAGCTGGTCTTCGTGGTCGCATTCACGCGGATCCTCGGGGCGTCGGGCTACGGCTCGCTGGCCGCGCTCGTCTCGGCGTTCCTCATCCTGCTCGCCGTCGGCTACTCGCTCCAGGCCACCGCGGCGCGTGAGACCGCGATGGATCGCCTCGGCAGCGCGGCCGTCCTGCGGCGCACGCTGCGCTCATGGACCGAGTGGCTGCTGCTCGCGCTCGTTGCGTCGATCGCGATCGCCGCGGTCCTGCGTGACCCGATCGCCCAGCTCATCGGCGTCGAGGATCACCCGTGGGCGGCCGCCACGGTCCTGCCGACGGGCGTGCTGTGGCTGCTGCTGTCGCTCCAGCGCGGCGCGCTCCAGGGCCTCTCCGCCTATCTCCCGGTGGGGGCGAGCATCGTCGGCGAGGCGGCCGGGCGTCTGCTCATCGCGCTGCTCCTCGTCTCAGGGTTCGGGATGGGCGTCGGCGGCGCCTTCATCGCGCTGCCCCTGAGCTTCATCGTGATGATCGTGGCGCTCGAGGTCGTGCTGCTGCGCCGAATCGGCCCTGTTGAACGCACCCATGCGAGCGCCCGCTCGCTGCGCGCGCTCACGACCGGCGGCCGCGTCCCGGTCCTCGCGCTGCTGCTCCTCGCGGCGCTGCAGAACGTGGACGTCATCATGGCCGCGCGCGAACTGCCCGCAGCGACCGCCGGCGCCTACGCGGCCGCCTCCGTGGCCGCGAAGTCCGTCGTCTGGGTCGCGATCGGGCTGGGGCTCCAAGTGCTGCCGGAGGCCGCGCGGCGCTCAGCCCGCGGTCTTGATCCGCTCCCGATCCTCGGGCGCGCTCTCGCAGCGCTCCTCGCGCTCGCCATGCCCGCGATCGTGGTCTTCGCCGCGGCGGGCGAGCCGCTCATGCGGCTCGGATTCGGTGAGGAGCTCGCGCAGGGTGCCGATGCACTCCCGCTGCTGGCGGCCGCGATGACGCTGCTCGCGGCCACCTACCTCACCGTCCAGTACCTCCTGGCGACGCATCACGCGGGCTTCCTCTGGGTGCTCGCGCCGCTCGCCGTCGCCGAGCCGCTGCTGCTGTCACTCGGCGGACTCGGCATGACGACCTTCGCGCTCTGCGTCCTCGCGGTCCAGGCCGCTGGCGCAGCGGGTGTGGGGATGTTCGCGCTCGCCGCACGCAGGGCGACGTTCGCGGCGACCGCCGCCCCGCTCACCGCGACGGCCGACTGACGTCAGGGCCGCCGCGCGCGTGCCACGGGGCGCGCGAGCCCACGAGCGCGGCCGCTGCTGCGCGGAGCTACCGCGCGACCCGCGGAGGCCCGGCGGTCGATCGTGGCGTCGACCACCGCGGCGAACTCCTCGCGAAAACGCTGCGGGCCGAACTCCGCAGCCCGGGCGACGCAGCGCTCCGGGCTCACGGCCAGCGGGTCGAAGGCCTGCACCGCTTCGATGAGTGACTGCGGGACGTCGGCGTCGTAGAACACGCCGGTCTCGCCGTCCACGACGCTCTCCAGCACGCCGCCGCTGCGATGCGCGATCACCGGCCGACCGGAGGCTTGCGCCTCCACGGCCGCGATGCCGAACTCCTCGGTGGCGGTGACCACCAGCGCCCGCGCCGAACGCAGGAGCTCCTCGACCTCACGATCGCTGACGCGCCCCGTGAATCGCACCGTCGGCCCGGCGAGCCCTCGGAGACGGCGCAGGTCCGGTCCATCACCGGTCACGACGAGCGGGAGTCCGAGCTGCGTGAACGCCCGCACCGCCACGTCGAGGCGCTTGTGGGCCATGACCTCGGAGAGCGTCATGTAGTGCTCGCCGACCGCCCCGGGTGCGAAGCGGTCGACCGCGACCGGCGGGTGGATGACCTGCGACTCACGGCCATAGGAGCGCTCAATCCGCAGCCGCGTGATCTCGGAGTTCGCGACATACGTGTCGACCCGCTGAGCCACGGTCGCATCCCATTGGCGCCAGCGCCGCATGATCCCGGCGAGGATCGGGCGGGTCAGCGGACCACGCGCGGCGAGCGTCGCCTCGCGCTCGTTCCACGCGTACCGGAACGGGTTGTGGCAGTAACAGACATGGGCTGCACGCTCGTGCGGGAGCACGCCGTGCGCCCAGGCGGACGAGCTGGAGACGACGAGGTCGTATGGCCGCAGGTCGATCGCCTCCATCGCCGTCGGGTAGAACGGCAGCAGCGCCCGGAAGGTCGGCGCCGTCGGGCGCAGGCGCTGCAGCGCCGACGTGACGATCCGCCGGTCGGCGAAGCGGCCCTCGGTCCCCCGCTCGTCATAGACGGCGGTGACGATGTCGGCCTGCGGAAAGAGCCCGGCGAGCTCGAGCAGCACCCGCTCGGCTCCACGCAGGTCGAGCAGGAAGTCGTGGACGAGGGCAACGCGCCCGTGGTCCGTGATCGGGGTCGAGCCCATGGCGCGGGCGAGCCTACATGCGCGCCCCGGCGCGCGCACGGCGATAGCGTCGCCGTCATGCACGTCGTCGTCGATGGGCGCCATATCGGTGGCGGCCGGGGGGTCGCCCGCTACAGCGAGCGGGTTCTCGCCGCCATGGCCGCACTCGATGAGGACGTGCGCTGGACGGTCGTCTGCCCAGGCGGACCCGTGCCGGGCGGCGTGCGCGCCGTGCACTCCCGACTGCCGCGGCGTGCGTTCCATGGCGCCGGCGCACTGCTCGGCCGGCCGACGCTCGACGGGCTCGCGGGCGCAGCCGACGTCGCCTGGCTCCCCGCCCCCGCCCCGGTCGCGCTGTCCCCCGGCCTCCCGTACGTCCTCAACGTCCACGACCGCTCGTTCGAGGCGCGCCCCGGGGACTTCACCGGCTATGAGCGCGTCTGGCACCGCTTCGCCCGGCCGCGCGCGCTCGCGGGTGGCGCCGCGGCCGTCATGACGCTCACGCGCAGCGGCGCCGACGAGCTCGTCGCGGCGGGCTGGCCGGTGCCCCCGCAGCGCCTGATCGTCGGCGGCGCCGGTGCGCAGTTCGGTCCGACCGATGAGCTCGCTCAAGGCACGCCCCCCGCCGGCGTACCCGAGCGCTACCTCCTGACCGTCGGCGCCCTGGAGCCGCGCAAGGGCAGCGACGTGCTCGCGGGCGCCTATGCCCAGGCGCGGATGCAGGGCCTCGACGCGACGCTCGTCGTCGCCGGACGCGGGCGCCTGCGCCACCTCTTCGATGGCGCCCCGGGGGTCGTGCTGCTCGACGACGTCGATGACGCCGCGCTCGAGGCGCTCTACCGCAACGCCCTCGCGGTCGCGCATCCCGCGCTCCTTGAAGGATTCGGCCTGCCGCCGGTCGAGGCGGCGGCATACGCGGTGCCGTCGATCGTCGCCGATCTGCCGGTGTATGAGGAGACGCTCGGCGCCGCTGCGCTGCGCGTGCCGGCCAGCGACGGGCCCGCGCTCGCCGCGGCGATGCTGCAGCTAGCAGACGATGAGACCCTCCGGCGCGGGCTCGGCGAGCAGGCTCGGGATGCCGTGGCCGCCCACTCGTGGGACCACACCGCACAGGTCGTCCTTGAGGCGCTGCGCACCGCGGCGGGGCGATGAGCTTCAGCGTCGTCATCGTGCTCCACGACTCCGGTGAGCACCTGCGCCGCCTGCTCGCGTCCTTCGACCGGGTCGCGCTGCGGCCTCAGGTGATCTGCGTCGACAGCGGCTCCAGAGATGACGGTCCCCAGATCGCTCGGACCTGGGGTGCCGAGCTGCTGACGCTCGATGGCAATCCCGGCTTCGGCGCGGCAAACAACGCCGGGCTTGCGCTTGCGCAGCACGAGGTGACCGTGCTGCTCAACCCGGACTGCGTGCTCCTCGACGACGGTCTCACCCGCCTCGCCGCGCTCGCGCAGCGGCGAGAGGCGCTCATCGTCCCGCGGCTCCTGAACCCCGATGGCAGCGTGCAGCGCAGCGCACACCCGCGGCCCGGCACCATCGAGGGCCTCATCGCCGCGGTCGTCCCGCCGCGCATCCTCCCGGCGCGGCTGCGCGTGCGCCTTGAGCCGTACCGCGCCGAGGCTCCTCGGACCGTCGGCTGGGCGATCGCTGCGTGCGTCGCCGGCCGCACGACGCTGCTGCGGCGCCTTGGGCCGTTCGACGCGCGCGCCTTCCTCTTCTACGAGGACCTCCAGCTCTGTCTGGACGCGCGCGCTGCGGGCGTGCCGACGGTGCTCCATCCGCAGATCGAGCTGACCCACGTCGGCGGGCACGCGACCGGGCCCGCGCTCGGCACAGGCGTCCTCGAGCTCGAAGCCGCGCGGCGTCGGACGGTCGTTGGCGCCGCCTGCGGCCCACGCGCGCTGCGCATCGACGACCTCTCGCAGTGGCTCACCTTCCGTCTACGGGCCCTGGTCCGTCGCGAGCCGAAGCGCAACCGGGCCATGGCGGCGGCGCTGCGGCTCGCTCGCCGGAGCAGCTGAGGACTCAGAAGAGCCCGAGCTGGTCGCCGGAATCCTCGGCGGGCTCGACGACGGATGGCGCCTCCGGCTCCGGCTCCGCGACCGCCTGTTCCTGCGGCGGAGGCCCCGCCGCGATGAGATCCGGGATCAGGCCGAAGTCCGCCTCGAGCAGCGCTCGGTTGGACGGCGTGTAGAGCGCGGCCGCGGGGTGTAGGACCGGAAGCAACCGCACCGTCCGAGGACCGATCGTGCGGATCTCCGCGGCGCCGCGGACTTTGGTGATGCCGGCCGTGTCCTCGCGCAGCAGGCGCGTCGCGAAGTTCCCGAGCGTCACGACGACGATCGGCTCGATGAGCTCGAGCTGGCGCATGAGCCAGGGAGCGCAGTGCGCGATCTCCTCGGCGCTCGGATTGCGGTTCTCCGGCGGACGACATTTGAGGACGTTCGCGATGAACACGTCGTCGCGCGAGAGGCCGATGCCCGCGAGCAGCTCGCTCAGCAGACGTCCGGACCGCCCGACGAAGGGGACGCCCTGCGTGTCCTCATCCGCACCCGGAGCCTCGCCGACGAAGAGCAGATCGGCATCGGGATCCCCCGCCCCGAAGACGACCTGGGTGCGGGTCGCGACGAGATGCGGGCAGCGTTCACAGATGGACGCCTGGGCACCGACCTCGGCGAGGTCCGCACGGCGTGCCGGAGCGGTCGCTGAATCGGCCATCGAGCCGCGATGCTACCCGGGTTCCCCAGCACTTCCGGACCACCGCCGCGGGTGCTACCTTTCGGATCGATCGGGGCCGTCACCGCAAGGGCCGGACCCTGACCCCAACGCCTCACCCCGGAGCGCCTTCCCCCCTCAGCCCGCGCCGGTATCCCATGGGAACCGGACCGAGAGATGCGAGAGACCATCGCCACCGTCGGCCCAGGACGCCTGGGCACCGCGCTCACGGACGCCCTGCGCGCCGCGGGCCTCACCGTCACCGGACCACACGGCCGCGGCTTCGACGGCACCGGCGCGGACGTGGTCCTGCTCTGCGTGCCCGACGCTGAGATCGCCGCGGCGTGCGCGTGCATCGCTCCGGGCCCGCTCGTCGGCCACTGCTCCGGCGCCACGGGCCTTGATGCGCTCGCTCCGCACGCCGCGTTCGGCCTTCACCCGCTGATGACCGTCACCCCTGCCGGGGCGCGCTTCTCCGGCGCGGGCTGTGCCATCGCGGGTTCAGACGGCGCAGCGCTGCGGTGTGCGACGGACCTCGCGGCCGCGCTCGGGATGGACCCGTTCGTCGTCGCCGACGGCGACCGTGCCGCCTACCACGCTGCGGCGTCGATCGCCTCGAACTTCCTCGTGACACTCGAGGGCGCCGCCGAGCGCCTTGCGGCCGCTGCCGGCGTGCCGCGCTCCGCGCTTGCGCCGCTCGCGCGCGCCGCGTTCGACAACTGGGCCGCGGTGGGGGCGCAGGAGGCGCTCACCGGGCCGATCGCCCGCGGCGACGAGGCCACCGTGGCGCTCCAGCGCGAGGCGATCGCGCGCACCGCTCCCGACCTGCTCGCGCTCTTCGACGCGATGGCGGACGCGACCCGCGCTCTGGCCGGCCGTGTGGAGGCCCACGCATGACGCTCGTGCACACCGTCGCCGAGCTGCGCGCCGCGCTCGCACCCGCGCGCGCTGAGGGCGCGTCGATCGCGCTCGTCCCGACGATGGGTGCCCTGCACGACGGCCACGGGTCGCTGATCCGCGCGGCGCGGGACGAGGCGGACGTCGTCGTGGTGTCGGTGTTCGTCAACCCCACCCAATTCAACGAGGCCGCCGATCTCGCCGCCTACCCCCGCACGCTCAGCGAGGACGTCGCGCTGGCGCAGGCCGCGGGCGCGGACCTCATCTTCGCTCCCGCCGCCGACGGCATTTACCCCGAGGGGTTCGCCACGACGGTCGCCCTGCGCGGCACGCTCACGGAGACCTTCGAAGGCGCCGAGCGAGGTGTCGGGCACTTCGACGGCGTGACGACGATCGTGGCGAAGCTCCTGGCGATGGTCGGCCCCGACTGCGCGTACTTCGGAGAGAAGGACGCGCAGCAACTCGCGGTCGTGCGGCGGGTGGTCGCCGACCTGAGTCTCCCCGTGCGCATCGTCGGGTGCCCCATCGTCCGCGACCCGGACGGCCTCGCGATGTCCAGCCGCAACCGCCACCTCTCCCCTGCCGCACGCGAAGCCGCGCTCGCGCTTCCGCGCGCCCTCGCCGCCGCAGCGTCCGGGGTCGAGAGCGGTCGCCTGACCGATGGCGACACGCTCGAGCAGGAGGCCTTCGCGTCGCTGCGCGACGCCGGCCTCGAGCCCGAGTATGTGCGTGCCGTCGACCCCGAGTCGTTCACGTCCGTGCAGGAGCTTGACGGCGCCGTCCTGATCGTCGGCGCGGCCCGCGTCGAGGACGTGCGCCTGATCGACAACCTTCCCGCGGCATCCGCCGCGCCCCGCCGTACCCGCGTCCCCACTGCGCAGGCGGTGACCGCCTGAGGGCGGCATCGACCTTCGAACGACAGGAGCCAGACATGTCCACTCTCCCCACCACGCTCAACGTCCCCGCCGACGCCTCGAGCCTGCCGATGACGCTGCCGCGCCTGCTCGAGAAGAAGCGCCTCGGGGAGCCGATCGTCATGGTCACGGCCTACGACCACCCGAGCGCCCGCGCCGCCGAGCGCGCCGGTGTCGACCTCGTCCTGATGGGGGATTCGGGGGCGATGACCGTCCTCGGCTACGACTCGACCGTCACCGTCGAGCTCGACGAGCTGCTCGTCCTCGCCCGTGCGACGCGGCGCGGCCTGACCACCCCGTTCCTCGTCGGCGACCTGCCCTTCGGCTCCTACGAGATCAGCGACGAGCAGGCCATCACGACCGCGATGCGGTTCGTGAAGGAGGCGGGCTGCGACGCGGTGAAGCTCGAGGGCGGCGGCGAGACCTCGGTCGCCCGCGCCCGCGCCATCGTCCGGGCCGGCATCCCCGTGATGGGCCACGTCGGCCTCACGCCGCAGACCTCGACCGCGCTCGGCGGCTACAAGGCGCAGGGCCGCACGGCGCAGACGGGTGTGCGCATCGCCCACGAGGCGCTCGCGCTCCAGGAGGCCGGGTGCTTCTCGATCGTCTTCGAGGCGATTCCCTCTGCGCTCGCGGCCGAGATCATGCCGTTGATGACGATCCCGGTGATCGGGATCGGCGCCGGCCCCGCCGTCGATGGCCAGGTGCTCGTCTTCCACGACCTGCTCGGCATCCGCGAGGGGCTCGGTGCGCGGTTCGTCAAGCGCTACGCCCACCTGCTCGACGAGATGGTCGCCGGCGTCGCCGCCTACGCGGATGACGTGCGCGAGCGCCGCTACCCCGGGCCCGAGCACGGGTACTCTATCGACGAGGCCGAGCTGCGCGAGCTGCGGGCCGCGCTCACCCCGCCGGTCTAGGTCGCGTCGCCCCGTTCACGGGGTGTTCACATCACGTTCACAAGTGGGCCACACGGTCGGCGTAGGCTGCGCGCGTCCGTGCAACCGTACCCCCGCCTGGAGCCATGGCCAGCCTCACGAATCTCCTCACGTCGCGCGATCGGGTCTTCTCCGAGTTCTTCGCGCAGTTCGCCGCGACTACCGTGCGCGCCGCCACGCTGCTCGACAAGATGCTCGAGCACTATCCCGAGCGTCGTGAGGAGCTGCTCGCGCAGATCATCGAGTGCGAAGGCGAAGGCGACACGATCCTGCACGGCATCCGTGCGCGCCTGAACGCGACCTTCGTCACACCGATCGATCGCGAGGACATCCTGGAGCTCGGCTCGGCCTTCGACGACATCATCGACTTCGCCGAAGAGACCGCGGACTATCTCGTCATCTACGGCATCGAGGCCCCGATGGAGTCGGCCCAGCGCCTCTCCAAGGTCCTGCTCGCAGCCACAAAGGCGCTTGAGAAGGCCGTGCCGTCGGTCCGGGACTTCTCGGACGCATCTGCCGCGATTTACGAGGTGCACCGTCTGGAGAACGAGGGCGATCGCATCAGTCGCGACGCCATCGCCTCCCTCTTCCACAACGGCATCGACCCGATGGTCGTGATCCGGTGGAAGGACGTCTACGAGCGTATGGAACAGGCGATTGACGCCTGTGAGCACGCCGCAGACGTCATTGACGAGATCATCATCAAGAACGCCTGAGCATGACCGGCGACGTGATCCTGGTCATCGTCGTCCTGACGGCGCTGGCATTCGACTTCACCAATGGCTTTCACGACACCGCGAACGCGGTCGCCACCGCCGTCGGGACGCGCGCCATGTCCCCGCGGTTCGCAGTCTCGCTCGCAGCCATTCTGAACTTCGTCGGCGCGTTCATCTCGCTGAAGGTCGCCGCAACGATCGGCAAGGGGATCGTCGACTCCGGTGTCGTCACCCCAACCGTGATCTTCGCGGCCCTCATCGGAGCGATCAGCTGGAATCTCATCACGTGGTGGTTCGGACTCCCATCGAGTTCCTCGCATGCGCTGATCGGCGGCGTCGTCGGCGCTGTGATCGCCGCGGCGGGCACCTCAGGAGTCGAGTTCTCCGGCCTCGTCGACAAGGTGCTCGTCCCCGGGCTCGTCGCGCCGATCCTGGCATTCGTGGTCGCTGGACTCTGCATCCTCGTCGCGTACCTGATCGCGGGCCGGCAGCGCCCTGGACCGGTGGCCCGCGGGTTTCGCCTCGGGCAGCTTGGGACGTCGAGTCTCTTCGCGCTCGCGCACGGGACAAACGACGCACAGAAGACGATGGGCATCATCACCCTCGCCCTCATCGCGAACGGGAACCTGCCATCCGACGGCTTCGACGTTCCGACCTGGGTGATCATCTCGTCGGCCGCCGCAATCGCCCTGGGAACGTGGTCGGGTGGCTGGCGCATCATCAAGACGATGGGCACGCGCATCATCAAGATGGATCCGCCGCAGGGGTTCGCCGCTCAGGGAGCCGGTGCGGCGGTCCTCTTCAGCGCGACGTCGCTCGGCTACCCGCTCTCGACCACGCATGTGATCTCCGGAGCCGTGATGGGTTCGGGTGCCGCGAAGAGCGTCTCAGCCGTGCGCTGGGGCATCGCGGGGAACATCCTCATCGCGTGGATCCTCACCCTGCCGGCCGCAGCGCTCATCGGCGCGGCGGCCTACGGCTTCTGTGCGATCTTCGGCGACTCGGTCGCCGGCCCGCTGCTCGTGACGGTCTGCGCCATCGGCTTCGGCCTCCGCGTCGCTGGACACCGGTCGCGCAGGATCCGCGATGCCGCTGCAGCCGCAGCCGCTGAGCGCGAGGGGGTCATCGCATGATGCGCCCGCTGCTCGGCTCGACGTCGGCACTCGGCCCCGACCTGCTGCAGCTCATCTGGGAGGGCACGGCCGTCGCGGTCGCCGTCACACTCGCCTTTTCGCTCGCCGTCGTCGGCATCACGCGCGCCGGCGAGGCCAAGGAGAGCGGCAGAACCATCGCGCTCGCCGGCTGGTCGCTGCTCGGCGTCCTGGGGCTCCTCGGCTTCGTCGCAGCCGCAGTCCTCGCCGTGCACGTCGTCACAAATAAGTGACGACGCCGCACCGCTGACGCCTGCTCAGACGGAGCGCAGGACGCGCGCGGGCGCGCCGGCGGCGACTGTGCTCGCCGGGATGTCGTGCGTGACGACGCTGCCCGCACCGATCACGCAGTGCGCGCCGATCGTGACGCCGCTCGTGATCACGACGTTGGCGCCGCACCACACGTTGTCGCCGATCACGGTCGGCCCCTTCGACGTGAACCCCTGCCAGGTGATCGGCAGATCCGGCTTGTCGAAGCGGTGATTTGCGTCGGTGATCACGCAGCCGTTGCCGAACATGCAGTGGTCGCCGATCGACACGAGGTCGGTTGCGGCGATCATCACGTTCTGGTTCAAGAAGACGCCGCTGCCGATGCGGATGCGGCCCGTCTCGTTCCCCGTGATCCAGACGCCCGGCTCGAACAAGGTCCCCTCGCCGATCTCCAGGCGCCCAGCGCGGAACATCTCGAGCGGCTCGCCGTTGATCGGCCACTTGCAGAACGCCCGGCGGCGTAGGAACTCGCGATGCAGTCGCACGCGGTTCCACGGCAGGCTGAGCCGTCGGTACCAGCGCCACTTCACCCACCAGAGACGCAGGTCGCTCCAGCCGGCGATGTCGTCGCTCACGCGGCGGTCGCCTCCGGGCGCCGCTTGGCGGCGCCCTTCGCCCCTGCGTCCTTCGCACGCGCCCGCCGGACCTTCGGCGTCCGCGCCTCCACGAGCGGCGCGAGGAACTCGCCGGTGTAGGACCCCGCCGTCCCCGCGACCTCCTCGGGCGTGCCGGTCGCCACGACGGCGCCGCCCTCATCGCCACCCTCGGGCCCCATGTCGATGAGGTGGTCGGCGGTCTTGATCACGTCGAGGTTGTGCTCGATCACGACCACCGAGTTCCCGGCATCGACGAGGCGGTGCAGGACCTCGAGCAGCCGCTGGACATCGGCGAAGTGGAGGCCGGTCGTCGGCTCGTCGAGGATGTACAGCGTGCGCCCGGTGGCGATCTTCGACAGCTCCGTGGCGAGCTTCACGCGCTGCGCCTCACCGCCGGAGAGCGTTGTGGCGGGCTGGCCGAGACGGATGTATCCGAGACCGACGTCGTTGAGGGTCTTCAGGCGCCGGTGGATCTTCGGGATGTGCTCGAAGAACCCGAGCGCTTCCTCCACGGGGAGATCGAGGACGTCGGCGATCGTCTTGCCCTTGAAGCGCACCTCGAGCGTCTCGCGGTTGTAGCGCCGCCCATGGCACTGCTCGCATGGGACGTAGACGTCGGGCAGGAAGTGCATCTCGATCTTGATCTGACCGTCGCCGCGGCAGACCTCACAGCGCCCGCCCTTGACGTTGAACGAGAAGCGCCCGGGCTTGTATCCGCGAGCACGGGCCTCCTGCGTCTTCGAGAAGAGGTCGCGGATGACATCGAAGAGACCGGTGTAGGTCGCTGGGTTCGACCGCGGGGTGCGGCCGATCGGCGACTGGTCGACCTGGATGATCTTGTCGAGCTGGTCGAGCCCGAGCACGGCGGTGTGGGCGCCGGGCCGCTCGCGCGCCTTCATCAGGCGGTTCGCGACCGACTTGAAGAGAATCTCGTTGACGAGTGTGGACTTGCCGGAGCCCGACACCCCCGTCACGCAGGTGAGGACCCCGAGCGGGACCTGCACGTCGACCTGCCGCAGGTTGTTCTCGCGCGCCCCGCGGATCTCCAGCGCGCCGCTCTGCGCCCGTCGCACCTCGGGCACGGCGACGGTGCGGGTGCCGGCGAGGAACTGCCCAGTCAGCGACTCTCTGACCTTCATGACCTCAGCTGCCGTGCCCTGAGCCACGATGTGACCGCCATGCTCGCCGGCGCCCGGCCCGAGGTCGACGATCTGGTCGGCGGCGAGCATGGTCTGCTCGTCGTGCTCGACGACGAGCACCGTATTGCCGAGATCGCGCAGCCGCTCGAGGGTCGTGATGAGCTTCGTGTTGTCGCGCTGGTGCAAGCCAATCGACGGCTCGTCGAGGACGTAGAGGACGCCGACGAGCGCCGACCCGATCTGCGTCGCCAGCCGGATGCGCTGCGCCTCGCCGCCGGAGAGCGTCGCCGCTCCACGATCGAGGCTCAGGTAGCCGATCCCCACGTCATCGAGGAAGTGGAGGCGCTCGCCGATCTCGCGCAGGATCAGCCGCGCGATGTGGCACTCGGTCTCCGTGAGCTCGACCTCATCGAGCCAGCCGAGTGCCCTGCGGACGGACAGCGCCGTGAACTCGTGGATCGGCATGCCGCCGACGTACACCGCCCGCGACTCCGGTCGCAGCCGCGTGCCGGCGCATGCGGGGCACGGGACGACGGCCATGAACTCTTCGATCCGCTCGCGCTGCTGCTCGGAGTCGGTCTCGCGGTAGCGACGCTCGAGGCTCGGGAGGATCCCCTCAAAACGCACCTCATACGTGCGCTGGACACCCTGACGGTTGCGGTAGCGCACTGTCACCCGCTCCTCGCCTGTCCCGGTGAGGTAGAGGTCGCGGTGCTCCTGGGCGAGGTCGGCCCACGGCACATCGAGCGGAATCCCCCACTGCTCAGCCATCGCGAGCGTGACGCTCTCGTAATAGCGCGATGCGCCGGCGCCCCACGGGGCGAGCGCGCCTTCGCTGATCGTCAGCGTCGGGTCGGGGACGATGAGGTCGGGGTCGATCTCCATCTGCGACCCGAGCCCGGTGCAGCGCTGGCAGGCGCCGTGCGGCGAGTTGAAGGAGAAGCTCCGCGGCTCGAGCTCGGGCATCGCCGTGCCGCACTTCAGGCAGGCGAAGCGCTCGGAGAAGATCAGGACCTCGGGCTCGCCGCTGTCGCCCTCGCGCGGTACGAGCTCGATCTCGACGATCCCGTCGGCGAGCGCGACAGCCGTCTCGATCGAATCAGCGAGGCGCGCGCGGGCCTCACCGCGCAGCACGAGCCGGTCGACGACGACCGAGATGTCGTGCTTGTAGCGCTTGTCGAGCTCGAACTCCTCGTCGAGCATCCGCAGCTCACCGTCGACCTTGACGCGCGCGAAGCCGTCGGCGCGCAGGTCCTCGAAAAGCTTGCCGTACTCGCCCTTGCGCCCGCGGACGATCGGAGCGAGGACGAGGAATCTGGTCCCCTCCTCGAGCTCCATCACGTGGTCGATGATCTGCTCGGCGCTCTGGCCGGTGATCGGCTCGCCGCAGGTGTGGCAGTGCGGGTGCCCGATCCGCGCCCAGAGGAGGCGCAGGTAGTCGTAGATCTCCGTGACGGTGCCGACGGTCGAGCGCGGGTTGCGCGACGTCGTCTTCTGGTCAATCGAGATGGCCGGCGACAGCCCTTCGATCGAGTCGACGTCCGGCTTGTCCATCTGGCCGAGGAACTGCCGCGCGTAGGCGCTGAGCGACTCGACATAGCGGCGCTGCCCCTCCGCGTAGATCGTGTCGAAGGCGAGCGACGACTTGCCCGACCCCGAAAGGCCCGTGAGGACCACGAGCGCGTCACGCGGCAGCTCGAGCGAGATGTCCTTCAGGTTGTGCTCACGCGCGCCGGAGACGACGATCGCGTTGGAGGGCGGCATGGCCGACCATGATACGAGCGGGATCAGCAGCTTCCCGCCATGCGCGACCGCCCCGGCGCGTGTGCGCCATCATCGGGTCATGGCCCCGCTCCGCGCCGTCCTGGGCACCGTCGCCGTCGTGCTCGCCGCAGCCGCCCCGCCGGCCTCGACGGCCGTCGCCGCGATGCCTGCCGCAACGACCATCTGGGCGGTCGGCGACGCGGACCGCACCCCCTCGGGCGAGACACTCGCCACCTGGCTGCGCGCGCGCCAACCCGCTCGCCTGCTCTATCTCGGCGACGTCTACGAGCACGGCACGGGCGCAGAATTCGCCCGGCGCTTCGACCCGCTCTACGGCGCCATCGCCCGCCGCGTCATCCCGACCCCCGGCAATCACGAGTGGGCCAATCACGCGACGGGCTACGACCCGTACTGGCTCGCTCGCCAGGGCCGCACCCCCGCGCCGTGGTTCGCGCGGACGGTCGGGTCGTGGCAGATCCTCTCGCTCAACAGCGAGGAAGCGCACGACGCCGGGTCGCCGCAGCTCGCCTGGGTGCGGCGCGCGACACGCACGCCGGGAACCTGCCGCATCGTGATCTGGCACCGCCCGCGCTGGAGCACCGGCTGGCATGGCGATCAGGCGGACATCGCTCCGCTCTGGAATGCCCTGAGGGGCCATGCACGGCTGGTCCTCTCCGGCCACGACCACGACCTGCAGCGGTTCGCCGACCGTGACGGGCTGCGCCAGTACGTCTCGGGCGCCGGCGGCCGCTTCAACGTGCCGCTGACCCGTGCCTCTCGCGCCACTGTGCGGTTCGCCGATCGGACGAGCCGCGGCGCGCTGCGACTGCGGCTCTCGCGCGGGCGCGCCGAGCTCGCGTTCGTCGCCTCGGGCGGCCGCGTGCTCGACCGCAGCGTCGCGACCTGCACCCCGCTCGGCTAAAGGTCAGTGCGCGCGGGTGAGCCGCGTGACCGTGCTGCTGAACGCGGCGAGCGCGGGCTTGGAGACCGCGCCATCCGCCGTGAACCGCCGGAGGCCGGTGTAGTCGAACGAGTACGGGGAGCCGATCGGCGGAGAGATCCAGGTCGCCCAGTCGAGGCCGGCGAGGCGGTCGGGCACCCGTCGGGCGGCGAGCGCCGTGAGCAGCGCGCGCACGCGCTGCGCCTGGCCTGCCTCAGACGTCTCCCAGCCGTAGTTCAGCGTCGAGCGTCCTTTGCCGGAGCTCCATGCGATCTCGCTGAGCAGCAGCGGCTTGCGCGCATCCCCGGCGCGGCGCATCTCCGCACGGACGTACCGCACGATGCGCAGGACCTTCGGCACGGTGCCGCTGAATGGGTGTGCTGCCGCGACGTCGAAGGCCCCACGGCCGCCTGCCCGGTAGACGCTGCGCAGATCGATCCACGAGCGGTTCGTTAGCCCGGCGAGCACGATCGTCGCCCCAGGGTCCTGTGCCTTGATCGCCTGTCGTGCGGCGCGCAGCAGCCGGACATAGTCACTCGCCCAGCCCAACGCCGACGGTGCCCAGAACTTCGGCAGGTCCGGCTCGTTCCAGATCTGCCAGCGCCGGATCGGGGCCGCTTGCCCCACGTGGGTCGTCCAGAAGGTCCCCGCGGGCTTGTAACGACGGGCGAGCAGCCCCACGAAGGCGGCGTAGGTCGCCGGATCGGCCGGAGGTGAGGCGACATCTGAAGGATTGCGCGACGCCCACGCCGGTGTCCCGAGCACGACCGGCAGCACCTCAAGTCCCGCGTCGGCTGCAGCGACGAGGAATGCGTCGAGCGCCTCGAAGCGCCGGACACCCTGCTGCGGCTCGATGTCGCGCCAATAGACCGGCAGGCGCACCGAGCCGGCTCCCGAGGCCTTCATCAGCCGCATCTCGGCAGCGGCATCGACGCGGCCATCGAGCATCGGACCGTCGGCGAGGACGCCGAAGAAGCGCGCCGGCGGCGGCGCAGCCGCACCGGCCGTCGGAACCACGCAGGCGACGAGCACTGCGACCGCCAAGACGGCGAGGATCGCGCGGCGGCGCAGCACGACCGCTCGAACCGCCTCAATCACCGAGCGTTGCGGCGGCATCGTCGAGCATGGCGGCCGCGTCGACCCCGGGGAAACTCGCGCGCAGGCGCTGTTCGGCGACGTCGCGCTGCGTCTCGGAGAGCAGGAGGTCCAGGGCGACGAGCCGCGCGCCCTCCACGTCGACCGGGGCGATTGCCGGGACGGCGCGCTCGACCTCGAGCGCCTCGCGGAGCTGCAGCAGGTCGTGGCGCACGGCAGCGACCTGGGCCTCGATGCCCGCGAGGCGGGTGAGGACACCGTCCAGGTGGTCGTTCGGTGCGGCCATCGCGCCAGCGTAACGCCCGTCAGGCCAGTCGCGCGCCGTCCGGCTCGAGGACGATCAGCCCATCACGCTCGAGCCCGGCGAGCGCAGGCGCGAGCCGCTCCGGCGGGATCTGCGGAAGGCTCGCGCCGGAGCTCAGCGCGGCTATGACGCGGCCACGAACCCAGCGGGACGTGTCCTCAAAGCGCTCGCGCGACCCGACCGGGGCGCGGGGAGCCACGGTCACCTGACCGCGCGATGCGCACCATTCGGCGACGGGGCAGGCCTCGCAGCGTGCCGTTCGCGCCTGGCAGATGGTCGCGCCGAGTTCCATCATCGCCTGGTTCCAGTCGGCCGCCCGGCCCGCGGGCACGAGCGCCTCCGGCCTCCCCTGATCGAGCCGCTGCGCGACGCGTCGCACGTTGGTGTCGACCGCGGCGACCTGCTCACCGAACGCGAACGAGGCGACGGCGGCGGCGGTGTACGGGCCGATGCCCGGCAGGCGGCGCAGGCCGGCGGCATCGGTGGGCCAGCCGTCGCGAGCGACGATCGTGCACGCGTCGTGGAGCCGGACGGCGCGGCTGTTGTACCCGAGCCCCACCCAGGCCGTGAGGACTTCGGCCCGCGAGGCCGCGGCGAGCTCGGCCTCACCCGACCAGCGCTCAAGCCAGGCGACGAAGCGCGGCACCACCCGCGACACCTGCGTCTGCTGGAGCATGACCTCCGACACGAGGATCGCGTACGGATCGGTGGTCCGCCGCCACGGCAGGTCGCGGCGCTCCCGCGCGTACCAGGCGAGGAGCGCGTGCTGCATCGGTCAGCCTCGGGTGTCCTCGACCGGCTCGAGGCCCATCTCGCGGACCATGTCGAGTTCGCGGCGCAGCTCGCGCAGCTCGTCGCGCAGGCGTGCCGCGTACTCGAAGCGCAGGTCTTCAGCGGCGGCGAGCATCTCCTCCTCCGTCTCGATGATCGCCCGCTCGAGCTCGCTCGGGGCGAGGTCCTTGCGCCGCTTGCGATCGGAGCGACGCTTGCCCTTCGGGGTCTTGCTCTCCCCCATGAGGAACTCGGCGATGTCGCTGACCCCCTTCACGATCGAGGCCGCGGTGATGTTGTGCTCGGTGTTGTAGGCGAGCTGGATCTCGCGGCGCCGCGCCGTCTCGGAGAGTGCCGCGCGCATCGCCGCCGTCTCGCGGTCCGCGTACATGATCACCGTGCCGTCGACGTTGCGGGCAGCGCGCCCGATCGTCTGGATCAGCGAGGTCTCCCCGCGCAGGAACCCCTCCTTGTCGGCGTCGAGGATGGCGACGAGCGAGACCTCCGGGAGGTCCAGGCCCTCGCGTAGGAGATTGACGCCGACCAGCACGTCGTACTCGCCGAGGCGCAGGTCGCGGATGATCTGGATCCGCTCGAGCGTATCGACCTCACTGTGGAGGTAGCGCACGCGAAAGCCCATCTCGAGGAGGTAGTCGGTGAGGTCTTCGCTCATCTTCTTGGTGAGCGTCGTCACCAGCACACGCTCGGAGCGCTCGACGCGCACACGGACCTCATTCATGAGGTCGTCGATCTGTCCCTCGGTGGGGCGCACGTCGACGATCGGGTCGACGATCCCCGTCGGACGCACGATCTGCTCGACGACACGCCCTGAGTGCTTTCGCTCGTACTCGCCGGGCGTCGCGCTGACGAAGACGATCGATGGCGTGATCGACAAGAACTCGTCGAAGGTCTGCGGACGGTTGTCGAGCGCGCTCGGCAGCCGGAACCCATAGTCGACGAGCGTCATCTTGCGGCTGCGGTCGCCCGCGTGCATCGCGCCGATCTGCGGAACCGTCTGATGGGACTCGTCGATGAAGCAGACGAAGTCATCAGGGAAGTAATCGATGAGGCAGTAGGGGCGGTCGCCCGGCTTGCGGCCATCCAGGATGCGCGAGTAGTTCTCGACCCCGTTGCAGAACCCCATCTCGCGCAGCATCTCCATGTCGAACTGGGTGCGCTGGCGCAGGCGATGCGATTCGAGCAGCTTCCCCTGGGCCTCAAGTTCAGCGCAGCGGGCGGTCATCTCCGCACCGATCTCCTCGACCGCACGGTCGATCGTGTCCTCCTGGACGTTGTAGTGCGTCGCGGGCCAGACGGCGATGTGTTCGAGATCGTCCTGCAGCAGCTCGCCGGTGAGTGGGTCGAACTCCTGGAGGCGCTCGACTTCGTCACCGAAGAGCGTCGCGCGATACGCCGTCTCGGCGTACGCCGGGAAGACCTCGAGCGCCTCGCCGCGCACGCGGAAGGTGCCACGGCCGAGCGCCGTGTCGTTGCGCTGGTACTGGATCGCGACGAGTTTGCGCAGCAGCACGTCGCGATCGACGGTGCCGCCCTTGGTGAGGAGCTGGACGTTGTTGTCGTACGTCTCCGGCGACCCCATGCCGTAGATCGCGGAGACCGACGCGACGATGATCACGTCGGGGCGCGCGAAGAGCGCCGCCGTCGCAGCATGCCGCAGACGATCGACCTCCTGATTGATCGCCGAGTCCTTCTCGATGAAGAGGTCCTTACTCGGGACGTACGCCTCAGGCTGGTAGTAGTCGTAGTAGCTGACGAAGTACTCGACCGCGTTGTCGGGGAAGAACGTGCGGAACTCGTTGCAGAGCTGCGCGGCGAGCGTCTTGTTGTGTGCGAGCACGAGCGCCGGGCGCTGGAGCTGTTCGATGGTCGCGGCCATCGTCATCGTCTTGCCGGTGCCGGTGGCACCGAGCAGCGTGATGAAGCGCTCACCCGCAGCGACGCCCTCGGCGATCTCGGCGATCGCTCGCGGCTGGTCGGCGGCGGGCTCGAACCCGGCCTGCAGCTTGAACGGCGGCACCCCTCCACCGTACCGCCACGCCCTGCTGCAGCTGCGCCGGGATCAGGCTGCGCCGAGGACTCTCGGGTACGCCTTGCGGTAGCGCCGGCGCGCATCGAGCACCTTGCGCACGTAGGCGCGTGTCTCCGGAAAGGGAATGTCGTCGACCCGCAGCTTGCTCCCGCCCCACCGGTCGGCGTTGCCGGGCCCGGCGTTGTAGGCGGCCAGGGCCGCGGCCGTGTCGCCGTCGTAGCGATCGAGGAGCTCGCGCAGCAGGTATGACCCGTAGGCGATGTTGACCTGCGGCGTCGCGAGGTCCGAGAGCACGAAGCGCAACCCGCCGGAACGCCGCGCGATATCGCGTGCCGTCTCGGGCGTGATCTGCATCAGGCCCTCCGCGCCGGCGCTCGACGTACGTCCCTCGACGAAGCGCGATTCCGCGTAGATCACCGCGGCGACGAGCGCCGGATCGAGCTGCTTGTCGCGCGCCTGCTGACGGATGATGTCCTCGTGGCGCAGCGGCAGGCTGATCTCACGCACCGCCGTGTGAAACGTCCCGCTGACCAGGAGGATCAGGCCGAGCACGACGGCGAGTCCCGCGACGGCTGCGAACCGGCGGCGGCGGATGGTGCGGTTTCGTGGCATCAGCTCAGGCTGGTCAGGATCACGGCGAGCGCAGCCTCGAGATCCTCGGTGCTCCCGTCGTTCTCCACGACATACGTCGCGCGCTGCGCCTTCTCCTGCTGACTGAGCTGCCGAGCGGCGCGCTCATCGACCGCCTCGTGTCCGCGATCGGCCGCTCGCTGGGCGCGGAGGTCCTCGCGCGCGATGACGGCGATCGTGGCGTCATAGGCACCCTCGCCGCCGGACTCGAAGAGCAGTGGAACCTCCACGACGCAGGCGAGCGGGCGCGGCGTGCGCCCCTGAGCCTCAGCGCGCCAGGCGGTGACATGCGCGCGGACGAGTGGCCAGATCAGCTCCTCGAGCCAGGCTCGCTCCGCCGGGTCGGCAAAGGCGTGGCGCGCGACTGCCGCGCGGTCCACGACCCCATCAGGCGCGACCTCGGGACCCCAGCGGGCGATGACCGCGTCGCGCACCTGCGGCCCCGCATAGAGCTCGTGGACGACGGCATCCGCGGACAGCGTCGCCGCACCGCGGCGCTGGAGCGCCGCGAGCGCGGTCGACTTGCCCGAGCCGAGCCCCCCGGTCAGTCCGACGAAGGGGATGCTCGGCTCGGAGCTCAGGTCGGTGCGGGCCCTCAGCCCTGCTCGGAGTCGACGTCCGCGGGTGCGTCGGCCGGCTCGGGTGCCTCGTCGGCGGCTGCCTCGGGCTCCTCGGCGGCCTGCGCGACCTCAGCCTCGGGAGCATCAGCCTCAGCGACCTCAGCCTCAGCCTCGGGAGCATCAGCGGCGGCTTCAGGAGCCTCGGCGACCTCAGCCTCAGCGGACTCGACGGGGGCTTCAGCCTCCGCGTCCGCGGCGGCCGGCGTGACAGCGTCGATGGCCGACGTGTCGGACGCCGTGTACGCCTCGAGGCCGGACTCGTCGTCCAGCTCGAACGACGTGACGGTGCCGGTGTGGGCCGAGAGGATCTGACCCTCGACACGCTTGACGGAGAGCGAGAGGCGGCGGCGCTCGGAGTCGATCTCGAGGACCTTCACGCGGACGGTGTCGCCGGGCGCCACGACCTCGCGGGGGTTCTCGACGTGATGATCGGCGAGCTCGGAGATGTGGACGAGGCCCTCGACGCCGTCGAGAATCTCGACGAAGGCGCCGAACGTCACGACCTTCGTGACCTTGCCCTCGAGGTCGTCCCCGATGCGGTAGGTGTCGACGACGCGCTGCCACGGGTCGGCCTGGGTCTGCTTGAGACCGAGGGAGATCCGTTGACGGTCGCGGTCGATGTCGAGCACCTTGACCTGGACGGTCTCGCCGATGCTGAGGAGCTCGCTCGGGTGGTTGACGTGCGACCAGCTGAGCTCGGAGATGTGGATGAGGCCGTCGATGCCGTTGAGGTCGACGAACGCGCCGAAGTCGACGATGTTGGAGATCTGGCCCTCGACGACGAGACCCGGCTGGAGGCGGTCCAGGATCTCCTGGCGCTGCTCCTTGCGCTCCTCCTCGAGGACGGCGCGGCGGGACAGGACGACGTTGTTGCGCGAGCGGTTGAGCTCGATGACCTTGCACTCGATGGTCTGGTGCAGGAACTCGTCGAGGTTCGCGACGCGGCGGATGTCGACGAGCGAGGCGGGCAGGAAGCCGCGAACCCCGAGGTCGATGATGAGGCCGCCCTTGACGACCTCGATGACGTGACCCTCGACCGGCTCGCCGGACTCGGCGGCGGCCTCAATGCGGCGCCAGGCCTTCTCGAAGCGCGCACGCTTCTTGGAGACGATCAGGCGGCCGTCCTGGTCCTCCTTGGTGAGGACGAGGACGTCGACCTCCTCATCGAGCTCGACCTCCTCATTGGGGTCGACGTTCTTGCGAATCGACAGCTCGTGCGAGGGAATGACGCCTTCGCTCTTGTAGCCGATGTCGACGAGGACCTCGTCCTTGTCGATGCGCACGACACGGCCGGTGACCACCTCGCCCTCGCTGAAAGGGTTGAAGGTGGCGTCGTAGTTGGGGACGATCTGCCCGTCGACCTCGAGAAGGAGGCCGTCGCTGCCAGGAACGATCTTGGCGTCGATAGGGGTGTCAGCGTCGGTAGAGGTGGTGGTCATGAGTCCGGCAAGGGTAGCGTGATTCGGGGTGCACCGGAGGGCGCCTAGAATGCCCGCGCGATGCCCGTTCGAGCAACCAAGCGCGGCGCTGAGCGCACACCCCTGACCGGCGACGCCGATGTGATCGTCTGCGGCGCCTCATTCGCGGGCCTCACGATCGCCCGTGAGCTCGCGGGTTCCGGTGCCGACGTCCTCGTCCTCGACCGCTATGAGATCGGTGAGAAGCAGACCTCCGCGTGCGCCGCGCCGACCGAGTGGCTCGAGCGCCTCGGCCTCGCCGCGTCGGTCCGTCAGACCTTCTCGGACCTCGTCTACCACACCCCACGTGCCTCGCTGCGCTGGACGCTGCCGTGGCCCTTCTCGACGTTCGACTACCAGGGACTCTGCGAGCTCCTGTGGGCGCAGGCGGGCTCCGCGAGCTTTGAGACGGCGACCGTGAGCGGGCGCTCCGCGGCCGGCGACGGCTCGTTCACAGTCCACACGGACCGCGGCGACCTGACCGCCCCCCTCGTGGTCGACGCCCTCGGCTGGCGGCGGGTGCTCTCGACGGCGCCCGATGCGATCCAGCCGCCGGATGCCCGGCTCTCCCGCGGCCTTGAGGTCCATCCGAAGGGCACCGGCGAGGACCTCGAGCTCTGGCTCGACCCGCAGTACGTGCGCGCCGGCTACGGCTGGAGCTTCCCGGCGCAGGACGAGGTCCGGGTCGGCGTGGGCTCGTTCGACCCGCACGACCACGTGAAGGAGCCGACCGTGCGCCTCGCAGCCGACCTCGGCGTCCCGCCGGACGGCTACCAGGGCAACTGGATCCCCCACCAGATGCGCGACGCGACCGAGGACGGCGTCTTCTTCGCCGGCGACAGTGCCGGGCATTGCCTGCCGACGACCGCCGAGGGCATCCGGCCCGCCTTCTACTTCGGCCTCGCCTGCGGGCGCGAGCTGCGGCACGTCGTCGAGGGCCGCCAGACGCGCGAGCAGGCGCTCCAGCGCTATGCGGAGTTCTGCGACGACCACCGCTACGCCTGGCGCTGGCTCCTGCGCGTCCAGCACGCCGTCGGGCACGTGAACCCGCGGCCGCGCGCCATGACCGGGATCCTGCGCGCGCTCAGCCACCCACGCACGGTCGACTGGGCCTTCACCCACTACGGCGAGATCTGCCCGCCGTCCTACGCGCGCTGACGGCGTGGCGGCCCTAGCGGTCGCGGACGATGAGCCACACGCCGACGGCGAGCAGCACGATGCCGATGATCTTGCCCGCTGTGAGCGGCGACGCGCGCATCCCGAAGAGCCCGTAGCGGTCGATCACCACGGAGGCCGCGAGCTGCCCGCCGATCGTCGCGGCCGTCACGCCGGCGGCGCCGAGCGGCCCGATTCCGACGATCACCGCGCTGACGATCGCGACGCCGGTCGCGCCACCCAGGAACGCCCACCATGGCGCGCTCGTGATCGATCCGAGCCCCCCGAATCCGCCTGCGAACGTGCAGACGACGATCAGAATCAGGCCGCCGACGACGAAGCTCACGAGCGCGGCCGGCCAGATTCCGACGTGCCGCGCCATCGCGCCGTTGAAGGGACCCTGCGCGGCGACCGCAGCGCCCGCGGCGACCACCAGCGTCGTCGCGGCGACGCGGTCCACTACTTCGCCTCCACCCAGGTGCTCCCTGAGCCGCCCTCGACCTCCAGCGGCGGCTGGCGGTCACCCCACGGCGCCGTCATCTCCTCGCGGGCGAGGGCCATGACCTCCTCCGCCTCCTCGGGCGGCCCCTCGAAGAGCAGCTCGTCGTGGATCGAGAGCAGCAGGCGGCTGCGCAATCCGCGCCCTGCGACGGCGCGGTGCGCGCCGATCATCGCGAGCTTCATGACGTCGGCGGCGGTGCCCTGGACCACTGTGTTGACGGCGAGGCGCTCCCCGAGCTGACGCGTCTGACCGTTGCGCGCACGCAGCTCCGGGATGTTGCGGCGGCGACCGAAGAGCGTCGTGACGTAGCCCTGCTCGGTCGCCTGCTCGATCGTCTCCGCCATGAAGTCGCGCACGCGACTGAAGCGGGTGAGGTAGGCGGCGATGAACTCGGACGCCTCCGGGATCGGGATGTTGAGGCGATCGGCGAGACCGTAGTCGGAGAGGCCGTAGACGATGCCGTAGTTGATCATCTTCGCCTTCGAGCGCATGCTGGCGTCGATCTCGGACTCCGCGACGCCGAACACCTCCCGGGCCGTGGCGGTGTGGACATCCTGCGACTGGAGGAAGATCTCCTTGAGCACAGGCTCGTCGGCGACATGCGCGAGGACGCGCAGCTCGACCTGCGAGTAGTCGGCGGAGACGAGGACGTTGCCGGGCGCCGCCTCGAAGCACCCGCGGATCTCGCGCCCGAGCGGCGTGCGCACCGGGATGTTCTGCAGGTTCGGATTGATCGAACTCAGGCGACCCGTCGCGGTCAACGCCTGCACGAAGGTCGTGTGGATCCGGCTCTCACTGTCCACGAGCTGGGGCAAGGCGGCGAGATAGGTCTTCAGGAGCTGGTTGAGCTCGCGCCAGCGCTCGATCATCGGAATGACTTCGTGCTCGTCGCGGATCGACTGGAGCACCCGCGCGTCCGTGGAGTAGCCCGTCTTCCCGCGACGCTTGCGCGAGAGCCCGAGTCGTTCGAAGAGCACGGCGCCGAGCTGCTGTGGCGATGCGATGACGAACTCTTCGCCCGTCACCCGCCAGATCTCCCGCTCGAGCTCGTCGATCTCGAGGCGCACGCGACCGCCGATCTCCGCGAGGCGTTCGATGTTCAGGCGCACACCGGCGAGCTCGAGGTCGCGCAGGACGTGGACGAGCGGGAGTTCGATCTCGTCGAGCAGGCGCTCCTGGTCGCGCTCGGCAAGCTCCGTGCGCTGGAGGCGCGCGAGCTCCTGGACGAGGACGGCCTCGCGCGCGGCCGGCTCCTCGAGGTCGCAGCGCAGGCCGCGCTCCTCGCACAGCTCCTCGAGCGGGAACGCACGGCGCGCCGGGTCGAGGAGGTACGCGGCGAGCAGCGTGTCGTGCACGAGCACCTGCGGCACGGCTCCGAGCGCCTTCGCATCATGCGCGATGACCGGGCGCTCACCGAGCGCGCCGGCGAGCTCGTCACGGGCGGAAAGGGTCCCGCCGAGCACCTGATCGCCGCACGCGGCGCCGAACTGCAGCCCGGGCTGCGCGGCGAAGAGCTCGCCCTCCGCCGCCGGCGGCTCGTGGATGGCGACCGTGAGTGGCGCGGTCACGTCGCCGAACGTCGCCGCCTCACCGGCCCCTCCGGACGTGAGCGTCGCGGCGACGTCGGTGCTTCCGGCTGGGGTTGCACCCTCCAGGCCGGCCTCCTCGCCGAGGGTCTCCTCCAGACGGCGGAGCGGGTCGCGCAGCTCGAACTCGCGGAACAGCTCGCGCAGTCGCGCGCGATCGGGCTCGCGGTCGAGATCGGCGGTCGGGTCGAGGTCAACGGGGACGTCGCGCTGGATCCGCGCGAGCTCGCGGCTCATCCGCGCGTCGTCGGCGTGGTTCGTCAGGTTCTCCTTGCGCTTGGCACCGGAGATCTGATCGACGTTCGCGAGGATCTCGTCGAGCGACCCGAACTGCTGGAGGAGCTGCGCGGCGGTCTTGTCACCGATTCCCGGCACGCCCGGGATGTTGTCCGAGCTGTCGCCCTTGAGCCCATAGAAGTCGGGGATGAGCTCCGGGGGGATGCCGTAGCGCTCGGTGACGGCGGCGTGGTCGTAGAGCGTCGTGTCGGTGATGCCGCGGCCGGTCGCCATCACGCGGATTTGCGAGTCCGGATCGATGAGCTGGAAGCTGTCGCGGTCCCCGGTGAGGACGATCACCGGGATCCCGGCCACCCGGGCGCGCTCGGCGAGCGTGCCGATCACGTCGTCGGCCTCGTAGCCCTCGGCCTTCGCGTTGCGCCAGCCGAACGCCTCCACGAGCGGCTCGAACGCCGGCCACTGCTCGCGCAGGAGGTCCGGCTTGCTCGGGCGGTGTCCCTTGTACTCCTCGAAGATCTCCTTGCGCCCCGACGAGCCGGCGTCCCAGCAAACGATGGTGGGCCGCTGCCCGTGCTCGGAGAGGAGCTTCACGAACATCGAGGCGAGTCCGAAGATCGCGTTGGTCGGCTGCCCCTTCGACGTCGCGATCGACTCGGGCAGCGCGAAGAACGCGCGGTACGCGAGGCTGTTGCCGTCAATGAGATACAGCTCGTCCGACACGTGCCGGACGCTAGCGCGGCGAGCGGCGACCGCGGGCGTGCAGCGCCGGTGCGCCAAATCGCTCCACCGCTCGTATCCCCGTCAGCACGACCTCCCACCAAAGGACCGACGACCGTGAACGTGACCATCACCGGAGCCACCGGCCTCATCGGCCGCCGACTCGTCACCGCCCTCAAGGAGCGGGGCTACGAGGTGACCGTGCTCTCCCGCAACCCGGACCGTGCGCAGCGTGAGCTCGGGGTCGACGCCGTCGCCTGGGAGCCGCTCGCCGGCCCCGCGCCTGTTGCGGCGCTCGCCGGTCGCGATGCCGTGATCCACCTCGCGGGCGAGCCCGTCGCACAGCGCTGGAGCGCCAAGGTGAAGACGGCGATCCGCGAGAGCCGTGAGCTCGGCACACGCAACCTCGTCGCCGGCATCGGCGCCGCCGACCCGCGTCCCGGCGTGCTGCTCTCCTCGTCCGCCGTCGGCTTCTACGGCAAGCACGGCGACGAGCGCGTCGACGAGAGCGCGCCCGCTGGCAGCGACTTCCTCGCCGACGTGTGCGTCGCCTGGGAGCGCGAGGCGCTGGCGGCCGAGGCGCTCGGCCTGCGCGTCGTGCTCATCCGCACAGGGGTCGTCCTCGACCCGAGCGGCGGAGCCCTCAAGACGATGCTGCCGCCCTTCAAGCTCGGCGTCGGCGGCCCGGTCGCCGGTGGCGGCCAGTACATGCCGTGGATCCACGTCGACGACATCGTCGGGCTCTACCTCGCGGCGCTTGACGATGCGAACTGGAAGGGGGCCGTCAACGGCACGGCGCCCGAGCCGGTCACCAACGCGGCGTTCTCCAAGGCGCTCGGTCGCGCTCTGCACCGCCCGGCCTTCGCGCCCGTCCCAGGCTTCGCCCTGCGCCTCCTGTACGGCGACATGGCGGAGATCGTTACGGAGGGGCAGCGCGCAGTGCCTGCGCGGGCGCTGGCCGCGGGCTACAGCTTCAAGCACCGGGACCTCGACGAGGCGCTCGCGTCGGCGCTGTCCTAGCGGTCAGACGCCCGCGTCGAGCACGCGGGCGAACCGCAGGGTCCCGCCGGAGACCGTCCACCCGCCGAACCGCGCGAGGGTCGTGTCCCCGTCAGCGCGGATCGCATAGGTGCCGAGCGTGGAGCTCGGGCGTCGCACACGGTGCAGCGCCCGAGCGACCGCCGTGCGGCTCTGCGCACCGTCGCCGGCGAGCCGCACCGCCTCAAGGATGACCTTCATCGCCTCGTAGCCGAGCAGCATCTCCGGCTCGGGCGCGCGGCCGAAGGCCTTGCGATACCGGGCCTCGACCGCGTCGGCGGTAGCCGGCTGCTCGCGAGCGCCCACCACTGGTCGCGTCACGCGCGTCGCGGCCTGCGCACCGGGGTCCAGCGCGGCGACCGCGTCGGCCGTGAGCAGTCCTGCGGGTGCGAAGAGCAGGGCCTTCGGCAGCTGGCGGTGCAGCGTGTTCCACATCCCGACCGGATCGTCCGACCCGGTGACGAGGACGCAGTTCGGCTCGGCGAAGAGTGCCGTGGGCGGAGCGCCCGCATACGGGTTGGTGGCGTCGCCCTTCCAGGGACCCTGGCTCGTCACCCCCGCAGCCTTGAGGGCATCTTTCGCAGCCGCGCCGAACGCGGTCGCTGCGGGAGAGCCGTCCGTGACGATCAAGGTGATCCGGCAGCCCTGCGCGGCCTGCCAGGTGGCCTGGACGACCGCCTCCTGCGTCGCGCTCGGCACGACCCGCGCGAAGGTCCGCACGCCCGACGGGTACCAGAGGTCAGGCTCACCGGCCGGGACGCCCGGAGCGCGCGCGGTGAACCCGGCGTACGCCGCTCCCGGCGACACCTGCGCGACCCCACCGGCGTTCAGGAGCGGGATGCTGATCGCCGACGCGTCGTAGTCGAGCTCGCCGATGTAGCCGATCGTGGAGGCGTCGCGGATCGCGGCGCGCGCGTTGAGCGCCGCGACCGTCGGATCGATTCCGGCGTCACCGCTCGACGAGTCGAGCGAGACGAACTTCACCGTGAGGCCGCCGATGGTGCCGCCCGTCTCGGCAAGGGCGAGCTTCTCGCCGCCGACCATCGACTCGGCCACCGCTGCCTGCGGTCCACGCAACGGCAGGCTCGAGTAGATCGTGAGGGTGTCCCCGGGGGTCTTCCCGCCGGGCGTGCCGGGGCTGTGCCCCCCGCACGCCGAGAGCGACGCGGCGACGGCTGCGGCCACCAGCGCGCCGACCGCGAAGCGCATCCGCGGTCCGTCAGTCCTGCGGGTCGCGGCGCGCCAGCAGCGCCCTGGCGCCCGCACCGACGACCACGATGATGAGCGCCAGCAGGGCGCCATCGAAGGACTTGGCGCCGATGGACCAGAGGACGATCCAGAGGCAGAGTGCGAATGTGACAACGATGGCGAGGCCCATAAGGACGCGAATCCTACCGAAGGGCCCCGGCGAACGACCGCACGAGCTCTTCGACCGCCGCAACCGGGTCCGCCGCGTCGGCGGCCTCGCGCACGAGCCGGCTGCCGATGATGACACCGTCGGCGCCGGCATCCGCCGCGGCCGAGGCCTGCTCCGGGGTCGCGATGCCGAACCCGAGCGCGACCGGCGCGCTCGTGGCGCCGCCGGCGCGGCCGACGATCTGCGCGAACTCGTCGGACAGCGCGGCGCGCTCGCCGGTGGTGCCGGTGACCGACACGGTGTAGAGGAAGCCCTGAGCGAGCGCACCGATCCGCGCGAGCCGCTCGTCGGTCGTCGTCGGCGCGACGAGCGGGACGAGCGCGATGCCGGCAGCCGCGCAGGCAGCCTGGAGCGCGGGCGCCTCCTCGAGCGGGACGTCCGGGACGATCAGGCCGCTCGCGCCGGCGGCGGCCGCATCCGCGGCGAATCGGTCAGCCCCGCGCGCGAGGACGAGGTTGGCGTACGTCATCAGGACGACGGGGACCTGCGGCGAGATGGCTCGCGCGATCGCGAACACGTCCTCCACCCCGGTCCCCGCCGCGAGCGCGCGTCCCGCAGCAGCCTGGATGACCGGCCCGTCGGCGATCGGGTCGGAGAACGGCATGCCGAGCTCGATGAGGTCGGCGCCGCCGTCGACGTACGCCTGGGCGATGCGCAGCGAGGTCGCGGGATCCGGGAAGCCGCCCATGAGGTAGGGCATCAGTGCGGCTCGGCCGGGCGCCTGTGCAAAGGCCTGGGCGATGCGCTGCTCGCCCGGAGTCGTCACGGCATCGGTCAGCACTCGGGCAGCCGCCTCATGACCTCGGCGAGGTCCTTGTCGCCGCGCCCGGAGAGGCAGACGAGATCCATGTCCGACGTGTCGGCCTCGCGCAGCACCACATGCAGGGCGTGCGCGGTCTCAAGTGCGGGGATGATGCCCTCCAGCCGGGCGACGTCGCGCACGGCGCGCAGGGCGTCGAGGTCCGTCACCGCGGTGTACGTCGCGCGGCCGCTGTCGCGCAGATGGGCGTGCTCGGGCCCGGCGCCCGGGTAGTCGAGCCCGGCGGAGACGGAATGCGCCTCGATGACCTGGCCCTCGTCGGTCTGCAGGAGCGCGATCAGCGCGCCGTGGAGCACCCCTGGGCGCCCGCCGACGGTGAGCGGCGCGCCGTGGCGCCCGGAGTCCAGGCCCTCGCCTGCGGCCTCGACGCCGAGCAGCCGGACGCCCGGGTCGTCGACGAACGCCGCGAATGTGCCGATGGCGTTCGAGCCGCCGCCGACGCAGGCCACGACGCGTGCGGGGAGGCGCCCGGTGGCGGCGAGGATCTGTTCGCGGGCCTCGTCGCCGATGACGCGCTGCAGGTCACGGACGATCGACGGATACGGGGCGGGGCCGATCGCGGAGCCGATGATGTAGTGCGTCGTCTCGACGTTCGTGACCCAGTCGCGGATCGCCTCGGAGGTGGCCTCCTTGAGCGTGCGCGTCCCGGCCTCGACGGCGCGCACCTCGGCCCCGAGGAGCTCCATGCGCTGGACGTTCGGAAGCTGGCGGCGCATGTCCTCGGCGCCCATGTAGACGACGCACTCAAGGCCGAGGAGCGCGCAGGCCGTCGCCGTCCCCACGCCGTGCTGGCCGGCGCCGGTCTCGGCGATGATCCGTCGCTTGCCCATGCGTACCGCGAGCAGGCCTTGCCCGAGGGCGTTGTTGAGCTTGTGCGCGCCGGTGTGGAGCAGGTCCTCGCGCTTGAGCCAGATCGGGCGCCCCGCGATCTCGCTCATCCGCTCGGCGAGGTAGAGGGCGGTCGGGCGGCCTGCGTAGTCGCGCAGGAGCGCGTCGAGACGCGCGCGGAACTCCGTGTCCGCCCACGCGTCGATCCACGCCGCCTCGAGCTCGAGCAGGGCGGGCATGAGCGTCTCGGGGACGTACTGCCCGCCATAGGCGCCGAAGCGGTGCTGCACCGTGACCTTCGCGCTCATTCCGTGCCCTCCGTAACCTCGGCGATGACGGCTTCGAGGTCTTCCTCGGCCTCGGGATCGCCGGTCCGCGCGACCGCGGCGGCGAAGTCCGCGAGCCGCTGCGGGTCCTTGCGGCCCGGCTCGGCCTCGGTCCCGCTGGCGACGTCGACGGCGTACGGGTAGACCGTGGCGATCGCCGCTTCGACGTTCTCCGGGTGCAGCCCGCCGCTGAGGATGAGCGGGACCTTCGAGCGCCGCTGCGCGACGAGCTCCCAGTCCCACGTCTCCCCCGTGCCGCCGCGCAGCGTCGGGTGGTGCGCGTCGAGGAGGTGAAAGTCGACGTGGTACGGCGCGAGCAGGCGCAGGTCGGCGCCGCTGTGCACGCGCACGGCCTTGATGATCTTCGCGCCGGTGCGGCGACGCACCTCGTCGCAATACGCAGGGCCCTCGTCGCCGTGCAGCTGGATCATCGTGAGCCCGATCGCATCGGCGAGCTCGGTGAGGTCGTCGAGCGGCTCATTGACGAAGACCCCGCAGATCTCAGCCCGGCGGCGCAGCGTTCGGGCGATGAGCTCGGCCTCGGGGAGCTCGCAACGGCGCGGCGACTCAGCGACGAAGACCATCCCGAGCGCCCACGCACCGACCCCGACTGCGCGCTGCGCGTCCTCAAGGCCGGTGAGGCCACAGATCTTCATGCGGGGGGCGGCGGGCACCCCCTCAGGTTACGGGGTCGTCGGCTGGGTCTGGTTGCCGGGGGCGGTCTGGGGCCGGGCGGCGAGCGTCACCGTCACGACCTTCTCCTTCTTCCCCCGGATGACCGTCACGGCGACCTTGTCACCGCGGCGCTTGGACGCGATGTAGTTCGTGAGGTCTGCGGACGTCTTGATCACACGACCATCGACCTTCGTGATCACGTCGCCCCCGATGGCGACGTCCTGGCCGTCGATCTGCGCGGGGACGTTGCCGCCGCGGATGCCGGCGCGGGCGGCGGGCTGTCCGGGATACGCATCGATGACGAGGACACCGGTCTTCACGCCGAGCTTGAGCTCATCAAGGCTCGCGTCGATCGTGCGGCCCGAGATGCCCATGTAGCCGGTCTCGATCGTGCCCTTCTCGAGCTGCGGCAGGAGCGCGCGTGCCGTGTCGATCGGGACCGCGAACCCGATGCCGATGTTGCCACCGGTGCCGCCACGCGTCTCGATCTGCGAATTGATGCCGATGACTGCGCCGGTGCTGTCGATCAGCGGACCGCCCGAGTTGCCGGGGTTGATCGCCGCGTCCGTCTGGATGACGTCGCTGATCTGGAAGCCGTTGAGGCCGCTGATCTCTCGCTGGAGCGCGGAGACGACCCCCGTGGTGAGCGTGCGGTCGAGCCCGAAGGGGTTGCCGATGGCGACGACCGGGTCGCCGACCTCGACGTTCTTGGCCGAGCCGAGCCGCAGCGGCTGAAGGTCCTGTCCGCTGGGGTCGATCTTCAGGAGCGCGACGTCGGTCGAACGGTCGCGTCCGAGGATCTTCGCCTCGACGGCCTTCGCGTCGCCGAACTTCACGGTGACCTTCGTCGCCCCGTCGACGACGTGGGCGTTGGTGAGAATGCGGCCCTCGCGGTCGATGACGAAGCCCGACCCGGTCGCGATGCCCTGCTGCGTACTCGGCATACCGAAGGACGACTGCGTCGTCTGCGTGATGGTCGCCGTGATGAAGACGACGCCGGGGGCGTCGCGCTTGTAGATGTCCCGCGCGCTGAGGACGACGCCGTCGCTCGCGGTGCGCGGGGTCGAGAGCGGCGCGCCGGCGGGCTGGACCACGGTCGTGGTCTCGGTGCCGCCGATGCCGATCACGACCGTCAGGACGACCGCGACCGCGCCGCCCAGCAGGGCGGAGAAGAGCGCGACGGGCCACAGGCGGGAGTTCGTCATGAGCGGGAGGATGCGACGGGTTCGTGAAGCATTCGTAAATGATTGCTGAGGATCAGCTGACCGGTCGCAGTGCGGCGCGAAAGCTCAGTGTGTGTGCCCGTTGCCGTGGCTTTCGCCACCACGCAGCACGCGCAGGGCGAGGCCGGGATCGGGCGAGCGCATGAGGCCCTCACCGACCAGCACGGCGTCGACACCGACGCGCTCGAGCTCGAGGACCTGCTCGCGCTCGCGGATCCCTGATTCGCTGACGACGGTCTTGCCCGCGGGGATGTCCGTGAGGAGCTCGTAGGTCCGCTCGATGTCGACGGTGAAGTCCGCAAGGTTGCGGTTGTTGATCCCGATGACGTCGGGGTCGATGACGCCGAGTGCGCGACGCAGTTCCTCGTCGTCATGCACCTCGACGAGCACGTCGAGATCGAGCTCGGTGGCCTGGCTGTGCAGGTCGGCGAGGAGGTGGTCGTCGAGTGCCGCGACGATCAGGAGAATCGCGTCGGCGCCGGCGACCGCCGACTCGACGACCTGGTAGGGCTCGACGATGAAGTCCTTGCGCAGGATCGGCAGACGACTGGCTGCGCGTGCCGCGCGCAGGTCGGCGAGCGAACCCTTGAAGTGCCGCTCCTCGGTGAGGACCGAGAGGGCGACCGCCCCGCTCGCCTCGTAGGCGGCGACGATCTCCGCGACCGTCGCGCCGGGGCGGATCTCCCCGGCACTCGGCGACGCGCGCTTGAACTCCGCGATCACGCCGACTCCTGGGCCGGCGAGCCCCTCTTGGAAGGGACGCTCGGTGCTGCGCGCGTGGAGATGGCGCTCGAGTTCCGCCAGCGGCACCTCGCGGCTGCGGCGGGCGACGTCCTCGCGCGTGGAGTCGATGATCCGGTCGAGGACGCTCATGCAGCGAGCTCCCGACTCAGCGCGACGTAGGCATCGAGCGTGCGCTGCGCGGCTCCCGACTCGATCGCGGCGCGCGCGAGCTCGACGCCGCTCGCGATGTCGTCCGCGCGCGCGGCAGCGTAGATCGCAGCGCCCGCATTGAGGACGGAGAGCTCGAGCGCTGGGCCAGGCTCCCCTGCAAGGACGGAGCGCGTGATCTCGGCGTTACGGGCCGGATCGCCACCGTCGGTCTCGTGTTGGCCTGCGGGCCGCACGCCGACCTGCGCTGGCTCGACGACGTACCGGCGGATGCTGTCTTGGTTGACCTCGACCACGTGTGTGGGGCTGGAGATGCTCAGCTCGTCCAGCCCGTCGTCGCCGGACACTACCAGCGCCCGTTCGACGCCCAGGCGCTGCAGGGCGCCCGCGACGATGTCGAGCGCTCCAGGGTCGGAGATGCCGACGAGCTGGCGGCGCGCACCCGCGGGGTTCGTCAGCGGACCGAGCAGGTTGAAGACGGTGCGGACCGCGAGCGCCTTGCGGACCGGCACGACGTGGCGCATCGCCGCGTGGTGCGCAGGAGCGAACATGAACCCGAAGCCCGTCTCGTCGATCGCGCGCGCCTCAGCCTCCGGGCCGAGATCGAGCCGCGCGCCGAGCGCCTCGAGGACGTCGGCCGAGCCGCTGAGCCCGGTGGCCGAGCGGTTGCCGTGCTTGGCGACGACACAGCCCGCGCCGGCGGCGATCAGCGCAGCGGTCGTCGAAACGTTGAAGGTCCGCCGTCCCCCGCCCGTGCCGGCCGTGTCGAGCAGGTCCTCGTGGAGCGGATGCACCTGCGTCGCCTGGCCGCGCAGCGCCTCGGCGAGTCCGGTCAGCTCGTCCTCCGTCTCCCCCTTGGTGCGCAGCGCGATGAGGAACGCGGCGATCTGCGCGTCCGAGGCGCGCCCATCGAGGATCTCGCCGAGCACGGCGGTCGACCGCTCGCGGCCGATGTCGCGGCGCGAGGCGAGGTCGTCGATGGCAGTGGTGAGGAGGTCGTGGGACACGAGGTGGGACAGGATGGCAGCCCGACTGGCCGGTTGTAGGCGTGAGGCGTCAGGGAGCCTGGTGAATGGTGCGCTCGAAGGTGGGAAGTCCATCGGATCCCACGCGATAGAGGCCGTAGTCGGTGAGGGTCGTGTCACCGCTGCGCTTCACCGAATAGGTGCCCAGAACCGACCGGCGGCCGCGCACCTGGAGCAGCGATCGGGTCAGCGACCCGCGCGTCGTATAGCCGGCGGAGATCTGGTCGAGGATGAGGCGCATCGCCTCGTAGCCATACACGGCGTACGGGTCAGGGTCGGCGGGTCCGTAACGCGCCCTGAAGGCGTCCAGGAACGCCGCGCCGCCGGGAATCTCGCGCAGATCGACGGTCGGAAGGGTGCAGCGGAAGCGCGCTCCGACGGCTGCGGGTAGGCCCCCGATCGACGGGTCGGTGAAGCCCGGCTGGCAGAGGCCGTCGGACCCGTAGAGGCGGGCGGCGGGCAGCGCCGCGGCCGCAGCGACGAGGAGCCCGCGCGCGACCGATCCCGGCAGGCCGGTGTAGACGACACAGTCGGCGCCGAGCTTCGCAAGGCCCCGCGCCTGCGACTGCAGCTCCAGCGGCCTGCTGCCCGCCGAGAGATCCGCGACAAAGGTGATGCCGGCCGCCCGGCCCTGTTCTTCGAGGATGCGCGAGAGACCGGCGCCATAGCTCTCGTCGCCATGGACCAGCGCGGGCCGCGAGCACCCGTCCCCCGCGAGCTGCGAGACGAGCGCCGCCCCCTGAATCGTGTCGCGCGGGACGAGCCGCACGAAGGTGCGTCGGCCGGTCGGGTAGTACTTGTCCGGCTCACCCTTCGTCGAGCCGGGCTCGGCGGTGGTGAGCCCGACGTACGTATTCGAGGGCGACACCTGCGCGAGGTCCGCCGCGTTGAGGATCGGGATCGTGACGGCCGATGCACGCGACTCGAACTCGCCGATGTAGGCGATCGCGTCGGGGTCGAGGACGGCCCGGCGCGCGTTGGCCGCAGCGAGCTCGGGCATCCAGGACTCCTCCTCGGCCGACGAGTCGTCGAGGGCGACGTAGCGGATCCGCCTGCCGCCGGCCATCCCGCCCGCCTCGTGCAACGCCAGGCGGATGCCCTGCATGATCGCGAGCGTCTGCACCCGCGACTCCCCCTGGAGCGCAAGCGACGAGTAGACAGTCAGCCGATCGCCGGTCGGCAGGTCGGCGGTCGAGCCGCTCGCCCCGTCGCTCCCCCCGCATGCGCCGAGCGTGAGGGCGGCGAACACCACGAGCACCGTCGGGAGCGCCGCCCCTCGAAACCGCACCGCCGATCCGTCCCTCAGGCCGTGTCCTGGCGCAGGAAGCGCTCGAGCATCTGCATGCCTGCCGGCGTCAGGACCGACTCCGGGTGGAACTGCACGCCTTCGGCGGGGAGCTCACGATGACGGATCCCCATCACGACGCCGCCACCGGTCGCCGACACCTCAAGCTCGGCCGGCAGGCTGTCCGGGTCGACGACGAGCGAGTGATAGCGACCGACGGTGAGCGGCGACGGAAGTCCCGCGTAGATCGTGCGTCCGTCGTGCTCAATGTCGGTGGTCTTCCCGTGCACCGGCTCATGCCGGACCACGGTCGCACCGAACGCCTGCGCGAGCGACTGGTGACCGAGGCAGACCCCGAGGAGGGGGATGCCCTCCTGCGGAAAGCGTCGGACCACCTCGAGCGAGATCCCGGCGTCGTCGGGCGTGCACGGCCCCGGGGAGACGACGACGCGATCGGGCCGGCGTGCGAGGAGCTCGTCGACGCCGGCGGCGTCGTTGCGCACGACGTCGATCTCGGCACCGAGCTCCCCGAGCTCCTGGACGAGGTTGTAGGTGAACGAGTCGTAGTTGTCGATGACGAGAACCTTCATGACCAGTCCGCCTGTGTCGCTGCGAGTTCGATCGCCCGACGCACGGCACGCGCCTTGTTGACCGACTCCTCGTACTCGTACGCGGGCTTGGCATCGGCGACGGTGCCGCCACCCGCCTGGATGTGCGCCTTGCCGTCCTTGACGACCACGGTGCGGATGTGGATGCAAGTGTCGAGGTCCCCGGTGTAGCTCAGGTATCCGATCGCGCCGCCGTACCCCCCGCGCTTGACGGGTTCGAGCTCGTCGATGATCTGCATCGCGCGGACCTTCGGCGCACCGGAGAGCGTCCCGGCCGGGAGCACCGCCCGCAGCGCGTCCATGGGCCCGATGTCCGGGCGCAGGGTCCCCGAGACCGAGGAGACGATGTGCATGACGTGCGAGTAGCGCTCGACCGCCATGAACGAGTCGACGTGGACGCTGCCGTACTCGCAGACACGGCCGAGATCGTTGCGCCCGAGATCGACGAGCATGATGTGCTCGGCACGCTCTTTCTCGTCCTCGAGCAGCCCCTTGGAGATCTCGGCGTCCTCCGCCGCATCGGCGCCGCGCGGGCGAGTGCCGGCGATCGGTCGTGTGGAGACGGTGCGGTCGTGGACCGTGAGCAGCGGCTCGGGGCTCGCCCCGACCACCTGGAAGTCCCCGAAGTCGAGGAAATACATGTACGGGCTGGGGTTCACAACGCGCAGCCCGCGGTAGATCGCGAACGGATCGAGGTCCGTCTGCGCCGTCCAGCGCTGGCTCGGCACGACCTGGAAGGCGTCGCCCGCGTAGACGTACTCGATGATCCGCTCGACCATCGCCTCGAACGCGGGCTGGTCGAGATTCGACGTGAACTGCGGCTGGGCGATCGGCGTGTCGCGCTGCGGGCGCCGCGGCACGGGCCCCGCGAGCAGCTCGCGCACCTCGGCGATCGTCGCGCACGCGGCCGCGTAGGCGGCTGCGAGATCGGCCCCGGCCTCGGCGAAGACGTTGACGATGATCGACACCGTGTGCTTCAGGTGGTCGAAGACGACCAGCACATCGCTGAGCATGAGCGCCATGTCCGGCAACCCGATGGTGTCGGGGTTCGGGGGGCCGAGCGGCTCGACGGTCCGCACGAGGTCGTACCCGAAGTAGCCCACTGCCCCGCCCGCGAACGGCGGCAGGTCGGCGAGCGGCGCCTGTGTCCAGCGCGCCACCTCGGCGGCGGCCAGCGCGTATGGGTCTCCCTCATCCCCGAGCGACCAGCGCAGGACCGACCGCGGGCGGATGCCGATGAAGCTGTAACGACCGACGCGCTGGCCCTGCTCGGCGGACTCGAGGAGGAAGGCGGGCTCCTCGGGCGAGCTCGCGCGGAGCTTCAGGAACGCCGAGACCGGGGTCTCGCAGTCGTCGATGAAGCTGTGGCGCAGCGGCACGAGCGTGTGCTGCTCGGCGAGCGCGCGCACCTCCTCCAGCGAGGGTTCGATCGTCAGGGTGTGCGCGTGCGTGTCGCTCACGGAAGGCAGCATGTCAGCGCCGGCGCGCCAGCAGGACGCCGGCGGCGTCCGCAAGGCGACGCCCGCGTCCGTGCAGCAGCACGGTCAGGTGGTAGAGCAGGTCGGCGGCCTCCGCGTCGACACGGTCGTCCGTCTCCTCGCGCGCCGCGCGGGTGACCTCCTCCGCCTCCTCCTGGACCTTCTCGCCGATCAGCGCCGGGTTGTCGAGGAGCTCGACGGTGTACGACCCGGCGGGCCGCTCGACGGCGCGCAGCTCGAGGGTGCGCTCGAGGCCCGGCAGCGCCTCGAACGGCGCGGGCGGCTCAAGCTCGCCGGTGTGGAAGCACGTGCGCTCGCCCGTATGGCATGCGGGACCCGCCGGCTCGACGAGCGCGAGCAGCGTGTCGCCGTCGCAGTCGAGGCGCAGGGCGCGGACACGCTGAACGTTCCCGCTCGTCGCGCCCTTGTGCCAGAGCTCGTCGCGCGAGCGCGACCAGAGATGGAGTTCGCCGGTCTCCTGCGTGCGGCTGACCGCCTGCGCGTTGGCGTACGCGAGGGTCAGAACCTCGCCGGTGGCCCAGTCCTGGATCACGACGGGAACCAGCCCGCGGTCGTCGTAGCGGATCTCCATGGGCGCTGATTCAAGCAGCGAGCCGGGAATCCCGCTGCGGGAGCCCCGCCGGATGCGCCTGACGCAGGTACCAGCCGAACGAGCGATCGACGAGCCACTGGCGGCCGATCACACGCAGGACGCGGGTCAGGACGCGCGGCGGGAGCGCCGGAATGAGGCGCTGAAGGGCCGCTGCGACCCGAAACGCGCGGGCGTGGCGGGCGCTGAAGGCCGCGTAGGCCGCGAGCGCCGCATCGCGCTCGACGTGGCCCTCGACCACGCTTCGCAGCTGCCGCCCGGCGGCGCAGCCGAAGTAGAACGCCGTGCGGATCCCCTCCGCGGACAGCGGGAAGCAGTGGCCCGCGCTGTCGCCCGCGAAGAACACCCCGTCCTCGACCGCCGCACGCAGGCGGTGCGGCACCCAGTTGCCCTGGAATCCGACGGGCTCGCCGCCGAGGCGTGCGACGTGCTCGCCGACCGGGGCCCGCACGTGCTCGGACGGGTCATAGGAGGCGACGCCGATGCGCGCCTCGCGGCCCGCGGGCACGCGCCAGGCGTAGCCGCGACGGACCGTGGGCCGCTCGATCCAGAGATCCAGGGCGTCGCCCGTGCCGTCGTGCGGCGGGTGCACTTCGAGCGCACGCGTGAGCGGCGCCGCAGGCGGCTGGACGCCAGAGCCGGCGAGCACGCGGCGCCACCCCAGGGCATCGAGCACGAGGGGCGCCCGCACCACGCCGCGATCCGTCGGGACGGCGAGGTCGCCGTGCGGATCGCGCTCCGCGGGCCCCGCGACGGTCGCCGTCTCGAAGCGCACGCCGTCGCACTGGGCCCAGAGCAGGTCGCACAGCTCGCGGTAGTCAAAGGCGGACCACGTCCATGGAAGCCGGTAGCGCGCGGTCCCGTGCGGGGTCGTGAAGCTCATGAACGGGAGCTCCTGGCGGATGGACGCCTCGACCCCCATCTCCTCCATCCAGGGGCGCGGACAGGCGCATGCGGAGGTCTGGCGCTCGCCGATCGCATAGCGGTCGAGCAGCAGCACCTCTGCCCCGCTGCCCGCCAGTTCGCGCGCCGCCGCCAGGCCGGCGAAGCTCGCACCACAGATCAGCACGTCGACGCGCGTCCCGTCGAGCGACGTGCGCTCGGCGCCGCGCTTGGTGGCGCGCACGGTCATCCGCGCAGCGCCCCCGCGACCGCGACCGCCGACTCCCAGGGCCGCAGCGCCGTCGATCGGGTGAGCACGTCGCAGCCCTGCCGCTCGATCCGGTCGAGCACGGCGCTGTAGACGGCGACCGCCATCCGCACACCGCGGCGCACCCGCACCGGCAGCGCCTGCGTGAGGAGCTCGGTCTCGGCGAAGAGCCCGCGGGCACGGTCGATCTGCCAGGCGATGTGCTCGCGCAGGCGCGCGGTGGCGAGACCGCGCAGGAGATCTTCCTCCTCGAGCCCGGGGAGATAGACGCGCCCGAGCGCCCAGTCGGGGCCGACATCGCGAATGAGATTCGCCAGCTGGAACGCGACTCCCAGGCGCTGGAGCCGTGCCTCCTGGGCCGCCGGGGCGCCGAGGAGCGGGGCGACGACGGGGCCGACGGTCGCCGTGCCGTCCATGTAGGCGTCCAGCTGCTCCTGCGTGCGCATCCGCACGGGCTCATCGCAGTCGGACCGCATCGAGTCCATGTAGCCCCCGAGCAGGTGCAGGGGCAGCGCGTGGCGCGGACCGGCGTCCACGAGCGCCGCGATCACCGGGTGCGCGGATGCCCCGGATGCGAGCCCCGTCTCGAGCTCGTGCTGCCAGGCGTCGAGGGCGGCGCGGCGATCGGCACACGGGACGCGAGCGTCGGCGATATCGTCCGCGCCGCGCACGAATCCATAGAGCGCATGGAGTCCGGGACGGCGGTCCGCCGGCAGGCACCGGACGGCCCACCAGTAGGTCGGATCACGCCGGAGCTGCATCCGCGCGCAGCGCCGGTAGGCCTGCTCGACGTCGGTGTCGGGACGGTGGGCCATCGCCGTCGTACGGTACGTGATTGAGCGCCCGGCTACTGGATCCCGAGGCGGTCGAGGAGGCGCTCGTCGCCCCGCCAGCCGCGCCGTGTGCGGACCGACAGCTCAAGGTGCACGCGGGTCCCGAGCTCGCGCTCGAGCTCCTTGCGCGCGGTCTCACCGATCTTCTTGATCATCGAGCCGCCCGCACCGATGAGGATGCCCTTCTGCGACTCGGTCTCGACCCAGACGCGGGCGCGCACCGTCGTCAGATCCTCGCGTGACTCGTCGATCTCCTCCACCTGGACCTCGACGGCGTGCGGGACCTCCTCAAAGGTCCGGCGCAGGACCTGCTCGCGCACGAGCTCGGCGAGGACCACCTCGCGGCGCTGGTCGGAACTCTCGTCCGGCGGGAAGAACATCTCACCCTCAGGGACGAGGGTGCGCAGATGCGCGATGAGCTCGTCGGTCCCCTCGCCGCGACGCGCGCTGATCGGGAAGATGTCGTCCCCGACCCCCAGTGCCGCCGCCTCGATGAGACGCTCAGCGATCTGCCCGGGCTTCAGGCGATCGATCTTGTTGACGGCGAGCACGACCGGCACACCGGCCTGTTCGAGTTGGCTGGCGATCCAGCGGTCGCCCGGGCCGATGCCCTCCGACCCGCTGAGCAGCATGAGGACCGCGTCGGCGTCGGACAGCTCGAGTTCGACGCGGCGCTGCATCCGGCGGGTCAGCGCGTCGCGCGGGCGCTGCACACCGGGAAGGTCGACGAGCACGAGCTGCGTGTCGCCGTGCGTCGCGACACCGCGGATCGCGCGGCGCGTCGTCTGCGGCTTGTCGGAGACGATCGCGACCTTCGTGCCGACGATCGCGTTGACGAGCGTCGACTTGCCGACGTTCGGCCGTCCCGCGAGGGCGATGAAGCCGGCGCGGGTCATCCCCAGCTCAGGATCTCGGCCTGGACGGCGAGCATCTCGCCCTCGTCGGTCTCGTGGTCCATCCCGACGAGGTGCAGGCCACCGTGGACGATCGCCTCGCGCAGGTCGGCCGTGTGGGCGACGCAGATGATGATGTCGCCGAGCTCGCGGGCCTCCGGCGGCTCGCCCAGGACGCCCGTCTCATCGAGCGGGAACGAGAGGACGTCGGTGGGCCCCTCCTTCCCGCGGTACTCCTCATTGAGCTCGGCGATGCGTTGCGCATCGACGTACTCGAGGGCGACGTGACCGGCGTCGATGCCGGCCGTCGCGAACGCGAAGGCGAGCAGGCGCTCGACCTCTGCTGCAAGCGGTGCGCCGGCGACGCCCGGCGTCCCGATGATCTCGACCTCGAGCACGGCGACGATCAGGCCCTGCGGCGATCGCGCTCGGTCGAGCGCAGGTCGGGAGCCATACGCTCGGCGTGGACGCCGTACGCCTCGACGATGCGCTGGACGAGCCGGTGGCGGACGACGTCCTCCCCCCCGAAGCGCACGAAGTCGATGTCGTCGAGGCCGGCCAGGATCTCGCCGACGACGATCAGGCCGGACGACTGATCGCGCGGCAGATCGACCTGCGTGATGTCGCCGGTGATGACCATCTTCGAGTTGAACCCGAGCCGCGTCAGGAACATCTTCATCTGCTCGGGCGTCGTGTTCTGCGCCTCGTCGAGGATCACGAACGAGTCGTTGAGGGTGCGCCCGCGCATGAAGGCGAGCGGTGCGACCTCGATCACGCCCTTCTCGAGATGCGAGGCGACCTTCTCGGGGTCGAGCATGTCGTTGAGCGCATCGAAGAGCGGGCGCAGGTACGGATCGATCTTCGCCATCAGGTCGCCCGGCAGGAACCCGAGCCGCTCGCCCGCCTCGACGGCGGGCCGCGTGAGGATGATGCGGTTGACTTCGCGCCGGGACAGCGCGGCCGCGGCCGCGGCGACGGCGAGGAAGGTCTTGCCGGTGCCCGCGGGACCGATCCCGAAGGTCACGGTGTTGCGGCGGATCGAATCGACGTAGCGCTTCTGATTGACCGTCTTGGGAGCGATCCGGCGGCCACGATGGCGCCACACGACGTCGTCGAGGATCTCCGCCGGGTCGGCGTGCCGGTCGAGCGCGCCGGTGACCGCGGTGATCGTCCCCTCCGCGATCTCGTGCCCCTGCTCGGCGAGGTCGGCGAGCTCGCCGATGATCCGCGCCGCGGCCTCGACCGCGGCCGACTCGCCGTCGAGCGTCACGACGTTGCCGCGCAGAAAGAGGCCGCACTCGCAGTGCTCCTCCAGGCGCCGCAGGACCTCGTCATGGGCGCCGGCGAGTGCGGCGGCCGCCTCGTTGGTGAGCTCGATCGTGCTGCGCATCAGCCGCGAAGCGCCTCTTGCGCGAGGGCGGAGACCCGCTTGCCGTCCGCGCGTCCGGCGACCTGCGCCATCGCGAGCTTCATGACCTGCCCCGCGTCCTTGGGCGATGTGGCCCCCGACTCGGTGATCGCGGCGGCGACGATCGCGCGCAGCTCATCGTCGCTGAGTTCGGCGGGCAGGTAGCCCTCGATGATCGCGGCCTCGGCCTCCTCGGCGTCGGCGAGATCGGGGCGCCCACCGTCGCGGAAGGCGGTCGCGGCCTCGTTGCGCCGCTTGCGCTCGCGGCGCAGCACAGCGACTTCGTCCCCGGGCCCCTCCTTGGCGTCCTTCTGCAGCTCGGAGAGGATCAGGCGCAGTGCTCCGACGCGGTCCTTCGCCCCGGCCTTCATGGCCTGGGTGAGATCCTGCTTGACCCTGTCCGTCAGCGACATCCGCAGCCCATCATAGGGCTGCGGACCCACGCCACGCCAGCGGTGCTCAGGCCGCGCCGTGCGCGTTCTCGTCGATGAGCTCGGCGAGCGCCTTGATCTCCTCCGCGCTGAGCGTCTTGCCGAAGTCCACCGGCATGATGCCCGCCTTGTAGCCCTTCACGATCTCCTTGTTGGGCTCCACGATCATCTCCGTGATCGCGTCGACGCCATCGCTCGCGGCGAGCGACGTGTCGAGGTTCGGCCCGATGTTGCCGTTGGTCCCGGCCGCCTTGAGCGTGTGGCAGGACCCGCAGTTCGTGGTGAAGATGGACTTCGCGTCGATCGCGGCCACCTGGTCGCCCTCGGGCTCCGCGGGCGCCTGCGAGATCGTGCGGGTCGGCGCGTTGCCGGTCGCCTCGGACACGTCCTGCTGGCTCGGGCCGGTGGCGTTGTCGCTCGTGCAGGCGGCGAGTGCACCGGCGGCGAGGGCAGCCGTGGCGAGGAGGGTGATCAGGCGGGGGGAGATCGTCATCTTGCTCATCAGCGTCCTGTTCGACATCGGGGAGCGGCGGTCCTGCGCGGTGAAGTATCACCCTCGGGACGGAACTCATGCCTGGCGCTGAGCCGCGGGCACCGCGAAAGCGTATCGAGGGGCATGGGTCTTTCCTCCAGCGTCGTCCTCATCACCGGCGCCTCGTCCGGCATCGGCGCGGCGCTCGCCCGTGAGCTCAGCGCCCGCGGAGCGGTCGTGGCCGCCGCTGCACGGCGCACAGCGCCCATGGACGGCTTGGGGGTCGCGTCCGTGCATGAGGTCGATCTGTCCGACCCGGTGCACGCCCTCGCCCTCGCCGATGCGGTCGTGGCGGCGCACGGGCGCGTCGACATCCTTGTCAACAACGCCGGCGTGCGCATCGACGGGGCGGTGACCGACGTGTCGCTCGAGGATCTCGATCGGTCCTTCCAGGTGAACGTCCTCAGCCCGTTCGTCCTCGCCGGCGCCCTCCTCCCCGGGATGCGTGAGCGTGGCGCCGGGGTGATCGCGAACGTCGTCGCGCCGCAGGTCAGCGGCGGGCGGCGCGGCATGGGCGCCTACGCGGCATCGAAGGCGGCGCTCGAGTCGCTCACGCAGACGCTGCGCCAGGAGGCCGGGGGCGCGAGCGGCGTCGCGGTGTTCGCGTTCGATCCGGGCTGGGTGCGAACGGAGCTCGCGCCGGACGGTCCCGAGGATCCGCAGGCGGCCGCTCTGCGGCTCGCCGATCACCTCGAAGCGGGGCGCGGGAGTCGCGAGATCCTCGCCTAGCGCACGAGCAGCAGGGCGGCCCACTCGCCGCCGTGGACCCGGCGCGCCTCGCGCAGACCCATCGCGGTGGAGAACGCGTCGGCGATCTCGTCGGCTTCGTGAGCCAGCAGTCCGCTCGCAATCAACGTCTCGGGGACGAGTCCGTCGCGAAACCCGGTGCGGGCGACCGCGAGCAGCAGCGGACGGACGAGGTTCGCAAGCACCGTCGGAGCTGCGGGCGCGGTGCCGTCGAGTAGCAGGTCGAAGCGCAGCGAGTCCATTTCGACGCCGTTGACCGCGGCGTTCTGCCGGGTCGCGTCGACCGACTCCTGCTCGTGGTCGAGCCCGAAGACCGGGCCGAAGCCGAGCCGCGCCGCGGCGATGCCCAGGACGCCGGACCCGCAGCCGATGTCGGCGACCGGTCCGCCCGGCTCGATCCCCAAGAGGAGCTCCAGGCACAGGCGCGTCGTGTCATGGGCCCCCGTCCCGAATGCGCGGCCCGGGTCGATGACGAGATCCTCCATGCCGTCGTCGAGCGGCGGCTCCCACGGCGGGCGAACGCGCAGCCCCGGCCCGCCCGGACGTACGGCGGGGATCGCGACGGGGCGGTGGAAGGCCTTCCAGCGCTCGTGCCAGTCGTCCGCGATCTCCTCGGTCGTGATCTCGACGAGCGCATTCCCGGCGACCGCCTGCAGGTCGGGGAGCGCCGGTAGCTCACCGGGTGCGCCGTAGACGGCGTATTCGACGACGTCGCCCGGGAGCTCGCGCTCTTCAACGCCGGACGGCGCGAGCTCCAGCAGCTCGGCGAGGACGAGCTCCGCGTCGGCGCGATGCACGCGCAGCGCGAGCCGGATCACCGACGACCACCGAGCACACGGCGCAGGCGAGCGCCGAGGCTCTCCGGTTCACCGAGATTCTCGTCGGTGAGCGAGTCGGCGAGCTGCTGGGCGAGCTCGCGCTGCTCCGCGGTGAGGCGCCCGGGAACGATGATGTTGACGAGGACGCGCAGGTCGCCGCGGCGATCGGGTCGGCGCAGGTCCGGCATGCCGAGCCCGCGCAGCCGCAGGACGTCGCCCGGCTGGGTCCCAGCGGGAACCTCGAGCTCCTCCTCCCCATCGAGCGACGGGACGCTCAGGGTCGCGCCGAGCGACGCGAGCGGCGCCGCGACGTCGAGGACGGTCACGAGGTCGTCGCCGTCGCGCACGAGGTGTTCGTCGGCGAGCACGTGGACCTGGACGAAGAGATCACCGGCGGGGCCACCGCGCTCGCCGGCATGGCCACGGCCGGCGAGGCGGATGCGCTGGCCGTCCGCAATGCCGGCCGGCACCGCGACGTCAAGGTTGCGCATCCCCACGAGTCGCCCGCGACCGTCGCACCCCGTGCAGGGGGTGTCCGGAATCCGCCCGGCCCCGTGGCAGGCATCGCAGACGGTGTTGCGCACGACCTGGCCGAAGGGTGAGCGCGCCATCACCTGCAGGATTCCGGCGCCATCGCAGCGGTCGCAGGAGCGCAGCTGCGTCCCCGGCTCGGCGCCGTCGCCACCGCAGCGCTCACAGCCGTCGACGGCTTCGAAGTGCACGTGCTGCGTCGTCCCGACTGCGGACTGGGCGAGCGTGATCTCCACGCCGATGAGCGCGTCGTCGCCCTGAACTTGGCCGCCCGGCGCGGCGCTGCCACCGCCGCCGAAGAAGGCCGAGAAGAGATCAGTGATCGAGCCGAAGCCCTCGAAGTTCGGCCCCATGCCACCGCTGCGCAGGCCCTCGTGACCGAAGCGGTCGTACGTCTCGCGCCGCTCGGGGTTCGAGAGGATCTCGTAGGCCTCCGCAGCCTCCTTGAACTTCTCCTCCGCCTGGGGGTCGTGGGCGTTGACGTCCGGGTGGAGCTCGCGGGCCAGCCGGCGGAACGCCTTCTTGACCTGTGTTTCGTCCGCGTCACGGGGGACGCCGAGCACCTCGTACGGATCCCGTGGGTCAGAGGCCATCGCGGGGCGAGGCTAGCGCTCGTAGACGTCTTCGACGTAGCGCGAGAGCTGATGCGCAGCCTCACGCACCGTCGCGATCGTCGCGGCGTAGTCCATCCGCAGTGGTCCGATCACGGACACCGTGCCGAGGTTGCGTTGGGGCAGGCCGTATCCCGCAGCGACCACGCTGAGCGAGCGCAGCGCCGGGAGCTCGTTCTCGCTGCCGATGCGCACGAGGACGTCGCGCTGACCGAGCGCCACGCGCAGGACGCCGAGCAGCGTCACGCGGCGTTCGAGCGCCGTGAGCAGCTCGTTGATCTGCGCGAGATCCTGGAGCCGATCGACGCCGAGCAGGCGTGCCGCGCCGTCCATGTAGAGCGTGTCCTCCTGCATCGCCCCCAGCTCGCCGAAGGCGGGGATGAGCGCCTGCAGGAAGCGCTCCTCCGATGGCCCGAGCGACGGATCCTGCAGGCGCGAGTGCAGCATCCGCGCGCCGAGGCCCAGCCCCGCGAGTCGCTCGTTGAGGTACTCGCCCGCCCATGTGACGAGGCCCGGATCGACGACGTCGCCGAAGGTCACGAGGCGCTTGGAGACTCCGCCGGTCGAGGTGATGACAACGACCATCACGACCTGCGGCTGGAGCAGGAGCACCTCAACGCGATGGATCGTCGCCGTGTCGGGCGGCGGGGCGCTGACGATCGCCAGCAGGTTCGTGACCTGCGCGAGCGTCGCAGTCGTCATGCGCATCGCCTCGTCGAGCTCGCGCCGCACGATCGGCAGATCGAGCTGCGCCCTGCGACTGGACTCGGGAAGCAGCCGATCGACATAGAAGCGGCGGCCGGCATCGGTCGGGACGCGGCCGGCGGAGGTGTGCGGGTGGGTGATGAACCCGTGCTCCTCGAGGACCGCGAGCTCGGCGCGGACAGTCGACGGGCCGAAGGTGATCTCCACGTCGGCCGCGAGGGTCTTCGAGCCGACGGGCTGCCCGGTCGTCTGATTGACATCGACCACCTTGCGCAGCAGGAGCTCCTGGCGGGCGCTCAGCACACGGGGAATGGTAGGCGGAGCATCAGCGACTGCGAACCGGCCCGCAGGCCCGGGGCTAGCGCCACCAGTCGTTGGCCGCGGCGACCGTCTGGAAGTTCACCGCGACGACGTGCGAGGCGGCCGTCACGATTGCTGGATCCTCTGCGTACTCGGGACGCATCGCGGCCCGTGCCTCGTCGGACGGCTGGGTGTACTTGACGCCCATCCGCGAGAGCTTTATCGCGAGTTCGAAACCCTCCTGCGGCGTCTGCGTCCTGAGACTTGTGAGCCACTGATCCATCGTCGTTCCCCCTGATCGTCGTGCGCCCGTGCAGGACGCTAGAAGATGATCGCGACGGCGCCGCCGTCGGCCGACCACGCCGCTCCCGCGACCGTACTCGAACGCTCGGAGCAGAGGAAGAGGATCACGTCGGCCATCTCCCCGGGCTGCGCGAAGCGCCCGAGCGGAATGTTGTCGGCCGTCGCGGCGAGCGCCTCGGCGCCGGTCATCCCGCGCGCAGCGCCCATCTGGTCGCCGAGCGCGCCGGGCGCGAGCACATCTGCGAGGTGGTCGGCCCAGGAGTGACGGCGTTGACGAGGACCCCAGCGCGGGCCCAGCGGTCGGCGGACGTGCGCGACAGGAAAAGCTGCGCCGCCTTGGTCACGCTGTAGGCCGGGTTCAGGGATGTCGGGCGTTTGCCGCCCGACGAGGAGACGTTGACGATCCGGCCACCGCCGCGCAGCGCCATCTGCGGCGCCAGCGCGCGCATCAGCCGCATGGGCGCCATCACATCGAGCTCCCACTGGGCGTGCCAGTCATCGTCGCTGAGCTCATCGATCGTGCGCACGGCGACGCCCCGGCACTGTTGACGAGCACGTCCACGTCGCCGAAGCGCCCGGCTGCGGCGGCGGCGACGATGCGTGCGTCAGCCTCCACGTCAGTGACATCGCAGGCGAGCCACGCGGCGTGCTCACCGCACGCAGCCGCCGCCTCACGGAGTGCAGCCTCGCCGCGCGCGACCAGGAGCACGCTCGCGCCCTCGGCTGCCAGGCGCTGGGCCGTCTCGCGCCCGATGCCGCTGCTGGCGCCGGTGACGATGCAGACCTTCCCGGCGAGCCCGAGATCCATCGCCGCCTACTTCGACTTCGAGTCGCCGAGTTCGAGCACCGCGAGGAAGGCCTCCTGCGGCACCTCGATGCGGCCGACCTGCTTCATGCGCTTCTTGCCCTCCTTCTGCTTCTCGAGGAGCTTGCGCTTGCGCGAGATGTCGCCGCCGTAGCACTTCGCAATGACGTCCTTGCGGAATGCCTTGACCGTCTCACGGGCGACGACATGCGAGCCGATCGCGGCCTGAATCGGGACGTCGTACTGCTGGCGCGGGATCTTCTCGCGGAGCTTCTCGGTGAGCATGCGTCCGACGCCGTACGCCTTGTCCTTGTGGACGAGCATCGACAGCGCGTCGACGGCGTCACCGGCGAGCAGCACGTCGAGCTTCACGAGGTTCGACGGCTTCATGCCGCTGACCTCGTAATCGAGCGAGGCGTAGCCCTTCGTGCGGCTCTTGAGCTGGTCGAAGAAGTCGAGCACGATCTCCGCCAGCGGCAGGTCGTACGTCAGCTGCACACGCTCCGCGGAGAGGTAGTGCATCCCCACGTGCTCGCCGCGCTTCTCCTGGCAGAGCTCCATGATCGGGCCGATGTACTCGGTCGGCGCGAGGATGCTCGCGCGGATCATCGGCTCGCGGATCTCCTTGACGCGCGCCGGATCTGGGAAGTCCGACGGGTTGTGGACCTCCATCTCCTCGCCGCTCGTGAGCGTCACCTCAAAGCCGACCGACGGCATCGTGGTGAGGAGCTCGAGGTCGTATTCGCGCTCGAGGCGCTCGCGCACGATGTCCATGTGCAGCAGGCCGAGGAAGCCGCAGCGGAAGCCGAAGCCGAGCGCGTCCGACGTCTCGGGCTCCCAGGTAAGCGCCGCGTCGTTGAGCGTGAGCTTCTCGAGCGCGTCGCGCAGGTCCGCGTAGCGCTCTGAGTCGATCGGGAAGAGACCGCAGAAGACCATCGGCTTGACGTCGCGATAGCCGGGGAGCGCCTCGGTGGCGCCGCCGTGCTTCGACGTGATCGTGTCGCCGACGCGCAGGCGCGTGACGTCCTTGATGCCGGTGATGATGTAGCCCACCTCGCCGGCGCGCAGCTCCGCGACCGGGACCATCCCCGGGCTGAAGAAGCCGATGTCGTCGATCTCCGCCTCGGTGCCGGCCTCCATCGCACGGATCGCCTCACCCTTGCGCAGCACGCCGTCCATGACGCGGATGTATGCGACGACCCCGCGGTACTGGTCGAACTCAGAATCGAAGATGAGTGCGCGCGCCGGAGCGTTCTGATCGCCCGGCGGCGGCGGGACGCGCTGAACGATCTCCTCGAGCACCTCGATCACGCCCTCCCCCGTCTTCCCGGAGATCGCGCGGATCCCCTCGGCGGGCTCGCCGAGTAGGTCGGCGACCTCGGCCGCCACGCGCTCCGGGTCGGCACCGGGCAGATCGATCTTGTTGAGGCAGGGGATGAGCTCGAGCCCCGACTCGACCGCGAGATACGTGTTGGCCAGCGTCTGCGCTTCGACGCCCTGCGAGGCATCGACGACCAGCAGCGCGCCTTCACACGCAGCCAGCGACCGCGACACCTCGTACGTGAAGTCGACGTGCCCGGGCGTATCGATGAGGTGCAGCTGGTAGGTCTCGCCGTCGCGCGCCGTATAGAAGACGCGCACCGCCTGGGCTTTGATCGTGATCCCGCGCTCGCGCTCGAGGTCCATCGAATCGAGTAGCTGAGCGCGCATGTCCCGCTTATCGACGGTCTTCGTCATCTCGAGGATGCGATCGGCGAGCGTCGACTTCCCGTGGTCGATGTGGGCGATGATCGAGAAGTTGCGGATGCGGGACTGGTCCATGCGCGGTCCCCAGGGTACGCGGCGCGATTGCGGCGGGCCGCTCAGCGCGCCAGACGCGCGCCGATGAAGCGCCGGATCTGCAGCGCCTCGGGGATGCGCATCGCGAGCACGACGGCGATGTAGGTCGCCGTGCCGGCAACGATCGCAGGCAACACCGCGAAGAGTCGTGCCAGCGGGCCGCCGTCCCCGAGCACCGAGTCGAGGCCCTTCCAGACGAGCCAGGTGACGATGCCGAGCATCACTGCGGCGGCGAGGATCTTCAGCGCCGCGACGAGCGTCTCGCGCCCCTCGATCGTGCCGCCGAGTTCGCGCCGCAGCCAGTGCGCCTGCGCGAACGTCATCCCGGCACTTGCGACGGCCGTGCCGATCACGGGGCCCGCGATGCCGAGCGGCTTGTAGAGGAGGAGCGACAGGATGAGGTTGACGACGAGATTGGCTCCCGCGAGTGCCGTCGGGATCCACGGGCGCTGGAGCGAGAAGAACGTGCGGGTCAGCAGGAGGTTGACGCCGGCGAACGGCAGCGAGAACGAGAACCAGAAGAGCGCCTTCGCGACCTCATCGGTCGAGTCGCTGTTGAACGATCCGTACTGATAGATCAGCTCGACGATCGGGGCGGCGAGCGCCATCGTGACGGCAGCAGCAGGGACGAGGAGCAGGAGGTTCTGCCGCGTGCCGGTCCCGAGCAGCCCGCGGAGTGCCGGTATGTCGTGGCGCGCGACGAGCCGGCTGAGCGACGGGAAGAGGACCGTCGCCAGTGCGACGCTGAACATGCCCTGGGGGAGCATGTAGACGCGGAAGGCCGCGTCGATCGCCCGCGGAGCGCTCTCCGAGATGAGCGCGCCGATCATCGAGTTGATCAGCAGGTCCATGTTGATCACGCCGAGGCCGATCGTCACCGGCAGCATGAGCTTGAAGACCCGCGACACCCCGGGGTCACGCCAGTTCAGGTGCACCTTCAGCCGGAAGTCGATCCGCCCGAGGACCGGAATGACCATGAGCAGCTGCACGACAGTCCCGATCAGCACGCCGATCGCGTAGGCGTAGATCTGCTTGTCGGCATCGAACTGGCCGTGGAGGGCCACGAGCGCGCCGATGATCACGACGTTCCAGACGAACGGCGCGATCGCCGGGATCGTGAAGTGGTGATAGGCGTTGACGATCCCGACGAGCAGGCCGTTGAGTCCGAGGAGGACGACCACCGGGAACAGCACCTGCGCGAGGCCGACCGTGAGGTCGACCAGCGCCGGCGTGAACTGCGTCCCCGGGATGAACACCGGCATGATCACGCCGGCGGCGAGGATGAAGAACGCCGTCAGCGCCCCGAGGACGAGCAGGATGATCCAGAAGAGCGTCGAGGCGAGCAGCATCGCCTCGCGGCGCTTGCCGCGCTCGAGATATTCGGTGAAGACCGGCACGAACGCCGCGCTGAGGGCGGCGTCGGCGAAGAGGCCGCGCACAAGGTTCGGCACCTGGAAGGCCAGCGTGAAGGCCGACGCCGGACCGGTCGTGCCGAAGTAGCTCGCGGCGACGATCTCGCGGGCGAGGCCCGCGATGCGCGATGCGCCGGTCGCCACGGAGAAGATGACGGTGTTCCGGGCCAGGCCGGACCGCGGAGCCTGCGACTCGGGCGGCGCGATCTCGTGGTGATCCTCGAGGGGCGCAGCGGGAAGCGGAGCGGCGCGCTCACGCTCGCGCTGGCGGGGCGGCCGGCGCGAGCGTCGCGCAGGACGCCGGGGCGCCTGTCCGTCGGCGTCGCGCCGGCGCTGACGCTCCTCCCATCGCGCCCGACGTTCGGCCGCGCGACGTGCGAGCTCATCGGCCTCCTGCGGGCCGACTCCGCGAGGCGCGGAACCCGTGTAGAACGGGTCGAAGTCGTCGTCCGAACCGACGGGCGGCACGGACGGGTCGACCTCGGCCCCGTCGTCGGGCGGGATGGCAGAGCTGGAGCCCACGGCCGTCTAAGGCTAGGGATGAGTGCGGCCACTGCCGCCGTCCCGCTACACTGCGCCGTCGGTCATGGCCAACATTCATTCGCAGAAGAAGCGCATCGTGCGCGCCGAGCGGGAGCGACTTGAGAATCGTCGCTACATCTCCTCGATCCGCACCTATTTCCGTCGCCTTGGGGCAGCGGTCGGCGGCGGCGACGACGCCACCGCCGACGCGGAGCATCGCCTCCTCATCTCGACGATCGACAAGGCCGTGAAGCGCGGCGCGCTCCACAAGAACACCGGTGCGCGCAAGAAGTCCCGTGCCGCCCGCGTTCGCGCCGGCGCTGACTCCTGAGCCCCGCGGCCGTCAGGCCGCGATTCGCAGCAGCGCCCGCGTCATCTCCGTATCCGGCTGCAGTTCGCTGCCGCCGCGGGTCGCTCGTTCGAGCGCGGCGAGCGCCATCACGGCGCGTCGCAAGCTCTGCAGGTCCGTCGCACGGGCCTCTTTAATCCGCTGTCCGATCCGCCACTGTTGTGCATCGGGCACGGACCCCTTCACGTCGGCCGGCGTCTCACCCGCCTCGAGCCGCTCGGCGACGATCAGCACCTCGCGCACACGCAGTGCCATCGACGAGAGCAGCCGCTGGACGTCCTCACCTTGGGCGCGTAGTTCGGCGTAGAGCTGGAACATCCGGCGCCGGTCGCGCGCGATCGCAGCATCGACGAGCCGCCAGACCTCACGCTCGGCGACGCCGCCGACCGCCTCTTCGACCTCTTGGACGCCGACCTCGGCGCCAGCGCCGTGCATGAGCGCGAGCTTCTCGAGTTCGCGCAGGAGCCGCTGCCGGCTCGCGCCGACGCATTCGACCAGCGCCTGAGATCCGGCGCCATCGAGCCGGATCCCGAGCCGGGATGCCTGCCCGCGTGCCCAGGCCGGGTTGTCCTTCGCCTTGGCGAGCTTCTCCTCGGCGATGCTGCCCCCGGCCGCCTTGACCGCGTCGTGGAGTTCCTTCGGCGCCTTTGCGCGCCCTTCCTCACGAGCGAACAGCGCGACCGTCGTCTCCGGCGGCATCGCCTTCAGCACCGCGGCAAGCTGCGTCTTGACGTCGTCGGCCTTCCAGCGCTCGACCCCATCGACGATCAGCACACGCCAGCCGATCGCAAAGGTCATCGCGTTCAGCGCGAGCGCCACAGCCTCGGGCGTTGCGGCGTCGCCTTCGAAGAGCTCGATCCCACTCGGTCCCGAGCGCTCCTCCGCGATCCTCCGTAGGGTCGCGCGCCGCTCCCCGATCCGGCCGTGGTCATCGCCGTGGATGAGATAGACGGCGTTGAGATCGGCCACGCGAGCGAGTCTAGGCGCGGGCTCGGATCACCTGATCACGCGCAGCCCGGACGCTCCCGACCCTTCGACGCGCACCGTGCCATCCAGGTCGGTGCGACGAACGGGGACCCGGGCCCGGGCGAGGGTGCGCAGCGTCGACGGGGTCGGATGCCCGTAGGTGTTGTGGCGCCCGACCTCGATCACGGCGAGTCGCGGGCGCAGGCGCTCGAGCAGGGCTGCGAGACCCGGATCGTCGCTGCCGTGATGGCTCACCTTGAGAATGTCGATCGGCGGCAGCTCGAGCCGAGCGAGAACATCAGATTCGGCGTCGGCGGCGAGGAGCAGCCGCAGCCCTGCCGCTTCGACGAGCAGGACGACGGCGCGGTCGTTCGGATCGGCTCCCGGCGGCGCCGGCCCGGCCGGCGGCCAGAGGACCCGGGCGCGGATGCCGCCAGCGAGCAGCACCTCCCCTGCCTCGGCGGCGATCAGCCGAACCCCGCGGCCTCGAGCCGACGCCGCCATCTCCGCGCCCTGGCGCTCCCGCACCCCGCCGCGCCCGTCGAGCACCATCCCGACCGGCATGGCGCGCAGGACATCGTCCGCCCCCCCGATGTGATCGGCCTGCGCATGGGTCCCGACGAGCGCATCGAGCCGCGTCACCCCAGCAGCGCCGAGCTCACGCAGCAGCGGTGCGCCCGGCGGCCCCGCGTCGACGAGCAGCGCGTGAGTGCCGACTTGGACGACCGTCGCATCCCCTTGGCCGATGTCGAGGAAGCTGACCCGCACGACCCCCGGCGCGGGGGCCGAGAGTCCGCGTGGGCGCAGTGCCGTCGGCAGGATGAGCACACAGATGACCGCAGCGCACGCCACCGCGAGCCCGAGTCGCGGACGCCGACGAAGCGCGAGCGCCAGTGCGCTGACGAGGAGCAGTGCGCCGAGGACACTCCACCACGGTGCCGCGATCTGCGCGAGCGGGCGCGCACCCCACCAGCGCCCGATGATGAGGATCCCGTGCGCTGGAATGGCGGCGAGCGCGATCGGCACCGCCGCGAGGCGACCATCGACCTGTGCAGCGAGTGCGCCGACCATGCCCAACCAGGTCGCGGGCGGTACGAGTGGTGCTGCGAGGACGTTTGCGGGCAGGCTGGCGAGCGACACCGTCCCGAAGGCCGCCGCGGCGACCGGCGCCGTGCCAAGGCCGGCCGCGGCGCTGAGCGCCACGCCGCCGGCCACCGGTCGCGGCGTGCCACGGGCGCCCAGGCCGCGCGCGATCGGCGGCGCAAGCAGGGCGATCGCCGCGACGGCCGCGAAGCTCATCTGCCATCCAGGGTCCCCGGCTGAGCGCGGGTCGGCGATGAGCGTCAGCGCGGCGGCGAGCAGCAGCGCGTGGCGGCGCGCCACGGGGCGCGACGACCACGCGGCGACGGTCGCGGCCCCGCCCATGATCGCCGCGCGGCGGATCGACGGCCCGGACCCCGCCAATGGGACGTAGAGCGCGGTGAGGACGAGTACGAGCGCCAGGCGTGTCCGGCGCCCGGCCCCCACCGCCGACGCCATCGCGCTCGCGAGCACTGCGAGGAGTGCGACGTTCGCCCCGCTCGCTGCGACGAGGTGCCCGAGACCCGCTCGGCGCAGGAGGTCGCGGTCCGTGCTGCTCAGGCGGGCATCGTCGCCGAGCACCATGCCGCGCAGGAGCGCACCGCTCGCCGCATCACGGGTGCGGCCGAGTGCGGCCTGCGCGCGGCGGCGTACGCCGTCGAGCGCGCCCACCGCGCCGCCGCGACGCCCGAGCGCGCGCACCCACGCCACGTCGAGGACCGCGGCCGCACCCCGCGCCTCGACCCAGCGTTCGGTCGCCCGCGGCTCGCGCAGGACGCCGTGAGCCTGGAGGACGTCGCCTGCGGCGCGCGCCGCAGGCGGAGGACCACGCCCGCTCAACAGGATCCGCGCACCCTCCGTGGCGGCGAATGCGCGCCAGCGCCCACCGCTCGTCGCGCGTGGCGCCTCGGTCAGCAGCGCCCGCAGGCTCGCGACATGACCGAGCGGCGCGCGCGGCCGCGCCGGAGGGCTGGACCGCAGGCGCGCCCAGACGGCACCTGCAAGCAGCGCTGCGCCCGCACCCGCGGCGACGGCGGGCTGCGCGCAGGCCACGACCAGCGGCACGCCGGCCACCGGCAGCAGCACCGGTGCCCGCGGCCCGAGCAGCAACCCTGCGACGAGCGCGGCGATCAGCAGCTCGGCTGCGCGCGGACGCTGCCACGCCGTCCACGCGCGGGCCAGCGTCACGGGGCGACCTGGGTGCGCAGCGCCTCGAGTCGTCGCGGCCCGATCCCCGGCACCTGACCGAGATCGTCCACCGACGAGAAGCCTCCGTGCGCCTGACGCCAGGCGATGATCTTCTGCGCGATCACCGGGCCGATGCCGTCGAGCGTGTCGAGCTGCTCAGCGGTGGCCGTGCTCAGGCTGATCGGGCCCGAGCGACCCGCGCCCGCGCCCGCGCCCGCCGGAGACCCCGCCGGAGGCACTACCGAACCGCCCGCGGACGCCGTGCCGACCCGGGCTGGGATGAGGATCTGCTGCCCGTCGGCGGCCTTCGCCGCGAGGTTGACGGCATTCGCGTCGCCCCCGGCGCTGACCCCTCCCGCCCGCCGCACCGCGTCGGCGACCCGCGCCCCGGCACGCAGGCGGTAGACGCCCGGGTGGCGCACCGCGCCGGCGACGTGGACGACGGGGCCCGGGGCCGCAGCGCGACGCACCACGGGCGCCGGCGCCGCAGCGTCGCCTGCCGTCGCGCGCGTGACGACCGCGCGGCCCTGCGCGGCCGCAGGCGCCTTGGGGCGGGTCCACCACCACGCCGCGAGGAGCGTCAGCACCAGCACGGTGACCCCGGCGGCGAGCGTGGATCGGCGTGGATCGGTCACGCCACGATGATCGGCGTCGCCGCGTCACAGCGGGATGCGGCGACTGTGACGACTTGGGGCCGCTCAGCGCACGACGATGTTCACGAGCTTGCCCGGCACGACGATGAGCTTCACGACCGTCTGGCCGTCGAGGTGCGCCTGGACGTTGGGCGCCGCGAGCGCCAGCGCCTCGAGCTCCTCGCGCCCGGCGTCGGACGGGGCGCTCACCCGGTCACGCAGCTTGCCGTTGACCTGGCAGACGAGCTCATAGGTATCGGTCGCGAGGAATGCCGCGTCGGCCTGCGCCCAGGGCGTCTCCCAGACCCGCGCGCCGGTCAGGCGCTCGTACCCGTCGGATGCCACATGCGGCGCGAACGGGAAGAGCAACGAGTTCGCCGTTTCGAGCGCGAAGCGCATCGCGCCGGTGCCGGCCTCGTCGCGCAGGCGGGAGATCTCGTTCGTGAGCTCCATGATCGCCGCGATCGCCGTGTTGAAGGCGAAGCGACCGGAAAGGTCGGCTGTGACCTTGTCGATCGCCCAGTGCGCCTTGCGCACGAGCACCTCATCCGGCCCCTGCGGCGACTGCGGCACCTGCTCGGCGGGTCGGTCGGCGATGTCCGCGGAGAGGCGCCAGACGCGGCCCAGAAAGCGGTGGACGCCCTCAAGCCCCTCATCCGACCAGTCGGCGTCCTGGTCGGGGGGCCCGATGAAGAGGATGTAGGCGCGCGCGGTGTCGGCGCCGTAGCGGCTGACGATGTCACGCGGCGAGACGACATTGCCGCGCGACTTGGACATCTTCGCGCCGTCCTTCGTGATCATCCCCTGCGTGAAGAGCCGCGCGAACGGCTCCTGGACGTCGAGATGCCCGAGATCGTGCAGCGCCTTCACGAAGAAGCGCGCGTACATGAGGTGCAGAATCGCGTGCTCGACGCCGCCGATGTACTGGTCGACGGGCATCCACTCGCGCAGGACCTTCGGGTCCCAAGCGGCCGTGTCGTTCCCCGCATCGCAGTACCGCAGGAAGTACCACGACGAGTCGACGAACGTGTCCATCGTGTCGGTCTCGCGCTCGGCCGGACCGCCGCAGCTCGGGCACTCGGTGTGCAGCCACTCGGTGGCCGCAGCCAGCGGGGAGCGCCCCTGCGGGGCGTAGTCCTCGACGTCGGGGAGCACGACCGGAAGTTGATCCTCGGGCACGGGGACGATCCCGCAGGACGGGCAGCGGACCACCGGGATCGGACAGCCCCAATAGCGCTGGCGGGAGAGCAGCCAGTCGCGCAGGCGGTAGTTGACCGACGCGTGGCCCTTGCCCTCGCGATCGAGCCAGGCGACGATCGCCTCGAGCGCGTCGCGATTGGGCATGCCGTCGAACTCGGGCGCCGAGTTCACCAGGGGACCGTCGCCCGCGTAGGGCAGACCTTCGGCGTCCCCCTCGGGATTGATGCCGTCGATGACGCGCCGCACCGGGAGCCCGAAGACGCGGGCGAACTCGTGGTCGCGCTCGTCGTGCGCCGGAACGGCCATGATCGCGCCGGTCCCGTACTCCATGAGGACGTAGTCGGCGACGTACATCGGAATCGCCTCACCGCTGACCGGGTTGATCACGTGCCGACCGAGGAAGACGCCGGTCTTCTCGCGCTCAGCCGACCCGCGCGTCTCCTTCTCCTGCGTGAGCGCGGTCTTGACGTACTCGTGGACGGCCTCCTCCTGCCCCGTCCCGGCGGCGAGGCGCTCGACGTCGGGGTGCTCGGGCGCCATGACGAAGAACGTCGCGCCGAAGAGCGTGTCGGGGCGGGTCGTGAAGACGGGGTAGTCGATCCCGACCTCCTCGCAGCGGAACGTGACCTCGGCGCCCTCAGAGCGGCCGATCCAGTTGCGCTGCATCGTCTTGACGTGCTCGGGCCACTCGATGCCGTCGAGGTCGTCGAGCAGGCGATCCGCGTAATCGGTGATCCGGAAGAACCACTGCTCGAGCTGCTTGACCTCGACCTCGGCGCCACAGCGCTCGCAGGCGCCGTCGACGACCTGCTCGTTGGCGAGCACCGTCTGGTCGCTCGGGCACCAGTTGACGGCGGCCTCGCGCCGGTACGCGAGCCCCTCCTTCAGGAGCTGCAGGAAGATCCACTGCGTCCAGCGGTAGTAGCGCGGCTCGTGCGTGCCGAACTCGCGCGACCAGTCGATCGAGATCCCCCAGGCGCGGAACTGGCGCTGGAATTCGGCGATCGCCGCGTCGGTCGAGTCCCGCGGGTGCTGGCCGGTGCGGATCGCGTGGTTCTCGGCCGGCAGGCCGAATGCGTCGTAACCCATCGGGTGAAGGACGCGCCGCCCGGTGCGCCGGTGGAAGTGCGCGACCGCGTCGCCGACCGAGTAGACCTTCAGATGGCCGATGTGCGGCTCCCCGCTCGGGTACGGGAGCATCTCGAGCACGTAGGACTTCTCGCGGTCGTCGGGCTCGTTCGACACCTCCCAGGTGTGCTCATCGGCCCAGACGCGCTGCCAGCGCGGCTCGATCTCCTGCGGGTCGTAGCGGAGCTCCGTCATGTGTGGCCGAGGATAGTCGGCGTTCCGGGACGCGCGGCGCGACGGAGCCGCCGCGCGCAGCGTTGTACCATGTGGCCCGCACCAGCAGCGAGGGGCTATAGCTCAGCTGGGAGAGCGCCTGCATGGCATGCAGGAGGTCGCCGGTTCGAGCCCGGCTAGCTCCACTCGATCGAAGGCCGTCCGCGAGGGCGGCCTTCGCGCTTTGCGGCATCCGACCGCCGCCGCGCAGCGCGCAATGATCTGGTTCATGACGATCGATCCCGCCTCGCGTGAGCTGCTCTTCGACGCGCACACCGCGTTCACGTTCGACCAGGAGCCGCTCCAGGACGACATCGTCGAGCACCTCTACGAGCTGATCCGGTTCGCTCCGACCGCCGTCAACTCGCAGCCGCTGCGCCTGGTGATCGTCGACCGCGATGCGCGGCCCCGGCTGCTCCCCTACATGGCCGGCGGCAATCAGGCGAAGACGGAGTCGGCGCCGCTGACGCTCATCGCCGCCGCCGACACCGGCTTCCACGACCACCTGCCAACCGTGTTCCCGCACAACCCGGGCATGCGCGACGCCTTCCTCGAGGATGAGGCGCGGGCCGCCTTCGCGCGCGCCCAAGGGTGGCTCCAGGTCGGCTACGTCATCCTCGGCATCCGCGCGCTGGGCCTCGCCGCCGGCCCGATGACCGGGTTCGACGCTGCGGGAGTGACAGCAGACCTCCTCACAGACACGGGACTCGAAGCGCTCTGCGTCATCAACGTCGGGCGCCCCGGTCCGGATGCCTTCTTCCCGCGCAGCCCCCGCCTCGCGGCGGATCAGGTGATCAGGCGGCTCTAGGCGTCGTCGGAGTCGGCGTCGAGGTCGAGCTCCATCTCGTCCTCGCCGTCATCCGCGATGGGCGCCTCGAGCTCGGGCTCCGGCCCGCTCTCGTAGCGGCGCTTGGGGACCTCGCCCCACAGCTGCTCAAGGCGGTAGAACTCACGCGTCTCCGGTGTGAAGACGTGCACGACGACGTCGATGTAGTCGAGCAGCACCCAGTGCGCCTCCGGCAGTCCCTCGACGCGACGCGGGAAGATGCCGTGGACATCCTTCATCGTCTGGTAGATCCCGTCGTGGATCGCCTTGGCCTGACGATCGCTCGTGCCGGAGCAGACGACGAAGGCGTCGGTGAAGGCGGCGACGCTGCGCAGGTCGATCGCGACGACGTCGCGAGCCTTCTTGTCGAGGGCGTATTCGACGATCGCCTCGATGAGTTCATCGGAGGTCAGGTCCTGGGGCTTGCGCTCAGTCGTGCTCATGCGTCCCCCCACGGTAGAGGTCGAACTCCGCGATGCGGGCGGCAACCGGCCCGGGGACGAATCCGTCGAGCGTCTCCCCCGCCGCCGCGCGCCGTCGCACGAGCGACGACGACACGTCGACCGGCGGCATCCCGAAGAAGCAGATGCGCGTCCCGTCGTGCAGGTCGGCGAGGCGCTCGCGCAGCGTTTCGGCGGCTACCCCGTCGCGATCCGCGACGGCGAGCCGCGCAAGGCGCAGGACCTCCTCGGGCTCGTGCCAGTCGTGCAATCCGGCGGCGACGTCGGCGCCGACGATGAAGGTCCATTCGTCCTCTGGGTGCTGCTCGTGGAGGGCGCGCAACGTGTCGACGGTGTACGACGGCCCAGGGCGCAGCACCTCGAGGTCGAGGACTCCGAGCGCGCGGTCGCGCTCGGTGGCGAGGCGGCACAGCTCAAGACGAACCTGTGCTCCCGGGTCGCCCTCGAGCGGCTTGTGCGGCGGAGTCCCGACCGGGACGAGGTCGACCCGGTCGAGGACGAGGCCGTCTCGCGCCGAGCGGGCGATCGCGAGGTGCCCGAGATGCGGCGGGTTGAAGGTGCCGCCGAGCAGCCCGCGGCGCAGCACGCTCAACCGCGCACGTGGCCGTCGCCGGTGACGACGTACTTGAAGGTGCAGAGCTCGCGCAGCCCGATCGGACCGCGCGCGTGGAGCTTCTGTGTCGAGTTGCCGATCTCGGCCCCCATGCCGAACTCGCCGCCGTCGGTGAAGCGCGTCGAGGCATTGACGTAGACGCATGCCGCATCGACGGCGCGCTCGAACGTCAGCGCGGCGGTGAGGTCCTCGGTGATGATCGCCTCGCTGTGGCCGGAGCCGTGCGCGCCGATGTGCTCGATCGCCTCGTCGAGCGAATCGACGATCCCGACCGCCAGCGTGAGCGCGAGGAACTCGGTGTCCCAGTCCTCATCGGTGGCCGCGACGAGGCGCGAGGCGACGTCCCCGCTGACCAGCGAGCGGGTGCGACCATCGACGCGCAGCTCGACGCCCTGCGCGTCGAGCGCCGCGAGCACCGCTGGGATGAAGTCCGCGGCGACCTCACGGTGCACCAGCAGCGTCTCCGCCGCATTACAGACGCCTGGGCGCTGGACCTTGGCGTTGAGCGTCACGGCGAGGGCCTTGTCGAGGTCCGCCGCCGCGTCGACGTAGACGTGGCAGTTGCCCGAGGCGGCGTAGATCACCGGGACTGTGGCGACCCCGGTGAGCGCCGCCTTCAGTCCCTCGCCCCCGCGGGGGATGATCAGGTCAACCGTCCGATCCTGTGTGGCGAGCTCCGCGAGCTCCGCGCGGCCGCCACCCGCGACGAGCGCCACCGCATCGCGCGGAAGGCCGGCCGACGCGGCGGCGTCCGCGGCGATCTGCGCGAGCACCGCGTTGGAATGCGTCGCCGACGACGAGCCGCGCAGCACGCAGGCGTTGCCGGACTTCAGGCAGAGGGCGGCCGCGTCGATCGTCACGTTCGGGCGTGCCTCGTAGACGATCGCGATCACGCCGAGCGGCACGCGGACCTTCTTGAGCTCGAGGCCGTTCTCCAGCCGTCCGCCGCCGAGGAGCTCGCCCACGGGATCGGGGAGCGCCGCGACCTGACGGGTGCCCGCTGCCATGCCGCGCACCCGCTCCGGGGTCAGCAGCAGACGGTCGAGCAGCGCGTCGCTCAGGCCCGCCTCGCGGCCGGCCTCGAGGTCCAGCGCATTCGCCTCGAGAATCTCGTCCATCTGCGTCTCGAGCCCCGTCGCAATCGTCTCGAGGGCGCGGTCGCGCGTGGCGCTGTCACTGGCCGCAAGTGTGCGCGCTGCGCTACGCGCGGCGCGACAGATGTCCCCGACGGACTGGGCGGTGGTGGCCATGCACGGGAGGGTAGTCCTCAGGCGAGGACGAGGTGATCGCGATGGATCGCCTCATCCGCGGCCCGCGGAAGGGTCGCGCGCACCTGGTCGGTCTGCATCCCCGCGACCTTGCGCAGATCATCCGCATCGAAGCCCACGATGCCCTTGGCGATCAGTCCGCTCGCGTCGTGGACCTCGACGGCATCGCCGGGCTGGAACGCGCCCTCGACCACCGAGATGCCGACCGGCAGCAGCGACGCTCCGTCCTCTCGCAGCGCCCGCGCGGCTCCCGAATCGACAGTGAGCGTTCCGCGGGCCGGCTTCGCATAGCGCAGCCACAGCTCGAACGACGAGTAGCGCGCCTCCTGCGGCGTGAACCGCGTCCCCTCCTGCTCACCGGCGAGCACGCGACCGAGCACGCCCTCGCGCAGACCGCTGCAGATGGTCGTCGTGATGCCGGCTGCCGTGGCCATCTCGGCGGCGACGACCTTGGAGCGCATGCCGCCGGAGCCGAGCGCTGACGGGCTCTGACCGATCTGCAGCTCGGCGAGCTGCGCCGGATCGGTGATCTCACGGATCAGGGGCGCATCGGGTCGGGTGCGCGGGTCCGCGGCGTGCAGGCCGTGCTGATTGGTGAGCAGCACCAGGTGATCGGCGCCGACGAGGATCGCGACCTGGGCGGCGAGGAAGTCGTTGTCGCCGAAGGTGATCTCCTCGGTGGCGGTCGTGTCGTTCTCGTTCACGATCGGCACGACGCGCCAGTCGAGCAGGCGCCCGAGTGTGCGGCGCGCATTGAGGTAGTGCTCGCGACGGCCGATGTCGAGGAACGTCAACAGGACCTGCGCGCTGCGTACCCCGTGCTCCCCGAGACGCGTGACGTAGGCGCGATGGAGATCGCCCTGCCCGACGGCGCTCGCCGCCTGCAGATCGGCCATCTCCTGCGGGCGGGAAGCGATGCCCATGATGTCCATGCCGCGGGCGATCGCCCCGGACGTCACGATGACGACGTCGTCACCGGCGGCGTGCCGGGCGGCGACCTCGTTGCAGATCTGCGCGAGGACGTCCTCGCGCAGGGCACCGTCGTCGTGCGCGACGATGTTCGAACCGAGCTTGACGACGTAGCGGCTCACGGCGCGAGGGACGATAGCCCCGGGCTAGGAGGGGTCGAGCTCGAAGATGGTGCCGGCGATCTCGACATCGTCGCCGGGCTGGAATCCCGCGGCCTCGAGCGCCTGCATGACGCCCATGCGCTTGAGACGGCGCTCGATGTGCGCGAGCGCCTCCTCGTTCTCGATGTCAAAGCGCGCGAAGAGGCGCTCGATCGGCTCACCGCTGACGCGGAAGGCGCCGTCCTCGAGCTGCTCGATCTCCCAGGAGCGACCGGCGGCGGGGCGGAAGACCTGGTGCTCCGCGAGCTGCGCCTCGTCCGCGAGCTCCTGCGGATCGTGGGGCGCCTCGATGGGGATGTGCTCGAAGAGCGTCTTCGCCAGCTCCACAAGGCCTTCGCGGGTCGCGCTCGAGGTGATCACGACCGGCACGTCCCTCCCGAGTCGCTCGCGCCACTGTGCCGCCGCCTCACGGGCGCTCTCGGCGGGAACGAGGTCGGCCTTCGAGAGCGCGAGGATCCGCGGGAGGCGCGCAAGGCGCTGGTCGTGCGCCGCGAGCTCATGCTCGATCACGGCGTGGTTCTCCGCCGGGTCCGACCCGTCCATCGGAGCGAGGTCGAGGACGTGGACGAGCACGCGCGTGCGCTCGACATGCGCGAGAAAGTCATGGCCGAGGCCGGCGCCGTCGCTGGCACCCTCGATGAGCCCCGGGATGTCCGCGATGATGAGCTGGCGCTCGTCGTTGTCGAGGACGCCGAGGACCGGCTCGAGCGTCGTGAAGGGGTAGTCGGCGATCTTCGGCGCGGCGCGCGTGATCACCGAGATCAGCGACGACTTGCCCGCATTGGGCAGCCCGACGAGGCCGACGTCGGCGAGCAGCTTCAGCTGGAGGTCGATCCAGTACTCCTGCCCCTCGAGCCCCTGCTCGGCGAAGCGCGGCGTCTGACGCGTCGCGGTCGTGAACCGCTTGTTCCCGCGCCCACCCGCGCCGCCGCCGGCGACGACGACGCGCCGCCCGGGGATGACGAGGTCGTGGACCGTGCCGTCGGGGAGTTCGACCTGGGTGCCCGGGGGCACGCGGACGACGAGATCCTCACCATCGGCACCGGTGCGCAGCGCCCCTTGCCCGTGTCGGGCGCGACCGGCCTTGTAGTGCGCCTTGCGCTTGAAGTACTGCAGGTCGCGCAGCGAGTCGTCGCAGAGCAGGACGACATCGCCGCCACGGCCGCCGTCCCCACCGTCCGGACCGCCACGTGGAACTCGGGCTTCGCGGCGGAACGACATCGAGCCGTTGCCACCGCTGCCGCCCTGGACGAAGATGCGCGCCTTGTCGTAGAGCATGGCGCCTACCACCGCCTCACGGGCGGTGGATGCGAGCCGGGACCGCTATTCGGTCCCGGCGGGCTGGACGTTCACGACGCGGCCCTTGCGGCCACGTGTGAACTCGATGGTGCCGGCCGCCTTCGCGAAGAGCGTGTGATCGCGGCCGATGCCGACGCCCTCACCGGGCTTGAACACGGTGCCGCGCTGGCGCACGATGATTTCGCCGCCGGTCACGGTCTCACCGGCGAAGACCTTCACGCCGAGCATCTTCGGGTTTGAGTCGCGGCCGTTGCGGGAGGAGCCGAGCCCCTTCTTATGTGCCATGGATCTACGCCTCCTCGGCCGGGGACTCAGCCGCGGCCGGCTTTGCAGCGGCCTTGGCGCCGCTCATCGAGATGTCGGTGACCTTCAGGCGGGTGAGCTCCTGACGGTGACCCGCCGTGCGCTTGTACCCGCTCTTGGGCTTGTACTTGAACACGCGGATCTTGGGGCCGCGGATGTGCTCGACGACCGTGGCGGCGACCTTGACCTTCGCCAGCCCTGCAGCGTCGAGGACCACCTCGTCGGAGCGGAACATGATGGGCTCGAGGGCGACGGTGGCCCCTTCGTCCGCAGGCAGACGCTCGACGAGCAGGGACATCCCCGTCTCGACGCGGTACTGCTTGCCGCCGGTCTTCACGATCGCGTACATCTGCTCTTCCGTTCCTACTCCGTGGTGGTGTCCGCCGCCGAGGCAGCGGAACGACGCCGTCCGCCTCTGCGGCCGCGGCGCCGAGGTCCTGAGTCTAGGACATCGTTGCCGGAACCGTCCTCGGGACCGTCATCAAGGCCCTCTTGGCCCTCGACGAGGACGGCACGCGCCGAATTGCGGCCGGCCTCCTCGATGCGCACAAGGCGCTTGCGGCCGAGGTGGCGACCGCCGCCGGTGACCGAGACCACGTAGCCGTCGATCTTCGCGACGGCATCGTCGACGTTGTACATGTGCGGCTCGACGATCGAGACGAGCACCTCCTCGCCGGCCTGGAACGGTACGGCGCGCTCGTGCACCTCCGCGGCCGTGCCCTCCATCACGACCTCGAAGTGGTGCAGCGGGAGGCTGTCGGTGCCCTCGAAGTGGAAGAGCTTGCCGGTCGCCGTCTCCAGCTCGTGGAGCATGCGTGCGCCCTGTCCGATGAACTCGACGGACACGTCGGGGTTCATCTGGATGAGGAACGCCTCGGTCTCGCGCGGGGCCCGCGACGCGAGTTCGCGCAGTCGGCGATCGAAGTCGATCGCGACGGTCTCCTCGCTGAGGACGACGCCGTCACCGTCACAGGTCGGGCAGGCGCGCGAGATGATCTCGCGCACGCCCTCGGTGACGTTCTGGCGGGTCATCTCAACGAGACCGAGCTTGCTGATCTCCGCGGTGAAGGTCTTCGTGCGGTCCTGATCGAGCGCCCCGCGGAGCGTCTTCATGACCGTGTCCCGGTTGCGCGCCTTCGCCATGTCGATGAAGTCGATGACGATGATCCCGCCGATGTCGCGCAGCCGCAGCTGACGGACGACCTCCTCGGCCGCCTCGAGATTCGTGCGGGTGATCGTGTCCTCGAGTCGCGCCTGCTTGCCGCGCCCGACGAACGACCCGGAGTTCACGTCGAAGACGGTCAGCGCCTCGGCGTAGTCGATCATGAGGTAGCCGCCGCTCGGGAGATCCACACGGCCGGACGTGAGGCCCTGGACCACCTGCTCGACGTCGTACTCCTCGAAGAGCGGCTTCGAGCCCTGATGGAGTTCGACGCGCTCGACGAGCTCGGGCGCCGTGCGGGTGAAGAAGGAGACGAGGCGCTGATACTGCTTCTCGTCGTCGACCACCGCGCGCTCGAAGTCGGCGCTGAAGATGTCGCGCACGACGCGGACCGAAAGGTCGGCCTCCTGGAAGACCAGCGAGGGCGCTTCCTGCTGCGCGGCGCGCTGCTGCAGGACCTCGTGGAGCTTGAAGAGGTACGGCAGCTCGCGCTCGAAGTCGGCCCGCGTGGCGCCGTGCGCGGCGGTCCGCACGATGGCGCCGCCGCCCTCCAGTGCGAGGCCCTTGATCTGGCGACGCAGGCGCTCGCGCTCGCGGTCCTCCAGGCGCTTGGAGACGCCGATCCCCTCGCCCGTGGGCGTGTAGACGAGATAGCGGCCGGCGATCGTGAGGTCCATCGACACGCGCGCGCCCTTCGACTTGAGCGGGTCCTTCACGACCTGGACGATGACCTCCTGGCCGGGCTTGAGCAGCTCGGAGATGCGCTTGCCGCCCTCCTGTCCGCGCCCGCGGCGGGCGATCTCGACGCCGGGAAGCACGATCTCGTCGATGTGGAGAAACCCGTTCTTCTCCAGTCCGATGTCGATGAACGCGGCCTCGAGGCCGTCGAGGACGTTGTCGACCTTGCCCTTGTAGATGTTGCCGACGATCGAGCGGCTGCCGCGCCGTTCGAGGTACAGCTCGGCGACGCGGTACCCGGACGGGGCTCCGCCGCCGCCCGCGCGGCCACGGCCCTCGGCCTGGCCGGGGGTTCCTGCGCTCTCAAGGAGAGCGACCCGGGTCTCCCACGGGTCGACGCTGACGATGACTTGCTTTTTCACGATGTGTTGTCTCTCTTCCTCAGAAGGTGAGTACCCGCCCCTTCGACGCCGCTGCCACCCTGCCCTGCGCGTAGATCGACTGCAGGAGTCCGACGGCGATCATCGTCGAGATGATCGATGAGCCGCCGTAGCTCATCAGCGGCAAGGGAATGCCGGTGATGGGCATGATTCCGACATTCATCCCCGCATTGACGAACACCTGGAAGAGCAGCATCGCAACGATGCCGCCGGCCACGAGTGACCCGTACAGGTTTTTCGCGAACGTGAGGATGCGCAATCCGCGCCAGATCAGCAGAGCGTAGAGCGAGAGAACCGTCGCCGCGCCCATGAAGCCCCAGCGCTCCCCGACCACGGCGAACACGAAGTCCGTGTGGTGCTCGGGGAGGAAATTGAGCTTCGTCTGGGTCGCGCGATCGCCACGGCCGGTCTTTTCTCCGGCGCCGATGGCGATGCGTGACTGGTTCTGCTGGTAGCCCTCCTTGGAGGCGGTGTCTGATGGGTGCAGGAACGCCGTCAGGCGATCCTTCTGATAGCTGTGAAGCGCATTCACGCCCGCCGCCGGAAACACGACAAGTGTCAGTGTCACGACGAGGACGCCGATTGCGCCGATCGCGGCGAAGTGCCGCAGTGATGTCCCCGCCACGAAGAGCGTGGCGAGGCCGATGACGATGTAGACGAGCGCGGACCCAAGGTCCGGCTGGAGCATGACGAGCCCCGCCGGGATCAGGGCGAACATCATGATGCGCGCTGTGGTCCGGCCCTCCTGGAGGCGGCGGGCCCTGTCGGTCATGAAGGCCGACAGGGACACCACCAGCAGAATCTTGCCGAGCTCGGAGGCTTGGAAGCTGAAGAACGGCAGGTCGATCGCGCGGCGGGACCCGCGCGCGACGCTGCCGAAGGCCGTGATGGCCAGGATCGAGACGATGAGCGCCCCATAGATCAGGTGCCGGATCTCGCGCAGGCGCGAGTAGTCGAGCCGCCAGATCGTGAGGGCGAGGGCGCCACCGACGAGGAAGTAGATGAGCTGCCGCTTGAGGAAGTACGTCGGGTCCCCTGCGACGTCATCGGCCGTCCCCTGGCCGACGGCCACGAGCGAGCACGTCGCGAGTCCGAGCACCGCGAGGACGAGCACCGGGTCGAAGACCGCGACGAGCGACCGCAGGCGCGCGCCCACGGTCGGGGCATCGGGAAGATGCAGGCCGCCGTGCGTGCTCATCGCGTCTGCGACTTCCCGGGCGTGCACGATGCGGACTGCTCGTACCACTGGTTGAGCATCCGGCAGACGATCGGGGCCGCCGCCTCGGCACCGAAGCCACCCTCCTCGATCGTCGCCACGATCAGGATCGGCCGATCGGGATCCTGGACGAAGCCCACGAACCACGACTGGTCGGCCTTCGACTGGCGCTCGGCGGTCCCCGTCTTGCCGTAGACCGGGAGCCGACGCTGGTCCCAGTCGCGAAAGACGTCGGCCGAGGTGCCGTCGTCGCGGGTCGAGAGCTTCAGACCCTCAAGGATCGCCTGGCGGCTGCCGGCGTCGAGTGCGACCTTGCGTCCCGCCGACACCTGGATCCGCTGGAGTTCGCCGCCGGCGCTGTTCTCGACCGCAAGGCCGACATGCGGGCGCACGATGCGTCCGCCGTTGGCGAGCGCCGAGTACGCGACCGCCATCTGCAGCGGGGACACCTGCACGTCGCCCTGGCCGACGGCGAGGTTGACGTTGTCGCCGACCGACCACGGGCGCATGTCGGAGATGCCGCACGAGGGCTTGCCCGTGCGCTTGCGGCAGGCGGCCTCCGCCTTCCCCACGCGCATCCGCCACGCCCGGTCGGGAACGGTGCCGGCGCCCTCGCCGGTCAGGTCCACGCCGGTCGGGCGACCGAGCCCGAGGCGCCGCGCCCAGCCCTGGAGCACCTGCCCCGGCAGGGCGTTGAGCCGCGCGCCGAGCCGATAGAAGAAGACGTCCGACGACACCTGGAGCGCTCGCGGCAGCGCGATCGGCCCGTAGGCCTCCTTCTTGGGATTCGTGAAGTCGCGGTCCGCGATCGTGATGAAGCCCTCGTCGTTGACCTTTGTAGAAGGTGTGATGAGCTGCTTGTCGAGCGCGGCGAAGGCCGTGATCGGCTTGAAGATCGAGCCGCTCGGATAGAAGCCCGCGATCGCGCGGTTGAGGCGTGGCGCGCTGGCCTTCTCCCCGAAGAGGGCGTCGTAGCGCTCCTGCGAGATCGGAGCCGCGAGGACGGATGGGTCGAAGGTCGGGGCCGATCCCATCGCGAGGATCTGACCGTTGCGCGGGTCGATCGCGACGAAGGCCCCGGCTGTCCCCGTGCCACCGGCGATGGTCCGCGCGAGCCACTTCTCACCCGACTGCTGCAGCGGCAGATCCAGCGTCGTGCGCAGCGACAGCCCGGACTGCGGCGCACGCGCCACACGCTGGCTCTTGGGGCGCCCCGCCGCGTCGACGGTGATGCTCTGCACGCCGGCCGTGCCGCGCAGGTACTGGTCGTACGTGCGCTCGATGCCCTCCTGTCCGACGATCGTCCCCGGGCGGACGCCGCGGAAGGCGTCGGTGCCGAGCTCCTTCGCGCTGACCTCGCCGGTCGTGCCGACGAGCTGCGCCGCCGTCGACCCTTCGGGATACCGACGCAGGTAGACCTGCTCGACCGAGATACCCGGGAAGCTGCGGCGGTTCTCGAGCAGGTAGTCGCGCTTGGACGCGGGGACGTCGACCTTGAGCCGCACGTTGGCGTAGGGCAGCGCGGCGAGCTGCTGGACCACCCGCTCGTTGAGCGTCGCCGCCGGAATGCCGAGGACGCGCGCCAGGGCGTCGAAGCGCAGGCGCAGCTCGTCGGTCGCCGGCGCAGGGATCGGGACGAGTGGGCCGCGGCTCCCCTCCGGCCGCAGTGCGCGCAGCCCCATCTGGCGCCCCCACTCCGCGGCTGCGGCGCGCTGCTGCTGCGGCAGACGCCGTGGATCGAGCTGGACGACCGTCGCGACGCGATTCTCGACGAGCGTCGTCCCGTTGCGGTCGACGACGTTGCCGCGCGCCGCGGGGAGCACCATCGTCCGCACTCGGTTCCCCAGGGCCTGTTGCCGGTAGTCGTCGCCGGTGAGGATCTGCAGGAACCAGAGCCGCAGGAAGAGCACGGCGAAGAGCGCCAGCGCGATGATCCCGAGCACGGCGACGCGGATCGGCAGGCCGGGCGACGCCTGCGCGGGGCCGCCCCCGCTCCCGATCCCACGCCGCGTGTCGAGCGATTCGAACATCAGGGGCGCGAAAGCGGGGAGAGCCCGCCGGTCGTGTAGGCCCGGCGCCGACGGCGCCGCGGGTCTTCAGGGAGTGCGCGGCTGAGCCAGCGGCGCACGACGCCGTGCACGGGGATGGCGACGGCGGCGTTCAGCAGGATCGTGACGACGATCTCCCCGAGCAGGTCGAAGCCGACGGGCGCGTCCCGGCCGAGCAGAAAGCTCATGACCGAGAAGCCGATCTCGGCGCCCGCGGTCGCGGCGGCAGCGACCGCCACCGGCACGACGGCGGACTGCGGATCGCGCAGTTCGCGCAGGCGTCCGGCGGCATATCCGAGCGCGAGGAAGAGGAGCGCGGTCATCCCGACCGGCTGCACGAGCGCGAGGTCGAGGAAGAGGCCGACGCCGAAGCCGAAGACGGCTCCGGCGAGCGATCCGCAGAGCAGCCCCGCGAAGGCGACGACGATCGGCGTGAGGTCGACGTGCGCCCCGAAGATCGTCACCTGGGAGATCGCCGCGATCTGGACGATGACGCACGCACCGCCGAGGAGGATCATGCGCCACGCGAGCTGCCGAACGTCGAGGATCATGGCCGGTTGCCGTTCACCCGCTGCGTGAGGACCTGGACGATCTCGAGGCGGCGCAGATCGGCGAACGGACGCACGTGCACCTTCTGGCTGTCCGTCCCGGGGTCCTCGACCCGCGTGACGCGGCCGATGGGGATGCCCGGCGGATACGCGGAGAGCAGGCGGTCGGACGTCGACATCGTGCCGGCTGTGACGATGTTCATGCCGCGCTCGAGGCGATCGCGGCGCGTCGTGTAGTCGAGGAGAAGATCGTCGGATCCGGCAGCCGCGACCTGAATCACGCCGGGGACGCCCGTCGTGCTCGTGCGCGCCGGCACGGCGATCTCGGGGTCGGTGACGAGCGTGACGACCGCCGAGTTGGCTGCGGCTGTCGTGACCTGCCCGATCAGCCCGTCGCCCGTCACCACCGGCTGGCCCACGCGGATGCCGGCCCCGGTGCCCTTGTCGATGAAGATCCGCGAGTACCACACCGTCGGCGACTGCCCGATGACACGAGCCGCTACGGGCGCCGCGGCCGCGAGGCCGACAGCCTGATCGAGCGCGAGGAGCTTGCGCAGTTCCTGGTTCTGCCGCACGGCGTCCGTGCCCGAGATCGCCTGCCTGCGCAGCGCGGCGTTCTCTCTGCGCAGATCCTGCACATCGCCCTTGGCGCGGAACGTATCGCCCACCCACCCGGCGAGGTCGCGCACGGGCTTCAGCGCCCGGCTCGCACCCTCCTGGATCGGGGACAAGACGGTCATCACCCCACGCTGGACACCGTGCAGCCCGCCGCTGGACGACTCACCGAAGTAGACGGTGAGCAGCACCAGGGCCGAGGCCACCAGCAACGCGAGGGTTACCCGCCGGCGTCGGAGCGACCTGTCGAGCACGTCGGAAGGCTGTTAGTGGAATGCGTCATCGGATCGCGCCGGGCGGCCACGCTAGTAGCGGCGGCGGCGGCGACTCCTCTGATTGCGACTGCTGCGGTGAATCACTTCGAACTCCTCGAGCGAACGCCCCGAGCCGACCGCCACACATGTGAGCGGCGATTCGGCGAGGTGCGCCGGCATCTGCGTCTCCTCGCGCAGGCGCTCGTCGAGCCCCTGCAGGAGTGAGCCACCGCCCGCGAGCATGATGCCGCGATCCATGATGTCGGATGAGAGCTCCGGAGGGGTCCGGTCCAGCGTTTCGCGAACAGCGCCGATGATCTGCGTCAGCGGCTCTTCGAGCGCCCCGCGGATCTCCTCGCTCGTGAGCACCACGGTCTTCGGCAGCCCGGACACCATGTCACGGCCGCGAATCTCCGCCTGGAGCTCCTCGGCGAGCGGGAAGGCCGACCCGATCTCGAGCTTGACCTCCTCGGCCGTCTGCTGCCCGATCAGAACCTTGTACTCGCGCTTGGCGTAGTTGATGATCGCCTCGTCGAGCTCATCGCCGCCGACCCGGATCGACTCTGACACGACGATGCCACCGAGCGAGATCACCGCGACCTCGCTCGTGCCACCGCCGATATCGACGATCATCGACCCGGTGGGCTCGCCGACCGGCAGTCCTGCCCCGATCGCCGCGGCCATCGGCTCCTCGATGAGGTAGGCGGCACGCGCCCCGGCCGAGAGGCACGCCTCCTCCACTGCGCGCTTCTCGACGCCCGTGACGCCCGAGGGGACACAGACGACGACGCGCGGATGGGCGAAGCGGTTCTGGTGGACCTTCTGAATGAAGTGGCGGAGCATCTCCTCCGTCACGTCGAAGTCGGCGATCACGCCGTCCTTCAGGGGCCGAATCGCCTGGATCGTCCCGGGCGTGCGGCCGAGCATGCGCTTGGCCTCGATCCCGACGGCGTGGACCTCACCGGTGCGTGAGTCGATGGCGACGACGCTCGGCTCCGAGAGCACGATCCCGCGTCCCCGGACATAGACCAGCGTGTTGGCCGTGCCGAGGTCGACCGCCATGTCGCGGCCGCCCATTCCGGTCAGGTAGCTGAATACACCCATGAGATGCGCTCCGTGCAGCCGAAAAACCGCTGCATCCGAACGGGATGCGACGTGCCGCGCAGAACGGGGAGTGTAGCGGCGCTGGGCCGTTCAGAAGCCGCGCACGAGGCCTTGCACGAGGCCTCGCAGTGCGGGCACGGGGAGTCCGACCACGTTGAGGTAGTCGCCCTCGATGCACTCGACGAGCACGGCGCCGAGGCCTTGGATGGCATACCCGCCCGCGCGCCCCGCCCACTCCTGCGTCTCGACGTAGGCCTCGATCTGGCCTGCGCTGAGCGCCGCGAAGGTCACGCGCGTGCGCTGCGTGCGCTCGCGCAGCACCCCATCCGGTGCGGCGATCGCGAGCGCGCCGAGCACCTCATGGGTCCTGCCGGCCAGCGCCCCCAGGATCCGCTGCGCGTCGGCGGCGTCTTGCGGCTTGCCGTACACGACACCGTCGAGTGCGACGACCGTGTCGCACGCGAGGACCACGGCAGACGCGTCGTGCGTCGGATGGAGCGCGGCGCGCGCGGCCTGCGCCTTGCGCCGCGCGTTCTCCTGCGCCACGGCGGCGGGCTCCCCCGCCTCGAGCTCGGCGACGTGCGTCGGGCGCACGTCGAAGGCGATCCCGAGCTGCTGAAGGATCGCCCGGCGCTGCGGGCTGGCGGACGCGAGGACGAGCGTCGACGCGTCCGACCAGACCAGCGGCGTCGTACTCAGGCGCCCAGCTCCGGGAAGAAGAGGGCTGCCTCGCGGGCTGCCGACTCGTTCGAATCGCTGCCGTGAACCATGTTGCGACCGACTTCGACGGCGTAGTCGCCGCGGATCGAGCCGGTGGCGGCCTCGAGCGGGTTCGTCGCGCCGATCACCTGACGCGCGGCGACGACGGCCTCGTGGCCCTCGAGCACCATGGCGACCAGCGGTCCGCTGGTGATGAAGTCGACGAGCTCACCGAAGAAGGGGCGCTCGGCATGCTCGGCGTAGTGCTGCTCGGCGAGCGCACGGTCGGCGGTCATGTGCTTGAGCGCGACGAGCTTGAGGCCCTTGCGCTCGAAGCGGGCGATGATCTCACCGGTGAGATTGCGTGCGAACGCATCCGGCTTGACCAGGATGAGGGTCCGGTCCATGGGGTCTTTCCGTTCGGGGGATCAGTACTGCGTCTCGGGCGACCGGGGGTCCGGCTCGCCTCCGCGCCCGTCATCGTACGGCCCGGGCGTGAACGGGTCGTCCTGACCCGGGAAGCCCTCGTTGACGGCGTCAACGGTCAGGGGCTGCTCGTTGGTGACGCTCCGCCGGCGCCGCGGTGGCGCGGCGGGCTCGGCGTACTGGGTCACGCCGGGAATCTCCGCCTCGCAATACGGGCAGACGAACCAGTCGGGGTCGAGCGGCCGCGCGCAGGCGCCGCAGCGGTCGCGCAGCTTCTGCAGACAGTGCGGGCAGCGCAGGAAGTCCGGTCCGGCGACGTGCTCGCAGTGCGGACAGAGCTGATGATCGCTGGAACGCAGCCGCGCCTCGGCGGCCTGCATCTCGAGGTCCCGCTCACGCACATCTTCGAGAAACTCAGGCGGGCGCACGATGAGGTAGATCATTGTCCCGAGAAAGGGGAAGATCACCGCTGCGAGGACGGCCGACGCGATCACCAGCGGGTCGGCGATCCGCCGCCGGGCGTCGGTGAAGGTGAACCAGACGAGGGCCAGCCAGATCACCGCGACGGCGAGGGCGCCAAGGCCCACGGCGGTGCTCAGGGTGCCGTTGTCGATCCCGAAGATGGCGAAGGTGGGAGTCATGGCAGCTCGGGGAGAGAGTAGGTCACGGTGTGGTTCGGCGCCATTCGGACATGCCCTGCCCGCGATGATCCGAGACCTAGAGAATTGTGCGACCCGCGACGTACCCGACGGCGAAGAAGAGCAGGATCACGAGCGCCACGACGAGTGCGACCGCGAGCACCATCGCGAGGACCGAGGGGCCGTGACGGTCGGGCCTCACAGCGTCGACCCCGGTGCCCCGATCGGCCGCAGCAGATCGGCGAGCAGATAGAGGGAGCCGGCCGCCACGGCGATGCCGTCCGGGCCCGCGAGGTCACGGGCCGCTGCGAGCGCCGCGTGCGGCTCGGGCACGACCAGCGGCTCACCCTCCCACCCCACCTGACGTGCGAGCGACGCGAGCGTCGAGGGGGACAGGGCGCGGGGCGTCGTCGCCGCGGTGAGCACGAGCCCGGCTGCCTGCGGCGTGAGCTCGCGCAGCATGGTGGCGGCGTCCTTGTCCTCCAGGATCGACAGGCACAGGACGATCGGGCGGCCGTCCGCGACGGCGGCGAGCGCCTGCGCCAGATGGTGGGCGCCATCCGCGTTGTGGGCGCCGTCGATGATCGTCAGCGGCGCTTGGTCGATGACCTCGAAGCGTCCCGGGACGGTCGTGTGGGCGGCGACGAACGCGACGGCGGCGGGATCGAGGTCGCCGAGCAGCGCTGCTGCCGCGGCCCGCGCGACGGCGAGATTGTGGCGCTGATAGGGCACCGCGCCCGGAATGCTCGGCAGGTCATCGGTCGTCGCGGTGATCAGCTGCGCGCCGCGCCCGGCGCAGACCTCCTGCGCGACGGCGACAGCGTCCGGGTGGAGCTCCGGCCCGACGACGAGCGTCGAGCCCGCACGGACCACATCGACCTTCTCGGCGGCGATGTCGGCGATCGTCGGACCGAGCCAGCGCGTGTGCTCGAGCGAGATGTTCGTGAGCACCGCGACCTCCGACGGCAGAACATTGGTCGCGTCGAAGCGTCCCCCGAGCCCAGCCTCCACGACGGCCACATCCACCTGCGCCCGTGCGAGCTCGTCGTATGCCGCCGCGGTGAGGGCCTCGAACTGGGTCACGACCTGCCCATCGGGCAGCGTGCGGTTGACCGCGGCGGCGGCGCGGGCCGCGCGGCGCATGGCCTCGGCGAAGTCCTGCGCCGGGACGTCCTCCCCATCGACCCGCACGCGCTCGTTGAACGCTACGAGATGCGGGGAGAGGTAGGCGCCGCAGCGCAGCCCGTGGCGCTGCAGGATCGCCGCGATCATCCGCACCGTCGAGGACTTGCCGTTCGATCCGACGACGTGGATCGACCGGAATCGCTCCTGCGGCGCGTCGAGAGCGGTCATCAGGCGCCGCATGCGCTCGAGCCCGAAGGTCATGCCGAAGAGCTCGAGGGAGCGCAGCCAGTCCTCGGCGTCCGCGAGCGTCCAGAGGCGGTCGGTCGACGGCTGTGGGACGGAAGCGGTCATGGGCGGCAGCCGGCGGGTCAGAGCGCGTCGAGCTCGGCCCGCAGACGCGCGAGCTTCTCACGCTCGGCGGCCACGAGCTCCGCAGGAGCCTTGGCGGTGAAGCCGTCGTTTGCGAGGCGACTTTCGGCGCGCGCGATCTCCCCACGCAGCTCCTCGGCGCGCGCCTCGCGCTTGCGCAGCTCGGCCTGCGGATCGACCGCCCCCGATGCCAGCAGGACGATCGTCCCGCCGGGAACGGGGACGGAGGCTGCGTCCTCGCCACCCGCGGCGGCGTCCAAATCGAGCCGCGCGAGGCGCGCGACGAGCGCTGTCGTGTCCTCGTAGCCCGCGGCTTCCAGACGCGCTGGGAGCGGCGTTCCGGGTGCGACACCGGCACCGTTGCGCCACGACCGCACCGCGGTGACGGCGGCGATGACGTCGCCGATGCGCGCCTCGGCCTCATCGTCGAGCGCACCTGCGTCGACCGGGTCGATGACGGTCCCCGCGAGCAGCCCGGATGTTCCGGGCACGAGCGCCCAGAGGTCCTCCGTCACGAACGGGATGATCGGGTGCGCGAGCGCGAGCGTCCTGCGCAGGACGTGCAGGAGCGTGGCCGACAGGTCGGCGTCGAAGTCGCGGCCCTTGACGAGCTCGAGGTACCAGTCGCAGAGCTCGCCGTAGACGAAGTCGTAGAGCCCCAGCGCGGCCTTCGCGAAGTCGAACTCCTCGATCCGACGGGTCGTCTCGAGCTCAGCTCGGGCGAGGCGCGAGAGGATCCAGCGATCCTCCGGGGTGGTCGGCCGCGGCGCGTCACCGGCGTCGGGCTGCACGTTGAGGAGCACGAAGCGCGAAGCGTTGTAGAGCTTGTTCGCGAGCGCCTGCCCCTGCTCGACCTTCTCGGCCGAGTAGCGCACATCCTGCGTCGATGACATCGCAAGCAGCCCGAAGCGCACCGCATCCGCCCCGTGGCGCTCGATCTCCTCGAGCGGATCGATGCCGGTGCCGAGCGACTTGCTCATCCGCCGCCCGTCGGGAGCCTGGATCACGGAGTGGACGTACACATCGCGGAACGGCACGTCGCCGGCGAAGCGCAGCCCCATCATCACCATGCGGGCGACCCAGAGGAAGAGGATGTCGCGGGCCGTCGAGAGCACGGCCGTCGGGTAGAAGGCGCGCAGCTCCGGCGTCTGCTGCGGCCAGCCGAGCGTGGCGAACGGCCAGAGCGCCGAGCTGAACCACGTGTCGAGGACGTCCTCGTCCTGCACCCAGCCGTCACCGTCGGGCGCCTGCGCGCCGACGTACGTCTCGTCGCCGCGGTACCAGACCGGGAGCTGGTGTCCCCACCAAAGCTGGCGGCTGATGCACCACGGGCGGATGTTCTCGAGCCAGTCGACGTAGCGGCGCGACTGGCTCTCCGGATGGATCCGCACGCGGCCGCCAGTGACCGCTTCGATCGCGGGGCCCGCGAGCTCGTCCATGCGCATGAACCACTGGAGCGAGATCAGCGGCTCGATGCGCTCCCCCGAGCGGTGCGAAAACGGCACGGTGTGCGTGTAGGGGTCCTCGGCGCGCAGCAGGCCCTGGCTGCGCAGCTCCTCGACGATCGCCCGCTGCGCCTCGGCGACCGGCAGGCCCTCCCACGCGCCGGCGAGCGCGTTCATCCGGCCATCCTCGCCGATGACGCTGAGCTCCTCAAGGCCGTGGCGGCGCCCGATCTCGAAGTCGTTGGGGTCGTGGGCGGGGGTGATCTTCAGACAGCCGGTGCCGAAGTCCGTCTTCACGTAGTCGTCGCCGATGATCGGCACTTCGCGCCCGGTGAGCGGCAGGACGACGCTCCCGCCGATGAGGTGCGCGTACCGCTCGTCCTGGGGATTGACGGCGACGGCGGTGTCGCCGAGCATCGTCTCGGGGCGGACCGTTGCGACGACGACCTCGCCGGAGCCGTCGGCGAGTGGATAGGCGATCGAGAAGAGCGTGTCGGTCAGCTCGCGGTCCTCGACCTCGAGATCGGAGATCGCAGAGCGGCTGCCCGGATCCCAGTTGACCATGTAGTGATCGCGGTAGATCAGGCCCTGTTCGTAGAGCTCGCAGAAGACCGTGACGACGGCCTCGTGGTAGCCGGCGTCGAGCGTGAAGCGCTCGCGCTCGTAGTCGCAGGACGCGCCGAGCCGCTTGAACTGCCCGATGATCGTGCCGCCGAACTCCGCGCGCCAGTCCCAGACGCGCTCGACGAAGGCCTCGCGCCCCAGCGCCTCGCGCGAGGTGCCCTCCTCGATCAGGCGCTTCTCGACCTGCTTCTGCGTGGCGATGCCCGCGTGGTCCGTGCCGAGCACCCACTCGGTCCGCAGGCCCCGCATCCGGTGATGGCGGATCAGGACGTCCTGGATTGAGCCGTTGAGCGCGTGCCCCATGTGCAGTGCGCCCGTGACGTTCGGCGGCGGGATCGCGATCGAGTAGGCCTCGCCCGCACCCTCCGCCGAGCCGGAGAAGAGTCCCGACCCGAGCCACTGCTCCATGATGCGCGGCTCGACCTCACCCGGCTCATAGCGGGTCCTGGCGGCGAGCTGGGCTGCGGCGTCGGTCATGCGCCGCGGAGTCTAGGGCGCGACCGCCCAAGCGACGCGTGCGGGCTCAGCCGCGGCGCGGCGGCTTCGACCGCAGCCCGGGGATGCGAAACGGCATTCCCGCATCGGCCAGGTCGCGCCCGAGCGAGAGCGGATCAAGTCGCCGCGCGATGTCGACGATGTCGCGCCGCGCGCGGTAGTCCATACGGTTCGGAAACCCGCGCGAGGAGCGCAGGATCGCGGCGACGCGGCGGCGGTCCTGCTCCTCGAGGCGCTGCCAATGGTCGTAGAGGACCCGCAGCGCAGCGAGGACGAGGATCCAGGGGACGGCGCGCAGGCCACGGAACATCCCGCCCCGCCTCAGCCGGCGGCTGCGGCCGGCTCGTCCGCGGCGTCGTCGTCGACCGCCTCGGTGACGAGCGTCGGCGGCAGACCGTTCTCGACCGTCTCCTTCGTCACGACGCACTTGCGCACATCGCGGCGGGACGGGAGATCGAACTGCACGTCGAGCAGGATCTCCTCCATGATCGAGCGCAGCCCGCGGGCGCCGGTCTCGCGCTCCAGCGCGCGATCGGCGATCGAGGCGAGCGAGTCGTCGGAGAAGACGAGCTCGATCCCGTCGAAGCTGAACAACGTCTGGAACTGCTTCGTGAGCGCGTTGCGCGGCTCGGTGAGAATCGAGATCAGGTCGTCGCGGCGCAGCTGGTGGACGGCGCTCATCACCGGCAGACGCCCGATGAACTCGGGGATCAAGCCGTAATTGACGAGATCCTCAGGCAGGCACTCCGCGAAGATGCGACCCGGGTCGCGCTCCTCGCGCGCCTCGATGTCGGCGCCGAACCCGATCCCCTTGTGCCCGATGCGGCGGTCGATGACCTTGTCGAGGTTCGCGAACGCGCCGCCGCAGATGAAGAGCACGTTCGACGTATCGATCGTCAGGAACTCCTGGTGCGGATGCTTGCGACCACCCTGCGGCGGGACGCTTGCGGTGGTGCCCTCGAGGATCTTCAGCAGCGCCTGTTGGACGCCCTCGCCGGAGACGTCTCGCGTGATCGACGGACTGTCGGCCCTGCGGGCGATCTTGTCGACCTCGTCGATGTAGATGATCCCGGTCTCGGCCTTCTTGACGTCGTAGTCGGCGGCCTGGATGAGCTTCAGGAGGATGTTCTCGACGTCCTCGCCGACGTAGCCGGCCTCGGTGAGCGCCGTGGCGTCCGCGATCGCGAAGGGGACGTTGAGGATCTTCGCGAGCGTCTGCGCGAGCAGCGTCTTGCCGCAGCCGGTCGGACCGAGCAGCAGGATGTTCGACTTCTGCAGCTCGATGTCCGAGTCGCCCGACTGGGCCATCTGGATGCGCTTGTAGTGGTTGTAGACCGCGACCGAGAGAGCGCGCTTGGCGGCGTCCTGGCCGACGACGTACTCGTCGAGCACGCCGTAGATCTCCTTCGGCCGCGGGAGCGCCTCGATGTCGAACGACGGCGGAGCGGTCAGCTCCTCATCGATGATCTCGTTGCAGAGATCGATGCACTCATCGCAGATGTAGACCCCGGGGCCTGCGATGAGCTTCTTGACCTGCCGCTGCGACTTGCCGCAGAAGCTGCAGAGCAGTTGTTCGCTGGTGTCCGTCGGTCGAGCCACTGCGTTGCCTCCCGGGAGCGGCGCGCCTTCGCCCTAGTGCTTGGCGATGACGCGATCGATGATGCCGTACTCCTGAGCTTCCTCAGCGGACATGAAGTAGTCGCGCTCCGTGTCGCTGCGGACCTTCTCGTAGTCCTGACCGGTGTGGTCGGCGAGAATGTGGTCCAGCCGCTGACGTACGTCGATGATCTCGCGGGCGTGGATCTCGATGTCGGTCGCCTGACCCTGGAAGCCGGAGCTCACCTGGTGGATCAGGATCTTGGCGTTGGGCAGCGCCATGCGCTTGCCCTTCGCGCCACCGGACAGCAGCAGCGCGCCCATCGACATCGCGATGCCGACGCAGATCGTCTGCACATCGGGCTTGACGAACTGCATCGTGTCGTAGATCGCCAGGCCCGCATACACGGACCCGCCGGGGGAGTTGATGTAGATCGAGATGTCCTTGTCGGGGTCCTGCGACTCCAGATGGAGCAGCTGGGCCACGATGAGATTGGCCATCTGGTCATCCACGGGGGTCCCGAGGAAGATGATCCGCTCGTTGAGCAGGCGCGAGTAGATGTCAAAGGCACGCTCGCCTCGGGACGTCTGCTCCACAACCATCGGGACTAGGGGGCTCATGGTCCTCGCTCTGTTTCGGCCCGGGGCCGGGTTTCCTTCCGGCTGCAACGTCGCAACCGGCCAATGCCCGCAAGCGTAGCAACGGGGACGGGCCGCAGTGACGGGTCTGCGGAGGCCAGAAGGCCCCCGTTTCCACGGGTATTTCGATGGGTACGCAGCAGCGACGCTGCGCGGCTCAGGCGTCGTCGCCCGCGGCGTCAGCCTTCGGCTTCGCGGCCTTCGGCTTGGCTGCCTTGGGCTTCGCTGCCTTCGGCGCGGCCTCGGCGTCGGCCTTGGGCTTCGCCGCAGCCTTCGGCTTGGCCTCCGCCTTGGGCTTCGGCTTCGGCTTCGGCTTCGGCTTCGGCTTCGGCTTGGTCGCCTGCTCCTCCGATGCTGCTGCGGCCTTCTGCGGCTTCGCGGGCGGCGCGTCGGTGGCGGTGGCGTGCTCGACGAGCAGGTCGAGTGCCGCACGCTGGGCGAGGTCGTCGAGCAGATCGTCGAGTCGACCGGCCTTCTCAAGGCGCTCGCGGAGCTTCTCCGGCTGGAGGCCCTCGCGCGCTGCGGACGCCTGGAGGGCGTCGAGCACGTCGCCGTCGGACGGGACGATCTGCTCGGCCTCGATGATGGCGGCGAGGACGGCCTCTCGGCGCAGGGTGCGCTCAGAGTCCTCCGCGCTCTCCTCGAGCAGCTCGTCCTCGGTCTTGCCAGAGAGCTGGAAGTACATCTCGCGGTTGATGCCCTGGTGCTCGAGGTTGTGCAGCATCCGCTCGAGAAGCTCGCCGGAGCGACCGCGGATGAGCGCCTCAGGGACGTTCACCGTGGCCTGCTCGACGGCGGCGTCGAGGACGGCCTCACGGAACTCGGCCTCGGTGCGCTGCTCGTCCATGTCCTTGATGCGCGTCGCAATGTCCTCGCGCAGCTCGGCGAGCGTGTCGAACCCTGCGGCATCGGAGGCGAAGTCGTCGTCGAGCTCGGGCAAGATCCGGCGGCGCACGTCCGTCACGGTGACGGCGAAGGTCGCGGGCTTCCCGGCAAGGTGCTCAGCCTGGTAGTCATCGGGGAAGTTCACGGTGACTGTGACCTCGTCGCCGGCCTTCGCGCCGGTGAGCTGCTCCTCGAAGCCCGGGATCAAGCGTCCCGATCCGAGTTCGATCAGCTGGTCGGAGCCGGTGCCCCCGTCGAAGGGCTCGTCCTCTCCGTCGACCTTCCCGACGTAATCCATCGTCACGAAGTCGCCCGCGGCCGCGGCCGCGGCCTCGTCAACCGTCTCGAGCTTCGAGGTGCGCTCCCGCAGCTCGGCGAGCTGGGTCTCGACCATCTCGGGATCGGCCACCGGAGCACGACGGGGCGCCTCAAGGCCCTTATACGTCCCGAGCGTCGCGACCGGCCGTACGCCGATCTCAAAGGTGAACGTCCAGTCCTCGCCGGCCTGCGGCATCTCGCCGAGCTTGAGGTCGGGATCGCCGACCGTGCGAATCCCCGTGACCTCAACCGCTTGGACGTACCAGCGCCCGATCGCCGCGCGGATCGCCTCATCGACGACGGTCTCGCGGCCGAGGCGCTGGATGACGACCTGCTGCGGGATCTTGCCCTTGCGGAAGCCGGGCATCTTCATGTCCCGGCCGAGGGAGCGGGCGACCTGCCCGACGCGCTCTTCGAGCGTGGCGGCGGGCACCGTCGCCTCGACGCGCACGCGCGACTCTTCGAGCTCGGTGGCAGTGGCAGTGAGGGCTGGGGACGGCATCGGCGGCACGATAGCGTCCACTCGTGGCCCGCCATCGCCTCCCTCTCGCGACCCGCCTTGCGGCGTGGATCGTCACAGGCCCCCTGGGCCACCTCTACGGCGGCGTCGCCGACTGGCTCGGGCTGGCGGCGAAGGTCACGCGCGCACGAGCGCGCGGACGCGACCCGTGGGCCTGACATCGCGCGGAGGGTGAGCGACGGGACTCGAACCCGCGACCGCCTGGACCACAACCAGGAGCTCTACCAACTGAGCTACGCCCACCGCGCGGCCGCTCAGTGTACGCGGCGGCGGCGCAGCAAGGCGCGCGCTCAGGCCCCGGACGGCGCGCGGCGGCTTTCAAAGCGCCGCAGTCGCAGCGCGTTGGTGACGACCGAGACACTCGAAAGTGCCATCGCCGCGCCTGCGATCACGGGATTGAGCAGCCCGGCTGCCGCCAATGGAATCGCTGCGACGTTGTAGCCAAAGGCCCACCCGAGGTTCTGGCGGATGATGCGCAGCGTCGCGCGACTGAGGCGGATCGCATCACCCGCCGCACGCAGGTCACCGCTGACGAGCGTGAGATCGCTCGCCTGGATCGCCACATCGGTCCCGGTCCCGATGGCCAGTCCGAGGTCGGCCGTCGCGAGCGCCGGCGCATCGTTGACCCCATCTCCGACCATCGCCACGACGTGCCCGGCAGCCTGGAGGCCACCCACCACGTCGACCTTCTCGGCCGGCAGCACCTCGGCGATGACGTCCTCGATGCCCACGCTCCGCGCCACGGCCTGTGCGGCGCTCGCGTTGTCCCCGGTGAGGAGTACGGGGCGCAGTCCGAGCGCCCGCAGATCCGCGATCGCCGCAGCGGAGGTCGGCTTGATCGTGTCCGCCACGACGAGAATGGCGCGCGCTGCGCCGTCCCACCCGACCCCAACGGCGGTGTTGCCGGCCGCCTGTGCAGCCAGCTGCGCCTCCCGGAGATCCTCGCCGATCGGCATCCCCTCGGCTGCGAGCAGCGCGGCCCGGCCGACCACGACACGCCGCCCCTCGACCACGCCGACGGCCCCGAGGCCCTCGCGATTCTCGAACCCTTCGACCGCGGTGCGATCGCCGTCCGCCGCCCGCGCGGCGCGGGTGATCGCGGCGGCGATCGGGTGCTCAGAGGCGTCCTCGAGAGCCCCGGCGATCCGCAGGGCCTGCGCTGGATCGACGCCCGCCCCGGGGTGCGTCCCGACAAGGCTCATCCTCCCGGCGGTGATCGTCCCGGTCTTGTCGAGCACGATCGTGTCGACGGTGCGCGTGGACTCGAGGACTTCCGGGCCGCGGATCAAGATCCCCAGCTGCGCGCCTCGGCCCGTTCCGGCCATGAGGGCGGTGGGCGTCGCCAGACCGAGTGCGCACGGGCAGGCGATGATGAGCACCGCGACGGCCGCCGTGAGCGCGAACGACGCGCCCTCGCCGGCGAGCAGCCATCCGACGAGCGTTCCTGCGGCGAGCACGAGCACGATGGGGACGAACACCGCCGACACGCGGTCCGCGAGACGTTGGACGGGAGCCTTTCCGGTCTGTGCCTGCTCGACGAGGCGGGCGATCTGCGCGAGGGCGGTGTCCTCCCCGACCCGCGTCGCGCGGGCCACGAGGCGCCCACCCGCGTTGACGGTCGCACCGGCGACCGGGGACCCCGGCTCCACCTCGACCGGAACGGGCTCACCGGTGAGCAGGCTCATGTCCACAGCGGAGCGTCCGTCCTCGATGATGCCGTCGGTCGCCACCTGCTCGCCGGGTCGCACGATGAAGCGCATGCCGACGGCGAGCTGCTCGAGCGGGACGCGCCGCTCGACGCCGTCCTCACCGAGGAGCGCGACATCCTTGGCGCCGAGCGCGAGCAGCGCGCGGATCGCTGCGCCCGCGCTGCGCCGCGCGCGTGCCTCGAGCCAGCGCCCGAGGAGGATCAGCGTCGTGACGGCCGCCGCGACCTCGAAGTAGATGGCATCCGACCCCGCACCGCGCTCCGGGACGAGCTCGAAGCGCATGCGCATGCCGTCCATCCCCGCGTCACCGATGAACAGCGCATACATGGACCAGGCCCAGGCGGCGAGCACCCCGAGCGACACGAGCGTGTCCATCGTCGCCGTGCCGTGGCGCAGGTTCGCCCACGTCGCACGGTGGAACGGCCAGGCGCCCCAGAGCACGACCGGGGTCGCGAGCAGCATGCTCATCCACTGCCAGCGATCGAACTGCAGTGCCGGAATCATCGCCAGCAGGACCACCGGCACCGTGAGCGCCGCGCATATGATCAGCCGCTCGCGCAGCGCGAGCGCGGCGAGCGCCGCGGCGTCCAGGTGCTCGTCCCCCGGTCGCTCGTCGGCGGCGGTAGCCGGAAGCTGCGCGCTGTAGCCCGCGGCCGCGACCGCATCGAGCAGGTCGCCGGGGTCTGCGAGCTCCGGGTCGAAGTCCACCGCGGCCCGCTCGGTCGCGTAGTTCACGCTCGCCGTCACGCCCTCGAGCCGGTTGAGCCGGCGCTCGATGCGGGTCGCGCACGAGGCGCAGGTCATCCCGGCGAGTTCGAGGTCGAGATGTTCGGTCGGTGCTCCCATGACGGCCCGTCAGGCGATGTCGTACCCGGCTTCGTCGATCGCGGCGCGCACCTGCGCGTCGTCGAGGTCTGTTCCGTGGACATCGACGCGGTGGGCATCGAGATCGGCCTCGACGCGCTCGACGCCGGGGACCTTCGTGACCTCGTCGGTGATCGCCGCTCGGCAGTGGCCGCAGCTCACGCCGGGTACGGCATAGGAGAGGTGCTGCGCTGAATCCGACATGTGCTCACAGGCTACGCTGCCGCCCGATGCTGGCGGGTGAGAAGACGGTCGTGATCGACGCGCAGACCGCGGATGTGTGGGCCACCATTGCGGACGTCGCGGCCTACCCGCAGTGGCATCCCTTCTTCACCGCCGTCGAGGTGACGCAGCGCGACGCGAGCGACTGCCCCATGCGGGCGCGGTGTGAGCACCCCACGCCCGTCGGCGTCCTGCGTACCGAGATGGGCTTCACCTACGACGGGACGACGTCGCTGCGCGCGACGCGCCACGCGGGGGACCTCAAGGCGATGGTCGGAGCCTTCGCCCTTGAGCCCGCGGATCAGGGCACCGCCGTCACCCACCGCATCGAGATCGAGCCGGGCATGCGGCTCGGAATGCTGCTGCGCGGCCCGGTGGAGGATCGGGTGCGCGCGAGCATTCTCGACGGGGCGCTCGACGGGCTCGCGGCGCACCTGCGCATTCGCAGCTGACGCGTCCACCTGCGACGATCCGCGCGCACGCCCTCGTAGCTCAACTGGATAGAGCGGCCGGTTTCTACCCGGCAGGTTCGGGGTTCGAGTCCTCGCGGGGGCATGCCGAGTTCTCAGAGAGCTCTCACGTCGCACCGGCATCCTGGTCACAGTCCCATCCCCCACACCAGGAGTCTCCATGTCACTCATTCCACTCGCCCAGGGCGGCATGCACGCCGCACAGGGCATGCAGGACCGCTTCGGCGGGCCGGGCGGGCCGCCGCAGGGCGGCGGACGGCCGGGCGGCTTTGACCACATGGGTGGTCACGGCGTCGACGAGGCGTCCTTCTGGATCGTCTCGTCGGTCGCGCTCGCACTCCTGATCGCACTCGTCGTCCTCGCCGTCCTGCTGCTGCGCGAGCTGCGCCGCCAGGGATCGATCCTCGCGCCTCGGCCCGCCGCCCCCGCAGCCGTCGCAGTGGAGCCGTCGCCCACGACCGCTGACGCCGACGTCGCAGCAGCAAGCGCCTCCGAGGCGCCGACGGTCGCGCAGCCGCCGCAGCCCGGGAGCTAATCCTGGGAGGCGTCTTCCGGGAGCCCCCGCCAGCCCTCGCGGCGGCGGGCTCCCGCCAGCGCCAGCGTGCGCAGGCGCGCGGTCTCCGCATCCCAGTCGTAGACAACTGCGGTGTCGGCGAGGTGGTCGTACAGCGCCTGGCGCGTACGGCCGACCACGATGCCCGCGAAGCCGATCCCGAGCGTGAGGAAACCGAGCGGGAAGCAGAAGAGTCGGCGCAGGGCATGCCGGCGGTCGAGTGGCGCCCCGTCCGAGCGCACGATGCGCAGGCCCATCAGGGACATGCCGGGTGACCGTCCGACGACGACCCACGAGTTGCCGAGATAGACCCCGGCCCAGATGAAGCTCCCCAGCGCCGACCAGCCGTCGTGGTCTGCGAACGTGACCCTGAGCGGGGTCGCCGCGTCGATGCCGAACTGCAGGAGGGCGAGTGCGGCCGTGTAGACGACGCCGATGATCAGCAGGTCCGCGCCCCACGCGAGCAGCCGACTGATCGGGCCGGCGTAGTGCCCCTGGATGTTCCGCTCGCCGGTGCGCCCGCGCCGTGGACGCTCGTCGGCGACCCTCATGCGCCCGCGTCCGCTGGGCTTACAGGCTCATCGTCGCCGACGAGCAGCGGCGGGCCGACGGGCAGATCGGCGGCATCGCGGCGCAGCAGGCGGTTCACGACGCGCGCGGTGAGACCGTCGACGTTTGCGGTCTGTTCACGCGCCACATCGAGCGCCTCGCTCGCAAAGCCGCTGGTGGAGCGCGCCACGATCGTGCCGATGCGGGTCTCCTCGATGATCGCCTCGATATCCACCCGATCGACGATCTCGTTCACGTCGATCCGGTCGACAATCGCATCGACGTCCACACGGCCGATGAGCTCATCCACATCGATCCGCTCGAGGATCCGCTCGATGTCGATTCGATCGACGATGGCGTCGACGTCGATCCGGCGCACGATCGCGTCGATGTCCGCGGCGCGCACCACTCGTGCGACGACGAGTTCGAGCACGGCCTGCAGGGCGTCGGTCGCCGCTGCCGGCGCAAGCGCGCGGACGCGGCGCCCATCGCGCGTCAGCGGCTCGAGTGCGGCTTCACCCATGCGACCGACGGCCGAAGCTCCGGGCAGCGCCCGCAGCATGCGACCCGCGGACTCCGCTGCGCGCCAGCTCGCGAGACTCGCAGCGATGCCGAGTCGCGCCACGCCTGCGGCAGCGCCGAGCGATGCGTCTGCGGCCACAGCGACCGGGTGCGGGACACGGCTCGACGCCGGCCCGGGCTCGAGCTGGACGATCTCAACCCAGATCGCGCCGGGCTCGCCACGCACGTCGGTCATCGTCGGGCGACTGTACCCGTCCAGGCGCTCAGAGCGCTGCGGGTGCGAGCGGCACGCTGACCATGAAGGCCACCGCCTGTTCGCGCGTCCAACCGGAGATGCTGATCTGCGAGAGCACGAACGGCAGCGTCACGCCCCAGAGCCCGGCGACGGCTTCGGCGTCGAGGTCGGTGCGGAAGACCCCCCGTTCTTGGCCGTGGCGCAGCAGGGCGACCACGGGAGCGCGGCGCGCGCGTCGACGCTCCGCATCCTCCACCGGGAAGAGCGGTGCGTAGCCGTACGGGCTGAAGCGCAGGCCGATCTCGAGCGACCGCTTGGAAAAGGAGCGCAGCTCGCCGACGGGGTCGGAAGCCTCTGAGTCGACCTCCATGCTCGCCTCGCGCATCTGCTCGACGAACCGCTCGTGGATCGCCCGGATGAGGTTCTCGCGGTTCTCGAAGTGCCGATAGACCGTCGCGCGATGGAGGCCGCTCGCAGCAGCGATCCGCTGGAGGCTCGCGCCCGGATCGGCGGCGAGCGCGGCACGCGCCGTGTCGAGAATGTGCTCGACATTGCGCTGGGCGTCTGCGCGGCGAGGGGCGGTGATAGGCCTACTGGTTTTCATGTAGTCGGTTCCGGGGATTGGTTCCCGGGAACCGCCCTGTACGCAAGCTAGCACCGGACGCACGGGAAGTGAGCCGGATACGCTCCGCGTCCATGAGCGATGCCGTCGTCTGTCCCGAGTGCGCAAGCGAACATCACTACGAACTCGGCGGGATGCTCGTCTGTTCGATGTGTGCGCATGAGTGGTCTCCCGGGGGCGACGCGCAGGCCGACGCCGCCCCGGTGATCCGCGACGCGGTCGGGAACGTCCTCGCCGACGGGGACACCGTGACGGTCATCAAGGACCTCAAGGTCAAGGGCGGTTCCGGCCCGATCAAGGTCGGCACGAAGGTGCGCAACATCCGCCTCGTCCAGGGCGTCGGCGATCACGACATCGACTGCAAGGTCGATGGATTCGGCCCGATGCAGCTGAAGTCGAGCGTCGTCAAGAAGGTCTGAGGACGCCGCGCCTCGGTGGGCGCGGCGATCGGGGCGGCCGGATTCGAACCGGCGACCCCCTGCTCCCAAAGCAGGTGCGCTACCAGGCTGCGCCACGCCCCGAAGGCCCGTGATGGTACGCGCCCGGACGAGCGGCCCCGAAACCCGGGTGCCGCCGCGGTGTTCCACGGGTATGTCCCCGCGCATGCGCTTCCTCGCTCCGCTGCTCCTCGCCGGAGCGCTCCTCGCCGTCCCTGTCGCACCCGCGAGCGCCACCCTGAGCACCGGCGCCGTCCGTGTGCGCATCAAGCAGGACACCACGGTCGTCGGGTTCCCGTCGCTCACTTACCACGCGAGCATCTCGGTGCTCATCCCGAACTCGTGGCGGCGCACGTCATCCACCTCCCTCGCTTGGGGCGCCGGGACCGGCAGCTGCCGCTACCGCGTCACCATCTCGACGCGCGCGCTCGCCGGGCCGGTCACTCCCGGGGCCGTCGAGCGGCTCGCCGCTGAGCTGCCGCAGACGGGGGCGCGGGTCCTCGACTCGGGGGTGCGCGACAGCCGCGGCTCTGCCCAGGGCGAATCGGCGTGGCGCGTCACCCGCCCCTCATCCATCGGCTCGACCCTGCGCGTCTCCGGCGCGCGCACCCGGCGCATCTGGACCGCTGCGGGCGTTCTCCCCACGGGCCAGGTCGTGTGGAGCGAAATCCGCCTGCAGGCGCGGCAGCTCCCCGGCACCGAATGCCACTCGGGCACCTGGCGCGAGGGGATCGGCCCGCAGATGGGCGACATCTTCGCCACGGCGGGTCAGCGGGCATATGTGAGCTGAGCGACCGGCGGGCGCACGCTTGCCATACTCGGAGGACGATGATGAAGGCCACCGTCACCAGGCAGGACGCCTACCGCCACGCGGTCCGCATCCGCAACCACGAGCTCACGCTCGACGAGCCCATCGATGAGGGCGGGACCGATACCGGTCCCAGCCCGCTCGAGATGCTCGCAGGGAGCCTCGCCGGCTGCGTCGCCGTCACGATCGAGATGTACGCGTCGCGCAAGGGCTGGGACATCGGCGGGGTCGAGGTCCAGTGCGACTTCACCCCGGCTGAGCGCGGCACGCCGACGACCTTTGACCTCGTGCTGCGGTTGCCCGAGGGCCTCTCCGACGAACAGGTCGAGCGCCTCACGGTGATCGCGGCGAAGTGCCCGGTCCACCGCACGCTTGAGGGCGAGGTCATGTTCCGCGAGCGTGTCGAGCGGGTCTCGCTCGCGGGCTGAGCTCGCGGCGGCGCTGAACGGGGTCCTCCTGGACCCCGAAGCGGCGGCGGCCCTCGACGTCCACGGCCGCACCGATGCGGCCGTCCTCGTCGCGCTCTTTGATCGCGGGCGTGAACTCCACGTCGTGCTCACGAAGCGCCGCGACGATCTGCGCCGCCATGCCGGGGAGATCTCATTCCCCGGGGGCCGGCGCGACCCGGGCGAGGACGATCTGCGCCAGACCGCGCTGCGCGAGGCGCTCGAGGAGATCGGCCTGCCCCGCGAAGCGGTCCTCCTCGCCGGGGCGCTGCAGCCGACGCCGACGATCGCCACCGACTACGCGGTCTACCCCTTCGTCGGGCTGATCGAGGACGGCCACCGCTGGCACCCGTCGGCCTTCGAGGTCGACGAGGTGTTCGAGTTCTCCCTCGCGGTGCTGCGCGCTGGAGCCGGGCGGCGGCGCGTCGAGCGCCGCGGGATCCGGTTTCTCACCGACACGTACCTCGTCGATGGGCACATCGTCTGGGGTGCGACGGCGCGGATCCTCGCCGAACTGCTGGAACGCGTCGTCGCGGCCGGGCTGCTGGCGCCCGACCGCGGCGATGCGCGTCAGGCGTCCTAGACGTCCTTCTCGACGGGCACGTCGACGAGGTTGCCCCACTCGGTCCACGAACCGTCGTAGTTGCGCACGTCCTCGACGCCGAGGAGCTCGTGCAGCACGAACCACGTGTGCGCCGAACGCTCACCGATGCGGCAGTACGCGATGATCGGACGACCGTCGAGCACGCCCTTGCCGCCGTAGAGCTCCTGGAGCTCGTCGGCGCTCTTGAACGTGCCGTCCTCGGTCACGGCCTGCGCCCACGGCACCGATGCCGCGCCGGGGATGTGACCGCCGCGCTGGGCGCCCTCCTGTTCGTAGCCGGCCATCGCGATCAGCTCGCCGGAGAACTCCTGCGGTGAGCGGACGTCGACGAGCGCCGTGGCGCCGTCGAGCGCGCCGAGCACCTCGTCGCGCTTGGCGCGAATCGCGTCGTTCCCGGGCTTCGCCGTGAACGTCGTCGGCTCGTAGGCGGGAATGTCGGTCGACGTCGGACGCCCTTCGCCGAGCCACTTCTCGCGCGGACCGTTGACGAGCTTCACGTCGTTGTGGCCGTAATAGCGCAGGTACCAGTACGTGTACGCGGCGAACCAGTTGTTGCGGTCGCCGTAGAGCACGATGGTGTGGTCGTTCGAGATGCCGCGCGAACCGAGCAGCGCGCCGAACTCCTCGGCACCGAGGAAGTCACGACGCACCTGGTCCTGCAGGTCGCGCTGCCAGTCGAAGCCGACCGCGCCGGGGATGTGCGCCTCGGCGTACAGCGCGGGGTTCTCGTCCACCTCGACGATGCGGATCGACGGGTCGTTCAGGTGCTCCTCGACCCATTCGGTCGAGACGAGCACGTCCTTGGCGTAGTCGGCCATGGCTGGCTCCTTCTGGCTAAATCCGGTCAGGTTTTGGGTATTTCCTCGCCGGAGCCTAGCACCAACTGCCGAGTCTCAGGGAGCGACTGGGTCAGCCACGCGGCGCGGACCGGCGAGCAGGCCATCCATCGCGCCGCGCACCTCGGCGAGCCACAGCGCGCGGTCGCCGCGCGGGTCCGTGTGGAGGAGCGCAAACGGGATCTCGTTCGTGCGCCGTGCGTGCTCGACCTCGCCGACGCCCGCGGCGAGGATCTCCGGCGCGACGGTGCCCGCGGCTTCATAGAGGACGCCGCGAACGGTCGTGTCGGTCGTCTTCTCGAGCATCATCCGCAGGCGGGTGCCATGGACGGCGGCGACCTTCTCTGCATCGCCCGTGGCCGTACCGAGCAGCCACAGCAGCAGCGTCACGTTCTCGAGCGCGTAGCGCAGCGTCCCGATGATGTCGGGCGTCCCGATCCAGCACTCGCCACCCGCCTCCTCGATCGCGGCGCGTCCGGCCTCGGTCCGCGTCACGACCCGTGCCGCGTGCCCTTCGGCGACGAGCGACCGCGTGAGGTCGAGCCCGCGGCAGCCTCCACCGACGATCAGCGCCCTCATCGCAGCGCCTCCCGTCGGGCGGACTCGTCCGCGAACGCGGCGAGGTCGGATGCGGTTAGTGCCTGCGCGCCGCGCGCGCGGCGCTTGGCGTTCACCGCAGCGTGGAGCTGCTCAAGATCGTCGAGGTCGTCATGCACCGGGCTGCCCGATGGGGCGGCGTCGAGGCGGCTGTGCGCCGCACCCGCAGGGCGCATCGCCCCGGCGATCAGCACGACGATGAAGACAGCGGCCACGAGCAGGGCGAGGACGGTGATCACAAGGTCCACACGGCGATCCTACGCGCGGTAGCCTCGGACTGTGTCCGCGACCACGAAGCGCGGCGCCCCCGACGCGATGAGCTCGCCGCGCATCACCACGCATTGGAGCCGGATCGAGTCGCCCTTCGGTCCGCTGCTCGCGGCGGCCGGCGACGACGGTCTGCTCGCGCTGACCTTCCTCGCGGGCGCGCAGGCGCAGGCCGTCGCCGCGCAGCTCGCCCTGCGCCTCGGCACCACCATGGTTGAGGACCCACCCGCCCTGCTGGGGGTCGCGGCGCAGGTCGCCGAGTATCGGGCCGGGGATCGTCGGAGGTTCGACCTCGACCTCGACCCGCGCCTCATGCCCGAGGGCTTCGGGCGGCGGGTGCTCGACGCGACGCGGCAGCTCCCCCACGGCGCCGTCACGACCTACGCCGACGTCGCCATGCGTGCCGGCGCGCCGCAGGGCGCCCGGGCTGCCGGCAGCGCGCTCGCGCGCAATCCGCTCCAGCTCGTGATCCCGTGTCATCGCGTCGTGCGCAGCGACGGATCGCCAGGCGGGTACGCCGGCGGCGCGGACTGCAAGGCGGCGCTGCTCGCCCACGAGTCGCAGCCCCATAAACGGCGATCTGGTCGCCGTCACGCTGGCCGAATGATTGAGCACCACAAACCGGAGTGCCACACTGCGCGCAGGAGCATCGCTGTCCCCCACGATCGGAGCTGACGTGTCGACGGCATCGGTCCCCACAGGTCCCACCGCAGCGCACCCCGCCTCCGCAGAGCGCGCCTTCTGGGCGATCTTCAACCGCGCCGGCAACCCGATGCTCGTGACCAACAGCGAGCGGCGATACGTCACCGTCAATGAGACGGCGCTCGCGTTTCTCGGGCGCACTCGCGAGGAGCTCCTCGCGATGCGGATCGATGACATCACGGCTCCCGAGGAGCTCGAGGGGCTCCCCGGGACCTGGGATGCGTTCCTCCAGAGCGGCACGCTGAACGGCAGCTGGGAGATCGTCGACGGCAACGGCCACCACCTGCGCGTGGACTACAACGCGACCGCGAATGTCCTCCCTGGCCGACACCTCTCGATCTTCGTCGTCACCCCGACCGACAAGGGGGCCGCCAGCACGGTCGCCGACCGGGCGCCGCTCGTCGTCACCAACGCCCCGCGCCGGACCGGCAATGCGCTCTCCCCGCGCGAACGCCAGGTCCTCCAGCTCCTCGCCGAGGGACTCACGAGCGGCCAGCTCGCCGAGGCGCTCGGGATCTCGGAGGAGACAGTCAAGACCCACGTGACGAACGCCAAGCGCAAGCTCGGCGCGCACACCCGGGCGCAGGCGATCGCCCTCGCCCTGCGGGACGGAGACCTCGCCTTCGGGTCCTAACCCAGGTCAGCGGGCGGGGCAGGCGATCGTCGCCGCCGCGGGCAGCGTCGCGCCGGTGGTGCGCACGAGCTCCTCGAACGTCACCGGCAGGCCGGCCTTCGGGCAGCTCTTCGGTGCCTCGACGTAGCTGAGGCGCTTGCCGCGCACACGGCGCTGCGCACCGAGCTTGATGTTGAAGAGCTGGAGCGCCGCGAGCTCGTTGTCGATCACGGGGATCTCGGGCACGCCGAAGGAGAGCCTCCACCCGTACTTGCCGCCCTTCAGCGGCTTCAGCAGGCCGCGCAACGCGAGACTCTGCTCGACGGTGCGCGTGATCGTGAGAAGGAGCAGCTCGCGGCCCTTCGCGGTCTTCCGCCCGTTGTAGATGTACACGTCGGCGTCGATGCCCAGTGTGCGCAGCGCCCAGACGCGCGCGGAGCCGACGCCCACGCGTGACGCCGCCGGGCAGGCGGCAGCCCCGTCCTTGACGAGCTGGTTGTCGTTCGCCGTGCAGACGGGGAACTTCGCAGTGTTCAGCCGCAGCTTCGGGAAGCGGAACGTGAAGCGCTCGGGAATCGGCACGAAGCCCGGCCCGGCAGGGTCGCTGATCTGCGCATTGACGAGGAGATTGACCGGGCGCATCCCGCCGACGACCGGTCCGCGCGAGGTCATCGAGGCGGTCAGCGAGGCGGTGGAGTCCGCCTGCGCGGCCGGGACGGCACCCGCGGCGCCGACGGCCGTCAGAGCGAGGCTGAGAACTGCGAACCGGCGGGCGGTGACGAGCATCGGGGCGGGTCCCTCCTAGGGGAGATCAGGCACGGCGCCCGGGATCAGCTGGGGGAAGCTCTTCCCGTCGAACAGCTCGGCCGGTCGACAGGTGGGCGCAACCGGGACCGTACCGAAGCGCTCGCGGATGAGCGTCACATCCTTGGCGGGGACGCCCGGCCCGTACAGCGCCGTCGGCCAGCTGCGGCTGTCGCACTGCGACGTCGCGTACGTGGGCAGGCCACGCGACTGCGAGATCATCAGCCCGGGCTTGGCGTAGGGCGCGTTGCGACTCGACGGCGGCCGCACCTGGTAGTCCGCCAGCTGATCGGGGCCGAAGACCTCGAGTCCGCGCAGGTAGTGCCGGTTGATGTCGCCCAGCGAGCCGCGGCCGGAGGCCTCGGTCACCGCCACGAAGTTCCCCACGAAGGCCGTGATCTCGTTGCGGAAGTTTCCGGCGTAGCCGACGACCGGATTGAGCTGTGTGAGCGTGCTCGGCAGCTCGCGCGCAAGCGGCGTCAGGTCGGTGAGAAACGTGCTCGTCGCGGGGAGGCCGGTGCTGCCGCTCTCGTAGAGCGGTCCGAGACCCTTCGTGAGAGATGCCAGCTGCGGCGCGAGATCCGCCGTCGCCTCGAGGGTCGGGCTGAGCTCCCGCGCCGCCGGCTGGAGGCTGCGCACGAGAGGGTCGGTCTCCCGCGAGAAGCGGTCAAGCCGCGAGAGCGTCGTGCGCGCCTCGCGCTGGAACGCGGGGAGCGCCTCGACCGAGGCGGCGAGCGCTCGATCCCAGCTCGCCGTCGTCCCGAAGACGGTGTTCGCGCTCGTGACGAGATCGCGTAGCTGCGTCCCGCGGGCGCTGAGCGCAGACGACACGACGCCCGTGTCGTGGACGAGCGTGCTCAGCCCCGGGTCCTGCGCGCGCACGAGCGCGGCGAGGGCCGTCGCCTGTTCCTCGAGCGGCGCGAGCTGGGCGAGCGTGTCGTTGAGGCCGCGCCCCTGCCCCGCGAGCGTGATCGCCTGCTGCTGGATCCAGGTATCGAAGGCGGCCCGCGTGCGCCGGTCGAACGTGCCGAGGATGTCGTCGAGCTGGGCGGTCGGCTCGACGCTGCCGCGCCCGAGGCGCCCGCCGTCGGGGAGCGCGGCCGCCGTGGTGGTGCCGGAGGAGAGCTCCACGTACGTCTCCCCCGCGAGCGACTTGGAGCGCAGCATGGCGCGCGTGTCCGCCCGCGCGGGGACGTAGGCGGAGCGCAGCTGAATCGTCGCGCGAGTCAGGCCGGACGGCGTGCGCTCAAGGCCGACGACCCGGCCCACGGGCACCCCGCTGCGGCGCACCTCCGCCTGGACCGCGAGCATCGTGGCCTCGTCGAAGTCGACGGTGAAGCGGTACCCCTGCGCGCGCAGCGGGACCGGCCCGCCGAAGGCGCTCCAGAAGAAGATCAGCAGGCCGAAGCACGACAGCGCGAAGACGACGACCACCACGGACCTGCGCAGCAGTTGTGTCTGTGGGAGCACCGGTCAGCCCCGCCTCACGCCGAATGCTCAGCTGGCGAGCGGCGTGTCGCGCAGGTACCACTCGGCGTCGAGTGCTGCCTGACAGCCGGAGCCCGCCGCGGTGATCGCCTGGCGATAGGTGTTGTCGACGAGGTCGCCGGCGGCGAAGACCCCCGGAACGGCGGTGCGGGTCGAGCGCCCGTCGACGAGCACATGGCCCTCGTGATCGAGGGAGACACCCTGACCGACGACGATCTCGGACTGCGGCACGTGCCCGATCGCGATGAACGCCCCGCCGACCGGGAGTTCGCGGGCCTCCCCGGTCTCTGCATGGCGCAGGAGCGCGCGCTCGAGGGCACCGTTCTCCCCCGCCGCGAAGTCCTCGACGACGTACGGCGTGAGCCACTCGATGTTCTCGACCGTGCGCGCACGCTCGAGCATGATCTTCGACGCGCGGAACTCGTCGCGCCGGTGGACGATCGTGACCTTCGAGGCGAACTTCGCGAGGAACATCGCCTCCTCCATGGCCGAGTCGCCGCCGCCGACGATAAGCGTGTCACGACCGCCGAAGAACGCCGCGTCACACGTCGCGCAGTAGCTCACCCCACGGCCGCTCAGCAGCTCCTCGCCGGGGACGCCGACCTTGCGGTGCTCGGCGCCCATCGCGAGCACGACGGCGCGGGTCTGGAGGATCTCACCGCCGACGTGCACCCGGTGCACCCCACCGGGCTCGTCGGCGAGCTCGAGCGCGGTCGCCTGGTCGGTGATGAACCGGCTCCCGAACCGCTCGGCCTGATCGCGCATCTGCTGCATGAGCTCCGGGCCCATCACGCCGGCCGGAAAGCCGGGGAAGTTCTCGACGTCGGTCGTCTCCTGCAGCAGACCGCCCCACATGAACCCCTCGACCACGACGGGCCGCAGCTCGGCACGGGCCGTGTAGAGCGCCGCGGTGTAGCCGGCAGGGCCGCTGCCGACGATGACGACGTTTTCGATCTCACTCATGGGGTTCGGTCCTCTGGGGCGTTGGAGCAGACGGCTGAGGTTCTAGCGCACCGCCGACGAGCGGCAGTTCGCCCGCGTCGAGCGCGGCGAGCTCGGCGGTATCGAGCGCGCCCTCGTCGCGCCAACGATCCACCGTCTTGCGCAGCTGGAGGTAGGCGATGATCCCGGGCACCGTCGGAAGCCAGAAGGCGAATGCCCGGTAGGTGAGCACGCTGACGACGGCGAGGCTGCTGTCGACGTTGAAGGCGATCAGCGCACCGATCATGCCGCCGTCGACGCCGCCGATGCCACCGGGGAGCGGCAGGAGGTTCGCGAGCATGCCGATGAAGTACGCCATCACGATGACGGCGAACGCCGGCGGCTCCCCGAAGGCGTGGAACGCCGCCCAGAGCGTGAGGATGTCGAAGAGCCACCAGAGGCCTGCGCCGCTGATGCCCCACTCCCGCTCGCGCACGAGGCGCAGCGCCTCGCGGACGCCGTCCCCGATCGCCGCCGGGACCTTCGCGAGGTGCGCGAGGAATTGCGCGAAGCGACCCGAGCCGTGCGCCCAGGCGGCCAGGTGGCGGTCGATCTGCTCGGGAATCAGTGCGCAGCTCGCACCGAGCGCGAGGACGATCAGCCCGAAGATCGCCGGGGCCATCGTGATGGCGAAATCTGAGCTGCCGCGGAAGACCCCGACGAACATCCCGACGCCGACGATGACCATCGACAGCATGTAGAAGCTGTAGAGGAGGACGTACTGCGCGACCATGCGCGAGGCGACCGTGCGCGTGCGCATCCCAGACCGGCGCAACGCCCAGACCGTGAGCGCCGCGCCCCCAGCGCCTGCCGCGGCGAAGATCCGTGTGGCTGCAAGTCCGGCCATGGTGATCTGGTAGCTCGCGCGCCACCCGATGCGGTCGCTCCCGTGGACGAACACCGCCCGGAAGAGCCAGATGTAGCCGCCGAACGATGCGAGCTCGAAGAGCGCGCAGACGAGCAGCCACCACGGGTCGCCTTCGCGTACACGCTGAAGCGTCTCGTCGATGCCGGCAAGGCGCGGAAGCCCGAGGTAGAGGAAGGCGACGGTCAGGACGACGAAGACGCCGAGGATCACGGCGCGCTGGCGCGTCAGCCGGATGCGCGGCATGGCGCCGCCGCCCTGGAGATCGTCTTCGACCGGCTCCATCATGCCGGGTGGGCGCGGCGCTCGATGGCCTGGACAGCGCGAGCGACACGGCGCAGCGCCGGTGTCGCCACGGGCGCAGCGGCGCGTACGCCTTCGGCGAGCGCAAGGCCTGCGACCAGATCGGTGACGTAATGCTCGCCGAGGTACACCAGCGCCACGCCGAGCGTCCCCGCATAGGTCCAGCCGATCACGCCCGGCACACGGCCGACGTCGGAGAGGACGTGGGCGGCGGTCACCGAGGTTGCGAAGTGCAGCGAAGGCATAGCGGCCAGGGGGTTGCCGGCGAGCCCATCGTAAAGGCCGTCCCAGCGGTCCTTCCAGAACTCGCGGCCGTAGTCGAGCATCATGCGCCGCAGGGGGATCTCGGTCTCGGTCTCGACCGCGGTCAGCCGGCCCACCTTGGCGGCGTACCACGGCGGCGCGGTCGGGACGAGCCAGTAACACAGCACCCCGAGGTCGAACGTCGCGTAGACCATCATCGCCGAGCGCGGGAACTTCTCGCGGTGGCGCAGCAGCGTGTAGAGGACCGTGGCGTGGGGCACCGCGAACCACACCCAATGCGTCCAGACGAGCAGCTTCTCCGGTGCGCGGATGTGCCCATCGGGGTGCCGGAAGAGCCGCTGGAGCCGCACGCCGGGGAGTTCGCCCATCCCGATCGCCCGGTCGATGCGGACCGGGTAATCGACGTGCACCCGGGCCTCGAGCGACTCGGGATCGTCGTTGGGCATCTCGTACATCGCCACATACGCCCACATCTGCAGCAGGCAGACCGCGGCGTCACGACCGCGGCTGCGCGGCAGCGCGACGGACAGGGCGACCGGAGCCGTCCAGGCGGCGGCTGCGACGGCGGGCTTGGGCAGGCGCAGGCGACGTCGAACTGCAGGAGCGGCGACCCCGGCGGCGACGAGCGCCCAGGCCGTGCACCGTAGAGCACGGGACCGGGTCACGAGGTCAGCGAGTATAGGTTGCGCATCGGCCTACGCGGCGCCCGCGCAGGCCGCGACGAAGCTCGCGATGACCCGGCTCGCGGGGTCCACCTCGGGATGCCATTGTACCCCGAGCACGAAGGGCTTCTCGGGCGCCTCGATCGCCTCGGGGAGGTCGTCAATCACCGACCACCCGGTGACGCGCAGGCCGCCGCCGATCCGATCGACTCCCTGATGGTGGTGGTGCCGGGTCGGGTGCAGCGTCGCTCCTGCGGCGCGCGCCGCCAGCGACCCCTCCTCCAGCCGCACGTCGTGCTCGGCCCCGTCGAAGGACCCCAGCGCGGGGCGATGGCGCTCGTGCCCCGCGTGCTCGGGAAGGTGCTGGATCAGCGTCCCCCCGCAGGCGACGTTGAGGAGCTGCATGCCGCGGCAGATGCCGAGCACGGGGATCCCCATGTCGAGGGCCACGGTCGTGAGCGCGATCTCCGCAGCGTCCTGGACGGCCTCGACGCCGCGCGTCGCCGGATGCGGGGATGCGCCGTACGCGCCAGGATCGATGTCCGACCCACCGGCGAGGAGCAGCCCGTCGAGGAGCGCGAGCGTCTGCTCGGGCGGGCCTCCCGGGTCCGGCGGGAGGATCATTGCCAGCCCCCCTGCGGCCTGGACCGCCTCGATGTACGGCAGCGGGGTTAGGACCGCCGGGCCCGACCAGACGCCCCATGTGGCGCGTTCGAGTCCGCCGCAGATTCCGATCACCGGGCGCATCGGCGGGCGAGCCTACCTGGCGGCCCCGGGCCGTCATAGGATGCCCCGCCATGACCGAGTACGAGTTGCAGCACGGATACGGGACCGCGAACCTCTGGCGGTCGGGCGGCGTCGCGAAGATCGAACTTGCTCGCCCGGAGTCGCTGAACTCCTGGGGTGCGAGCCTCAGCGCGGATCTCTGGAGCGCGTTCGAGACGGTCCGCGACGACGACGACATCCGCGCCGTGGTGGTCACCGGCGCCGGGCGAGCGTTCTGCTCGGGCGCCGACCTCAAGGATGAGGACGAGCCGTTCCACACCGAGTCCGGCCACCCGGACCTCGAGCGCAAGCTCCAGAAGAACTACCACCCGCTGCTCACCGGCCTGCGCCGACTCCCCAAGCCCGTGGTCGCGGCCGTCAACGGCCCCGCGGTCGGGGTCGGCGTCTCGCTCGCCCTCTCGGCGGATCTCGTCTACGCGCGCCGCTCCGCGTACTTCCTGCTCGCCTTCGTGAACATCGGTCTCGTGCCGGACGGCGGGGCCTCGGCGCTGCTCTCCTCGCGCATCGGCGTCGCGCGCGCCAGCGAGCTCGCGATGCTCGGTGAACGGCTCCCCGCAGAGCGCGCGCTTGAGTGGGGACTCCTCAACGGCGTGTTCGATGACGACGCCTTCGAGGCCGAGGTCGATGCGATCGCAGCCAAGCTCGCCGCCGGCCCGACCCGCTCCTACGCGGGGATCAAGGCGCAGCTCAACGCGTGGAACTACACGGGCCACGAGGCGCAGCTCGCACTCGAGGCATCGCTGCAGCAGGAGATGTCCGAGACCGCCGACTTCGCCGAAGGCGTCCTCGCGTTCATCGAGAAGCGTCCCGCGAACTACACCGGCCGATGATGGCCGGGCACCATCCGCCGCCACTCCGCGATAGCATGCGAATCGCCTTGCGAGCTCCAGTGCGTTCCTCCCTCGCCCGCGCCTTTATGGCCCTCGGGCTTCTGTCGATCCTCATCCTGGCGACGGCCCCTGCCGCGTTCGCAGACTTCATTGCCCCGGACGCCGGCAGCGGATCACCAAATGCCGAGGGCATCAGGTCGCTGTACCTGATCATCTATGTCCTCGCCGTGATCATCTTCGTCGGCGTCGGCGGGCTGCTGCTCTTCACGCTGCGGCGCTTCAGCGCGAAGCGTCATCCGGTCGCCGAGCAGATCCACGGCAACAACAAGCTTGAGATCGGCTGGACGCTCGGCGCCGCGCTGCTGCTCGTCGTGATCTCCATCGTGACGTTCGCCAAGCTCGACGGGATCGACAACCCGCCGAACAGCGGAGCCGAGGGCGCGCCCGTCACCGAGCAGGGCTCGTTCATCGCTGATGGCGCCCGGCGCCCGATGCCGCCCAACGGCAAGTCGCTCAACATCCAGGTCAACGGCCAGCAGTACATGTGGCGCTACGTCTACGCGGATGGCGACAAGGACCTGCTGAACAATGTGTTCGCGTACGAGACGATGGTCGTCCCGGTCAACACGACGGTGACGCTCACCATCCGCTCGAACGATGTCCAGCACTCCTGGTGGGTGCCGGACCTCGGCGGCAAGTTCGACGCCGTCCCCGGTTACACGAACTACACCTGGTTCAAGGCGACGAAGACCGGGACGTTCCGCGGTCAGTGCGCCGAACTCTGTGGGCGCAATCACGCCAACATGGTCGCTCAGGTCAAGGTCGTTGAGCCCGCGGCCTTCGAGGCCTGGTACGCACGTCAGAAGCAGAACATCGAGGGCGCGAACAAGCTCGCGGCCGCCGGCCGCCAGGCGCTCGCAGCGCAGGCAGCCCAGACCTCGGCGAAGTAGCCGCAACCCAGCGACACACGGATCATGGCCACTACTCCTCAAATCGCCACTTCCCTCACCCCGGTCCCCGAGATCGCAGCCCACGAGGTTCAGCGTCCGCAGCGCGGGTGGATCTCCTGGCTCACGACCACCGACCACAAGCGCATCGGGATCATGTATCTCGTCGCCTCCTGGGTCTTCTTCATGGTCGGTGGCGTCGAGGCGCTGATCATGCGCCTCCAGCTCGCGCAGGCCGACAACACGCTCGTCACGCCGCAGACGTACAACGCGCTCGTGACCATGCACGGCACGACGATGATCTTCCTGTTCCTGATCCCGATGATCGCCGGGTTCTCGAACTACATCGTCCCGCTGATGATCGGCGCGCGCGACATGGCGTTCCCCCGCCTGAACGCGCTCTCCTTCTGGCTCTTCCTCGCGGGCGGCGCGGCCTTCTACGGCTCGCTGCTCTGGTCCCCGCCCGAGTGCGGTTGGACGTGTTACGCGCCGCTCTCGGAAGCCACCTATTCGCCGACCGCCGGCGTCGACTCGTGGATCTTCCTCGTCCACCTCACCGGCATCTCGTCATTCGTCGGTGCGCTGAACCTCTTCGTCACGATCACGAACATGCGCGCTCCCGGCATGGGCTGGGGCCGGTTGCCCCTCTTCTGCTGGGCGATCCTGACGCAGTCGATCCTGCTGCTCCTCGCGCTTCCGGTCATCGCCGCGGCCGTCACGCTGCTGCTGACCGATCGTCACTTCGGGACGCACTTCTACGACGCCACGAACGGCGGCTCGCCGCTGCTCTGGCAGCACCTGTTCTGGTTCTTCGGCCACCCCGAGGTGTACATCCTCGTGCTGCCGGCCTTCGGCGTCATCTCCGAGATCCTGCCGGTCTTCGCGCGTAAGCCGATCTTCGGCTACAAGGCCATCGCCGCGGCGACACTCGGCATCGCGTTCATCGGGTCGCTCGTCTGGGCGCACCACATGTTCACGACGCCCAGCCCGTTCATCCTGCTCGTCTTCTTCATGCTCGGGAGCTTCCTCGTCGCGATCCCGACGGGCGTGAAGATGTTCAACTGGATTTTCACCCTCTGGCGCGGCAGCATCCACTTCGACACGCCGATGTACTTCGCGGCGGGCTTCCTGGGGACGTTCCTCCTCGGCGGCGTGACCGGCATCTTCCTCGCGGCGTTCCCGGTGGACTGGGCCCTGCACGACACATACTTCGTCGTCGCGCACTTCCACTACACGATCGTCGGCGGCGGCGTGTTCGGGATGCTCGCAGCCCTCTACTACTGGTTCCCCAAGATGAGCGGTCGCATGCTCAACGAGCGCATGGGCAAGACGAGCTTCTGGCTCATCCTCGTCGGCTTCTGGGTCACCTTCCTCGTCCAGCACTCGGCCGGCCTCAGCGGCATGCCGCGGCGCATCTACGAGTACCCGGACATCGGCAACCTCGAGATCTACAACCTCATCTCGACGATCGGCGCGTTCATCCTCGCCGCCGGCATCGTCCTCACGGGGTTCAACGTCTTCCGCAGCCTGCGCAAGGGCCCAGCGGCCGGTGCTGACCCGTGGAAGGGCAACACGCTCGAGTGGTTCACGACCTCGCCGCCCCCGGCCAACAACTTCGACGCGGTTCCGCGTGTGCGCTCGGTCGAGCCGATGAAGGACATCCGGCGTCAGATCGAGGGCCAGTCCCGCACCGACGAGCTGGTCGGAGCGGGCGCCGGACACTCGTCCGGGGACTGAGCCCGTCGGGGTGCCCCGATCCATGGAGGCCTCCCCCGCCACGACGGCCCGCCGCAGCGGCATGGCTCCGGCCACGCGGCAGCTTGTTGCGGACTACGTTGCGCTGACCAAGCCCAAAGTGCAGAGCCTGCTGCTCTTCACCACGGTCTGCGCCATGTACATCGCCGGAACCCCGTCGATCGGCCTCGTGCTCGCGACCCTCGTCGGCGGGTACCTCTCCGCGGGCGGCTCCGGCGCGATCAACCACTGGTACGACCGCGACATCGACCTGCGCATGGAGCGCACGGCGGACCGTCCCGTGCCATCCGGCCGGGTCTCACCACGGGCGGCCCTCAGCTTCGGGATCACGCTCGGGATCGTCTCGGTCATCTGGCTGGCGCTCCTCGTCAACCCACTCGCGGCGGGACTCTCGTTCGTCGGCTTCGTCGGGTACGCCTTCGCCTACACGATGGTGCTCAAGCGGCGCACCTGGCAGAACATCGTCTGGGGCGGCGCCGCCGGTGCGGTCCCGCCGCTCGTGGGCTGGGCGGCTGTTGACGGCCGCATCACCGGCATGGCGATCTACCTGTTCGCCATCATCTTCTTCTGGACGCCGCCGCACTTCTGGGCACTGAGCCTGCTGATGAAGGACGAGTACCGCGATGTCGGCGTGCCGATGCTTCCGGTGGTGCGTGGCGAGGACGAGACGCGGCGCCAGATCCTGCTCTACACGGTCCTCCTGTACGCCGTCACCCAGCTCCCCTTCTGTGCGGGCGGACTCGGGGCGATCTACCTCACCGTCTCGCTGCTGCTCGGCGTCTACTTCATCGTCCTCGCCGTGCGCCTGAGGCGCCGCGCGGACCGCCGCTCGGCGCTCCAGCTCTACCTCTTCTCTCTCGCCTACCTCGCGGCGCTCTTCGCCGCTATGGTGGCGGATGTCCACCTGTGACCCCTACCCTCTGAGCCATATATGGATCGCAATCTCGCCAAGAAGAACGTCCGCAGCGGTCTCGTGATCGCCGCCCTCGGCTTTTTCATGTTCGGCCTGACCTTCGTCGCTGCGGCGCTCTACGTCTCATGAGCGCCCAGCGTCCCTCCGGTCCTCCGCCCGTCGGCGAGGAGATCCACCTTCCCCCTTCAGCGGTGCAGCCCGCGCTGGTCGCGCTCGGCCTGCTGCTCCTGCTGCTCGGCGTCGTCGACAAGCTCTGGCTGTCGGCGATCGGCCTCGTCCTGCTCGTCTGGGCGCTGGCCATCTGGATCCGCGACTGCGCACGCGAGATGCGTGAGCTGCCGGTCCACGACGAGCACGGCGACCACTAAGGGCTCCGGTCCGGGCACCTGCCCGGACCGTCCACGCCGTCCGCGCGCCGGTCATCCGGTACGCCACCATGTCCGTATCAAGGGCATGCAGCGTGCCACCACCGTCCGTCTGCGTCGCAGTCTCTTCGAGGAGGCCGATGCGATCGTCCAGACCGAGTTCTCCCGCCAGCTGTGTCTCGACGACATCGCCCGCAGGGTGGCGTCGTCCAGGCGCCAGCTCCAGCGCGCTTTCGCCGAGGTCGGTCGCACGACCTTCCGTGAGCGCCTGACCAACGTTCGCATGGACCGCGCGGCCGATCTGCTTTGCCAGCGCCATCTCACGGTCCGCGATGTGGCCCGCCGCGTCGGGTACCGCCAGCCTGCGCAGTTCGCCAAGGCCTTCCGGCGACGTCACGGGATCTCGCCGTCGGCATACCGCGACATGGTCCGTGGGACCGAGCCGTCCGTGTCATCCCGCGAACTCGCCCACGCCGCCTGACCTGATGGGCACCGGGCCGCGCTCCCGCCTTTGCGATGGGTAGGATTGCGCCCATGGGCCAGCTCTACCGCATGCGTACTCCCTCGACCGGCGCGGAAGTCTTCGTCGAGGCACAGCCTGATCGCATCTACCTCGACGAGCAGACCGGCGAGGAGCTTGAGGTCGTCGGCAAGGTCCTGCCGCTCGCCCCGAGCACCTCACGTCTCCCCTGGGCCGTCGAAAACCTGCGCTTCTGCAACTGGTGCGACCAGCCCGCGCAGCGCGACCTCAACGAGTGCCCGACCTGCGGTCGGCGCATGAGCCCGCTCGCCGGCTGAGCCACTCCAGCCTGCGCAGCGCCGCTGCGCACATTGAATCCCTGCCTGCGACGTCCTGGGGCAGCGGTCGGTACTCTGGCGCCATGCGCCCCGTCTTCCTCGCCACCACCTGTGCGATCGCCCTCCTGGGCACGCTCGGCCTGACCGCCTGCGGCGGCGGGAGCGACGTGGCCGACAAGATCCCCGCGACCGCTCCGGCCCTCCTGCCGCCCGACGACGCGGATTCCCTCGCCGGGACCGGGCCCACGACGACCACCACGTCGACGACCACCACGTCCAGCTCGACCGACACGGGCGGCACGGACTCCACGAACACCGGGGGGACCGATTCGACGGGTTCGACCGACACGGGCGGCACGACGGATCCAGGGACCACCGGGACGGGTGGCGGTACGGGCACGGGCGGCGGCACCGACACCGGGGGCGACACGACGCCGAACACCGGGGGCGACACGACGCCGAACACCGGTGGGTCGACCCCGAACACCGGCGGTCTCTCGCCGGAGTAGAACGGGCTGGGAGGGGCGCTCCGACCGCGCGCTAGCGGCGCGCGGACCGCAGCGCCGACTTCTTCTTCTTGGCCGGGTTCGTCTCGGTCGGTGACGTGATCAGCGTGGCGCTGTACGTCAGTCGCGCCGTGCGATACAGGCAGTAGTACTGCGCAAGCTGCTTGGGCTGAAGCTGCGAGGTCTGGTTGACCGTGTCCTCGCACTGCCCCTTCTCGCGGCTCGCACGCCAGGAGGTGTCATTTCCGAGGCCGGTCGCCAGCGCGGGCGCCCACGTGAGGACGGTCAGCGCGATGACCTGCCCCTTCTTCACGGGGATCGAGGTCTCAAGCGGGAACTGCGCGATGCCGCCGAAGTACGGCTGGAGCTTCATCGGCTCGCCCTGGGCGACGGCGCGGGAGCGCAGCTTGCGCTTGGGGTCGAGGATCGTGATCTGGGCCTCTGACTCGCCGCCGAGCTTCGAGTCGAAGAACTCGATCTGCTTGGCCCCGGGCTTGCCCAGGGAGATCGACCAGGCCACGATGCGGCCGTCCTTCGGCACGACCATGAGCCCGCGGCTCGTGCCGACCTTGGCCTGGTAGCCGGTGGTCCGGCTCACGGCATAGCAGGGCTTACCGGGACAGCCGGGCTTGGACGTCGCCTCGAGCTTGCCGATCTCGATGACCTCCGCTGAGGCGGAGGATGCCGCGAGGCCACCGAGGGCCATCGCCGCGATGAGGGCAGGAAGAATTCGTCGCATCACCCACCATTCAACACGAGCGCGGGGCCCGATGTTGCGGTTCCTTGCCCCAAACACGGCGAAAGGACTCCCGAATCGCTGTATCAGGGGCCGTCAGCGGCCCTGATACGTGGCCTTCCCCGGGCCCTCCGTCAGGAAGGACTGCACGGCCACCCGCAGGTCCTCGGTCTCGAACAGCGGGCCGCTGACCTCCGGGACGATCGCATCCGCCGCACGGACGCCATCCGCGATCTGACGGGCGATGATCGCCTTCGTCGCTGCGTGAGCGACCGTCGGTCCCTCTGCGATCTTGCGGGCGAAGGCGCGTGCGGCCTCGTCGAACCCCTCATCGGGAAGCACGCGGTTGACGACGTTCCAGCGCTCGAGCTCCGCGGCGCCGAAGAGTCCACCCGTGTAGATGAGTTCCTTGGCCCGCGCGGGCCCCGCCCGCTCGGCGAGGCGCTGCGGTCCGCCCATCGACGGCGTCAGCCCCACGACGATCTCGACAAGCCCGAAGCGCGCCGACTCGGTCGCGATCAGGAGATCACAGGCGAGCGCGATCTCGAATGCGGCGGTGAGACACAGCGCGTGCGCGGCGAAGATCGTCGGACACGGCAGATCCTCGAGGATCTGCGCTGACGCGATGAGCTCGGTCCAGAGATCGGCCCCCTGCTGGGCGCTGAGGCCGTCGAACTCGTGGACGTCGACGCCGCCGCTGACGGCGCGGTGGTCGGCGCGGATCAGGAGGCCGCGCGGCGGATCCGCGCCGAGCTCGCGCACCGCCGCCCCGAAGGCGTCAAACATCGCTCGGTTGAAAAGGTTGAGCGGTGGCGCGTCGAACGTCATCACGGCGAGCGCGCCGTCACGCTCCAGGCGCAGCGGGGCGCTCATGCCGCGCCTCGAAGGACGCCTGCGGCGGTGGCGATCTGCTCACCGTCGCCGGGTGCCGGGGTCCAGGGCAGGCGCAGCGGATCGCCCTCATAACGCGGGATGACGTGAAGGTGGAAGTGGAAGACCGACTGCCACGCCGGCGCGCCGGAGGAGTTCAGGAGATTGACCCCGGCGGCGCCCAGTGCCGTCGTCACGCGCGCCGCAAGGCGCTGGCCCATGCGCGCGCAGGCGCTCAGGTCCTCAGGGTCGATGTCATGGACGTCGGTCGCGTGCGCGCGCGGCACGACGAGCATGTGGCCGCGCGTGGCCGGATTGATGTCCATGAAGGCGACGGTGCGCTCATCCTCCGCGACGATCTCAGCGGGGAGCTCACCGGCCACGATGCGGCAGAAGAGGCAGTCGGGCTCGGGCATGGCGCAAGCCTAACCATCGGCGTCACCATTCCCGGTGACGGCTGCTGCGGCATGGCGCTCACGCGCGAGAAAGCTCCCGAGTTCCTCGATGGTGCTCATCAGCGGCGACGGGAAGATCACCGTGGAGTTCTTGTCCACCGAGATCTCGACGAGCGTCTGGAGGTTGCGCAGCTGCAGCGCCAATGGATGCTGCGCCATCACGTCGGCGGCCTCCGCAAGGCGCCCTGCCGCGAGGGCCTCCCCCTCCGCAGCGATGATCTTCGCGCGCTTCTCCCGCTCGGCCTCGGCCTGCTTGGCCATCGCGCGCTTCATCGTGTCCGGGAGTTGGATGTCCTTCAGCTCGACCAGCGTCACCTCGACCCCCCACTCCTCCGTCTGGACGTCGAGGATCTCGCGGATGTGTTTGTTGATGCGGTCGGTGTCGGCGAGCGTGGCATCGAGGGTGTGGCGACCGACCACCGACCGCAGCGTCGTCTGGGCGATCTGGTTGATCGCCGCCCCGACGTTCTCGATCGCGATGACCGCTCGGATCGGGTCGCGCACGCGGTAGTACGCCACCGCAGCGATGTCGACGCTCACGTTGTCCCGCGTGATGATGCCCTGCGACTGGATCGGCATCGTGATGATCCGCAGGGACACGGGGACGAGCCGGTCGATGATCGGGATGATGAGGACGAGCCCGGGCCCGCGCGGGCCGTTGTGGAGCTTGCCGAGGCGAAACTGCACGCCCCGCTCGTACTGCCGGATGATGCGGATCGCGGCGGCGAGCAGCAGCACGGCGAGCACGACGACCGCGAGGACGACCACGACGACGACGGTGCTCATCCGGCAGCTCTACCCGAACGGCCGAGCGCCAAACGCGCCGTGGGGCGATCAGCCCGCTTCCGCGCCGCCTTCGAGCATGCGACGCGCCGCCTCGATCGCCTCGTCCCGCCCGTGCACCTCGCCCGCATACTGCGCCTGCGCGATCTCCGCCAGCAGCTCGCCGAGGACCGGGCCGGGGGTGATCCCGAGCTCGGCTGCCAGCTCATCGCCGCGCACGACCGGCTCCTGCGGGCCGTCGCGGTGCCACGCGAGGGCCGCGGCGAGCATGGGGAGCGCCACCTCCATATGCACCGCGATCGCCTCGTCGGCCTTGCGGCCGCGTGTCGCGAGGCGATCGGAGAGCCCGAGGATCGTCACATCGGCGGCGACCGGGTCGCAGGTGACGAGATAGCGGTGGACGAGCCGGCGTCCGAGCGGCCGTTCATGGACGAGGAACCCGAGTCGCAGGTGATGGCGTGCGAGGGCCGCGACGTGCGAACGGAGCCGCTCGCTCGTGCGCAGCCGCTCGAGGATCGCGCGCGACATCGCGGCACCCTGTCGATCGTGATCCGGGAACCCGATGCGTCCTTCGCCGAAGTCGGTCCGTGTCTGGGGCTTGGCGATGTCGTGCAGCAGCGACGCCCAGCGCAGCGCCGCGCCGCGGGTCAGGCCGTCCGCGAGCGGCTCCGCGAGCAGCGCTCGCACGCCCTCGGCGAGGTCCGGGCCCACCACGGGCTCCGGATCCTCCTCGAGCGCGACGCTCGCCGCCAGGACCTCGAGCGTGTGCCCGTGCACATCACGATGGTGATAGACGGTCTGGTCGACGCCGCGGAGTTCGTCGAGCTCGGGGAGGACGACCGACGTCGCGCCGAGCTCATCGAGGAGGGCGATGCCGCTCACAGGATCGGCCGCGCCGACGACTCGGCGCAGCTCGGCGAAGATGCGCTCGCCCGCGACCTGGGCCAGGCCGGCGGCCCGCGCCCGCGCCGCGGCGATGGTCGCCGGATCCGCGGTGAACTCCAGCTCGACGGCGAGCCGGGCGACGCGGAGGACCCGAAGCGGGTCCTCGTCGAAGGCCTCGGCCGTCACCATCCGCAGCGTCCGCGCGGCGAGATCCTCGAGTCCCCCGGTCGGATCGATCGGCTCCCCACCGGCGAGCGGCTCGGCGATCGCGTTGATCGTGAGGTCGCGGCGGTGCAGATCCGCCTCGAGCGAGCCCCCGTGGAGCGCTGAGATGTCGACCTGCCACGCATTGTCCGCCGCCACCACCCGCCATGAGCCGAAGGCGTCGGACAGCGCGAAGGCGGCCGTCCCGCGCGGGGCAGCGGCGCGCAGGGCGCGCGCTGCGCGCTCCGGGTCGCCGTCGATGACGATGTCGAGGTCCGGGACCGCCTGCTCCCGGCCGAGCAGGCGATCGCGCACCGCGCCGCCCACGAGCCAGCCTGCGGCGCCCGGGAGCGCTGTGCGCAAGAGATCGAGCGGCTGGTCGCCGCTCACGCCGCAGCTCCCTCGCCGTACTCCCGCGGGACGCGAGCGGTGAGCCCGCAGGTGACCTCGTAGTTGATCGTCCCGAGCCGCTGTGCCACGTCCTCCGTGAGGATCCGCTCGCCCCCGCGGCGCCCGAGCAGGACGACCTCGGCACCGATCGACACCGATGCTCCTGCCCCGAGGTCGACCGTGATGCTGTCCATCGACACGGTCCCGACGAGCGGCCGACGCAGCCCCTCGATGAGCACCTCGGCGTTGTTCGTCAGGCCACGGCGCCAGCCATCGCCATAGCCGATCGGCACGGTCGCGAGCGTCGTGGGGCGCTGCGCGATGAACTGGCGGCCGTATCCGGCGCTCTCGCCGGGAGCGCACGGCTTGACCTCCGCGACGTAGGAGACGAGTTCGAGCGCGGGCTCAAGACCCTCAGCGGCCGGATCGACGTCGAAGGGGTCGAGGCCGTAGATCGCGACGCCGGGCCGCACCATGTCGAGCTGCGCGCGCGGGGCGCGCAGCAGCGCCGCACTGTTGGCCGCATGGAGGAGCACGTTCGGATACTCGGCGCGCAACGGCTCGGCCCAATCGAGGAAGCGCTCGAGCTGGACGTCGAAGAAGGGATCGTCTCGATCGTCAGCGGTCGCGAAGTGTGTCATCAGACCGACGAGCTCGACCCCGTCAGCTGCGGCTGCGGCTGCGGCGACGCGCCGCGCCTCGTCTGGGTCGCGCGTGCCGAGTCGGCCCATCCCGGTGTCGAGCTTCACGTGGACGCGGCCACCACCCAGCGCGGCGACCTGCGCCACGGTGGAGGCACGCCAGACGGTGATCTCGGCGCGAGCCGCGAGCGCGATCGGCAGTTCCTCGTCGCTCAGCGGGCCGAGCAGCAGCACCGGCGCGTCGATGCCCGCTGCGCGCAGCGCCGCCGCCTCCCCTGCCGAGACCACGGCAAGCTGCGCCGCCCCGCCTGCGAGCGCCGCCCGCGCCACGGGGATCATCCCGTGGCCGTAGGCGTCGGCCTTGACGACCGCACAGAGCGCCGATCGCGGCGCTGCGGCCGCCAGGCGGGCGGTGTTGCGCTCGATCGCGCCCAGGTTCACTCGTGCGAGCGCCCGGACGGCCATCAGCGCTACCGATCCTCGAGCAGCGCCTCGAGGACGTCGACGCGTGTCACGACACCGACCAGCGCGCCCGCAGCGTCCACGACCGGCAGGCGGTTGTGCTTGTGTGCGGCGATCAGGCGTCCCGCCTCGTGCGCGGTCATCTCAGGGCTCGCGGTGACGGGGCTCGCGGTCATCAGATCGCCCGCGGTGCCGGCGATCGACTTGCGCACGCGCTCCTCCCAGTGCTTCACGGAGCCGAGATAGATGATCCCGCCCATGATCTCGAGGTGCGGCGGCGGGTCGATGTCGTCCTGCTCGTCATAGAGGAGCAGGTCGCTCTCCGTGACGATGCCGACGAGCAGGCCCTCGGCGTCCACCACCGGCAGTCCGGGGAGCTGGTGCTCGTGCATCCGGTGCACGACGGTCTCGACCGTGTCCTGCGGAAGGACGGTCTTGGGCGTGCGATCCATGATCTCAGCGACGGTGCGGCTCATCGTTCGGGAGCCTAGCGGGCAGGGACCCTGTCGTCAGGGCCGCGCCGCAGGCAGCTCGGCGATGATGTCGCGCGCGATGGCCCCGTCGACCCCAAGGCGCTGCGCTGCGAGCCCACCCGCACGAGCGTGGAGCCGCACGCCGGCACACGCTGCCACGAGGGGATCCTCGCCGCGCGCGAGCAGTGCGCCGATCACACCGCTGAGCACGTCTCCCGTCCCAGCCGTGGCCAGCGCGGGACTGGCCCCCGGACTCACCATGACGGCTCCGCCCGGATCGGCGATGAGCGTGTCATCGCCCTTGAGCACGACGATCGCACCGGAGCGCTCAGCCGCGAGCCGGGCGTGGTGGAGGCGACGCCCGGCGACATCGGCACTGTCCACGCCGAGGAGGCGGGCGAGTTCCCCCTCGTGCGGCGTGAGGACGGTCGGGGCGTCGCGCTCGATCAGCCGTTCCAGCTCCCTGGCGAAGGAGCCGAGCCCGTCGGCGTCGAGGACGAGAGGGCCGGGCGCCTTCGCCGCGAGCTCGCGCGCGAAGACTGCGGCCCCCGAGTGACGCCCGAGCCCTGGGCCGAGCACGAGCGTGCCACGGCGCTGCGCCAGCGACTCGAGCACCTGCGCGACGCCGCCGCGGCTGTGGCCCCCCTCCTGGGCTGGAAGCGCAATCTGCATGACCTCGACGAGCTGCGCCGCAGCGGCTCCCTCGAGTCCGGCGGGAACGCACGCGGTCACATAGCCCGCTCCGGCGCGCATCGCCGCCTGCGCCGCGAGCACCACTGCTCCGAGGAGGCCCTGGGATCCCCCCGCGATGAGCACGCGCCCGCTCGTGAACTTCGTCCACTGCGGCCCGCGTGTGCTCAGCAGGCGCAGCAGCGGATCGTCCTCGATCAGTCCGACGCGCGGATCGCCGGACGGAGCCCCTCGTGGGATGCCGATGTCGGCGACCCGCAGGGACCCGGCATGGGCCTTTCCGGGATGGACGAGCAGGCCGATCTTCGGCGCATCGAAGGTCACGGTGGCGAGCGCGCGGATGGCGGGAGCCGCGACCTCACCGGTCGCTGCGTCGACCCCACTCGGCACATCGCACGCGACGACCGGGAGCCCCGAGGCGCTGATGGCGGTGATCGCATCGGCGACGGCGCCCCGCGGCGCGCCGGCGGTCCCGATGCCGAGGAGCGCGTCGACGACGAGCGTACAGCCGGCGAGACATCCAACGGTGAAGGGCGCGGGCGCCGCGCCCGGCAGCCGCTGCGCCTGGACGGCGGCATCCCCGGTGAGCTCGTGCGGGTCACGAGCCCAGAACACGTCCACGTCGCGCCAGGCCTTGCGCAGCAGCCGTGCCGCGGCATAGCCGTCGCCGGCGTTGTTGCCGGCCCCGCAGACGACCGCGATGCGACCCTGCGGCGCGGCCTCCAGCACCGCAGCCGCCAGGGCCTCGGCGGCCCGCTCCATGAGGTCGAGGCCGGGAATTCCCCGCTCCTCGATCGCCCAGCGATCGACGGCGCGCGCCGCGACCGGGTCAAGCAGGGGGATCGTCCAGGGCGGCAGGCTCACGTGGCCACCGTACCGTGCGCCAAGTGCATCGCCCGGCCGTCTACGGCGCCGGGGGCTCGCGCGTGGAGGCGCGCAGCCGCACGTCGAGTCGGGCTGCGCTCGTCGTCGGTGCACCCATGTGCTGCGTCCACGTGACGGTCGGCTGGCGCGTGAGCGGGCTGAGTGCCACGAGCGGCACGGAGCGTGTTGAGGAGGACACAAGCTCACCGGGCAGGAAGCGCGAGTCGCCCGCAGGACGCAGCGCCGCGAGGGCGCGCCCGGGAACGAGCTCGAAGTCGAGCTGCGCCCAGCTCACGGCAGCGGTGCCATCGGGCAGCAGCGAGAGGCCGCCGAGCTGTGCGTTCACCGCGGCATCGGAGACCGTCTCGGGGCTCGAGAAGCTCCCGTTCGACCCGGCTGTCGCGACGCGCACTCGCCACGTGGTCCCGGCGCGCCCCGTCCAGGCGATCAGTGCATGGATGCCGTTGACGGCGAGGATCGGACGCAGCCCCACGTACGAGACGCCGGTGCGGATCGCCTCCAGCCGCGTGGCGTCGCGGAATGAGCCGGCGCCCGAGGGTCGCACGGCGACCCACGTGCTCGCGCTCGTACCGGTCGTCTCGTTGATCGTCTTGCGCTGCCAGGCGACGTACGCGCGCCCGTTCTGCATCACCGCGGTCGTGACCTCGCCGCGCGCTGTGCCCTCGCCCAGGCGCTCGAGGGCGTCCCAGGAGCCTCCGGCGCGCCGATAGCGCGCCTCGATCACGGTTCGCCCCTCGCCGACGCGCCGAGCCCAGGCGACGACGATGTCACCACGGCCGCCGACGGCGATGGAGGGAAGCTCGTTCATGCCGCGTCCGCGCAGCGTGTCGGGAGCCGTGAAGGAGCTGCTCGGCGCGCGGCGGCGCGCGACGCGGATGATCGAGCGGCTGCACGAGGCAGCCGACTGCGCCCACGCGGCAGCGACGTGCCCGGACTTGTCCGTGCCGACGGCCGGGTCGCCATCGCCACCGACGCCACGATACGCGGCGATCACCGACGCCGGCGTCTGGAAGAACCCGCTTGAGCGCCCGTAGCGCACGCGCAGATCAACCTGTTGCCCACAGCGATTCCACGATCCGTGCCGCACGTCGAGGCCGACCGCGCGCGTCTGCCCGTAGAGCATCGGCCCGGCGCGGAAGACCGGCGCGGTGCGCTCGGGGTCGAAGGCGGTGAGCTGCGGCGCACGCGTCGCAGCGCGCCCACCCTGGCCCTTGAACCGCCCGTTCACGTAGGTCGACGGCAGCCACGTCGCCAGCGCTCGGCCCTGTGCATCGAATCCGAGCGTCGCGTTGTGGATGTCGTTCGCGGACGCCGAGACCGACTCCGCGGGCGTCCACGCAGCCGACGCCGCCGCGACGGGTGCGAGCACGCCGGCGATGGCGGTCGTCACAGCGAGCAGAGTCCAGCGACGCGCATGCATGCTCATACTTCTACCCGCACCCGCGCGCGGCGACACTCCCGAATCCGGCTATTCGACGGTGACGGTCTTCGCGAGGTTGCGGGGCTGGTCGACGTTCAGCCCGCGGCGGCGCGCGATCCGGTAGGCGAGCAGCTGGAGCGGAATGACCGCGAGGAGCGGCTGGAGGATCCAATCGGTCCGCGGAACGCGAACGACCGAGTCTGCGTGCTCGCCGATGTCGAGGTTGCCTTCGGTCGCTACCGCGATCACGTGTGCCCCGCGCGCGCGAACCTCCTGCATGTTCGACACGACCTTGTCGAGCACCGGCGAATTCGTCGCCACGGTCACTACGGGCGTGGACTCGCTCAGGAGCGCTATCGGTCCATGCTTCATCTCGCCAGCCGCATAGGCATCGGTCGAGATGTATGAGACCTCCTTGAGCTTCAGCGCACCCTCGTGCGCGACGGGCAGGCCGACGTGGCGTCCGAGGTAGAGGAAGAACCCATCCTTCCAGTGCCGATCGGCGATCGCTTTGATCTCCGGCTCGACGCCCTGCAGGAGCCCCTCGATGAGGCGCGGCATCGACTTGAGCTCGCGCACGAGCTGCGTGCGCCGCGCCACGTCGAGCGTCCCGTGGAGCTCCGCGAGCCGCAGCGCCACGAGATACATGACGGCGACTTGGCAGAGGAAGGTCTTGGTCGCCGCGACGGACACCTCGAGGCCGGCGCGCGTGTAGAGGACGCCATCCGCCTCGCGCGTCGCCTGTGATCCCATGATGTTCGTGATCGCGAGAACGGTCGCCCCGCGCTCGCGGGCGATCCGCATGGCCGCGAGGGTGTCTGCCGTCTCACCTGACTGCGTGATGCCGATCACCAGGTCATCCGGGCCGACAATCGGATTGCGGTAGCGATATTCGCTTGCGATCTCGACCTCGACGGGTACGCGCGCCAGCTCCTCGATCGCGTACCGGCCGATGAGACCGGCGTGATATGAGGTGCCGCAGGCGACGATGACGACGCGTCGCGCTCCGACAAGCTGGTCGTCCGTCAGCGCCCCCAGATCATCGAGGTCGACACCATCGGTCCGCACCGTGCGATCGGCGATCGTCTCCGCGAGCGCGTCCGCCTGCTCATGGATCTCCTTGAGCATGAACGTCTCATAGCCACCCTTCTCCGCCGTGTCCTCGTCCCAGTCGATGAGCGACACCTGACGGTCAACGTGCCGACCGTCCGCCGTCGTGAAGCGCGTGCCCTCGGGGCCCAGTTCGACGATCTCGCCGTTCTCGACGTACTGGACGCGTCGGGTCTGTCCGAGAAACGCCGTCACCGCCGAGCCGAAGAAGGCCTCGTCGACGCCGATGCCGACGACGAGCGGGCACTCCTTGCGCGCGCCGACCAGGACGTCCGGTGCGTCAGAGCTCATCGCGACGAACGCGAAGTGGCCCTCAAGTTCGTTGAATGCCCCGCGAACCGCTGCGGCAAGGTCGCCGTCGAGATGGGAGGCGACGAGGTGTGCAATGACCTCGGCGTCGGTCTCGCTCGTGAAGACCGCCCCGTCCGCACGCAGCCGCTCTCGCAGCGCCAGGTAATTCTCGACGATCCCGTTGACGACGACATGCACGCGCTCGGCGGTGTCGAAGTGCGGATGCGCGTTGTCCTCATTGACGCGGCCGTGCGTCGCCCACCGCGTGTGTCCGATCCCGATCGTCGCAGCTGCCGCCACCGTGGCGACCGCGCCGCCGTGCGCGGTGCGCTCGTCGATCGCCGCCCGCAGGTTGGCGAGATTGCCGACGGCGCGGACGGAATCGATCTCGCCGTCGGCCATGACGGAAAGGCCCGCGGAGTCATAGCCCCGGTATTCGAGGCGCGCCAGCCCAGCGAGCAGCAGCTCTTGGGCTGGGCGACGACCGACGTACCCCACAATGCCGCACATACCTGCGCAGGGTAGTGCGCGGGTCCGTCGGTGCGAGCGGTCAGGCAGCCGCGCGCACGAGCGCGACGAGCCGGCGGCAGACTGCCTCGCACTCGTCGACCTCAGGCGCTTCGACCATCACGCGAACGAGCTGCTCGGTTCCGCTCGGCCGCACGAGAACCCGGCCGCGACCGTCGAGCCCAGCGCCCTCCTCTGCAGCCGCTTCGGCGACCGCTGCCATCGCGGCGTCACGATCGGCGACGGCGACGTTCACGAGACGCTGTGGCAGACGGGTCATCGCAGGACTATCCGCGAGATCCCTGTCACCGAGCGCCTCAAGGGCAAGGAGGGCGCTCGCGATGCCGTCCCCTGAGGCGACGAAGCCCATGTCGATGATGTGGCCCGACTGCTCGCCACCGAGCGTCCAACCGCGCTCACGCAGCGCCTCGAGCACGTAGCGGTCGCCGACGGCGGTGGTGCAGACCTCGACGCCCGCGTCGGCCATCGCGCGGTGGAAGCCGTAGTTCGTCATCACGGTGACGGCGACGCCGCCGTCGAGACGCCCGCTGCGGTGACGGTGGAGTGCCACGAGCGCGATCAGCTCGTCCCCGTCGATGACGCGCCCGGCCGCATCGGCCGCGAGCACGCGGTCGCCGTCACCGTCGAAGGCGAAGCCGATGTCATGCCCGCCCTCGACGACCGCCGCCGCGAGGATGTCGACGTGGGTCGAGCCGACGCCCTCGTTGATGTTGCGGCCGTCCGGCTCGCCCCCGATCACGGTGACATCGGCCCCGAGGCGGCGGAAAATCTCAGGGCCGACGCGGTGGGTGGCGCCGTTCGCGCAGTCGAGCAGCACCTTGCGCCCGGTGAGCCTGAGCGCGTCGTACCGGACGTGGAGCGCGCGCAGGTAGTCGTCCTCGGTCCCATGGAGCTGCCGCACGCGACCGATCCGGGTGCCTCGTCTCGCGCCAGCCACCAGGCGCCGCTCAATGTCCTCCTCGACGGCGTCGGAGAGCTTGAAGCCGTCAGCCCCGAAGAACTTGATGCCGTTGTCGCGGTAGGGGTTGTGCGACGCAGAGACGACGATGGCGAGGTCGAGCCCATGCTCGCCGACGAGCAGCGGTGCCGCAGGCGTCGGCAGCACGCCGCCGAGCAGGACGTCACCGCCCGCCGCGCTGACACCTGCGGCGAGCGCAGCCTCGAGCATCTCGCCCGACTCGCGCGTGTCGCGGATCACCAGCACGCGAGGGCGCTCGGTGCTCTCGACGAGCCGCTCAGTGGCGGCCCGCGCGAGCCCGAGCGCGAGCTCGGCCGTCAGGTATTCGCCGGCGACGCCGCGAACACCATCGGTGCCGAAGAGCTCGCGCGCCATAGGCGTCGGACCGACCTTGGGGTCGGTCTAGCGCTTGCTGAACTGCGGCCGCTTGCGGGCCTTCTTGAGGCCGGCCTTCTTGCGCTCCTTGGCGCGTGCATCACGCGTCAGGAAGCCGCGGCGCTTGAGCTCGCCACGAAGGTTCGGGTCGGCCTCGAGCAGTGCCTTGGAGATGCCGTGGCGCAGCGCGTCGGCCTGCGCCGAGACGCCGCCTCCGTGCATGCGCGCGACGACGTCCATACGATCCTCGTAGCCCACTGTCTCCAGGGGCTGACGAATGGTGCGGCGCAGCGCGGGGCGCGGGAAGTGCTCTTCGAGCGTCTTGCCGTTGACGATGTATGCGCCGGTGCCGGGCTTGAGGATGACGCGGGCGACTGCGCGCTTGCGCTTACCGGTTGCGCTGTACCGCGCATCGGCTGCCAGCTCGATCTTCGCGGCGATCGGCTCGACCTCGACGATGTCGTCCTCGACGTCGTCGGACGCGGGAGCCTCGTCGTCGGCGTCGTCGCCGTAGTAGTTGCCTTCCCCGCGGCCGAGCGGATCCTGGCCCTCGGCGACGATGTCGACCTCAAGGTCGGCACCGGGGATTGCGGGCTTGGCGGGCGTCTCCGTGGGCGCCTCAGCCGCTGCCACGAGCTCTTCGGGAGCGGCCTCCTCAGCGGCGGCCTCCTCTGCCACCGGCTCGGCGGCCTCCTCTGCCACCGGCTCGGCGGCGACCGGAGCCTCGGCGGGCTGCTCGGCGGTGGGCTGCTCGGCGGCCGGGGTCTCCTCCGGCTGCTCCTCGGGCGTGATCGGCTCGTCGGCCATCAGGTGGTGATCTCCATCGGGGTCGGCTTCTGCGCCACGTGCGGATGGTCCGGCCCGGCGTAGACCTTGAGCTTCGTGATCTGCTTGCGGGCCAGGCGGTTGCGGGGCAGCATGCCCTTGACCGCGATGCGGATGACCTCCTCAGGGCGACGCGCGAGCATCTCCTCGAGGGTGCGCTCGCGCAGACCACCCGGGTACCCGGAATGGCGCCGGTACATCTTCTCCCGGCGCTTGTTGCCCGTCACCGAGATCTTCTCGGCGTTGACGACGATGACGAAGTCACCGGTGTCGACGTGCGGGGTGTATTCCGGCTTGCGCTTGCCGCGCAGCGCATCGGCGATCTGGGTCGCGAGGCGCCCGAGCGTCTGCCCGTTGGCGTCCACGACGAGCCAGTTGCGCTCGCGGTCATTTGCATTGGCGACGTAAGTCTTCATGGCGTGAGAAAGGCGCATCGCAACCGGCCGATATGACCAAGGTGCGGCGCGAGTGGGACAGGATAGCCGCTTGCGCCCGAACGGCGCGGTGACGGGGTCACTCCCACTCGATCGTGCCGGGCGGTTTGCTCGTGATATCGAGCACCACACGGTTGACTTCGCGCAGCTCGTTGATCATGCGCGAGGCGATCTGCTCAAGGAGGTCGTACGGCAGGCGCGCCCAATCGGCGGTCATCGCGTCGTCGCTCGTGACCGCGCGGATCACGACGACGTAGCCATACGTCCGCTCGTCCCCCTGGACGCCGACGGTGCGCACATCGGGCAGGACACAGAAGGACTGCCAGAGGTCGCGGTAGAGCCCGGCGTTGCGGATCTCATCCTGGAGGATGTGATCGGCGTCGCGCAGCAGGTCGAGCCGCTCCTTCGTCGCCTCACCGCCGACGATGCGGATGGCGAGTCCGGGACCGGGGAACGGCTGGCGCCAGACCATGCGCTCCGGGAGGCCGATCTCCGTGCCGACGGCGCGGACCTCGTCCTTGAAGAGCGCGCGCAGGGGCTCGACGAGCTCAAATTTGAGGTCATCGGGCAGGCCGCCGACGTTGTGGTGCGACTTGATCGTCGACGCACCGGTTCCACCGCCCGACTCGATGACATCGGAGTAGAGCGTGCCCTGCACGAGGAACTTCGCGTCGCCGACCTTGGCGGCCTCCTCCTCGAAGACGCGGATGAATTCCGCGCCGATGATCTTGCGCTTCTGCTCAGGCTCGGAGACCCCACGCAGGCGCTCGAGGAAGCGATCCTCCGCGTCGACGGCGACGAGCGGCACCTTGAAGTAGTCGCGGAACGTCTCGACCACCTGGGCGCCCTCGTTCTTGCGCATCATGCCGTGGTCGACGAAGACGCAGGTGAGCTGGTCGCCGATCGCCCGGTGGACGAGCAGCGCGGCCACGGACGAGTCCACACCGCCGGAGAGCCCGCAGACGACCTTGCCGTCGCCGACCTGGGCCCGGATGCGGGCGATCTGCTCCTCGACGATGCTCGCGGCCGACCAGGTCATCGCACAGCCGCAGACGTCGCGCAGGAAGTGCGTGAGGACATCCTGGCCGTACGGCGTGTGGACGACCTCGGGGTGGAACTGGATGCCGTAGATGTCGCGCTCGCGTGACTCGAAGGCCGCCACCGGCGACTGCGTCGACGACGCGAGCGCCGTGAAGCCCGTGGGCGGCTCGAAGACGGTGTCGCGGTGCGACATCCAGCAGGGCTGCTCAGCCGGGAGCCCGGCGAAGAGCACGCCCGGCTCATGGACGGTGAGCTGCGACCGTCCGTACTCGCCGACCTCGGCGCTCTCCACGCGTCCGCCGAGCTCGTGGGCGACGAGCTGCATGCCGTAACAGATGCCGAGCACGGGGATGCCGAGCTCGAGCAGGGCGGCCTCGAGCTTCGGGGCGTCCTGCGAGTAGACCGATGCCGGCCCCCCGGAGAGGATCAGGCCTCGCGGCTTGCGCCGCGCGACCTCCTCGACGCCGACGTGGTGTGGAAGCAGCTCGGAGAAGACACCGCACTCACGAACCCGCCGGGCGATCAGCTGCGAGTACTGGCCCCCGTAGTCGAGCACCACAACGCCGTCTACATCGTGCGGGACATCGATCGGGGCCGACTCGTCTGCGAACTCGGTCGCAGCGACGTCGGCGGTGACGACCGAGTGGTCCTCACCCAGGTGGCGTTCGCTCACGCTGACCCCGGCCTACGCGCCGCTGGAGGTCAGCGACGCGCTCTTGTCGGCACCGTCACCGGCGCCCGCCGGACGTGCCGTCCCGCGGCTGCCCATGCCGACCTGCTGCGACGTCTGCAGGAGCTTGCCCTCCGTCTGGAGCGACGGAGCGACCATGAGCTCGGCGCGGTTGAACTCCGCGATGTCCTGGTAGCCGCAGGTCGCCATCGACGTGCGCAGTGCGCCCATGAGGTTGAACGTGCCGTCGTTCTCGTGGGCTGGCCCGGTGAGGATCTCCTCGAGCGTGCCGTTCTGGATCGTCTGGACCCGCGCGCCGCGCGGGAGCGTCGGATGGAACGTCGCCATGCCCCAGTGGAAGCCGCGACCGGGCGCCTCGTAGGCGCGGGCAAGCGGCGAACCGATCATCACGGCGTCGGCGCCGCAGGCGATCGCCTTCGCGACGTCGCCACCGGTGCGCATGCCGCCGTCGGCGATGACCTGGACGTAGTCGCCCGTCTCGAGCATGTGCGTCGAACGTGCGCCCGCGACGTCGGCGATCGCCGTCGCCTGCGGGACGCCGAGGCCGAGCACACCGCGGGTGGTACAGGCGGCGCCCGGACCGACGCCGACGAGGACGCCGGCCGCCCCGGTGCGCATGAGGTGGAGACCTGTGTGGTAGCTCGCGCAGCCACCGACGATGACCGGGACGGGGAGATCCGCGATGAACTCCTTGAGGTTCAGCGGCTCCGACGTCTTCGAGACGTGCTCAGCGGACACGACCGTGCCCTGGATGACCAGGATGTCGAGCCCGGCCTCGAGCACCATCTCGTAGTGCTCGCTGACGCGCTGCGGCGTGAGCGATGCCGCGGTGACGACGCCGCTGGCCTTGATCTCCTCGATGCGCTGACGCATGAGCTCCGGCTTGACCGGCTCACGGTAGATCGCCTGCATCTCCTGCGTGGCGAGGTCCTTCGGCAGCTGCGCGATGCGCTCCAGCTGCTCCTCTGCGTCCTCGTAGCGGGTGAAGATCCCCTCGAGATTCAGGACGGCAAGGCCGCCGAGCTTGCCGATCGCGGTCGCGGTGCGCGGCGAGACGACGCCGTCCATCGCCGACGCGAGCAGCGGAAGCTCGAAGCGGTAGGGACCCAGCTTCCAGCTGATGTCCACATCGTCCGGATCGCGCGTGCGCCGCGAGGGCACGATGGCGATGTCGTCAAATCCGTAGGCGCGGCGGGCCTTCTTTCCGCGGCCGATCTCAAGCTCCATCGGTCGATCCTAAGCGTCGTGGCGGACGAAACGGCCCCGCACAGACGGGGCCGGAAAGCGTGCTGCTAAGTGGTGTGGCGGCGGCAACGAGCCACCTGGCGAGCATAGCAACGGGACCCCGGTCAGAGCGCCGACGCAGACGGCTCGAGCGTCTGCGCGTGAACCTCGCCGAGCAGCCGCTCGACGGCGGCCGGATCGAGGAGACCCGCACCGAGATGCTGCGTCGATTCCGCGCCGCAGGCGACGGCGAAACGCAGACACTCCGTGGGGCTTGAACCGCTGTACCGCGCCGCGACATATCCGGCGAGGAAGGCGTCGCCTGAGCCGCGGGAGGCCACCGCCTCGCGCTGCTCGATCGACATGCGCCGGAGCACCGGCGCGCCATCCTCGAGGACGCGCGCGGTGCAGCCGTCGGGCAGCGTCACGATCGCCTCGCGGGCTCCGAGCGCGCAGAGGGCCGCCACGGCGGCCATGCGGTCGCCGTCGTCATTGAACTCCTGGCCGACGAGCTCCTCGGCCTCGACGACGTTCGGCGAGATGGCATCCGGCTCGGCGCGGACGGCGAGGCGCATCGGCTCCCCCTCCGCATCGACCACGGTCGTCACGCCGAGGTGGCGCAGCTCCCGGATGAGGTCCGCGTAGATCCCCGGTTCGACGCCGCGCGGGAGCGATCCGGCGATCACGACGATGGCGGCGCCGCGGGCGAGGTAGAGCAGCTTGTCCTGAAAGAGCTCGACCTCCTTGGGGCTGACCTCGGGGCCGCGCTCGTTGACCTCCGTCTGCTCACCGCTCGTCGGATCGTGCACCGACGTGTTCGTGCGCGACTCGTCACGGATGCGCACGAAGTCGTTGAGGATCGACTCCTGGGTGAGCTGCTCGACGATCCGCGTCCCGGTCGCTCCGCCGGCGAACCCGGTGGCGATCACGGGCTGCCCGAGGCTCTTGAGCGTGCGCGCGACGTTGACGCCCTTGCCACCGGGCATCGTGCGCTGGTCGACGGTGCGGTGCCGACGGCCGAGGCGAAAGTTCGGGACCGAGAGCGACTTGTCGATCGCCGCGTTGAGCGTGACGGTGATGATCATCGGTTCCGTGTCCTCCGCGGGCGCGCCGAGCGGGAGACCCGGCGCCTGAGCGCGAGCGTAGCGGCTCCCGCCAGCGCTGCGCCACCCCCGATGAGGAGCGCCGCCGGGACGACGGTGCTGCGCGATCGCGACCACCAGGAGGCCGCGGCGACGTCGGCCGACGTGACGACGGGGGCCCGGGCGACGACGATGCCGCCGCGCAGGACCTCGACCCGCCCGACGCGCGTGCCCGCTGTCAGCGGACCCTCGAGTTCATCGGGAATGCCGACGAGCCGCGTGCGCAGCCGGACGCCCCGGCGCACGACGACGCTCAGGGTGCGCAAGCTTTCGACGGCGGTGTCGGGACGCCCCTTCACGGGCACGCGGGCGACGGTGCGCCCCGCCACGACAGGTGTCCGGCTGACATATCGGGCGAATCCCCAGTTCATGAGCGCGACGGTGTCCCGGTTGCGGGCGGCCTCCGACGGCTCGCCCATCACCACGCTGACCAGGTCGACGCCGCTCCGTGTCCCAGACCCGACCAGGACGTAGCCCGCTGTTCGCGTATGCCCGGTCTTCACGCCGTCGACCCAAGGCACGGCGCCGACGAGCGTGTTGCGGTTCGTGACGCTGATCGTGCGTCCGCCGCTGCGCAGCACCGCCGACGGTCGCGCCATGACCTTGCGCGCGAACGGCTCGGCGCGCAGGAGCAGCGCGAGCTTGGCCAGGTCGGCCGGCGTCGACCGGTTCGGCGGGCTGTCGACGCCCACGGGGTTGCCGAAGTGGGTGCCCGTCAGTCCCGCAGCGCGCGCACGCCGGTTCATGAGCCGCACGAAGCGCTTCTCCGATCCCCCGACGTCGACGGCGATCGTCTGGGCCGCGTCGCCGCCACTGGCCAGCAGGAGCCCGCGCACGAGGTCCGCCGTGGTCCAGCGTTCCCCGGGGCGCAGCCCGACGAGGGATTCGCCGACGATGCTTCGGTACGGCACGACGCGCATGCGGTACGAGAGCTGACGTTCCTCCAGCGCGAGCAGCGCCGTCATCATCTTCGTCGTTGACGCGATCAGGCGTGGCGCCGAAGCGCGGCGCGCGTACACGACGTCACCGGTTTGCGGCTGGACGAGGATCGCGGCACTCGCACTGAGCTGCGGCGGCGCGGCCGCGCTCGCGGCACCCGGGCCGGCGAGCGCAGCCACGAGCAGCGCGCAACCGGGAGGGCCCGGCGGGACGTCACCGCAGCTTCAGCTGCTGCCCGGGCTGCAGTGCCTGGGCGTCGAGGTCCGGATTGAGCTCCTGGAGGCGCGCCACCGAAACATTCGTGGCCACCGAGATCGACGACAGCGTGTCGCCGCTCAGCACGGTGTAGGTCGCCGGACCCGCCGGTGCCGGCGCCGTCTTCGTGGGCGTCGTCGCCGTGACGGGCGCGCGTTCGAGGTCCTGATCGAGCGCCGCCGGCGTGGGCGCCGATCCGCCTGAACCGGACGAGCTCACGATCACGAGGGCGGCGATGACGACGAGGACGAGGGCGGCCGGGGCGAGCCAGCGAGATGGTGAGCGCCTGCTCATGCTCTGAAGATTAGGCGAGATGCCAGGCGACGTGCCGCAGCCGCTCGGCCTCGCGTCGGGCAGCTTCGGCCGGATCATCGCCCCCGTCTTCATGTGCCCGGACGATCGAGCGCGAAGCGGTGACCAGGCCGCCTGCGCGGCCGGGAGCGAAGGCGGGCCCGAGGTCTTCGACGCGTCCACCCTGCGCCCCGACGCCCGGCAGCAGGAACGGCGTCGTCGGCATGAGCTCGCGCAGGCGCCCGATGTGCTCGGGCTGGGTCGCTCCCACGACGGCGCCCACGTCACTGAGCGGGCCGTCGGCTCCGAGGCCGCCGACGATTGCGGCGACGCGCTCTGCAACCGTCCCGCCGCTCGTCACCTCGAGGTCTTCGACATCCGCCGCACCCGGGTTGGATGTCCGGACGAGGACGAAGATGCCGCCACCACTCCGGCGCGCACTGGTGGCGAGCACCTCGAGCGTGTCGCGGCCCATGTAGGGGTTGACGGTGAAGGCGTCGGCGCCGAGCCCATGGACGTCGCCGAACGGTGTCGAGGTCGTCCCCGCGAGCGCCTGTCCGTAGGCGGCCGCGCTGACATCAATGTCGCCGCGCTTGCCGTCGGCGAGCACGAGGAGTCCCGCCTCCTGGGCGCTCGCGCAGGTCTGCATGAGCGCCGCCCACCCGGGCGCGCCGAGCCGCTCGAAGCAGGCGAGCTGCGGCTTGATCGCGACGCACGCGGGACCGGCGGCCGCGATCACCGCTGCGCAGTGGGCGGCGACGGCCGCAGCGGCACGGTCCGCCGGCGTCCCATCGGCAGGCGCCGCAGCAAGCGCCTGCGGCCAGAGCCGAGCGGGGTCCGGGTCGAGGCCGAGGACGATCTGGGACTCACGGGCGGCCACGCGCTCGGCGAGCCGGGTGCCGAAGTGCGGGACGGTCACGGTGTCTGGTGCTCCTGAATGACGAGACGGACGAGGCTTCAAGCTTCCCGGCCCGTCCGGACGGCAGCAGCTCCCGTCGGCTGGTCATGCGAGCATGGTGCGATGTCGCTCACCCGCGTCAGCTGGTCGCTCACCGTCGCCGCCTGCATCATCGGCGCGATCCTGCTCTTCATCTCCGGGTACCAGGGCTATGGCGCCCTGTCGCTGGTCGTCGGCGCGTCAGCGGCGCTGAACCTCTGAGCCGCCCTACGCGGGCTCGGTGTGCACGACGACCTCGCTGAAGACCGGGAGGGCCGCCTCGGCGCGCGCCTCCACATGCTTTGCGACCTCGTGCGCTTCGGCGAGGGTGCTCGACCCGTCGACCTCGACGGAGACATACGCGACGAGTCCGCGCGCCTCGAGATGGAGGCCGACCTCGCGCGGCGGACGGCCGGTGACGTCGCGCACGGCCTGGGCGATCGCTGCTTCATAGCGAGCGATCTCGTCGGAGCTCGGCGCCGTGGCCGTCCCTGCGCCATCGAGCGGCTCGAGGTGAACGTGAACCCTCCCGACCTGTGGGATGGCGCTGCGCACCGCTCGCTCGATCTCGTCCGCGATGGCATGGGCGTCAGCCAGCGTCTGGTCCGCGGGCAGCTTGGCGTGCAGGCTCATCTCGATGCGCCCTCCGTCCACGACGACGCTGCGCACGTTGTGGACCTCGCGCACCCGGCGCACCGAGAGCGCGGCGCCGGTCGCCCGCTCGCGCAGGTCGCGACTCTCCCCCTGCTCGATGTGGATCGTGACGTCGCTGCGCGGGAGCGCCTCCTCGAGCGCGCGCTCGACGTTGTCCGCGACCGCGTGGCCCTGACCTACGGCGGCATCCGGCGACACGGCGAGCACCGCGTCGACGAAAGCCCGTCCGCCCGTCTCGCGCACCCGCAGGCGGCGGAGGTCGACGGTCGGCTCGGCGCGTTCGATCGCCGCGCGCGCGATCTCCTGCGTCTCCTCGGATGAGCGGTCCATCAGGACACCGACGCTCTCGCGCATGAGGCTCGCGGCTGCGGCGATGACGAGCCCCGCGACGAGGAGCGCCGCGACGGAGTCGGCGGAGCCGACACCGAGGCTGACGAGCACGAGTCCGACCAGGACGGCGAGCGATCCGGCGAAGTCGGAGGCGAAGTGGAGGGCGTTGGCCGCGAGCGCCGCGGAGTCATAGCGCTTCGACGCGCGCCAGGAGATGACGGCGCGCGAGACGTCGACGAGCAGGACGACGCCGAGCACGACGAACGCCCACCATGCCGTGTCGACCTCGTGTGAACTCGAGCCTGCGAGCCGCCGCACGGAGGCATAGACGACGGCGAGGCTGAGGATGACGAGGAAGGCGCCCTCGGCGAGCGCGGCGAGATGCTCAGCCTTGCCGTGGCCGTAGGGGTGCTCGCGGTCGGCGGGCCGCCCGGCGACCCGCACGGCGAAGAAGGTGAGGATCGCGGCGACCAGGTCGGTGCCCGAATGAGCCGCCTCGGCGATGAGCGCCAGCGATCCGGTGATGAGCCCGGTGACGAGCTTGAGCGCGACGAGGAACGCCGCGGCGATCATCGAGAAGACCGCGGTGCGCTGGGGTGCCGAGAACTCCGGCGACTGGTCGGCGGTGGCCTTCATCGGGAGGCCAGCCATGCCAGGAAGAGCCGCGCTGCGCGGCCGCGGTGGCTGATCGAGTCCTTCTCGCGGGTCGTCAGCTCCGCCATGGTGCGACCCGAGTGCTCATCCAGCGGCACGAAGACCGGGTCATAGCCGAAGCCGCCCTCCCCGCGCGGCCAGTCGGCCATGAGCCCGCGGCAGCGCCCCTCGAACGTCTCCTCGACATCCGCGGCGGGGTCGACGAACGCGAGCACACAGACGTATTCGAGCTCCGCGGCGGCCGGGGCGCTGTCGCGGAGCTTCTCGAGATTGTCGGCGTCGGTCGCCCGCTCCCCCGCCCAGCGCGCCGACCGAATGCCGGGCGCGCCGCCGAGGGCGGGAACGCAGATGCCCGAATCGTCGGCGATCACCGGCACGCCGAGCGCCGCCGCCGCTGCCCGGGCCTTCCCGAGCGCGTTCTCGGCGAACGTCTCGCCGTCCTCCGGCGGGAGGTCGACCTCGTCCGGCAGCGGCGCGACATCGTGGCCCGCGAGCAGCGCTGACATCTCGCGCACCTTGTGCGCGTTGCGCGTGGCGAGGACGAGCTTCATGCCGCTCCGGCGGCGATGGCCTCGAGCTGCGCCGCGCGCAGCTGCCCGATGCCCGCTGCGGCGAGCTCGAGGAGCTCGTCGAGGCTCGCCCGGGCGAGCGGCGTCCCCTCAGCGGTCGCCTGGACCTCGACGAGCCCACCCTCGCCGGTCATGACGACGTTGGCATCGACCTCGGCGCGCGAGTCCTCGGGGTAGTCGAGATCGAGCAGCGCGGTCTCCCCCACGATTCCGCATGACACAGCGGCCACGGAGCCGAGCAGCGGCGAACGCTCGATCGCGCCGTCGGCGATGAGCCGCTCGCAGGCGAGCGCGAGCGCCACATAGGCGCCGGTGATCGAAGCGCAGCGCGTCCCACCATCCGCCTCCAGCACGTCGCAGTCGATCGCGATCGTGCGCTCACCGAGGGCTGCGACGTCGACGACGCCGCGCAGCGAGCGACCGATGAGCCGCTGGATCTCGACGGTGCGGCCGTCCTGGCGCCCGCGCGCCGCGTCGCGCTGCTTGCGCTCCCCCGTCGAGGCGGGGAGCATCCCGTACTCCGCCGTCAGCCAGCCGAGGCCGGAGCCGGCGCGCCAGCGCGGGACCCGATCCTCGACGGAGGCGGTGCAGATCACGCGGGTGCCGCCGCAGGCGATGAGCGCCGAGCCCGTGGCCGTGCGCACGAACCCCGGGTCGATCGTGACGGGCCGCAGCTCGTCGGGCGTACGCCCACTCGGTCGGGTGAAGGGCTGGTCGGTCATCGGGAGGCCTCGTGTCGAAGGTGGACGCGCTCGACGGGACCGAGCGGCAACTGCAGAAAGCGCGACCCGAGGTCGCGGAAGACCTCGGGATCGCCGGTGCTAAGGAAGCGATAGTCGCCCTCGGTGGTGCGGCGCGAGGCGAGGTCGCGCGCCCCGAGGACGTGCTCGACCTGCCGCGCGAGCGCCTCACCGGACGTGATGATCTCGACGCCGCGTCCGAGCAGTCGCTGGAGCACCGGCCGCACGAGCGGGTAGTGCGTACAGCCGAGGATCACCGTGTCGACACCGGCCTCGCGCAGCGGTGTGACCGCCGCGCGCACGACCTCGACGATGCGCGGATCGGCGGGGAACCCGGCTTGGATCAGCGGCGCGAGCTCGGGGCACGCGACGGGATAGAGGTCGACGTGGGGATCGGCTGCGCGCACGGCCTGCTCGTAGGCGCCGCTGGCCACGGTCGCCGTCGTCGCGAGCAGCCCGATCCGACCGTTGCGGGTCGCCGTGACGGCCTGGACCGCCTCCGGGCGCACCACGCCGATGACGTCGACGCCGAGCGTCGTCTGTCGCATCCGCGCCTGGAGTGCGGGCAGCGCCGCCGCGGTCGCCGAGTTGCACGCGACGACAAGCAGCTTGGCCTGCCGCCCGAGCAGCTCCTCGGCGATCTCGAGCGCGAACGCCTCGAGCTCCGCGGGCGACCGCTCCCCATAGGGGAAGCGCGCGGTGTCCCCGAGGTAGATGAAGTCCTCATGCGGCAGCTGCACGAGGAGCTCGTGCAGGACCGTGAGGCCGCCGACACCGGAATCGAAGACGGCGATCGGGCGTTCGCGCGGGTCGGTCGACACGGGGCGAGAGTACCTGCGCGCGGTGTCGTCACCGGGCTCAGCGCCCGCGCCCGACCTCGTCGATCGCCGACTTCATCTTGCCCACCACCGTCTGGGCGATCCCGCCGCCCTTCAGGCCACCGGCGGCGGCGATGACCCCGGCCAGGACGCCGGCGATGAGGAGGATGAGGGCGACGTACTCGACGGTGCCCTGGCCGTCGGACCCCTTGAGGCGACGACCGGCGTGGTGGATGGCCGCGTGCGCGCGGCCGAACAGGCGATGGGGCATTGGGGGCTCCTGGGACGGGAATCAGGGACCCGTCCAGGTTCCGCCCCGGCGCGCAACACGGCCACTCCTCGATCGCGACCGATGCGTGACGAATGTGTGGCGCCGACGCACGGCCCGAGAACGACCGGGGCCCGCGTCGCCGCGGGCCCCATGAGACAAGAGGTCGTATGTCGGAGCAGGAGCGCTAGGCGGCGTCGCCCGGCTGCTCGACGAAGAGGAAGACCTTCGCCGCTGCAGCGCCACCGATCAGCGTGGCCAGCAGGTAGATCCAGATGTCGCCCCAGCTGAAGAGGTTGAACACCATCGCGCCGACGGCGATCGCCGGATTGAAGGCGGCGCCCGAGATCCCGCCGACGGCGAAGGCGCCGACGGTCACGGTGAAGCCGATCGCGAGGCCGTAGAAGGAGTTGCCCTCCGTGTCCTTGCTCGTCGCGACGTTCAGCACGACCCACGCCAGGGCGAAGGTGAAGAGGAACTCGACGAGGAGCATCTTCCCGGCGCTCTCAAGCGCGAGGCTCTGCTTCGGGTCGAAGCCGAGCACGATGACGACGAGGCCCGCCACGACGGCGCCGGCGACCTGCGCGGCGACGTACGGGAGGAACTCATTGCGACCGAGCTTGCCGCGGAGCATCACGGCGAGGCTCACCGCCGGGTTGAAGTGGCCGCCGGAGATGTGTCCCCCGGCGAAGATCATGACCATCAGCGCCGACCCGATCGCAAGCGGACCGACCCCCGACGCGATCGAGCCCGCGAGGCCGATCGTGAGCATCAGGAAGAACGTCCCGATGAATTCGACAGTGAGCTTGCGCTCGAGACCCATCACACACTCCTAGGTGGAATACAACAGAAATTGGTTGAGGCCGCCGCTGCACAGAGCGCGCGGATGCCGGGATAGCTCTTCGGCATGAGCGCGGCGAATCCTGCTCACGCACGGTGCTCAGCCGACCTGTTCGTAGCCGCCCGACGTGATCCGGAAGATCCGGAAGCGCCCCTCGCGCACCTCGTGCCGGGCGTCGAACGAGATCGGCGTCCCGAGCGGCGACGTCGCCAGGACGACCTTCGGCATCCCCTCGGCGACGCCCTCACGCGACGCCCGCCCGTCCTTGCAGGTCTCGAGTGCCGCGGTGGCGACGACCTCCATCGCGGCATATGCGGGAGCGCCGAACGCCTCGAACTCACCGAAGATCGCCTGGTAGAGACGCACAGCCTCCTGCCCCGACTCTGAGGTGGTCGCGTCCGGGGCGAAGGACGAGACATACGCGCCCGTGTCGTTGAACCCCGGGACGAACAGGCTGTCGGCCCCGATCACCGTGGGCCGCAGGCCCGTGGCGCGCAGCGCAGCGAGAAAGCGGTTGGCCATCGGCACGTCGAGCAGCGGGAGGGCGACGACATCGACGTCGCGGTCGACGCCTGCGGCCAGCGCCTCGACACCCCGCGACCCGACCGGAAGGCGCAGCCGCCCAAGTGCGAGGCCGCGGGTGCGCAAGCCCTTGGCGATCCCGTCGGCGAGCGGAGCCGAGTAGGGATCCGCCTGATCGACGACGAGCACTTTTTGCGGTCTCAGACGCGCGGCAATGAAGCCGGCGATCGCGGGCGCTTGCTTGGCGTCGTTCGGGACGACGCGATAGAAGCCCTTGAGATGGCCGTCGGTGAGTGAGACGCGCGTCGCCGAAGGCGAGACATAGGTCAGGCCTCCGCCATCGAGGATCGGCCCCGCCGCCTCCGCAACACGTGACGATGCCGGTCCGACGACCCCGACGACGTCCTCATCCTCGCTGAGTCGGCGCGCCTCGCGCCGCCCGGCGACGACGTCGGTGTCGACATTCGCCGGCTCGATCGTGAACGACGTGGCGTGCTCGGCGTTGAACACGTCGAGCGCGACGCGGGCCCAGTTCATCTGGATCGAGTCGCGCTCGCCGGTGCCGCCGAACGGTGCGATCACGCCGATCGCGCCCATGCATGAGGTCCCCGCCTCGCCCGTCCCCGCGGCTCCGTGGGCCACGGCAGCGCCGCCCTGCGCCTCAGCCGCCACGGCGGCCGCGAGCTTCTCCGTCTCTCCAGCCGAGCCGCAGGCTGCGACGCCGGTCGCCAGCGCGCAGGCCGCGAGGGCCGCCAGCGCCCGCACGATCGGTGAGCTCACCACCAGAACACCGCCGTCCCCACGGCGCTGAGGGCGAGCAGCCCGCCCGTGATGCTGAGCAGGCCGAGCCGCGCGCGCGTGGACTCGAAGGTGGCGGCGAGACCGCCGATCAGGAGCCCCACGGTGAGGAAGGCAGCGATGAACCCGAGGTTGTGCGAGCGCTCGAACTGGCTCTCCGCCCCATGGAGCTCGTGCGCGGCCTCGCTGAGGGCCTGCTTCGCGTCGATCACGACGCGCGGCGCGATCCATTCGGGGTTCGCGGAGATGAACGGACTCAAGGGCCGCGTCGCGGCCGGCTGTCCCTTCCACCAGTCGACGGCACGGCGGCTGTTGCCGTCCATCATCGCCAGCGACGTCGCAGCCGTCTCGGCATCCTTCGAGTCGAGGGCGGAGCGCCACTGCAGGAAGAGCTGACGCTCGTCGGCGACGCGGCGCCCTAAGTTCTGCTCGAGCGAGTTGGCGTCGGCGACCGCCTGCGTCGAGAGCGTGAGCTTCTCGATCGCGTGCGCCTCAAGGACGGTGCTCTTCCAGGTCGCAACGCCGGCGAGCAGCGCACATCCGCCGAGCAGGAGCGCGGTCACGAGCGTCAGCCACAGCGGCGAGTGGCCGCCATGCCCCTCGCCGTGGGCGTGGTGATGGTGGGAGTGGCGGTGGCTCATGCCGTGCCGCGCTGGCCGTGAGCCTGCCGCATCGCGGCCGGATGCTACGCGGCGGTCAGGCGGCGCGTAGCAGAGGCTCGAGGTGCTGCTCGAGCAGCTCCTCGCGCAGGATCCGCACGGCCCGCGGCGCGCGGATGACGAGCCGCGTCGCTCGACTCGATGGTGCGCGGCGCACCGCGAGGATCGTGGCGTCGCCGAGCTGCACGAGGTCGTCCTCGGCGAGGCGCATGAGCCAGCCGCCGGGTGCCACTGCGATCAGCGGACTCCCCGTGTGCGCTGTCGGGCTGAAGGACCCGGCCGCGTCCGTGAGGCGCAGCGTCGTCATGCCGTCGGGACCGCGATCCACGAGCTCGATTCGGGCCGTCCCATCGAGCAGCACGCCCCCGCCGACGCTGACCTGCAGCACGAGGCCGCCCGGATGCGCGTCATGTCGGTCGCGGCTCATGCACGCAATGTAAACAAATATTTCACGCAATGTAACTATTTCTTTGGATCCGTGCCTACGCCCGAGCGCGCCATACTTCTCCGCACATGCGAATCGCCATCGTCGGATCAGGGATCTCGGGGCTCGGCTGCGCCCATGCCCTCGGCGCAGCGCACGAGGTGACCGTCTTCGAAGCAGACGCGCGGCCGGGCGGCCACAGCGACACCGTCGAGGTCCCCGGGAACGACGGGGCGACGCCGGTGGACCTCGGGTTCATCGTCTACAACGAGCGCACCTACCCCCGCCTCACGGCGCTCTTCGCAGAGCTCGGGGTCGACACCGTCGCGAGCGACATGAGCTTCGGCGCGAGCCTCGAGCAGGCGGGAATCGAATACCGACTGACGAACCCGGCGACGATCTTCGCCCAGCCGCGAAACATCGCGCGGCCGGCCTTCCTGCGCATGCTGCGTGACATCACGCGCTTCAACCGCGCCGCGCTCGAGCTCGCGGCGCCCGTCGACGAGGACGACCGCTCGCTCGGCGAGTTCGTCCACGGCCTGCGTCTCTCCCAGGAATTCCGCGACTGGTTTCTCGTCCCGCTCGGCTCGGCGATCTGGTCGGCCGACCCCTCAAGCTTTCTGAAGTTCCCGGCGTCGACCTACGTGCGCTTCATGGACAACCATGGGCTCCTGCGCGTGCGCGACGTCCCGAAGTGGCGGACGGTGGCGGGCGGCTCGCGCAGCTACGTGGCGGCGCTGAGCGCGTCGCTCGGTGAGCGGCTGCGTCTCGGCGACCCGGTCCGCAGCGTGCGCCGCGATGCCACCGGCGTCGACCTCGTCACGGACGCCGGCACCGCGCGCTTCGACCGGGTCGTCCTCGCCGTCCACGCCGACCAGGCGCTCGCCCTGCTCAACAGGCCGACTGCGACCGAGCGCGAGATCCTCGGGGCGATCGAGTTCCAGCCGAATCGCGTCACGCTCCATCACGACGCGGCGATCATGCCGCGGGCGCGCCGCGCCTGGGCCAGCTGGACGGTGCGCGTCCCCGCCGTCGGGGAGGGCGCAGCGACGCTGTCGTACTGGATGAACAACCTCCAGCCGCTCGACACGTCCACCCAGTGGTTCGTCTCACTCAACAGCGAGCGCCTCATCGACCCCACGACGATCGCCGCGCAGCGCGATGTCACCCATCCGGTGTTCGACCTCGCGGCGCGTCGCGCGCAGCTGCGCCGCGACGAGATCCAGGGCAGCGAGGGCGTCTACTACGCAGGCGCCTGGTGGCACAACGGTTTCCATGAGGACGGGCTGCGCAGCGGGCAGGAGGCCGCGGACGCCCTCCTGCACGACGCCGCCGGGACATGAGCGAGCCGGCGATCTACCGCGGGCTCCTCGAGCACCGTCGACTGACCCCCGTCGAGCACGCATTCGCCCTGCCGGTGCAGATGACGCTCGTCGATCTCGACGCGCTGCCGGGAGCCTTCGACGGCCTGCCGCTCTGGTCCGCCAGGCGACCAGCGCCGGTCTGGCTGCGCCGAGCCGACTATGCCGATGGCGGGTCCGCGCCCCTCGCCGGCGTGATCCGCGACCTCGTGCGCGAGCGCACCGGCGCGACGCCGGAGGGACCGGTGCGGATGCTCACGAATCTGCGCACGCTCGGGTACGTCTTCAATCCGATCACCGTCTACCTCTGCGGCGTCGCGGGCGACGCGCACGAGGTCGTGGTGCTCGAGGTCACGAACACGCCGTGGGGCGAACGTCACTGGTACGTGCTGTCCGGAGCGCAGGCCCGCGCGGCGCAATTTTCCAAGGCGCTCCATGTCTCCCCCTTCCTGGAGATGGCGGGCGACTATCGCTTCGCGCTCGAAGGCCCCGACGAGCATCTGCGCATGACGCTCGAGCTGCTACGCGCCGGGATCCCCGTCTTTCAGGCGCGGCTGACGCTGCGGCGTCGTACGCTCACGCCCCGACTTGCCGTCCGCTCGCTCCTCGAACGCCCCTTCATGACCTACCGCGTCACCGCCGAGATCCACCGCCAGGCCTTCGCGCTCTGGCGCAAGCGCGTGCCGTTCGTCCCACACCCGGGACGCACCCCCGACGCATGAGCAGCCGAATCGATGCCGTCGGACGCCGCCTGCTGACGGCGGGCCTCGAGCGCCTCACCGGCGGGACGCTCACGCTCGTCGAGGCCGGCATCGAGCGCCGGTTCGGGGATGGGCTGCCGGACGCCGCCGGTCGTGCCCCCATCGCAGCGACGGTCACCGTGCACGATCCGCGCACCTGGGGCCGCGTCCTGCGTGAGACGTCGACCGGGCTCGGCCTGAGCTACGCCGATGGCTGGTGGGAGGCCGACGACCTCACCGCGTTCCTGCGCCTGCTGAGCCGGAACGTCCGGCGCGCCGACGCGCTGCTCCAGCCGCTCTCGCGCATCACCGGGAAGTTCGCCGACCCGATCCGTCGACGCCGCTCGCCGGACCGCATCCGCGACCGGCGCAACATCCGCGCGCATTACGACATCGGCGATGACGTCTTCGCGCTGTTCCTCGATGAGAGCCGGATGTACTCCTGCGCGATCTTCCAGACGCCCGAGACCACGCTCGCGCAGGCCCAGCGGGCGAAGCTCGAGCGCATCTGCACCCAGCTCGAGCTGGGCCCAGACGACCATCTCCTCGAGATCGGGACGGGCTGGGGCGGCCTCGCCGTCCACGCGGCGCGCGAGCACGGGTGCCGCGTCACCACGACGACGATCTCGGACCGCCAGTTCGCGTACGCGACGGAGCTCGTCGCACGTGAGGGGCTCGCCGATCGCATCACCGTGCTGCACGAGCACTACCGCGATCTCACGGGGACGTACGACCGACTGGTGTCCGTCGAGATGATCGAGGCCGTCGACTGGCGCGAGTACGACGACTTCCTCGGCGCGTGCGGACGCCTCGTGCGGCCCGGCGGGCGCATGGTCCTCCAAGCCATCACGATCCCGGAGCAGCGCTTTGACCGCGCGAAGGTCACGCAGGACTTCATCAAGGAGGTGATCTTCCCCGGGGGCTGCCTGCCGAGCACCGAGGCGATCCTCCACGCGACCGGCCGCACGGGCGACCTTCTGCTCGTCGACCTGCACGACATCGGCCTCGACTACGCGCAGACGCTGCGGATCTGGCGCACCGCGCTTCTCGAGCGGTCCAGTGAGTTGCCGGCGCTGGGTCTGGGCGACCACTTCGCCCGCACCTTCGAGTTCTACTTCCGCTATTGCGAAGCGGGCTTCGACGAGCGCGTCATCAGCGACGTCCAGCTCACGTTCGAGCGGCCCGGCGGCTGACGGACGGGTTGCCCAGACGCCGTCCGCTGATCTAGGGTCGGCGGATGCGCAAGCTCGCCCTCGCCTTCGCCCTCCTGCTGCTCCTGCCCGCCTCGACGGCGCTCGGCGCCATCCAGGACGGGATGCCCGACCAGAGTGCCTCCGACGGTGGCGGCGTCGCCCCCGGCCCGGGGTTCTGGGCCGACCTCCCCGGCGGGGCCGCTGCGCGGCCGTACGTCAAGAGCCTCAAGGTCATCAACGGCGCGAACTCGGTGACCGTCTTCGAGGGCGACATCACGGCGGTCGACGGTACGCAGACCGGTGATGTGACCGCCTCGGTCAACCCGTTCAACCTCTGCCGCGCCGATCAGACGCCGGCGACGGGGGTCTGTTACGCGACGCCGAACCGCATCGGCGTGTCGATCGGCTACTCCAAGGGTCCCGGCCAGATGGGCTCCAACTTCGGATCGCCGACCGGCTCGGACGGGACGACGCCCCTCGCGCTCCGGCAGACGGTGAACGCGGACACCGTCATCGAGCTGAAGATCGCCCTGAACACGCTCGGGCGCACGCTTCGCTGGAGCTGGCTCAACGGCGACCTCGACTACTGGAAGACGGAGAATCTGGGGCAGGACGATGCCGAGCTCACGGTCCGCGTGAAGCCCGCATCCACCCCGATCGTCGATTGGGGGACCGTCGGGCAGAACGGCTGCACCGCCACGCCGATCCTGAGCTGCTCGATCCCGATCGCCGGCGCCGAATACCTCGCCGCCGGGCTCGTCCTGAGTCTCGACACGACGCTCGACGCGGCGCTGACGGGTGCAGTCTTCGCGACGCAGGGCGCGATCGCCGGCTTCCTGCAGCCCGGCGGCTCGCCGACCGCGCCGCTGCTCGACCTGCAGCTCGCCTCGACCCACCAGACCTCCGCGGGCGCGCCCCAGCTCGGCGTGATGAAGGCGCTCCTTCCCGCCCAGGCGCTGCTCAACCTCTACGGCGTCCTGCCGGCCGATGCGGCGTCCTTCTTCGGCGTCCAGCGGACCGGGGACGCGGGCACCCAGTCGGCCCCGACATTCGAGCCGTGGACCGCCGCCGTGCAGGGCTCGGACGGCCTGCTCGTGACGGTCCGCGACATCACGTTCAGCGCCCCGGCCTACCGCGTCACGCGTCGGCGCAGCGCCCCGCGGCTCACCGCGCGGATCTCAGGTTCCAAGACCACGGTGAGCGCGCCGAAGATCGCGGCGTGCCGCAAGCGGGCGTGCAGCATCACGGTGCTGAAGCTCCCCTCGAACCGCCTCGTGCGCAGCGGTGCGACGGTCGGCCGCGGGCGCAGCGCCGCAGTCGGGACGACGCGCGTCAGCATCGCTCGTTCGAAGCTGCCGCGCCGGACCCGGTTCCTCGTCGTCTGGCGTCAGGCCGGCGGGACGGCCAAGGGCAAGCTCGTCACGACCGCACAGGGAACCGTGCGCTGAGCCCTCAGTCGGGCAGGTAGCACGCGGCGTACGCGGCGGTGAGCGTCTTGAGCTCGGCGATGTACGGGTCGTCCGGCGGGTCCGTGAGATACGCGTAGTTCAGCCCCTCGCGGACCGTGACCACGAGCGGGCGCGCGACCGCGAGCCACTCCTGCTCGCTGCGCCGGTCATCGCGCTGGTGCAGGGCGAGCGCGATGAGCTCTGCATTCGCCTCGTGCCCCGCTCGGATGATCGGCCAGATTCCTGACACGCCGCGCAGGCCGAGCACGAGCGCCCCGCGATCAAGACTCGTGTTCCAGTGCTGCGACATGCCCTCGACGATGCTGTCGCTGTACGCGCGCCAGTCCGACGACCGGGCGAAGCCCGCGAGGCCCGTGGCGAGCAGCTCGGCCGCCTCGATCTCGCGGCGCAGCGTGATCTCGCGCAGGACGGCGTCGACGTCGCGGAAGTAGCGGTAGAGCGTCGCGACGTTGACATTCGCGTAGGCCGCGATCGCGATCGTCGTCAGGTCGCGCACATCGCCGAGCGTGATCAGCGCCCGGGCGGCGTGGAGGAGGTTCTCCACGGTCTGGATGCCGCGCGCCGTGGTCGGACGGGCCCGCAGATCCGCCTCACGCGCGTCGCGCAGCGCGAGGAGATCCGAGTCGGCGAGCAGCCGGCGAAACGGGTCGTCCGTCGGCGTGGCGGGGCTGAGAACGACTGGATCCATCGGAACACCATCCGGCAGGAGGGCGGCCGAGTCTACCCCGCGGGCAGCGTCAGGCGGCCATGAAGCCGCCGTCGACATAGAGCTCCGAGCCGGTCACGAAGGAGGCATCATCGGACGCGAGGTAGGCGACGGCGGCGGCGATCTCCTCGGGGCGGCCCAGACGGCCCATGGGCGTCATCCCAGTCATGAGGCCCTCCATCTCGGTCCCGCGCGCCTGGTCGAGCATCGGCGTGTCGATGAACCCCGGGTGGACGGAGTTGACGCGCACGCCCGACTGGGCCCAGTGGATCGCGGCGTTCTTGCTCAGCAGTCGCACGGCGCCCTTTGCCGCGTGGTAGGCGGGCGATGCGCCGAATCCGCCGCTCGCGCCGAAGATCGAACTGATGTTGATGACCGACGCGTTGCCCGACTCGAGCAGCAGGGGCGCCGCGAGCTTCATGGCGAGGAAGACGCTCGTCTGGTCCACCGCGATCGTGCGGTCCCAGCCAGCGAGCGACGCATCCTCGATCGGCAGTGTGTCGCCGATGCCCGCGTTGTTGACGAGGATGTCGAGTCGCCCCTCCTGCGCCCGCACCTGCGCGAGCACTCCGTCCCAGGACGCCGGGTCAGCGACATCGTGATGGAGAAAGCGAGCCTTCCCGCCACCGGCACGGACGCTCGCAGCCATCTCCTCCCCGGGATCGTCGTCGACGTCGGTGAGGACCACGTGCGCACCTTCGTCGGCCAGCCCCCGTGCGATCGCCGCTCCGATCCCGCTCGCCGCTCCCGTGATCAGGGCCACCCGTCCAGTCAGCCGCTGCATCTGTTCCTCCCGCTCGTGAATGCATGCGGCCTGCCCACATCCGGCCGGGCGGACACCGATCGCCAAACACCCGCGTTGGGTTTCGTGTATCGTTTAGCGCGCGAAGGGAAGTACTCCAATGCCACCATCGTCAATACGGCTTCGGCCCGGTGATGGCAGCCCGTGTGGCGAGGAAACCTTCACTGACCCCCAGTGAAAGGACCCTTTGTGACTGCTCCGCTGCGGCTGTGGCTGGCCTTCACCGCGTTCCTCGTGGTGATGCTGCTCGTCGATCTGTTCGTGCTCCACCGCGAAGCGCACGAGATCTCGCTGCGCGAGGCGACCGTCCTCAGCGGCATCTGGATCGCCCTGGCGCTCATCTTCGCGGGCGGGATGTTCCTCTTCGCCGGGACCACTGAGGGCACCCAGTTCCTCACCGGCTACGTCATCGAGAAGTCGCTCTCGATCGACAACGTCTTCGTGTTCGCGCTCATCCTCGGCACCTTCGCGGTACCGAAGGCCGACCAGGCCCGCGTGCTGCTGTGGGGCATCGTCGGGGCGCTCGTCCTGCGCGCGGTGTTCATCTTCATCGGCGGTGAGCTCCTCGAGCGGTACGACTGGATCGTCTACCTCTTCGCAGCGATCCTCATCGTGACCGGCATCCGGCTGGCGACGGGGAAGCACGAGGAGATTCACCCCGAGCGCAATCCGGCGGTGCGCGCGATGCGCCGGCTCGTCCCGATGACCTCGGGGTACCACGCCGAGCGCCTGTGGGTGCGGCGCGCATCGCTCGCGCCGGACGCTGTCCCGCAGCGACGCGCGGTGCTCGGCGTCTGGGTCGGCACCCCGATGCTCGTCGTGTTCGCAGCGATCATGACGACCGACGTCGTGTTCGCGCTCGACAGCATCCCGGCGATCTTTGCGATCACCTCGAGCACGTTCATCGTGTTCACGGCCAACGCCTTCGCGCTGATGGGCCTCCGCGCGCTCTACTTCATGCTCGCCGGCGCGATGGAGCGGTTCGTCTATCTCAACATCGGCCTCGCCTTCACGCTGATCTTCGTCGGCGGCAAGTTCATCTACAGCGACCTCGTCGGCAAGCTCCCGGCGGTGATCTCGCTGGCGGTGATCACCGGCGCCGTCGGGCTCTCGATCGCGGCGTCGCTGTGGAAGACACGCGCGACAGGTGATGAAACTTCTCGATCGGGGCAGGGTTCCTCCGTCTGAGACGTCCGTCCCCCGGCAGGGAGGCCATCATGCGCAGCAGGCAGCGGTTCCTCATCGGCGTCACGGCGGCGCTGGCCACCGTCCTCGGCGGCGCAGGTGTCGCGCAGGCGAATGTCACGCTGGCGACCGGGCTGCCCGCCGGCGTCAAGGTGTCGATGTCGCAGCGCGGCACCACGATCGCGTGGAGCGCGCCGACCGGCACCGGCAGGTGGAAGCTCATCCTCTGGCGCAACGGCGTGACGAGCGACGTGCCGATTGCGACGTCGAACATGCCGTTCGACGTCGACCTCGGCGACGACGGCCACGGCCACCTCCTCGCCACCTATTCGCGCTGCAGCCGCGTGACGATCGGTCTGAACCGCCCCCGCGGCTGCGATCCATACCGGTACGACATCAGTGCCCAGCGTGAGCGGCGCATCACCGGTCTCGGTGGCGGTGGCAACTCCGACTACCTCCCGACCGCATCGGGCGGTCGGATCGCCTTCGCGCGGTCGGTCAGCGGCGGCAAGGCCGACCTCTACGTCCGCGGCCTGACCGGCGGCACGCTGCGGCGTCAGCCGGGCGGTCTGATGAATGACGACTCGCGCACGGGCCCCCGACGGCTCGACCTCGGGATGCGCGGCCTCGCGATCGCGTGGGCGAGCATCGGGCCGGCCCCGGACTACGACTACGGCGCGCAGGAGGCCCGCTACGACATGCTCAAGGGCGGCCACCGCCTGCTCGCGCGGTACACGCAGGGCAACGTCAGCGGCACGAACGTCGCCGGCGTCACCGCGATCGATGCCGGCGGCGGCGTCCTCTGGGGTGCCCAGGGCAACGGCGAGGATCAGCGCTCGCGGCTCTACTGGATCCCGGTCGAGCTCCAGTCGTCAGACAGTCAATATCTCGACCTTCCCGTGATCGACAGCTCGGGGACGAGCTTCGCGGACGCCGTGATCCTCACCTGCCCCCTCTTCGGTGAGACCCCGAACGTCTGCTCGGTGGTGCGCCTCGAGCCATCGCCGCTCTGACGGGCCCGCCGCCGGGCGGCCGCCTAGCGTTGAGGGCGTGGCATCGCTGCGCGCCCTCATCGTCACGAACATGTGGCCCTCTCCCGAGGCGCCGGCACTGGGCTGCTTCGTGCGCGATCAGGTGGAGGCGCTGCGCGCACTCGACGGTGCGGACCTCGCGATCGACGTCTTCTCGTTCGCACCCGGACGCTACGCCGGGGCGATGCGCGACCTGCGGACCGTCGCAGGGCAGCCGTTCGACATCGTCCACGCTCACTTCGGACTGAGCGCTTGGCCGGCTCTGGCGGTCCGGTGCCGGGCGCGCGTCGTCACGCTGCACGGGACCGACGTGCGCCATCCGCGCTCTCGGCGCATCACCCAGGCCGCGCTCCCCTTCCAGGACCTCGTCGCCGTGGCGAGTGAGGACCTCCGGGATGCGCTCCCGCGCGGTGCCCGCAACGTCGCGGTGCTGCCGTGCGGCGTCGCGCCGCGGTTCCGGCCGCTCGACCGCGCCGAGGCCCGCGCGCGCCTGGGCCTTGAGCCGGACGGCCGGTATCTCCTCTTTCCCGCCGACCCGTCGCGAGCCGCCAAGCGGCACGACCGCGCCGCCGAGCTCGCGCAGCGCACGGGCGCAACGCTGCTCTGCGGCGGCGCAATCGCTCCGGACGACATGCCGTCATGGATCAATGCCGCCAATGCCGTGATCGTGCCGTCCGATCACGAGGGCTTCGGGCTCGCGGTGCTCGAGGCGCTCGCCTGCGGCGTTCCCGTCGTCGCCGCGCCGACCGGGATCCACGCCGAGGCGCTCGCCGACATCGATGGCGTGCTCTGCGCTCCGTACGACCTGGAAGCCTGGGCCACGGCCCTCGCGCCGCACCTGGAGGCCGCCGATCCGCGGATTGCGGGACCGGAGCGCGCCGCGCGCTGGAGTGCGGCTGCGATGGCCCAGCGCGTCGCCGACGCCTGGCGGGCGCTGCTCTAGACTCGCGCAGGCGGGCACCCCCGCTCCGTCATGGGCCTCAAGGACCGCATTCTCGGCCGCCGCGCCGACTCCAGCACCATCGCTCCCGACGCGGCCGAGCCCGTCCCGTCGGACATCACGATCCTCCAGCCTGGAGCGGCCGTGATCGCCCCCGCGCCGCAGGACACGATGATCCTTCCGGCTGGGCAGGAGCCGCCCACAGCCGCGGTCCCGACCGCGGGCCACGAGGCAGCGGACGCACACCCGGGAGATCCGCTCCCCTACCCCCCAGCGCCCGCCGCCTCCCCGGGATTCCGCGAGCGCGCGCGCATGCGCCGGCGCTTGCGCCACCTGCGCGAGGTACGCGAGCTCGGGTTCCGCGACCTCGGCGGCCTCGTCTTCGATCAGCACCGCTTCCAGCACCCGAGCGAGGCTCTCGTCGAGGGCAAAGTCGCGGCGATCGATGCTGTCGATCGGGAGCTGCGCATGCTCGAGGAGGCGCTCGCCGACCGGCGACCGCTCGAGGAGCTCTACCGCGCCGGCATCTCCGCCTGCGCCCGCTGTGGAACGCTGCACGACAGCGCCGCGAACTTCTGCCCGAGCTGCGGACTGCCGTTCTCGGGTCTGCGTCCCGTCGCCGGCATGGGTGCTCCCGAGCTCCCGCCTGCCGACGGCGCAACAACCGCATGACCTGGGCCGCACGCGACGCGGGCGCCGACCCCTGGTCGATCGCGTGTCCGCGCTGCGGCGCGACCCTGGCGGGCGACCAGGATTGGTGCATGAGCTGTGGTGCTCCCGCGCGCACCGTGATCGCCCCGACCCCGCGGTGGCGCCGACCGGTCGTCGCCCTCGCCGCACTCGCACTCGTTGCGCTCGGCGGCCTCGCGGCGGCGTTCGTCGCCCTCACGGCCGACGACCCGACCCCCGCCCGGACGCTCACGCGCACGACGACGCTCGCTCCCGGCGTCGCGCCGCCGCCCGGCGTCAAGACCGTCACCGATCCGACGACGGCCCCGGTACCGTGAGCACCACCGAGCAGATCGACGTCGACATCGTCGTGGTCGGGTCAGGCGCCGCGGGCCTTTCGGCCGCGCTCGCGGCCGCGGGCGAAGGCGCGCGCGTCGCCGTCGTCACCGCCACCCCACTCGCACAGACCGCCAGCTACTGGGCCCAGGGCGGTCTGGCGGCAGCGCTCGCCGTCGACGACACGCCACTCCTGCACCTCGAGGACACAGAGCGCGCAGGGCGAGGGCTCGTGCGCCGCTCCGCCGCCGAGATCCTGGTGAACGAGGCGCCGGCCATGATCCTCGCGCTCCAGCAGCGCGGCGTCGTCTTCGATGCCGACCGCCACGGACAGCTGGCGCTCGGTCTTGAGGGCGGCCATACGCGGCGGCGCATCGTCCACGCCGGTGGCAGCGCCACTGGGCGGCGCCTGGTGCGTCAGCTGTCGGCGGAGCTCGTCGGCCGCCCCGAGGTCACCGTCCGCGAGCAGCGACGCGCCACCGTGCTGTGGCAGGAGGAGGGGCGCGTCCTGGGCGTCGTCTGCGATGACGGACTCGCGGTGCGCGCCCGCGGGACGATCATCGCCGCGGGCGGCGCCGCGGCGCTCTGGAGCCGCACGACCAATCCCCCCGGCTCGCTCGGCTCGGGAGTCCTGCTCGCCCACGGCGCGGGAGCGGCGGTCGCCGACCTTGAGTTCGTCCAGTTCCACCCGACGGCGGTCACCGGCGTTCCGGGCCGTGAGGGATTCCTCATCACAGAGGCGATCCGTGGCGAGGGTGCGACGCTGCTCGATCCCGCCGGGGAGCGCTTCGTCGAAGAGCTTGCGCCGCGCGACGAGGTCGCGACGGCGATCTGGGATGTGCTCCAGCGCACCGGTGCGGCAGCGGTCCAGCTCGACATGCGCGCCGTCGACCCCGCACGCTTCCCGAACGTCGTCGAGGCGCTGCGCCACTCCGGCCTCGATCCCGCGACGCAGACGATCCCCGTCGCACCGGCTGCGCACTACGTCATGGGCGGCGTCGTCACGGACCTCCACGGCGACACCGGCATCCCCGGGCTCTACGCCGTCGGCGAATCGGCCTGCACCGGGCTGCACGGGGCGAACCGGCTCGCGTCGAACTCGCTCACGGAGTGCGTCGTCTTCGGGGCGCGTGCGGCGCGCGCGGCGCTGGGCGAACCGGCGATCGACCCCACAGGGCCGCCTCCTGCGCCCGCACCGGCGGACGACCCGCAGCGCGCGACGCAGGATGCGATGTGGCGCCATGCCGGCCTCGTCCGTGATGCCGAAGGCCTGCGGGAGCTGGCCGCGGATCCCCACCCGCTCGCCCGGCTCGTGGCCCGCTGCGCGCTGCTGCGCGAGGAGAGCCGTGGGTCGCACGTGCGGCGCGATTTTCCGCTGACGGACCCCGCACTCGACCTCCATCACGCGGTGGTCCGCGGCGTCGAGCCGCGCCTCGACGTCTGGCGGTGAGAAAAATCCCTGCAAATCGCAGGGTCACGCCTTAACACGAACTTCATGTTCCATGTGTTTCAGCGTTCATGTGGCAGTCGGATACTGAGGTCCGGCAGCCGCTGGGAGACGGTTGTCCACCGTCGTACAACGCAAAAGGGGTCTGAACACGATGTTCCAGCTGAGCAGGGCGATCTATCGCGAACTGGCGCCGCACGTCGCCACTGGCAAGCGCGGTCATGCTGAGGTTCTGCAGGCGTGTGAGCGCGCCGTGGAGCGCCTCGCGACCGACCGCCACTACTTCGCCCAGCCCGCGCGCACGCTCTATCGCGACGTGCGCCCGCACTTCCCCCTCCACGCACAGGCTCACGTCTGGGCCGTCGTGCGTGAGTACATGGATGCGTCGGACCAGCTGCTCGCCGGGCTCTCGACCCGCGGGCGCGACGCCTTCGGCAACCCGCTGAAGTGCCGGTCGACGACGCGTCGCGGGACGCCGTGCCAACGAATTCCCGTCCATTCGAACGGGTACTGCCCATCGCATCAGCACCTGGCCGACAGCGAGATCGTGCGCGACGCGGACGACCTTCGCATGGCCGCCTAGCAGGGGCCACCCACCGGGGCGCCAGGCAGCGATAGCGTCCCGGGCATGCTGCTCGGGGTCGACGTCGGAGGGACGTTCACGGACGCCGTCCTCGTGACGCCGACGGGGATCGTCACCGCGAAGGCGCCGACGACGCCCCACGATCAGTCGCTCGGCGTGATGGCCGCCATCGACGCGGTCCTCGCGCAGGCCGGGGCGACCCCCGATGCGGTGCAAGTGGTCGCGCACGGGATGACCGTCGCCACGAACGCCCTGCTCGAGGATGTGCACGCGCGCACCGCCTTCGTCGCGACGGAGGGATTCGCCGACCTCATCGAGCTCGGTCGTCAGGCCCGTCCCGAGCTCTACCGGCTCTGCGTCGCCGCACCGGCGCCGATCGCGCCACCCCAGCGGCGGTTCGGCGTGCGCGAGCGCCAGGGCCCACGCGACACCGAGCTGGCGCTGACGCCGATCGCTGCAGCCGAGGTCGCCGAGCGCGTCGCGGCCTGCGCGCCGGACGCCGTCGCCGTCTGCCTGCTGCACTCCTGGCGCGATCCCACACATGAGCGGCTGATCGGCGACGCGCTGCGCGAGCGACTCGGCTCGGGCGTCCACCTGGCCCTGTCGCACGAGATCGTCGGGACGTTCCGCGAGTACGAGCGTGCGGCGACGACCGAGATCGACGCGGCGCTCTCTCCGCTCCTGGGCGCCTACCTCGAGCGCCTTCTGGAGCGCACCGCGGCGGCCGGGCTGCCCGATCCGCAGATCATGCAGTCGAGCGGCGGCCTCGTCGACGCGCACACCGCCGGTCGACACGCAGCGCTCACGGTCCTCTCCGGCCCGGCGGGCGGGGCCGCCGCAGCAGCGCTGATCGCCGCTGCGACCGACCGACCGAATCTCCTCTGCTTCGACATGGGCGGCACCTCGTGCGACGTCTGCGTGATCGAGGGCGGACGTGCGCGCGAGACCGCGGGCGGGAAGATCGCCGGGCGCCCCGTCGCGCTCCCGATGGTCGACATCCACACGGTGGGAGCCGGAGGCGGCTCGATCGCCTGGCGCGACGCGGGCGGCGCGCTGCGCGTCGGACCGCGCTCCGCCGGCGCCGACCCCGGCCCGGCGGCGTATGGGCGCGGCGGCACCGAGCCGACCGTCACCGACGCCCACGTCGTCCTCGGGCGCCTCAGGGCCCAGCGTCCGCTCGCCGGCGGCGTGCGCATCGACGAGGAGGCGGCGCACGCGGCGGTGGGCCGCCTCGCGCAGGAGCTCGGCCTCGAACTCGACGTCTGCGCCGCGGGCATCCTGCGGGTCGCCAACGCCGAGATGGTCCGTGCGCTGCGCGTGATGACTGTGGAGCGCGGCCTCGACCCCCGCGACTTCGCGCTGCTCGCCTTCGGCGGCGCGGGCCCCCTCCATGCTGCCGCCATCGCCGAGGAGCTCGGCATGGACACGATCCTCATCCCGCGCACGTCGGGCGTGCTGAGCGCGCTCGGGCTCGCCGCGGCCGATCGGGAGGTCCACCGTCAGCGCTCGGTGCTCCTCACCGACGACGCACTGAGCGATTCGGCGCTCGACGCGATCGCCACCGAGCTCCTCGATGAGGGCCGGGCGATCCTCGGAGCGCCGCATGCGGCGCCGCGTGTCGCCTGGGACCTGCGGTACCGCGGCCAGTCGCACGAGCTCACGGTCGACGTCCAGCAGCCGAGCGCCGATGCGCTGCGCGCCGCGTTCGAAGACGCGCACGAGGCGCGCTACGGCTGGCGCGAGGCCGGCGCGCAGGTCGAGCTCGTGACCGTCCGCGTGGCGGCCGTCGAGCCCGGCTCAGGGCTGACACTCGAGCGCGGGGCGCGCGGCGAGACGGTGCGCGGCCCCACCATCCTGCACCTGCCCGAGACGACGGTGACCGTGCCCGCCGGGTGGCACGGCACAGGCGACGGGTCCGGCACGCTCGTCCTGGAGCGCGAGCGGTGAGCGCCCTGGACCCGATCACGCTCCAGGTGCTCACCGGGGCACTGCGCGCGACCTGCGAGGAGATGGGCGCCGTCCTGATCCGCTCGGCGCACTCCCCCAACATCAAGGAGCGGCGTGACTGCTCGACGGCGCTGTTCGATCCGGACGGCGGGATGATCATGCAGGCCGAGCACATCCCCGTCCACCTCGGGGCGATGCCGGCCGCCGTCGCGGCGGTCGCCGGGCGCACACACGAGCGCGGTCAGAGCTGGATCCTCAACGACCCGTTCGCGGGCGGGACGCACCTGCCGGACATCACCGTCGTGACGCCCGCCTTCGACGACGCGTCGAATGAGCTGCTCGGCTTCGCCGCCACGCGCGCCCACCACGCCGACGTCGGCGGGCCGACCCCCGGGTCCATGCCCGCCGACTCGCACACGCTCACCGACGAGGGGGTCGTGATCGCGCCGGCGGTGCTCACCCCCGCGCTGATCGATGAGCTGGTCGCGCGCATGCGTCGCCCGGACCAGCGGCGCGCAGATCTGCGCGCGCAGCTCGCCGCGAACAGGCTCGGCGCCCAGCGCCTTGCGGAGATCGCCGCGCGCATCGGCCCGCAGGCGCTGCGCGAGGCGACGGCGGAGGTGGCGCTGTACGCCGAGCGCCGGATGCGCGCATGCCTCGCCGCTCTGCCCGACGGCACACGCCACGCCGTGGACGTCCTCGAAGCCACGGGCGGCGATCTCGAGCTGCGCCTCGCGGCGACGATCGCCGGGGACGAGCTGACGCTCGACTTCACCGGGAGCGCGGCGCAGCACTCCGGGAACCTCAACGCCCCGCTGGCCGTGACCGTCTCCTCCTGCCTCTTCGCGATCCGGGTCCTCACCGACCCGGACATCCCACCCAGCAGCGGTGTCCTGCGCCCGATCCATGTGATCGCACCTTACGGCTCGCTGCTCAACGCCCGCGCTCCAGCTGCGGTCGTGGCCGGCAACGTCGAGACGTCGAGCCGGGTCGCCGACCTCGTGCTCGCCGCATTCGGCCGGGCGCTCGGGCAGGGGACGATGAACAACCTCACGCTCGGGACTGAGGAGTTCACGTACTACGAGACGCTCGGCGGCGGACAGGGAGCGTGCAGCGACGCCGACGGCCCATCCGCGGTGCACGTCGCCATGTCCAACACGCTGAACACGCCGGTCGAGGCCCTTGAGCTCGAGTACCCGCTGCGCGTGCGCGAGTACGCGGTGCGGCGCGGATCAGGCGGCGCCGGCGTCCACCACGGCGGGGACGGCGTCGTGCGCGAGATCGAGGCGCTCGCGCCCATGGCGTATTCGCTAATCACCGAACGCCGACGCCATGCGCCACCGGGCGCGGCCGGTGGCATGCCCGGGGCCGTCGGCCGCAACTTGCTCAACGGCGAGCCGCTCGATCCGAAGTCACGTGGGCGCCTGGCCCCCGGCGACCGTCTCCGGCTCGAGACGCCCGGCGGCGGAGGCCACGGAGGCCCGTGAGCGATCGCACATCGGATCGACTGGTCCGACGCACGATCTGTGACATCCGTCACACAATCCGGCCCGCGGCCCGCGAATCCGTCGGTTTTCGGCCCGCAATGGATGAATTCCTGCCTCTTTGCGCCTGAATCACCGCTGGCGACCGCAGAAAAGTGGCCCATTTGCAGGGACATTTGGGCATGTAAACGCAAGTTTGAAACAATCTCTGAGCATCGTTGCCTCATGACGCCGGATGCGTCAGGCACGATCGGTTCGAGTGTCCCCGACCAGACCCGGAATCCACGTATGCCTGTAGCTCTGAAGGAATGGGCCGTGACCGTGCGAGCGCTCGCCGAGGGCGAGCAGCTCCTCACGCTGCGCAAGGGCGGCATCCGCGAGGACAACAAGCACTTCGAGCTTGAGCACGAGCGCTTCTTCCTCTATCCGACCTTCGACCATCAGCGCAACGACGTCGTCCGCGAGGCGCACGCCCCGGAGCTGGCGCGCGCCCTCGAGGAGGGCGTCTGGCCGGACGGCGACCCGCCCGCCCGCGCACTGACGCGCGACGGCGGCATCCCCCAGCCCGAGCGGGTGCGCGTGCGCGCCTGGGCCCAGGTCGCCGCACACTTCACGGTCACCGATCCGCGCATCGTCAGCGAGCTGTCCCCCTTCTACATCTGGACGACGGACTACGCGCAGAAGCGCCTCTCCTGGAAACCGCGCCATCCGCTCCACGTGATCCTGCTGCGGACCTACCGGATCCCGCGTCCGGTGACCGTCCGCGTGCGCGGCGACTACACGGGCTGCAAGTCGTGGCTCGACATCGCCCGCGATCTGCCCTTCGAGGGCACGCCCGTCCTGGCCGACGATGAGTTCGGCCGCGTGCGCGAGACCATCGAGGCGATCTGCTCCGGCCGCGTCGCCGAGCTGGTCTGACCCGGCCATTCCGCTGAGCACTCCGAGCTGCGCCGCCGACGCCATCCTGGCCGGCGCGGACCGGGTGCTCTGCCTCGGCATCGGCGGCGGCGGTGACGTCGTCGGCACGATGGCCGGCGCCGCAGCCGCGCGAGAGCTCGGCGCGCGCGTCGAACTCGGTGGACTCACGTGGGAGCGCGGCCCGGTCGACCCGCTCCCCGGCCCGCGCCGCATCACCGAGCTCGACCGCGCTGAGCCCGTCCACGCCTATGGCGCGCTCGCGGGCCCGGACACCACCGGTCCCGGCGGCTTCCGCTTCGCTGAGAGTCACATCGCCTCGGTCACCGGCCGCTCCTGCGCGCTGATCGATCCGTCGGGCGGGCCGCACGGCACGGCGGCGGCGATCGCCGCGGTGGCGCAGCGGCTCGGCTGCGACCTCGTGATGCTCCTCGACGTCGGCGGCGACGTCCTCGCCGAGGGACATGAGCCCGGCCTCGCCAGCCCCCTCGCCGATGCGGTCCTCCTCGCCGCCGCTCCGCTGCTGCGCACGGCCGGACTTCCGGTCATCGCATGCGTCTTCGGCGCGGGGTGCGACGGGGAGCTGACCCCGACGGAGGTCCTTGCGCGCATCGCGCAGCTCGACGCCGCCGGCGGGATGCTCGGCACCGCCGCACCCCCGGAGCGCGGCCTCGTCGACATCGAGCGCGCACTGCCCTTCGTGCTCACCGAGGCGAGTGCCATGGCGCTGCGCTGCGCACGCGGCGAGCGCGGGATCGCCCCGATCCGCGGCGGCCGACGGACGGTCGAGCTGAGCGAGGCGGGTGGCCTGCTGCACTGGTTCGACGCTGAGCGCGCGATGGCGTCCGTCGCCCCACTGGCGAGCGCCGTCGCCGACGCCACGAGCCTCGCGCAGGCCGACGAGATCCTGCGCGCGCGAGGCGTGCGCACGGAGCTCGAGTTCGAGGTCGGCGTCGCAGCCACGGCGCAGGCCTGATGTCCTGGGTCGAGACGGAGAGCCCGTCGTTCACGGCACGGCACGCCGAGCGCGACGCGCAGGACGTCGTCGGCGTGCTCGAGCTCCTCGAGAGCACCCGCGAGCGTCTCGCCCCCGTGCTGCCGGAGCTCCCGTCGCATCTCGAAGTCGTCGTCCATTCGAGCACCGCCCAGCTCACCGTCGCCCAGCCGGTGCTGCCGGTGCTGCGGCGCCTGACCGCGCCGTCGGCGCGGCGCTACGTCGGCGGATGGTTCACCGCGCGAGAGCTGCACATGCTCGCCCCGCGCCTGCTCGCCGACCGTGCGTCGAACGTCCCGGGATCGCGCGAGATGCTCATGCTCACGCCGGCGGCGCTCTACGCCCAGCTCGCCGTCGGTTCGCGCAGCCCCGTCCTCCCGCCCCCGCTGCGCCCGTGGGGCGTGCCGCGCTACCGGCGCTGGGCCTGGCTCGGCGCGGGTGCGGGCGCGTGGCTCAGCGGCCAGACGGCCCACGCCCGCCCCGCGATCGCCCGACGACTGCGCGAGGGCCGTGCCCCGAGCTTTCCACCGGGAGCGCGTGACGCGCTCCTCCTCGGCGGGACCGTGTTCGACCTCGTCGCGGTCGACATGGGCGAAGCCGCCGCGGTGCGTCTCGCGCTCGAGCCGATGGGCAGCCCGCGCGATGCGCTGCGGGACGCGTTCCACGGCCGCGACCCGGTGCATACGGAGGGCGCGTGGCGCGCCCACCTCGCACGCCTGGCCGCGGTCTAGGCGAGCGCGGCGCCGAGCCAGACGATCAGCGCAACGGCGGCGACCGCGGCCAGCAGGCCCGCCGCGACGCGCCGCGGATCGACCGGCTGCGGCACCCCACTGCCGCCGAGCCCCTGCTGCAGGAGGATCTCGCGCGCAGCCGTCGCGGCCCCGGCGGGGACGAGGACGTCACGCGGCCCGGCGGCGAGCATGTCCGGGACGTCGAACCCGCGCGTGCGGCGCTGGAGACTCGGCACACCTTCGGCGCGCAGGAGATTCGCGATGAAGTCGGCCTCGGCCTGATTTCGGCCGGTGGCGACGCAGACGAGCTCGTCCGCGTCAGGCATCGCCGGTCAGCTCGACCGGCACTTCACGGACGGCGCCCGCGTCGATCAGGAAGCTGCGCACGTCGGGCTCGCCGTCTGAGAGCCCGACGATGAGCCACTCGACGCCGGGCCACCCGGTGGCGAAGTTCACATCCGTCTGCGAGGGCACGGGCTCAGAGCGGGTGTGCGAGTGGTAGATCGCTCCGAGCGCGTCACCGCGATCCTCGGCAGCGGCGAGCAGGCGGTGGAGCGCGAGGCCGTCGACCTCGAACCGCAGCGGACTCGCGGCGAGATTCTCCAGCTCGTGGACCTCCACCGCCTGCGTTCCGGCGGTCACCACGATGCCGCAGCACTCGTTCGGGGCGTCACGCTGTGCGTGCGCGACGATCGCATTGTAGTGCTCCTGGGTCAGGCGCACGCCGGGAGGCCTTTAGGCGTCGGAGTTGACCTTGAGGACCGGCTTCTCCTCATCGGCCTTCTCGTGGTCGCCGGAGATGGACTCCTTGAACTCACGCATTCCCCGGCCGATCGAGCGACCTACCTCGGGGAGCTTCTTCGGGCCGAGGACGAGGAGCGCGATCACGAGGATCACGATGAGCTCGGGTGCTCCGATGCTGGGCATGCCTAGAGAGTACGCGCTCGACGGGTGGGGCGCGGCGGGTGATCTACCACCAGACGGTGGATTCGAGGTTCGCGACCTCGTCCACCGGCAGGGTGTAGAGACCGGACGAGAGGTACTTCCAGCCGTCGTCGCAGACGATGAAGACGATGTTGCCCTCGTCCATCTCGCCGGCAATGCGATGTGCGACGCGGGCGATGGCGCCGGACGAGACGCCCGCGAAGAGCCCCTCCTCGTCGAGCAGCTTGCGCGTCCAGATCACCGCGTCGCGGTTCGTCACGAAGATCTTGCGGTCGAGCAGCGAGATGTCGATGATCGGCGGGATGAACCCGTCGTCGAGCGAGCGCAGCCCTTGGACTGGCTCGCCCTGCATCGGCTCGGCGGCGACGATGGTGACGCGATCGCCGAGCTCTTCCTTGAAGCGACGGGCGTGGCCCATGAGCGTGCCGCCCGTGCCGAGGCCCGCGACGAACGCGTCGACCTCACCGTCGAGCTCCTCGAGGATCTCGACAGCCGTGCCGTTGTAGTGTGCGTTCGGATTGGCCTCGTTGCCGTACTGGTAGGGCATGTAGTACGAGCTGTCCGCGGCGGCCATCTCGAGCGCCATCGCGACGGCGCCGTTCGAGCCCTGGTCGCCCGGGGAATAGACGATCTCCGCCCCGTACATCTTCAGCAGCTGTGTGCGCTCGGGCGTGACGTTGTCCGGCATCACGACCTTCAGCGGGTAGCCCTTGCGCGAGCAGATCATCGCGAGCGAGATGCCGGTGTTACCCGACGTCGGCTCGAGGATCGTCTGGCCGGGGCGGATCAGCGCGCGATCCTCCGCGTCCTCGATCAGCGCCTTGGCGACACGATCCTTGACCGACCCGGTGGGGTTCTGCGATTCGAGCTTCGCCCAGATGCGCACGCCGGGCTTCGGCGAGATGCGCTTGAGCTCGACGAGGGGCGTGTTGCCGATCGCATCGACGATGTCGGTGTATCGGCCGGCGCAGGGACGTGATGGGAGCGACGGGATCGCCATGGCTTCAGAAAAGATAGCGGGTCCGGTGTCCCGGCCCGCAAGGGAGCTGCCGACTAGCGGCCGCCCGCCATCGCAGGCAGGATCACCAGCGTGTCGCCGTCGCCGACGACGGTGTCGAGGCCGTCAAGGACTCGTACGTCCTCGTCATTGAGGTAGACGTTGACGTAGCGGTTGAGCTCCCCGTCGGCGCTGAAGAGCTGCGTCGCGGTGTCGGGGTGTGCCTCGCTGAGGTTGCGCAGCACATCGCCGACGGTGTCGCCGGCAGCGGACACCTCGCGCTCGCCGCCCACCGAGGGGCGCAGGACCGGGGGAATGCGGATCGTTGCCATCGCCGTGAACCCTAGCCCGAAGCCGCGCAGAACGCGTCGTAGTCGGGGAACACGCCGAGCTCGTCGTCGGCGATGTCGCCGGGATCACGCGAGCAGATGGGGCATTCCGGATCGCGGCGGATCTTCAGCTCGGTGAACTCGGTGCCGAGCGCGTCGTAGATCAGCAGGCGTCCGATGAGCGGATCGCCGATGCCGGTGATGAGCTTGATGACCTCGGTCGCCTGGAGCAGGCCCATGGTCCCCGGCAGCACGCCGAGGACGCCATTCGCGCCGCAGGACGGCGCCATCTCGGCAGGCGGCGGCTGGCGGAAGAGGCAGCGGTAGCACGGGCCGTCCTGCGGCTTGAAGACGCTGAGCTGCCCCTCGAACCCGAGGATCGCGGCGGAGACGACCGGGATGCCGAGCCGCACGGTCGCGTCGTTGAGCAGGTACCGCGTCGGGAAGTTGTCGACACCGTCGACGATGACGTCGTACCCCTCGATGATCTCCATGATGTTCGAGGCGTCCAGGCGGGTCGGGTAGCCGACGACCTTCACGTCGGGGTTCAGCGCGTTGATCGTCTGCGCCGCCGACTCGACCTTCGGGACGCCGATGCGGGAGGTGTCGTGGATGACCTGGCGCTGGAGGTTCGAGAGATCGACGGTGTCACCGTCGACGATGCCGAGTGTGCCGACACCGGCAGCTGCGAGATAGAGCGCGGTCGGCGATCCGAGGCCGCCGGCGCCGAGCAGCAGGACCTTGGCGTCGAGCAGCGCCAGCTGCCCGTCGAGCCCGACCTCGGGCAGCAGGAGGTGGCGCCCGTAGCGCTCACGCTGCTCCGGTGTGAGGGTCCGCTGGACCTCGACCTCGTAGCCGCGGTCCTTCCAGAGCGTGAAGCCACCGGACATCGACTCGACGTCGTCGTAGCCCATCTCCTCCATGAGTGTGCGAGCACCGAATGCCGAACGCACACCGGAGGCGCAGTAGAGGATCACGCGCTGGGAGCGGTCGGGAACGAGGCCCTCGATGCGCGTCTCCAGGTAGCTTCGCGGAACGTGGAAGGCCCCGGGCACCTTGCCGGCACCGAGCTCCTCGGTCTCGCGGACGTCGATGATCGTCACGCCCTCACCGATCAGCTGGGTGACCTCGGCGGGGTCGACTTCCTTGATCTGCTCCTTGACGCGGCGCAGGAGTTCCTGGCCTGACACATGGCTCACGGCTAAATCACCAGATCCGGATCGGGATTACGTACTTCAGGAAGTATAGCCCCGAATGGGACGCTTCCGGCAGGGGTATCGGAACGCGCTCCGCCGACCGATAGGAGGGATGCAGACCACCCCATGCCCCCGATCCAGCTCCCCCAGCGGCGCAGCGCGCGCCTCTCCCGACCGTCCCTGCTCGCGCAGGTCCTCGCTGTCAACGCGGCGCTCCTGACCGGCGCCGTCTTCGCGGCGAGCGTCGCCGCACAGCTCGACCTGCGGGTCAGCGGTGACCTACGGCGGTTCGGCATCCTCACGGTCGCGATTCTCAGTGCCGTGCTCGTCAACGGCTTCGTCCTGCGCCGGCGGTTCGAGCCGCTCGAACGCATGATCGACACCATGGAAGAGGTCGCCGCCGACCCGCGCACCCGTCCCCCGCTCCCCGAGGCGCGGACCGATGAGGTCGTCCGCCTCCATGAATCGTTCGAGCGGATGCTCGACCGACTCGACGACGAGCGGGCCCGCACCGCCGCGGCGGTGCTGCGCGCCCAGGAGGAGGAGCGTGCGCGCATCGCGCGCGACCTCCACGACGAGGCGAACCAGGCACTCACCGCCGTCCTGCTGCGCCTCCAAGCGACGGCCCACCACGCGCCGGCCGAGCTGCGCGCCGAACTCAAGGAGACGCAGGAGGTCGCCGACCAGGCGATCCACGAGCTGCTGCGCCTCGCACGGGAGCTGCGCCCTGCCGCGCTCGACGATCTGGGGCTCGGGGCGGCGCTCCAGTCGCACATCGGCGAGTTCGGCCGGCGCGCCGGGATTCCGACCACGATGGCGATCGACGCGCGCGCTGCAGATGCCTTGACCGCCGAGCGGCAGGTCGTCGTCTACCGCATCGTCCAGGAGGGCCTGTCGAACGCGGTCCAGCACGGGCACCCGAGCGCGGTGCGCGTGGAGCTGCGACGCGATGGGACGGCCGTCGTCGCGACGATCACGGACGACGGCCAGGGATTCTCACCCGCTGCCGGAACGACCGGTCATGGCCTGCTCGGCATGCGCGAACGCGCGGCGCTCGCCGGCGGGGACCTCACGCTCCAGAGTGCACCGGGCAGCGGCACGACCGTCGAGCTGCGGCTCGAGGACGAGCGATGAGCACCCGCATCCTCATCGCCGACGACCATGGCGTCGTGCGCGGTGGGCTGCGACTGCTGCTCGAGCGCCAGGACGGCTGCGAGGTGATCGCCGAGGCGGCCGACGGCGCGCAGGCGCTCGAGCTCGCGCTCGAGCTGCGCCCGGACATCGCGATCCTCGACGTGAGCATGCCACTGCTCACGGGGCTCCAGGCGACACGCGAGATCAAGGCGCACGCGCCGGAGGTCAGCATCCTCATTCTCTCGATGTTCGACGACGAGCGGTACGTCTTCGAGGCGCTGAAGGCCGGCGCGTCCGGGTACGTGCTCAAGCAGGCGGCAGGGCGCGACGTCGTCGAGGCGATCCGCGCGATCGAACGCGGCGAGCCGTTCCTCACGAACGCCGCGACCGAGTCGCTGATCCGCGAGTGGATGACCGACGACGCGACCGGGCCGACCGAGCCGCTCACGCTGCGCGAGCAGGAGGTGCTGAAGCTCATCGCCGAAGCGCACACGAACCGCGAAATCGGCGAGATCCTCCAGCTCAGCGCGAAGACGATCGAGTCGCACCGCGGCAACATCCTGCGCAAGCTCGGGATGCGCGACCGGGTCGAGCTCGTGCGCTACGCCATCCGGCGTGGGCTCATCGAGCCCTGACGCGCCGTACCCTGAAGGACGCATGGTCCACCCGCGTCTGCGCCTTGTTCTGATGACCCTCGGAAGCCTGCTGCTCGTGGGGATTCTCGTGTTCGTGATCGCGTACGACCCAGAGACGGGCGGCACGCAGGCGCCGACGACGTCGCTGCAAGGGTCCATCCGCCCGAAGGCCCCGCCGGTCGACGCCGCCCTCCCCGACCAGGAGGGCCGCATGACCCGGGTCGCCGATCTGCGCGGCGCACCGGTGATCGTGACGTTCATGTACACCACATGCGACAACGACTGCCCGACGATGACCCAGCAGATCCGTGGGGCGCTCGACCGCCTCGGGCGCGACGTGCCGGTCATCGCGATCAGCGTCGACCCCGCGAATGACACACCCGCCCGGGCACGCGCCTTCATCACGAAGCAGCACATGACCGGGCGCATGCGCTTCCTGCTCGGCGATGAAGCACAGCTCCAGCGTGTGTGGCGCGCGTTCGGCATCCAGCCGCAGGAGAACGGCCTTGAACACTCCGCGTCCGTGATGGTGCTCGACCCGCGCGGGGTCGCCCGCGTGTCCTTCCCCGTCGACCGACTCACTCCCGAGGGCCTCGCGCACGACGTGCGCGCCGTCAGCGCGGCTCCGGCGTCCTAGTCGTCGCCGCGGCCGCTCCACCAGAGCGCGACCCCGATCAGCGCGACAGGCGCGACGTACAGCAGCGCGTGGTACCAGTGCGCGACGTGTGCGAGCGGGGTCATTGCGCGCTCGCGGAGAGGAGCCAGAGGCCCAGGCAGGTGAAGGCGACCATGACCGACAGCATCCAATATTGCGAGCGCATGGCGGTCCGCGGGCTGCTCCACGTGGCGAGCGCCCGGTCGTGGGCGAGGATCAGGCCGCAGACGTGCCCGACGACGAGTGCGCCGACCTGGACGTACCAGATGGCGTTGGCGCTCACGACGCCGTAGTCGATCGTCCAGTCCGCCGTCCCGAACAGGTCGGCTCCATGCCCGAGCGGGTCGGAGGCGAGGTACCCGAGTGCCTGCCCCTGGAAGATGAGCAGCGAGAAGTAATGCGCGACGAGATAGGCGAGCGCGATCGGGATCAGCGTGTGCCCGAAGCGGCGGGCGAGCTCGGCGCTCGTGTGGTCGCGGCCGACGGACCGCATCCCCGCGACCCCGAGCCGGTAGAGCCCCGCAACGAGCAGCACCATTGCGAGCAGGCCGGCGGTGGACGCGAGCTGGATCGCCGCCTCCCGCCCGAAGCCGATGTCACCGAAGGTCCGCGTGAGGCGCTCTGCGAGCCCGTCCTCCCCGGTCCACACGTCGCCCTGACTGAAGCCGTCGAAGCTCGTCGTCCCGATCAGCACGAGGATGAGTGCCGTCGCCCCGGGGACCTGCGGCAGCCCCGGCGCACCGGCGAGCGGCGGACGCAGCCGCAGCTCGCGGCGCTCGCCATGGAGCGGCGAGAGGCGCGCGAACGTCGCGAACGTCACACCGAACGCGTCGCCGTTGCGGCACCACGCCTCGGCGCCGTAGAGGCTCATGCCGACGAGCATCACCGCCGCGTAGAGGAGCGCGATGACCGCGAGGCGGCTTGGATCGTCGCGATGCACGTCGATGAGCTCAAGCGAGACGAAGGCGAGGATGCCGAGCACCGCGGGCCAGCGACCCAGGCGCGCCGGGTAGGCCATCGGTGCGGGCAGCGCGCCTGCGCCCAGGCGGGTCGCGATGAAGCCCACGCCGCGGCCAACGGCGCGCCACGGGCTGAGCGCGGCGAAGACATCCCCGAAGAGCGCACTCGCGACCGGAAAGCCGACCCAGAGGACGACGAAGATCGCCGTCGGCGCGAGGTTCGCCGTCGCCGTCTGGTTGCCAGCGAGCCCGGCGTAGACGACGAGCGCGAAGCTCACGACGCCGAGCGCCCCGGCGAACAGCTCGAGGGCGAGCGGCAGGCGCACTAGGACGCGCTCGCGCACCGCCTGGAGCCGCGGGCGAGGCCAGAGCACCGCGAGCGCCGCAAACGAGGCGAGGAGGACGAGCGAGGCGCCCCAGGCGAAGAGCCACGTGGGGATCGGCAGATCGGCGCGCTGCGCGATGCCGTGCGCGCCGGCGGCGGCGGGTGTCAGCAGTGCGCAGGCGGCGAGGACTGCTAGGCCGGCGGCAGGTTTGCGGACGGCGCTGCGCATCGCGGCGGAACGATAGAGGGCGGGCACGCGGGCCCGCCCTCTGGGACGGCAGACGACGATGCGGCGTGGCTCAGCAGGCCTGCTCGATGGCGACGTCCTGCTTCGTTCCGTCCGTGTACTGGCCCTGGTAGCCGAACTTCAGGCTGCCGGTGCAGCCGGTCAGGGCGGCCCAGGCGTAGGTCTTCTTGCCCTTCTTGACGGTCTTCTTGTCCAGGGTCACATCGAAGTCGGTGAGCGTCGCGTAGACGCCATCGACGGGTGTCTGCAGGCCGGTCGGGATCGGCACCGTCAGGCGCCAGCCGTACGTGCCCTTGACCTTCTGGAGCTTCGCCTCGATGACCTCGCGGATGACGAGCGGGCTCGCACCCTTCACGAGCAGCTCGACCTTGTTGCCACCAGGGCCGTTGAAGACATCGACGGTGAGGTTCTCAGTGAGGCCGAGCGCGAGGCCGGCGGCGATGCCGCTGCCGATCTTCGAGGCCGGCGGGCACTTCTTCTCGTTCTTCTGGACCTTGGCGCGGGTGCAGTACTTGAAGTACCTCGCGTTGATCACGAGCTCCTTCGGGAAGTACACGAGCGCCTTCGTCGTCGCGAACGGGAGGTCCGCGGAAATGTCCGGGATGAACGGGCGGATGTGCAGCGACACGCCGACCGGCTTCTTCTTCGTGCCCCCGGCTGTCGGCGTGGCCGATGCCTCGAGCTTCTGCGGTGAGTTGATCGCCATCGCGGACGAGGCGAAGACAGCGCTCACCGCCAAGACGAGCAGTGAGAGAACGGCGATCCGGCGCATGTCAGGCTCCTGTGGAGAAGGTGGTGTTGCGTATCTATACCGCCAGCGGTGCGCAAGTTGCGCCACATGCGCGGATGTCTCACGGCGTCGTGGCGCGTTCGAGCACGTAGCGCACGACGTCGCGGCGCTGCCCGCGCAGGGCGATGCCCCCGCGCACGAGTTCACCGCGGATGAATCCGGCGGCTTCGGCCGCCTGCTGCGACGGCAGATTCTCCGGCTCCGCATAGAGCTCGACGCGCCGCAGCGCGAGTCCTGGAGCGTCGGCCATCGCCCATGCGGCGAGGAGGCGCAGCGCTCCGAGCGCGACACCACGGCGCCGCGCCCACGGGGCGGTCCAATAGCCGATCTCGGTGCGTGCGCGTCCGCGATCGATGGCGTGGAGCCCCGTCGCACCGAGCAGCTCGCCGGTCTCGGCATCCACAACGGCGAGCGGGAGCGTCGTGGCGTTGCGCCCGGCGGCGATCAGCGTCCGGGCATCCTCGGGCGTGTAAGGCACGCGCACCGACGTGTAGCGCTGGACCAAGGGGTCGGCGCAGGCCCGGACGAGCGCCGGGACATCCTCCACACGCCACTCGCGGAGCAGGATCTTCCCGTCGGAGAGCGGCGGGTCCGGCAGGTCGATCACGTGGCGCGATGCTAGCGTCCACGCGTGACTGGCATGCGCTCTCCGGTGGACACCATCGTGGCGCCGCGGTTTCCGGAGATGACGTGGATCAACGTCGCGTCGCTCCGGATGGAGAAGCAGGCGACCCGCCCCGTCCTCATCGAGTTCTGGGATTTCAGTCGGCCCTCCTCACTGCGGACGCTCCCCTACCTCAAGGCCTGGCACGCGCGCTACGGCGACGCCGGCCTGCGCGTGATCTCGATTCACGCTCCGGGCTTCGACGTCTCGCGCGACGAGGACGAGGTGCGCCGCGCGGTCGAGCGCCTCGGCATCGAGCACGCCGTCGCGATCGACGCGGACTTCGCCCTCTGGCAGGCGTACGAGAATCAGGGCTGGCCGAGCCGCTACCTCTTCGCCCCGCGCCTGAAGCTCGTCGAGGCGCGCTTCGGTGAGGGCGGCTATCACGAGACGGAGCGCGCGATCCAGGAACTCCTCGGGATCGACGAGCCGCTGACCGACTTCATCCGCGCTGCCGATGACGACGACGTGCCGATCGTGCTCCCGACTGCCGAGCACGATGGCCCCCACAGCGGTCCCTATGCTGCCGGCGAAGTGTGGATCATCACCGACCGCCCCGGCACGGTGCTCGTCAACGGCGAGGCGCACGAGCTCGCGCACCCCGGAGCCCACCTCGTGCTCGCGCACGAGCGCCACACCGAGGGCGATCTGACGATCGAGCCACAGGGCGACGTGACGGTGCTGCAGACCTGGTTCGCGCCGGGCCTCGCCTAGCCCGCCGCGCGCCCGAGATCCTCGGTCACACGCACGAGCCGCGGCGGCCCTTCCTCCTCGACGAGCACCGCGAACCCCGGGCGATACGGGCTGCGCACGTCCTGCGTCTCGATTCGCGGCTCCTCGACCCAACAGCCGGCGTTCATCAGCGCGATCCCCGAGGGCGTGCGGAACTCGGCCGGGTCGTGCCAGTCGAGCGGGCCGGCGCAGTGGGTGTGCCCGAAGATGACGTGCCGCGCCTGCACGCCGAGCAGCTCGACGACCCGGCCCATCGCGACCAGCCCAGCGCGGCGCAGTTCAGCGCCGTCGATGCGGTGGCGCACCGGCCCGAGACCGGCGAGGTTGAGCCCCGCGATCCCGAGCGGCAGCAGCGCGGCGAGCGCGCGGCCGCGCAGCGGGCGCCGTCCGTCGGAGTTCAGGAGCTCGAAGGCCTTGGCGGTCGCCCCGCTCGCCGCCCAGCGGCCCCCGGCGGCGCGCCCGCTCGCGATCTGGTTGAGCCACGCGTACATCGGCGCGAGCGCGGCCTCGAACTCCTCGGCCGACGCACGGGCGCCCGGCGCCTCGGGCAGGCGGCCGACGATCCGCGCCATGCCGCCGGCGGCGATGCGCTCGAAGGTCGGGACGGTGATCAGCCGGTCGAGGTAGTGGCCGTGCGTCGCCCAGATGTCGTCGCGCAGCTGGACGCCCGGATAGGCGAGCCGCACGTCGACGCGCGATCCCAGGCGTGCCGCGAGCGCTTCGCCCAGTGGCGACGCCGACGCGTCGGCGCTCTGGCCGAGCCCGAGGGGCTCAGGAGCCTGGGTGGCGCCCCGCGCGGCGAGCCATGGGGCGACGATCTCGTGATCGTGGTTGCCCGCGAGGATGAGGACCTCGGCGCCGCGGGGCAACGCCCCGCCGATCGCCTCGAGCATGGGACCGGCGGCGGCGAGGGCCTCATGCGCAGGGCCCTGACGCAGCTCGAGGACGTCGCCGAGCAGGACGAGCCGATCCACCTGCGCGAGGCCCGAGCAGAGTGCGTCGAGCGGCTCAGGGCGCCGCAGGATGTCGATCGGGCGCCGGGCGCCCAGATGGAGGTCGGAGAGGACGAGTGTGCGCACCGACGCCCCGCCCGCAGGAGGTCAGCCCGCGTCGGCGGCGAGGGCGCGGCGGATCGGTCCGGGAAGCATGAAGCGCACGTCCTCCTTGACCACCTCGAACTCCTCGACGGCGACGGTGCCGCGCACGCGGAAGAAGTCGACGAGCCGCTGGACGAGATCCTCGGGGGCACTCGCGCCGGAGGTGATCCCGAGCGTGCGAACGCCGGTGAGCCACGCCTCGTCGACCTGCTCCTCGTTGTCGATGAGGTACGACGCGGCGCCGTGCTCGCGGGCCACTTCGACGAGGCGGTTCGAGTTCGACGAGTTGCGCGACCCGATCACGAGCACGAGCTCGCAGAGCGGGGCGAGCTGCTTGACGGCCGCCTGGCGGTTCGTCGTGGCGTAACAGATGTCGTCGGTGCGCGGACCGGTGATCGCCGGGAAGCGCTCGCGCAGGCGGCCGATAATCGCGCGCGTCTCGTCGACCGACAGGGTGGTCTGCGAGATGTACGCGAGGCGCTCCGGGTCGGCCACCTCAAGCGCGTCGACGTCCTCAACCGTCTCGACGAGGACGATCGCCTCGGGCGCCTCCCCCATCGTGCCCTCGACCTCCTCGTGGCCGTCGTGGCCGATGAGGACGATCGTGTAGCCCTCCGCGGCGAACTTCACGGCCTCGCGATGGACCTTGGTGACGAGCGGGCAGGTCGCGTCGATCGTCTCCAGGCCGCGGCGGGCGGCCTCCTCGTGGACGGCCGGCGACACCCCGTGCGCCGAGAAGACGGTGACCGCCCCGGCGGGGATGGAGTCGTCGAGCTCGTCGACGAAGACGGCGCCGCGCTCGCGCAGCTGCTCGACCACGTGCTTGTTGTGGACGATCTCCTTGCGCACGTAGACCGGCGCTCCATGGAGTTCGAGCGCGCGCTCGACGGTCTGAACGGCGCGGTCCACGCCTGCGCAGTACCCGCGCGGGGTGGCCAGGAGGATCTTCTCCGGCACGTGCATCGTCCTGCGATTGTAGGAGGCGTCGGTCACCGCTCAGCGGCGGCGCTCGGCGAGCAGCAACGCGAGCACCGTCTCTCCGGTGACGTCGAGGCTGCGCCGGCTGATCTTGTCGAGGGCGTCCTCGGGCACGTGCTGCCACGGGTAGTCCCAGTCGATGAGATCGATCGCCGGGATCTGTGCGTCGACGAACGGCGTGTGATCGTCGTAGATCAGCTCCCCGGCGGCCGCCGGGAAGGCCGCCAGCGTTCCGGTGCGGCGCGCGGCAGAACGCAGTCGCGCCCAGAGCGCGGGGTCGGAGGTTCCTTCGCGCGGCAGTCGCAGGCCACGGGCGCCGACGTAGTCGAGCAGCACCATCGAGCGGACCTCACGGCGATGGGCGTCGACGTAGGCGCGCGAGCCGCGCAGCCCGCCCTCAAGGAACGACGCCGACCCGGAGGGCGCCTCCTCACCGTCGAAGAGGACGAAGCGCACTTCGCGGGCGTTCACCGGCGCGCGGCTCGCGCGCAGCGCGCGCAGGAGCTCGGCGACGATGGCGGTTCCCGCAGCGCCGTCGTTCGCCCCGACGAAGCCGGGCGGCGCGTCGACCGTGTCGTAGTGCGCCCCGACCACGATCGCGGGCCGGCGACCGGGCACGACCGCGACGACGTTGCGCAGGCCCGGATGCCCGCCGACCGGCTCGTAGCGCGCCCCCGGCATCCGGCGCCGCAGGTCCGCTGCCAGACGGCGCAGCGCAGGTGACCCGGCGGGCCGCAGGCCGTAGCCGACCTGGCGACGCACGAGCGCGTACGCGCGGGCGGCGTCGAAGCGGTCGGTGCGCGGCGTGGGGACGCCGTCGCCGGGCGCCCCCGGCAGGAAGCGCGCGGGGACCGAGCCGACGGCCGCGGCCTTGCCGCCCGAGGGCGGACCGCCGAACATCGGCCAGCCGGTGGCGGCGAAGTAGAGGACGACCGCGGCGAGCACGAATTGCCCGACGAGGGCGATCACGAGCACCCGCACACGCAGGCGCCCCTCATCCTCCTGCCGTCCGGCGGGCGGCCGGGTGTCGGCCGTTCCGGTCATCACGCGAGCCATCTTCGCACGCACGCAGCGGTGCATGTGCCGGACACAGCGCCGGTAGTGTGCGCGGCGGAAGGGAACACGGATGGCTCAGGAACATTTCGACCGTCTCACCGCGCTCGACGCCTCGTTCCTCGTGCAGGAGGGGCCGACCTCGCACATGCACATCGGCGCGGTGACCGTCTTCGAGGGGCCGCCGCCGCCGTTCGACGGCTTTCTGGACACGATCCGCGAGCGCCTCCACCTCGTCCCGCGCTACCGCCAGCGCCTCACCTATCCCCCGCTCGAGACCGGCCGCCCGGTCTGGACCGACGATCCCGCTTTCAACCTCGAGTACCACGTGCGCCAGAGCGCGCTGCCCGCCCCCGGCAGCGAGGAGCAGCTCAACAAGCTCATCTCCCGCCTCTTCTCGCGCCAGCTGGACCGCACCCGTCCGCTCTGGGAGATGTGGGTCGTCGAAGGACTCGCGGGCGGCCACTGGGCGCTCATCTGGAAGACCCACCATGCCGTGATCGACGGCATCTCCGGTGTGGACCTCGGCACGGTCCTCTTCGACTTCTCCCCCGACCCGCCGCCGGTCGAGCACCCGGAGCGCCCCTGGCTGCCCGCCGGCAGGCCGAGCAACGCGAAGCTCGTCGCATCGAGCGCCCTCGGGGCGGCGGTGACGGCGGTGCGCGGCCTGCGCAGCATCGCCGGGCTGATGACGCACCCGCACGAGGTGCTGCGCGAGGTGCGCGACGGCGCCGAGGGCGTCGGCGAGCTCGTCCTCGCAGTGCTCAGCCCCGCGCCGCGCACGCCGCTGAACGTCGAGATCGGCCCGCACCGCCGCTACCGCGCGGTCGAGCGTGATCTCGCCGATTTCAAGGAGATCAAGGACGCCCTCGGCGGCACCGTGAACGACGTCGTGCTCGCGGTCGTGACCGGCGCGCTGCGCGAGTGGCTCCACGGGCGCAACGTGCGCACCGAGGGCCTCGAGCTGCGTGCCCTCGTCCCCGTCTCCGTCCGCGCCCAGGGTGCGGGCGCTGAGCTCGGGAATCAGATCGTCGCGATGCGCGGGCCACTCCCGGTCTACGTCGACGACGCGGTCACGCGGCTGCGCGTCGTGCGCGAAGAGATGGACGGCCTGAAGGAGTCCAAGCAGGCTGTGGGCGCTGCGGTGCTCGCCGGCGCGCAGGGGTTCGCTCCCCCGACGGTGCTCGCGCAGGCCTCACGCCTGAACTTCTCGACGCGGCTCTTCAACCTCATCGTGACGAACGTCCCCGGCCCGCAGTTCCCGCTGTACGTCATGGGCCGCCGGCTCCTCGGGCTGCGACCGATCGCCTTCCTCCCGCGCGACCACGCGCTCGCCGTGGCCATCATGAGCTACGACGGCAAGCTCTCCTTCGGGCTGCTCGGCGACTACGACGCGGTCCCCGACATCGACATCATCGTCGCCGCGCTCGAAGCGGCCATCGACGATCTGCTGGCGGCCGCGCGCGCGGCCGCGGCTCAGTAGCCGAGCGCGAACTTCGCGTCCTCGGACATGCGGTCCGGGGTCCACGGCGGTGTGAAGCTCATCTCCGAGGTGACGGTCTCGACGCCGTCGAGCTCGCCGACGAACTCCTCGATCTGCTCGGCGACCATCGGGCCGATCGGGCAGGCGGGAGTCGTGAGCGTGTACGTCACGTGCACGGCAGCGCCGTCCACGCCGATGTCATAGATCAAGCCGAGCTCGACGAAATCCATCCCGAGCTCCGGGTCGATGATGTTCGTCAGGGCGGCTTCGACGTCGTCCACGGTGGCCATGCGTCGCTTGTAGGGCCGCCGACACCGGGGGGGGGGGGGGGGGGGGGGGGGGGGGGGGGGGGGGGGGGGGGGGGGGGGGGGGGGGGGGGGGGGGGGGGGGGGGGGGGGGGGGG
>WLOQ01000006.1 GCA_009699245.1 Actinomycetota bacterium
CGGCGCGCTCGACGGCGGCGCCTCAGCGCTGCTTCAGCCCGGCGGCTCAATCCGCGACGACGAAGTGATCGCCGCCGCCAACGAGCGCGGTACGGCGATGGTCTTCACCGGCGAGCGCCACTTCCGGCACTAGCGCTGGTCTATGGCCAAAGCCGCCAGAGCCGCGGCTCAGGAGCAACGCGGCCGCTCAGCGACGGGACTGGTGCACGGTGCCGCGTTAGTGCGGCAGCCCAGCCGGTGACGCTCAGCCAGCCGCTGCTGCGCTGGACGATCGTTGGCCTACGCCTATTGATCTCGTTAGCTGCGCGCACCTGCGCAGGAGTGCAGCTTGAGCCCACGCGGCAGGATTCGTCGCCGATCCCGAGTGAGTGGGAGGGACCACCGTCATAGATCGCGTTACCGACGATCCGCAGCCCATCATCGGCGCGGCGACCACTCGGCACGCCGCCGCTGGCGCCCGGCCGTGCGCCCGCCACTGAGAAGACCTGCCATTGGCTCGCGGCGCCTACGGGGTTTGAGATCACGTTGTCGTAGATCAGCACGTTGCGGTTGGGAACCCTGATGAAGTTGTCGCCGTCGTCAACGACCGTCGTTCCCCAGCCGCCGGCGTGGATGAAGCTATTGCAGCGGCTACGGCCCGCGTCGCCTGGGCGCCCGTCGCAGGAGCGGCTGCCGTAGCCCACCTCAAGTACGTGCGAGCGGGCGCCCACCCGAGTAGCGACGTTGTTGCGGATTAGCACGTTGGCACTGCCGTTAACGCCGAACGCGGCGCCCTCGGTGTCGCGCACGCTGTTCCCTTCGATCAGCACCGAGCTGGCCTCGTAGTGAGTGAAAGGCGAGGCCATGAACTGCATCCCTGTTCCTTGCCCTGCCGTGAAGCCACCAGTGCCGCACTCCGAGAAGAGGTTGCCTCGCACGATCACCTCGGTCGAGCCGCCCTTGGCGTAGCCGCACCAGTCACCTGCGTCATGAAAGTGACTGCGCAGTAGTTTGATGCGCCGCACTGCGACCGCATCGAAGGCGTTGTCACCGGCGCCGCCGACATCCGAATCGGCGACAGTAACGTCGCTCGACTGGTTGATCTTGATCGTCTCTTGCGCGCCGTGGCCGCGCAGGGTCACGTGGTCGAGCAGGACCCGCTTGCATTGCTCGCAGTGGAACACGTCGCCGCCATCGTCGAGTCGCAGGCCGCGCAGCGTCAGCCCGTTCACGCGGTAAACGTTCATGCCCGCTAGTCGCGCCGCGCCGCGCCCGTCAACGCTCTCGATCGTGATCGGCCCGCTCCTGTGCTCCCAGTAGACCGGCGCGCCGCTGAGGTAGCTGCCAGCCTTCAGGCGCAGTCGCCAGCTTCCAGAGTTGCCCGCAGGAATCTTGCGCCAGGCTGCGCCGAGCGTGCGCAGAGGAGCGCTGCGACTGCCGCTCGCGGAGTCCGAACCCGACGGCGAGAGCGTCAGCTCGCGCGTTGCGGCGCCCGCCACGGTTGGCAGCGCCAGTAGCCCGCTGCAAGAAGCGATGATCGCGGCAAGTCGTATCCACGCCACCAGCCGAGTGTGGCAGGCCAGCGCGGCGCCACACGCTGGTTGCTGCTAACGCTTACGAGGAATTACGATTGTTCGGGAGCCGCTTAGGGGCGAGCCGACGCGAGGCGTGGAGCGCGTCTCGACGTCGACCGTGATCGCGCACTTCTTCAGTGCGAGGCGAGCGTTGCGCCCGAGCTTGCAGCCCAGCTTTGCTCTCCCACTAGCTAGCGGTAGCGTCACGCTCCGTCAACGCGGGAGATTCAGCTGGTATCGAACCGTGACCTCGCAGAGCCTGATCTCAAAGGGCTTTTCATGGGCACGGCTGGTTCGGATCGCCGCGTTGGCGGGCGATGCGGGGTGGTTGCTACTGCGTTGCTACCGAAAGCCTGGGGCTCGCTACTCGGTTGCTACCCGTAGGCCGACCTATGAGCAGCCGGCGCTGTGGTCAGCAAGGTGCTGGGCGCGCCGCCGTACTTGCGCACTCGCTCGGCCGGTTTCGTATCTTTCCGTGATGCGTTCTCTTCTGCGGGTTCTAATTGTTGCGGTGTCTGCGTGCGTCCTTGTGTCGGGTGTCGCTGAGGCACGCACCGTCAAGGGCTGCGTGATCAAGCATCACACGAGCTGCCATCACAAAGACCTTCACGAGGCGGATCTGCGCGGGGCTGTGTTGCATCACAGCGTGCTCCATCACATGAACCTGCGCCACGCGAACCTACGTGGAGCTGATCTCCGCTACGCCGACCTGCGGGGAGCTGACCTGCGGGGAGCTGATCTGCGCGGAGCGAACCTCAAAGGCGCAAAACTTAATAATTACACCCCCAAGCAGGGAAGGGCTGTTCCCGCTCAGGCACAAGCCGCGCCGTCATGCAACCCAAACTGTTCGGGTGCGGATCTGCGCGGAGCCAACTTCACCGGCGCGAACCTGACCGGCGCGAACCTGGCCTACGCGAACCTGCTCGGCGCGCAGATGGCCGGCGCGAACCTGACCGGAGCGAACCTGACCAACGCGGACCTGGGAGGCGCGAACCTGACCGACGCGAACCTGTCCCGCACAAACCTGACCTACGCAAGCTTCGTCAGCGCGAACCTGACCAACACGAACCTGACCAGCGCGAACCTCTCCTACGCATGGCTAGTCAGCGCGAACCTGACCTACGCGTATCCGCTTAGCGCGAACTTCACCGGCGCGTGGCTAGTCAGCGCGAACCTGACCTACGCGAACCTGACCGGAGCGATCTTTTCCGGCGGCAACCGCTTTGGCGCTACCTGGTTCTACGCGACCTGCCCCAACGGCACGGTGACCAGCACCAGTTGTTAGCACCACACAAACCAAACTAGCCAGCGGTAGACCACGCTCCATCAACGCGGGAGATTCAGCTGGTATCGAACCGTGACCTCGCAGAGGTTGATTTCAAAGGGTTTTTGATGGGCACGGCTGGTTTCGAACCAGCGACCTCTCGCGTGTGAAGCGAGCGCTCTCCCGCTGAGCTACGCGCCCGGGAGATCGGCACTTTAGCGAGGGAGATGGGCCTGCGGAGCGTCCTCGCTCTCAGGGAACTCTCAGAGGTCTCACATAACGTTCTCACCCTCAGGCGCGATCAATACCGGGGACAGCAGGCACGGTCCCCCACCCAAGGAGCCAGACAGACCATGATGATCCGATCCCGCACACTCACCGCCGCGCTCGCCACCACAGCACTGCTTGGCCTCTCCGCTGGGGCCATCGGCGTAGCCCACGGAGCAGGCTCGACGACGGAGAAGTCGTCCAAGGCGAAGACCACGCAGGCCGGCAAGCGCGCCGGCAGGCCGCACCGCGGCCCGGGGCGCCTGACGACGGCGCAGGTCGACGCGATCGCGGCGAAGCTCGGCGTCACGTCGGCTCAGCTCAAGGCGGCGCTCGAGAGCACCCGCCCCGCGAGGCCCGTCGATGGCGGACCCCGCGGTGACCGCGGCGGGAAGATGGCGCAGGACATTGCGACCGCGCTGAACGCGGACGTTGCGAAGGTCAAGGAGATCCTCGATGCGAACCGCCCCGCAAGGCCGGCCGATGCTCCGCGCGGCCACGGTCACGGCGGTCGGCATCACGGTCCGCGACCGAACGCTGCCCGTGAGGCGAAGCTCGTCACGGCGCTCGCGACCGGGCTGGGCCTCGACGAGGCAGCGGTCAAGACTGCGCTCGACGGTCTCCGCGCGGCGCACGCGCCCGGCGGCATGCCTCGGCCCGGCGGGATGGCCGATGCCCTCGCAGCCAAGCTCGGCGTCAGCGCCGCGGACGTGAAGGCCGCGTTCCAGTCGGTGCTGCCCGCGCCGCCCAACCGCCGCTGATCTTTCAGCACCGCATCACCCGGCGGCCGGTCCCCCAAGGGATCGGCCGCCGCTGTGCGTCCATGTCTGTTCTGCGGGGTACGTTGGGGGCATGTCCTCTCAGCCGCCTTACGGCCCCGACAGCCCGACCGAGCGCCTCCAGCCGCGACAGCCGCAGCAGGCGTACGACCCGCAGGCGCCGTACGGGCGTGACCAGTACGGCCACCCGCTCACGCCGCAGGATCCGGGCGGATCGAACCCATGGCCGTGGGTGGCGCTGGCCGTCGCGATCATCGTCGCGGGCGTCATCGCGGCGATCCTGATCGCCGGCGGGAATGACGGTGGCTCGAAATCCGGCCTGACGACGACGGTCGAGACGACGATCACGAAGACCGAAACCGGGGTCACGACCACCCAGACCGCCACGCAGACAACCCCCCCGACGACGGTGACGCAGACAACCCCCCCGACGACGGTGACGACCACCGTCACCAACGGCGGCGCCCCCGCTCCCTGAGCGGACCCCTAGACTGGCCCGCGGACCGTGCTAGGCGGGGAGGTAGCGGTGCCCTGTCGCTCGCAATCCGCTCTAGCGAGGCTGAATCCCCTCTCGAGGGGTGAGGCCTGCGGTGTCGTCGTGCCGAGTGAGGCGTTGATGGCCCGGGTCCCGTGCGACGTCGGTCCGTGAACCAGGTCAGGTCCGGAAGGAAGCAGCCTTAAGCGGGTGCCGGCGGGCGTTACGGGAATCCCCGAGCTGGAGCTGAGCCTCGGTGTGCCGCCCGCGGGTCGCACTTCGAAGGAGGGTGCACGGTCCGCTTCGCGGCTCTTGGCCGCGGAGCACGCCTGCGCCCTAAGGGCAGCGCTTCCAGACCTGCCAGGAGCGGTTCTGCGCGGCGAGCTGGAAGCCCGGCGGGGGCGGTGGGATCGCTGCGCGCCGGTCGCGCGGGTCGAGCACATAGTCGCGGGCGACCCGCGCCGTCGCGGGCCGGGCGTATTGCCCGACGGCGGGCGCGCCGGCGTCCTGGAGGCTCACGACGCTGCTCGCCGGAACGTCCAGCCAGAGCGCGAGCAGCGGCACCGGGCGATGGTTCGGCGCAGCCGTGACCGGGCAGGCGCGGTTGAGCGCGGCGGGCGGGTCGTGCACGAGCGCGCGCAGATCCTGCTGGATCGTGTCCTGGATGTGCAGCGCGTCGCGCAGGTTCCCGATCCGGTTGACCTGCGAGGGGATGAAGGCCACGAGCAGCACGAGCGTCAGGAGGCCGAACCAGGCCCAGGGCTGCCGCCGCCGGTCCCCCCGCGGGAGGCTGCGCCAGCCGAAGACGCCTGCGCCGCAGAGCACCGCGCCGATCGCCGCCGGGAGCAGCAGATAGCGCCCGAGGATCGGCAGGCCCGCCGCAGCGAGGATGCAGAAGGCGACCAGCGCGAGCGCTCCGGCCGCGACGGCGGGCAGCGCGCGCTCGCGCAGCCAGAGCCACGCGAACACAAGGCCCCCCGCGGCTCCGAGCAGGACCGGCTCGCGCAGGATCTCGCCGAGCCGGCGTGGCACGGTCGTGGGAACATGCTGCAGGCCGGTCACTCGGCCGAGCTCCTGCGCGGTGTCACGCGTGCCGGTCAGCGAATGCAGCGGGCTGCCGGCGATCAGCCAGTCGCTCAGCACCCACAGCAGCGGCCCGCTGGCCGCCAGCGCGCAGAGCCCCGCCAGGCGCCGCAGGTCGCGCTCGCCGCTGAAGACGAGGAACGCCAGATAGGCGAGCGAGAAGAGCCAGGCTTCCGGCCGGATCAGCCCGGCGACCGCGAGCAGTCCGAGCACCGGCACACCAGAACGCGGGCGGCGCGAGGCGACGAGCAGCGCGCCGAGCACGAGCGCGACATAGGGGATGTCGACGTATGCCCGTGCACCGAAGTCGAGCACCGGACGGCGCGTGAGGATGATTGCCGCGGCCAGCACGCCAACCCACGGATCGAACCATGTGCGCCCCAGCTCGTAGACGACCCATCCGAGGACCCCGAGCGCGAGGAACGCGAGCACGATCGTCACGTCGAGGGTCGCCATGCCATGCACGGCGTTCGATGAAGCCCGGCTCAGCGGCGCAAGGATGATCCCCAGCAGCGTTGCGAGCGGGTGCGGCGTCGGGGCGATCGGCGCGTCCAGCTGCGGCGTGCGGCCCTCGGTGATCTCGCGCCCCCAGACCAGCGAGTAGAGCGTGTCGTAGTTGACGAGCCCGCGACCGGCGATCGCGTAGAGCACGCCTGCCAGAGCGACGATGCCGGCTGCGACGCGTCCGGTGCGTACCACGGCGCGCCTCAGCCCCGCGGCAGATCGGCGAGTGCCAGCAGCAGCTCGCGGCCCGCGCGGGCGCCCAGCTCGAGCGATGCCAGCCGGTAGGACTCGTTCGGCGCGTGGATGCGGTCTTGGGCGAGCGCGAAGCCGCTCACGATCACCGGGATCCCCTTGGCCGCGAGGTCGGCGACCGCCGGGATCGAGCCGCCCGAGCGCACGAAGACCGGGGCCATCCCGGTTGCGCGCTCGATCGCCGCGGCCGCGATGCGGATCGCCGGCTCCTCGGGCGGGAAGAGCGCCGGATCGCCGAGGTGCCACCCGATCGTCATCTGCGCGCCCTGCGGGAGCTGCTCGCGCAGGAGCCCCTCGACCACCTCACGGATGCGCTCGGAGCGCTGGCCTGGTGCGAGGCGGACGGTCACGTAGGCGCGTGCCGTGGCGGGCACGATCGTCCGCGCCTCGCCGGCCTCAAACCAGTTGAGCTCGGCCGACGGCTCGGCGCCGTTGCGCACGCGGTACTCGGCCCCGGCGCCTGGGTGCAACGGGGTCGCGCCGACCTCTTCCAGGACGGCCTCGCCGGGGCGCAGCGCCGCCCACGAGGCGCGCTCGGCCGCCGACGGGTCGGCGACGCCCTCGCGCAGCTCGTCGCGCACGCGGCCCAGGTCATCCGGCAGCAGCCGACCGACCGCCTTGTGCAGCACGTGCGCCGCATTCAGCACACTCCCGCCGTAGAGGCCGGAGTGCAGCTCCCGTGGCTGCGTGCGCACCTCGACGAGCGCTGCGACGATGCCGCGCAGGCCGAGGCAGATCGCGGGCGTCTGCTCGTCTTCCATCGCGCTGTCGAAGACGATCGCGCAGTCGGCGCCGCGCGTGTCGGCCTTCGTCCAGGCGCTGAAGGAGGCGCCGCCGACCTCCTCCTCACCCTCGATCACGACGCGCACGTGAACGGGCAGCTCGCCGGCTCGGGCAAGCTCGCACGCCGCGTGCAGGACGGGGATCACATTGCCCTTGTCATCGGAGGCGCCGCGCGCGTAGAGTCGTCCATCGCGGATCTCCGGCTCGAAGGGGGGCGAGTCCCAGTCCCCGAGCGGCTCCGGCGACTGGACGTCGTAGTGGCCGTAGAGGAGCACCGTGGGGGCGTCCTCGCGCTGGGCGCGCAGCTCACAGACGGCGATCGGGTTGCCCGCTCCGATGCGCACGAGGTCGCCCTCGCCGCCGGCCTCGCGCACGCGGTCTACGACGAACTGCGCTGCTCGCTCGATCTCGGCGGGGTCGCCGCCGCCGGTCGAGATCGACGGGATTCGCAGCCAGTGCAGGAGGTTCTCCAGGAGCGTCTCGTCCACGTCGTTGGACCCTACCCCCAGGCCCCGCCGTCCGTCTCGACGGCGCCGCGCAGCGGTCTAGACTCGGCCAGGTGTCCGCCGGTCCCTCGCTCTACCGCCGTCACCGTCCGCGGACCTTCGCCGACGTGGTCGGGCAGGAGCATGTCGTGCGCACGCTCGGCAACGCGATCACGCAGGACAAGGTCCATCACGCCTATCTCTTCGTCGGATCGCGCGGGACGGGCAAGACCTCGATGGCGAAGATCCTCGCCTCCTGCCTGAACTGTGAGCGCGGGCCGACAGTGGAGCCCTGCGGTGTCTGCGCGTCGTGCGTCGGGATCCGCAACGCGACCTCGCTCGACGTGATCGAGATGGACGCGGCCTCGCACAACAAGGTCGAGGACGTGCGCGACCTGCGCGATGGCGTCGCCTTCGCCCCGGTCTCCGGCCGCGCGAAGGTCTACATCCTCGACGAGGCCCACATGCTCACCGGCCCCGCGTGGAACGCGCTGCTCAAGACGCTTGAGGAGCCGCCGCCGGGCACGCACTTCGTGCTCGCGACGACCGAGGCGCACCAGGTGCCGGCCACGGTCGTGGATCGCTGCCACCGCTTCGACTTCACGCGGCCGACGGTCGACCAGCTCGCCTCGGTGCTTCGGCGCGTCGCCGGGCAGGAGGGGATCGAGATCGCCCCGGATGCGCTGGCCCTGCTCGCGCGGCATGCCACCGGGTCATTCCGCGATGCCCTCGGGACACTCGAACAGCTCGTGACCTACAGCGACGGCGCGATCGCCACCGCGGACGTCGTCGCGGTGCTCGGCGCCGTCGAGGACGACCTGCTCTTCGGCGCCATCGACGCGGTCGTGAGCCATGACGCGGCGGGCGCGCTGCGCGCTGCGGCGTCGCTGGCGGACACCGGGCGCGATCTCCAGACGGCGCTGCGCGACCTCGAGGTCCACGCCCGCGAGCTGCTGATCGTGCGTGCCCTCGGCGAGGTGCCCGCGGACGTGCGCGTGACCCCGGAGCGCGACGCCCGCCTGTCCGCGCAGGCGCAGGTCGTCACGGAGACCGATCTCGTCCGGCTGCTCGATCTGCTCGGTGGGGCCATGCGCGCAGTGCGCGACGGTGCCGATGCGCGCACGCAGCTCGAGCTGGCGCTCGTGCGCGCGGCGACACCGGAGATCGACGCGTCGGCGAAGGCCCTCCTCGCGCGCATCGCCCGCCTCGAGGCCGCACTCCAGGGCGGCGTTCCGGCAGCCGCTGCTGCGACGCCTGCGCCCGCGCCCGCGGTCGCCGCGCCCGTCGCAGCTGTCGCGGCTGCGCCCGGAGCGGCAGCGGCCCCTGCGCTGCCCGAGCCTGCACCCGTCGCTGACGTCGAGCCCGAGCCGCAGGCAGCCGCGGAGCCCGACGTCACGGCGACGCGCGACCCGCGGTCGGTCACGCTCGCCGAGGTCGTCGAGATCTGGCCCGCCGTCCTGCAGACCGTCTCAGAGGACTTCCAGCTCCTCGGGGCAGCGCTCGGCAACGCGCGCCCTGCGGAGCTCAACGACGGCGTGCTCGTCGTCGCCTTCGCCGAGGACGACTCGTTCAACCACCGCCTGGCGGCGGAGAGCACCGACAATCGCCGGGTGCTCGGCGAGGCGCTCCAGGCGCTGACGGGCGCCCGGCTGCGGCTCGACTACGCCCTGCGTGCCCTCGACGGGCACGTCGTCGCCTCCGCCGAGCTGCAGGACGATGCGCTCGTCGCCCATCTGGTCGAGGAGTTCGCCGCCGAGGAGATCGAGCCCGGCGGCGCAGAGGATCACCACGAAGAGGAGCCAGCCTGATGCCCCAGCCGCCGAACATGCAGCAGATGCTCAAGCAGGTCCAGAAGATGCAGGCGGACATGGTCGCCGCACAGGAGCAGCTGAAGACCGAGGAGGTGGAGGCCTCCGCCGGCGGTGGCATGGTCACCGTCCGCGTGAGCGGCGACCTCGTCGTCAAGGCGATCACCATCGACCCCGAGGCGATCGACCCCGAGGACGCGGAGCTGCTGCAGGACATGGTGCTCGCCGCCATCAACGAGGGCATCCGTGCGGCCCAGGCGGTCGCCGAGCAGCGGATGAGCTCGGTCACCGGTGGGCTCGGCGGGCTCGGGCTTCCCGGGATGTAGCCCACGCAGTGCACGCTCCACCCGTCCAGCGCCTGATCACGGAGCTCTCCCGCCTGCCGGGCGTCGGCTCGCGCACGGCGCAGCGGCTCGCGTTCCACATCCTGCGCGCCGATGCGGCGGAGGCGACGGCGCTCGCCGACGCGATCCGCGACGTGAAGGAGAAGATCGGGACGTGTGAGGTGTGCTTCAACCTCGCGGAGGGGCCGCGCTGCACGATCTGCCTGGATGAGCGCCGCGACCCGGCGGTCATCTGCGTCGTCGAGGACCCGGGTGATGTCATTCCGATCGAGCGCACCCACGAATACCGCGGGACCTACCACGTGCTCGGCGGCGCGCTTTCGCCGATCGACGGCGTCGATCCCGAGGATCTCCGGATCGAGGAGCTCTACGGGCGCGTCGCATCGGGCGTCGTGCGCGAGGTCGTGCTCGCGACGAACCCGACGACGACGGGGGAAGCGACGGCGCTGCACCTCGCTCGGGGCCTCCACGAGCGCGCCACCGGGCTCACCGTCACGCGCCTCGCGAGCGGCCTGCCGGTCGGCTCGGATCTCGAGTACGCCGACGAGGTCACGCTCGGCCGGGCGATGCTCGGCCGCCGCGAGCTCTGAAGCAGTGCGAGTCATCCCCCGAAGGCCGTAAGCTCGGCCGGTCCGCCTCTGGGCGGTCATGCGCAGGATGCGCGATCCTCTGAATGAAAGGCACCTGCATGGCACCTGTCCTTGCGTCGTATGAGTTCGGCGACGGAATCCTGATCGCCCTCACGGCGTTCGTCTTCATCGTGTGGTTCTGGATCCTCGTGACGATCCTCATGGACCTGTTCCGCGACCATGAGCTGTCCGGCGGCGCGAAGGCGCTCTGGCTCCTCATGCTCGTCTTCATCCCCGTGATCTCGGCGCTCATCTACCTCATCGCCCGTGGCGACGGCATGCGTCAGCGTGCGATCGCGCAGCAGCAGGAGATGCAGCAGGCCACCGACAGCTACATCAAGTCGGTCGCCGGCTCCTCGACCGCCGACGAGATCGCAAAGCTCGCCGCGCTCAAGGATTCGGGCGCCCTCTCGCAGGCTGAGTTCGACGCCGCGAAGGCGAAGCTCGTCTCCTAAAGACGCGCTCCTGCGCCCACCGCCACCCGGCGGTGGGCGCAGGCTTCGTATCCTTCCCATCTCGATGGGCAAGGGAACCGTTGTCATGAAGTTCGGCGGCACATCCGTCGCCGATGCGGAGCGTCTCAAGCGCGCGGCTGCGCGCATCGTGCGCAAGCGCGAGGAGGGCTACGACGTCGTCGCCGTGCTCAGCGCGCGCGGCAAGGAGACGGACCGTCTGATCGCCGACGCCTTCGAGGTGTCCGAGACGCCGGATCCGCGCGAGATGGACATGCTCCTCTCCACGGGCGAGCGCATCTCGTGCGCGCTCTGTGCGATGGCGATCCACGACCTCGGCCAGGAGGCGGTCTCGCTCACGGGCTCGCAGGCGGGCATCGTCACCGACACATCGCACACGAAGGCGCGCATTCTCGACGTGCGCGCCGACCGGATCTTCGAAGCGCTGGGCCAGGGCGAGATCGTGCTCGTCGCCGGCTTCCAGGGCGTCTCCACCGACCGCGACGTCACGACGCTCGGCCGGGGTGGCTCTGACACGACCGCCGTCGCGCTCGCCGCGGCGCTGGGCGCCGATGTCTGCGAGATCTACACCGACGTCCCGGGCGTCTTCAGCGCCGACCCCCGGATCGTCCCCGACGCACGCAAGCTCGACAGCGTCTCCTTCGAGGAGATGCTCGAGATGTCCGCCTCCGGCGCCGGCGTGCTCCAACTGCGCAGCGTCGAGTACGCCCGCAACCACGGCGTGCGCATCCACTGCCGGTCGAGCTTCGATGAATCGACCGGCACCATCGTCGTATCCGAGCAGGAGACCATGGAGAACCCGCTGATCACCGCCGTCACCCACTCGACCGGGGAGTCCCGCGTCACGCTGCAGGGGGTTCCGGACACGCCGGGCGCCGCCGGGCGCATCGCGACGGTCCTCGCCGAGGCGAACGTGAACGTCGACATGATCATCCAGAACGAGCCCGTGACGGAGGGTCAGCGGGCGGACATGTCCTTCACCGTGCCGCGCGACGACCTGCGCACCGCGCGCGAGGCGCTCGAGCCGCTCTGCGACGAGCTCGGCATCGCCGCGATCGTCTCGGACGAAGCGATGGGCAAGGTCTCCGTCATCGGGGCCGGCATGAAGACGCACCCGGGCGTCGCCGCGAAGGTCTTCACCGTCCTCGGCGAGGAGGGCATCAACATCGAGATGATCGCCACCTCCCCGATCAAGATCTCCTGCGTCGTGGCAGCCGACCGCGTGCCGGACGCCGTGCGTGCGCTCCACAGCGCCTTCGAGCTCAGCGGCGAGGACACGATCCGCGTCGAGGAGCCGTTCGGGGGATCCGCAGCATGAGGGTCGCCGTCGTCGGTGCCACCGGTGCGGTCGGCCAGATCATGCTGCGCACGCTCGAGCGACGGGGCTTCGCAGCCGATGCGATCGTCCCCTTCGCCAGCGAGCGCTCAGCCGGGCGTGAGCTCGAGGGCTACGGCACCATCCAGCCGCTGCGGGACGACACCGTCGCCGGCTTCGACCTCGCGCTCTTCTCCGCCGGCGGCGGCACCTCCCGCGACTGGGCCGAGCGGTTCGTCGCCGGCGGCGCCGTCGTCGTCGACAACTCCTCCGCGTGGCGCATGGACCCGGACGTCCCGCTCGTCGTCAGCGAGGTCAACCCCGAGGCGATGGACGCGGCGCGCAAGGGGATCGTCGCGAACCCGAACTGCACGACGATGGTGGTCATGCTGCCTGCGAAGGCACTGCATGACCGCTTCGGCATGACCGCGATGGTCGCCACGAGTTATCAGGCGGCCGGCGGCGCAGGCCAGAAGGGCATCGACGAGCTCGCAGCCCAGGTGCCCGTCCTCGCCGCGGACATCGACGCGCTCGTCAACGACGGCGCAGCCGCCGCCCGCAAGGTGGAGTCGAGCGTTCATGCGAACACCCTCGCCTTCAACGTCATCCCGCGGCTCGGGACGATCGGCCCCAACGGCTACACCGACGAGGAGATGAAGCTCCAGGACGAGAGCCGCAAGATCCTCGGGATTCCGGTGCTCGCGGTGAGCCCGACGTGCGTGCGCGTCCCGGTGATGGTCGGCCATGCGATCGAGGTCCGCGCGACCTACGAGCGCGAGGTGGACCTCGACGAGGCGCTCGCGGCCCTGCGCGCCTTCCCGAACCTCGTCGTCGAAGAGGCCCCGACGCCCCTGGAGGCCGCCGGACGCGACGAGACGTTCGTCGGGCGCGTGCGCCGGGACCTCGGCGACCCGCACAGCCTCAACTTCTTCGTGGTCGGCGACAACCTGCTCAAGGGCGCTGCGCTGAACACCGTCCAGCTCGCCGAGCTCGCGGTCGAGCGCGGCCTCGTCGGCCGACGCTGAGCCGCAGCGGCCCAGCGTCCGTACTGCGGGCATGAAGGCCATCTGGAACGGCGCCTTGATCGCCGAATCTGACGACACCGTCGTCGTCGAAGGCAACCACTACTTCCCGAAGGACTCGATCAACTGCGAGTTCTTCGTGGAGACCGACACGCACACCGTGTGCGGCTGGAAGGGCACCGCGAGCTACTTCACGCTCAAGGTCGGCGGGGAGGAGAACCCCGACGCCGCGTGGTACTACCCGGAGCCCAAGGACGCCGCCGCCGACATCGCCGGCCACGTGGCGTTCTGGAAGGGCGTCAGCGTCGAGGAGTGAGGAACGACCGAGGGGCCGCAGCGCGGCCCCTCGGGAACAATCTCAGCTGTGCTGCCGACCTCAGTCGGCGACGCCGGCGATGACGGCCTCGGTCCAGTCGATCACGCTCGTCGGCTTGACGACGTGGCGCTGGAGGCCGATCTCCTTCGGCGTGAGCCCGAGGGCCAGGCCGACGAGCTGCGGGAGATGGAGGACCGGCATGTCGAGCTTGCGGCCGATCTGACGCTCGGCCAGCGGCTGCTGCAGGTCGAGGTTCAGGTGGCAGAGCGGGCAGGGCGTGACGAGGCAGTCTGCGTCCGCGTCCTTCGCATCACCGAGATGACGGCCGGCCTGGTCGAGCGAGGCCTTCTTGTTCATCGTGATGATCGGGAAGCCGCAGCACTTGTGCGAGCCGGCGTAGTCGATGACCGTGCCGCCGAGCGCCTCGATGACCTTGGGCAGGTACGTGTCGCGCGGGTTCTCGCTGTTGATCCCCAGGCGGCTCGTCGGGCGCACGATGTAGCATCCGTAGAAGGGGCCGACCTTGAGGTTCGTGAGCGGACGCTTCACCAGGCTGCTGAGCTTGTCGAGGCCGATGTCCTCGACGAGCACCCAGAGGAAGTTCTTGTTGATGATGCCGGCCTCGTACTCCAGGCCCTGCGTCGCCTTCAGCGTCTCGTTGACGTGCGCGCGGTACTCCTCGTTCGCGTCGAGGCGCTCCTGGCACTCGCCCTGCGCGCCCTGACAGGTCGAGCAGATGTTCATCATCAGGTCCGCACCGGGGACCTGCTGGGCGAGCGCGAACGTGCGCGCGTTGAGGGTGTCGGCGAGCTCCTGGCTGTGCTCGGCGATGACGCCGGCGCCGCAGCAGTTCGCGCGGTCGAGCTGGACGAGCTCGATGTCAAGCATCGGAGCGACCTTGGCCATCGAGCCGTGGAGCTCCGGGGTGAAGCCACGGCTCACGCAGCCGGGCCAGTAGGCGACCTTCATCGCGTCAGTCCTTCCTCGTCGCCGGCGCTCGGCGCGGCGGCGGCCACCGTCTCGACCGGGTTCTCGGCGTTCTCCGCGTCGGTGCCCGTGATGTACAGGTTCAATTCGATGCGCTCGTCACGGCTCTCGATGACGTCGTAGATGCGCTGGACGGCCGCGAGGTCCTCCTTGGGGATCTTGTGCGGCTTGAGCGCGCCCATCGGGGTCACCTTGCCGCGCAGCAGCGCCTTCGTGATCGCGGGCAGCGACGCGACGAGCTCGAGCCCGGCGGCCGGTGCGAACTTGCCGAACCACGAGTCACCGCCGTACGAGCGCGGCAGGAGCTCGGCCTCCCAGAGGAGACCGTGGTCCTTCACGAGCGTGCCGAAGGCGGCCTCGTGACGGTGGCCGTTGTTGCGGTCGACGATGTGGTGGTCGGACCCGGCGATGCGGCGCAGGCGCATGATCTGGTTCATCGGGGCGACACCCTTCGGGCAGGCCTCGATGCACTTGAAGCAGTGCGTGCAGTCGTAGATGCCGTGCGGGTCCTCAGAGAGGTCCTTCAGGCGGCTCTCGTGCTCGGCGTCGCGCGGGTCACCGACGAAGCGGTAGGCCTTGGCGAGCGCGGCGGGGCCGACGAAGAGCGGGTCGACCTCCATCGTCAGGCAGTCCGAGACGCAGGCGCCGCACTGGATGCAGGCGGCCGTCTGCGTGACGTCGACCATCGACTCGCGCGGCACGATGTACTCGCGCTCAGGAATCGGGGTCTTGTTGATGAGCCACGGCGTGACGCGCTGGATCTTCTTCCAGTGCACCGCGTCCATGTCCACGATCAGGTCGCGGATGACGGGCATGTTGCCCATCGGCTCGACGGTGATCACGCCGTCCTCGGAGCGCGCCGCAGCCGCGTCGAGGTGCGTGTGGCAGGCCAGACCGGGCTGGCCGTTGATGCGCACACCGCAGGAGCCGCAGATGGCGGCACGGCACGAGCAGCGAACGCCGATCGAACCGTCGGTCTTGGCCTTCGCCTGCAGCAGGCCCTCAAGGACCGACCGGTGGGGCTCCAGCTCGATGGTGTGCTCGTCCCAGTACGGCGCCTCGCCGGACTGGGGGTCGTAGCGGCGGATTTTCAGGGTGAACTCGGCCATGGCTCCAGGCTCGTCGCTAGTACTTGCGCTCCTCCGGCTGCCATTGCGTGATGGTCACCGGGGAGTAGGAGAGGTGGGGGGTCTCAGCGCCGTTGCGCGAGACATCGATGTGCTTCAGCCACTCGGCGTCGTTGCGCTCCGGGTAATCGGTGCGGAACTGCGCGCCGCGCGACTCCTTGCGCTCGATGGCGGCGACGACGATCGCCTCCGCGCACGTGAGCATGTAGTCGAGCTCGATCGCGCCGAGCACGTCCTGGTTGAAGACGGTGCCCTTGTCGTCGACGTAGGCGGTCTTCGCCTCCTCCTTCAGACGACGGACGATCTCGTGAGCCGTCTGCAGACCGGCTTCCTCGCGGAAGACGGCGACGTAGCGGTTCATCGTCGTGCCGAGCTCTTCCTTGATCTCGGAGACGCGGCGCCCGGTCTTCGGGCGGCTGAGGATCTCGGCGGTCTGCTCCTCATCGCGACGCTGGGCGTCGAGCGAGGCGGTCGGCATCGGCATCCCGACGGCGCGCTCGGCGGCGTGCTCACCGGAGCGGCGGCCGAAGATCAGCGTGTCGAGCAGCGAGTTCGCACCCAGGCGGTTGCCGCCGTGGACCGAGACGCAGGCGACCTCACCGGCGGCGTACAGGCCCGGGATCGGCGTCGCGCCGTTCACGTCGGTCTTGACGCCGCCCATGATGTAATGCATCCCCGGCTGGATCATGATCGGCTCGCGGGTGATGTCCACGCCGGCGAAGTCCTTGCCGATGTTCACGATCTCGCGCAGCGCCTCGAGTGTGCGGCGCTTCGGGACGACGGTGATGTCGAGCCAGATGCCGGAGCCCTCGGGACCGACGCCGCGGCCCTCCAGAATCTCCGTCTGCTCAGCGCGCGAGACGACGTCGCGCGACGCGAGCTCCATCTTGTTCGGCGCGTACTTCTCCATGAAGCGCTCGCCCTTGGAGTTCAGGAGGTGCGCACCCTCGCCGCGGGCACCCTCGGTGATGAGGAAGCCGTTCTCCGCGAGCGTCGTGGGGTGGTACTGGATCATCTCCATGTCCATGAGCGGCGCGCCGGCCTTGTAGGCCTGGGCGATGCCGTCACCGGTGCAGATGAGCGCGTTCGTCGTGGGCTTGAAGCACTGGCCCGCGCCGCCGGAGGCGAGGATCACGCTCTTGGCGGAGAAGGTCTGGAGCTTGCCGTCGCGGATGTCGCGCGAGACGACGCCGACGCAGTGGCCGTTGTCATCGATGACGAGCGAGGTGACGAACCACTCCTCGTAGCGGTCGATGACCTCGTGGAACTTCATCATCTGCTCGTAAAGGACGTGCAGGAGGGCCTGGCCGGTGATGTCCGCGACGTAAGCCGTGCGCTTCATGGAGGCGCCGCCGAAGGCGCGCAGGTCGATCTCGCCCTTCTCGTTGCGGTGGAACGTCACACCGATGTGCTCGAGGTGCATGACCTCAAGCGGCGCCTCGCGGCACATGATCTCGATGGCGTCCTGGTCGCCCAGGAAGTCGGAGCCCTTGACGGTGTCGTAGGCGTGTGAGCGCCAGTCGTCGGCGGGGTTGACGGCGGCGTTGATGCCGCCGGCGGCTGCGACCGAGTGCGAGCGGACCGGATGGACCTTGCTCATGATCGCGACGCTCGCACCCTTCTGGGCTGCGGCGAGGGCGGCGCGCTGGCCTGCGAGGCCGGCGCCGATGATGAGGACGTCGTATGCGGGCATGGTCTCTTCGAAAGGGGTCGTGGCCGACGGGCCGACGGACGGAAGCGGACTGTGAAGCTTATACGGCCGGAGGCCCCGAATGACTCGCGGCTGCCGCGGAGATGGCGCGCCCGAGTCGTTCGGCGCTCACGACGCCGCACAGCCGATCATGGTCGTCGACCACGAGGATCGCTCCGAGACGCCGGACGCCCTCGCTGCCGAGCAGCGACCCGACGGGCGTCTCCTGCGTGACCCAGACGCCCGTCTGGGCTGCCGGGTCGAGCACGTCCCGGACGGGAAGCGCCGGGCGACCGTCGGCGAGCGCGCGGTCGAGCGTCGTCTCGTCGAGCACGCCCTCGAGTCGCCCCTGAGCGTCGACGACCGCGAACCACGGCCACGGATGACGGTCGAACCACTCCTCACGGGCGGCGATGACGCTGACGCTCCCCGGGATCGTGAGGGGATCGCGGTCCATGAGATCACCGGCGGTGACCTCGTCGAGGCGCTCGGAGAAGCGCGAGCTCAGCACGGCGCTGCGCGCCGCCGAGCCGAGGAACCAGCCGAGCAGCGCGAGCCATGCGCCGCTGACGAGGTCGCCGCGCGCCGCGATCAGCGCGCCGCCGCCGATCAAGAGCCACGAGAACCCGATGCCGAGCTTCCCGGAGAAGCGGGTGCCGCGGTTGCGGTCGCCGGTCATGCGCCAGGCGACGGCTCGGGCGATGCGCCCGCCGTCGAGCGGGAACGCGGGGATGAGGTTGAAGATCAGCAGGACGAGGTTGATCGCGCCGAGCCAGCCGATCAGCACGATCGCGGGGGTGGTGCCGACCGTCTGCAGCTGGGCGATGTCGACGACGACGTTGAACTTCGAGGCGAGCGCTCCGAGCCCGGCGCAGACGAGAACGATGAGGCCCGTCACCGCCGGGCCGGCCGCCGCGACGAGGAACTCCTCCTTCGGCGTGTTCGAGTCACGCGTGAGCTTGGCGACCCCGCCGAAGAGCCAGAGGTCGATGCCGGATGTGCCGATCCCGAAGTGCCGCGCGGTGAGCGCGTGCCCGAGCTCGTGGAGCAGAAGCGAGACGAAGAAGAGGAGCGTCGCGAGGACCGCGACGAGGAAGGCCGTGCTGTTCGATTCGCCGACGAGAACGTCGCCGAAGTACCCCGACAGCCAGTAGATCATCAGGAAGAGGACGACGAACCAGCTCGGGCTTGCGCCGATGCGGATCCCGAAGATGCGGAAGAGCTGGATCGATCGGTCGGAGCGCACGGACCACCATCCTCGCAGAGCGCATGCCCCGCGACCGCCGATCGGCCCGCACCGGCCCGCCGCTACGATCCGGGGCGCTCAACGCAGGGCGCCCGCCCTGCCGGAACCGAACAGGAACCACGTGTCCAAGATCAAGGTCGCGAACCCGATCGTCGAGCTCGACGGCGACGAGATGACGCGGATCATCTGGCAGTTCATCAAGGACCAGCTCATCCTTCCGTACCTCGACGTCGACCTGAAGTACTACGACCTCGGGATCGAGAAGCGCGACGAGACGAACGACCAGATCACGATCGACGCGGCGAACGCCATCAAGCAGTACGGCGTCGGCGTCAAGTGCGCGACGATCACGCCGGACGAGGCGCGGGTCGAGGAGTTCGGGCTCAAGGAGATGTGGCGTTCGCCGAACGGCACGATCCGCAACATCCTGGGCGGCGTCATCTTCCGCGAGCCGATCGTCATCTCGAACGTGCCGCGCCTGGTCCCCGGCTGGACCAAGCCGATCGTCATCGGCCGCCACGCCTTCGGCGACCAGTACCGCGCGACCGACCTCGTGGTTCCTGGGCCGGGCACGCTGACGCTGACCTACACGCCGACCGACGGCAGCGCGCCGATGGAGCTCGACGTCTACGACTTCCCGAGCGGCGGCGTGGCGATGGCGATGTACAACCTCGACGACTCCATCCGTGACTTCGCGCGGGCATCGATGCGCTACGGCCTCGATCGCGGCTACCCCGTGTACCTGTCGACGAAGAACACGATCCTCAAGCGCTACGACGGCCGCTTCAAGGATCTCTTCGCCGAGGTCTACGAGGCCGAGTTCAAGGCCGACTTCGAGGCTGCCGGGATCATCTACGAGCACCGGCTCATCGACGACATGGTCGCCGCCGCGCTCAAGTGGGAGGGCGGCTACGTCTGGGCCTGCAAGAACTACGACGGCGACGTCCAGTCGGACACCGTGGCCCAGGGGTTCGGCTCGCTCGGCCTCATGACCAGCGTCCTCATGACGCCCGACGGCAAGACCGTCGAGGCCGAGGCCGCCCACGGCACGGTCACGCGGCACTTCCGCCAGCACGAGCAGGGCAAGGAGACGTCGACCAACCCGATCGCCTCGATCTTCGCGTGGACGCGTGGGCTCGCCGCGCGCGCGCGCATGGACGGGACGCCCGAGGTCGCGGCCTTCGCCGAGACCCTCGAGCGCGTCTGCATCGAGACCGTCGAGAGCGGCAGCATGACGAAGGACCTCGCGCTGCTGATCGGTCCCGACCAGCCGTACGAGAGCACCCAGCAGTTCCTCGCGTCGATCGACGCAAACCTTCAGCGGGCGATGGCCTAGGCCACACCCACCATTCCATCCAGGAGAACGAATTCCGTGAGCACTCCCGTCAAGGTGACCGTCACCGGCGCCGCCGGCCAGATCGGCTACGCCCTGCTCTTCCGCATCGCGTCCGGCCACCTGCTGGGCCCCGACACCCGGGTCCATCTGAACCTGCTTGAGATCCCGGCAGCCGTCAAGGCCGCCGAAGGCACCGCCATGGAGCTCGACGATTGCGCGTTCCCGCTGCTGGCGGGGATCGACATCCACGACGACCCGAAGGCCGCCTTCGACGGCGCCAACGTCGGGCTCCTCGTCGGCGCGCGTCCGCGCGGCCCGGGAATGGAGCGCGCCGACCTGCTCGAGGCCAACGGCGGCATCTTCCGTCCGCAGGGCGAGGCGATCAACGCCGGCGCGGCGAGCGACGTCAAGATCCTCGTGGTCGGCAACCCGGCGAACACGAACGCGCTGATCGCGGCCAGCAACGCGCCCGACGTGCCGCGTGAGCGGTTCCACGCGATGACGCGGCTCGATCACAATCGCGCGATCGCGCAGCTGGCGCAGCAGACGGGCGCCGGCGTCACCGAGATCACGCAGATGACGATCTGGGGCAACCACTCGACGACCCAGTACCCCGACCTGTTCCACGCGCTCGTGAACGGCAAGCCCGCGATCGAGCTGGTCGACCGCGGCTGGTACGAGAACGAGTACATCCCGACCGTCGCCAAGCGCGGCGCGGCGATCATCGACGCGCGCGGCGCGTCGTCGGCCGCATCGGCCGCCAACGCGGCGATCGACCACGTCCACGACTGGGTCCTCGGGACGCCGGCCGGCGACTGGGTCTCGATGTCGGTCCCGTCCGACGGCTCCTACGGGGTGCCGGAGGGGATCATCTCCTCCTTCCCGTGCACCTGCGCCGGCGACGGCACGTACTCGATCGTCCAGGGCCTGGAGATCGACGAGTTCTCCCGCGCGAAGATCGACGCCTCGGCCGCCGAGCTCGTCGAGGAGCGCGACGCAGTTGCGGAGCTCGGGCTGATCTAGCCCGAGTGGGGACGCGGCGCGGCGCGCGGGTGCGCGCCTGCGCCGACGTCCCGAGGTTCCCGCGGAGGCGCTAGGCCTCCTTGGGGAACCAGCCCTTCCCCTTCTTCGTGACGGCGCCCTCCTGCTGGAGGCCCGGCATCACGCGATACAGGTAGTTCTGCTTGATCCCCATCGCATCGGCGATCTCGGGGATCGAGATGCCCGGCTTGGCGCGGACGATCTCGAGCGCCTGCTTGCCGCGCTGGCCGCTGCCCTTCGGCCGCCCGCGGCGGCCGGTGCCCGTGCCGGGTGTGCGGCGGCGTGGGGTCGCGGTCGCGGCGGTGCGTGTCGCGGAGCCCGTGCCCACGCCGGCGAGGGCGCTGACGGCCGCCTCGAGGCGGTGGAACTCTTCGACGAGCGGCTGGAGTTCCTTGAGCCGCGCTTCCATCTCGCGTCGCTTCTCGTCGACGAAGTCAGCCATCTGTGTGTCCTTGGTTCGGGTTCTGAGACCGGCGGGCAACTGTAACCAAAAGCGTTCGACTTTTGCGCATCTTTGCCGCCGATTGATAGAAATGCGACACGCCGTTGCGGTAGCTCTTCTGCGAAGGTGTGACGCAAAAGGCCGCGGTCTAAACCTCGGTCAAGACGCTTCGCAGAGGGCCTTGAGGCGCTCGAGTGACGCTCGAGCCTCTGCCTCCGGAAGGTGCCCTGCCACTGCTCGTTCAGCAACTCGGCCGAGGAGGCCGAGCGGTGTGTGAAACGCATTCCGGTAGGAAAAGCGTGTCCCGCCGTCACTGAGGGGGGTGAGGTCGTAGACCGTCTCGGCGCGCGACCCTGCGGGACCGCGCCCTCGCCACTCGGCCCGAACCGGCACCTCACAACCGACGAGCTCCCAGTGGACCTTGAATGGCGCGCCGCGCAGCGTGAGCGTCTGGTCCATGCGCAGGCCCTCGCGGGCCGGTCCGGGGTCGTGGTCGCCGAGCGCACGGTGGATCGTCACCCAGTCGCCGAGGCGCTCGGGGTCGAGCGCGATCGCCCAGACCGCCTCGGGCGGAGCGGCGATCTCGATGGTGACGTGGACCTCGCTCATCGTGCCGCGAGCTCCTCGGTCGACTCCCACGCACGCAGCGCCCAGGCGATCGCGGCACCGAGACTGCGCGGCTCGACCCCGAACAGGCGGTCGGCGGCGTCGTCCCGGGGGAGCAGATCGGTCGAGAGGCTCTCCATCAGCGGGCCGACGAGCGCCGGGTCCTCGCCTGCGATGGCGGCCGCGATCGGTCCGGCGACGGTGTTCAGCGCGAAGGGCAGCGCAATCCCGGGGCGAGAGAGCAGCAGCGCGTCGCTGATGCGCGCCACGAGACTCGCGTAGGTCACGCAGTCCGGCCCGGCGATGTCGAGCGAGAGGGGGCCCGTGACTGCGGGGGACGACCCGGCGGCGAGCAGATGCTCGATCACGTCGCGCCCGTCGATCGGCTGGGTGCGATTGGAGCGCCACGCCGGGAGCGGCAGGAGTGGGCTGCGCTCGACGAGGCGCACGAGGAACCGGAACGAGCGCGAGGTGGGGCTGATCACAATCGAGGCGCGCAGGGCCACCGCCTCGGGCGCGGCCGCGAGGAGCACCTCCTCGACCGCGAGCCTGCTCGCGAGGTGGGCGGATTGCGGGCCGCTGGGCGGCACGAGCCCGCCGAGATAGACGATGCGCCGCACGCCGGCGCGCGCGCAGGCGGCGGCGAAGCGCTCGGCCTGCTCCCGTTCGCGATCGGCGAAGTGCCCGTCGGCCGTCTCCATCGCGTGGACGAGGTAATAGGCGACGTCGACGCCGCTGAACGCTTCGTCGAGCCCGGCGCCGGTCGAGAGATCGCCCGTGACGACCGCGTCAAGGCCCGCGGCGGTGATCCGCGCCGGATCGCGCCCGAGCGCGCGCACCACGCGACCGCTCCCGGTGAGGGCGGGGATGAGCGCGGTGCCGATCGCGCCGCTGGCTCCGGTGACCAAGACGACCATCTGTCGTCAGGCTACGGGCGCCGGCCCGCTGGGGACCGATTTGCGGGATTTGCGACCTGCGGTCACCGGGGGTGCGGATGAAAAACCTGCGCGGTGCGGGAACGCCCGTTGCCACACCTCGTGGCGTGTGCTTCGCTGGCCGACCACACCGACTGACGAGCAGGCACGAAAGGCGCAGGACCAGATGGCACGAACGAAGGCGACGACGGCAAAGGCATCCTGCGATGCCTGCTTCTTCCAGCGCAACCTCCTGTGCGCGCTGGAGCTCGAGAGCGCCTGCGTGACGTTCCGCCCGGACCACCCGGAGGGCCTGCGTCCGCCGCGCCAGATGCGCTTCGTCTTCCGTCAGGAGCGCCAGGTCCGCGCCGCGTGGACCTTCCCGACCGCCGACGAGCAGGCGGCGCTGCACGCCGTCTAGCCGGCCGGACCGCCGCGCGCGAGTGCGCGGCGCAGCAGCGGTGGCGCTGCGAGCGTCGTGAGGATCGACATGCCGACGATCACGGCGAAGAGGTCGTTCGAGATCACGCCGCTCGTCGCACCGATCCCGGCGACGATGATGCCGACCTCGCCGCGGGGGATCATGCCCACGCCGACTGCGAGGGCATCGTGGCGGCCGAGCGGTCGCGCGGCGATCCAGGCGCCCAGGAACTTCGTGACGATGGCCAGCACGGTGAGGCCCGCGAGCGCGGCGAGGACGCTCCCGTCCGCGAAGGCGGCGACATCGATGCTGAGGCCGATGAAGACGAAGAAGAACGGCGGGAAGAAGGCGTAGAGCGGCTGCACCTCGCGCTCGAACTCGTCCCGATTGCGGGTCTCGGCGACGATCATGCCGGCGAGGAAGGCGCCGATGATGGCCGCGAGGCCGATCTCCGCGGCGACGGCGGCGAGCCCGAGGCAGAGGATCACGGCGGGCATCAGCGGCGACTGCGCGAACCGCGGCGCGTGGAAGATCCTCGGCCAGCGGGCGACGAGGCGAGTTCCGCCGAGGCCCACGAAGACCACGAACGCGACCGCGATCGCGATGACCACCACGATCGACGTGACGTCGACGTTCCCCTCGGTGGCGATGCCGGTGGCGATCGCCAGGAACACCATCGCGAGGATGTCGTCGATCACCGCGGCGCCGAGGATCGTCCGCGCGACCCGGGTCTTCAGCGCCCCGAGTCCGATCAGCACCGCGGAGGTGATCCCGACGCTCGTGGCGACGAGCGAGGCGCCCACGAAGAGGCTCGTCTCGAAACTGTCGCCGAAGGCCTTCGCCGCGCCGAATCCGGCGATCAGCGGGATGAGCATGCCGAGCACGCCGACGCGGGTCGCCACGCCGCCCACCTCGCGGATGTCGGACAGCCGCGTCTCCAGGCCGACCCAGAAGAGGAGGAAGACGACGCCGAGTTCGGCGAACACCTGCAGCGTCTCGCCGGGGTCGACGAGGCCGAGGACCGACGGGCCGATCACGATCCCGGCGAGGATCTCGCCGATGAGCGTCGGCTGTCCGATGCGCTTGAAGAGCTCGTCGCCGAGCTTGGCTGCCAGCAGGACGCCGAAGAGCGCGAAGAGGATGCCGGCGGTCGGGCCCGCCGAGGCCAGGGGGATCGACGGGAGGATGCGCAGCGCGTCCACGGCACGTAGAGTCTCACGTCAAGGCGATCAAGGAGGCTCGGACGTGCACATCACGATTCTCGGCAAGTCCCCCTCCTGGCAGGACGCCGGCGGGGCGTGCACTGGTTATCTGGTGCAGGAGGCACAGACGACGGTGCTGCTCGACTGCGGCAACGGCGTCTTCGCGAAGCTCCGCGAGGCGGTGGACTACAGCGACGTCGACCACGTCGTCGTGAGCCACCTCCACGCGGACCACTGCCTCGACCTCGTCCCCTTCGCCTACGCCCTGACGTACGGGCCGCGCGCGGGCGCACGGCCGCAGCTCTTCGTCCCGCCAGGCGGGATCAGTCTCATGCGCCGCCTCAGCGAGCTGTGGGGCAATGCGGACCTCGTCGACGGGGCGTTCCGCATCACCGAGTACGACCCGGCTGCGTCCCTCGCGCTCGGTGATCTCGCGGCGCGCTTCACGCCGGTGCCGCACTACATCGACACGAACGCCGTCGAACTCACGGCCCCCGCGAGCGGTCGTCGGTTCACGTTCTCTGCCGACTGCGGCCCGAACGACGCGCTCGTCGAGTTCGCGCGAGACACCGACCTGCTGCTCATCGAGGCGACGCTGACCGACCCGGAGCCCGGCGAGCTGCGCGGGCACCTGACCGCCACCGAGGCCGGCGAACACGCGCGACGCGCGGGCGCCCGACGTGTGGTGCTGACGCACTTCAGCGACGAGATCGACGCCGGCGCGCAGCAGGCGGCAGGCACCGCAGCCTTTGGTGCGCCGGTCGAGCTCGCCCGCGCGGGTGTCGTGCTCGAACTCTGACCGACGAGTCGGGCGGCGTTCGCCGGGGTATTCTGCGGGGCATGTCGGAGCGTGACCTGTTCGCGAACTTCGAGCGCATGCGCCGGGAGATGGATGAGATCTTCGGCGACGTCTTCGGGCGGCGCAGCCTCCACGGCCGCCACCGCGGCGGCTTCTCCCCCGCGGTCGATGTCTTCTACGAGGGCGATCCGCCGCGTGCGGTTGTCCACGCCGACCTCGCCGGGATCGACCCGACCGAGGTGCAGCTCGAGGTCGTCGGCCGCGAGCTCGTGATCTCCGGGCATCGGCGACCGGCCGTCGAGGAGGGCCGCGTCTACCAGCAGCTCGAGATCGACTCCGGCCTGTTCCGCCGGGGGATCCCGCTCGGCGCCGACGTGCGGGCGGATGAGGCCCGGGCCGTCTATCGCGACGGGATCCTGCGGATCGAACTGCCGCTCGCGCAGCAGGAGCACAGTCCGCGCAGCGTGCGCATCGAGGTGCCGCGCGCTCAGGAGCCGCGCCGGTGATCGGGGTCATCGCCGACGACCCCGAGCGGGTCGTCGAGATCGGCGGTCAGCGGCCGATCCCGCGCGAGCTGCCGGTGCTGCCCCTGCGTGAGACGGTCCCGCTGCCCGACACGCTGATCCCGCTCGCGATCGGCCAGGAACGGTCCATCCAGCTCGTCGACGATGTGCTGGCAGGCAACCGGATGCTCGTGATGGTCGCTTCGCGCGACGGCGAGCTTGAGGTTCCCGGACCCGGCGATCTCTACGAGGTCGGCGTCGTCGGCTCGATCGCGCGGATGATGAAGGTGCCCGACGGGAGCCTGCGGATCCTCGTCCAGGGCGCCGAGCGCGTGCGCATCGACCACTGGACCCGTGAGTCGCCGTACCTCGTCGCGGAGATCAGTGAGATCCCCGACATCCTGCGTGAGTCGCCGGAGCTCACGGCGCTCGAACGCAACGTCCAGCAGACATTCACGAAGATCGTCGAGCAGGTGCCCTACCTGCCGGAGGAGCTTCAGGTCGCCGTCGCGAACATCGATGATGCGGTCACCCTCGCGAATCTCATCGCGGGCTCGCTGCGGCTGAAGACCGAGGACAAGCAGGAGCTGCTCGAGGAGCCGGACGTCCAGCGGCGGCTGCGGCGCCTCGCCGAGATCCTCGCGCGCGAGCTCGACGTCATCCAGATCGGCTCGAAGATCCAGTCGCAGGTCCAGTCGGAGCTTGAGAAGGGGCAGCGGGAGTTCGTCCTGCGCCAGCAGCTCAAGGCGATTCAGGAGGAGCTCGGCGAGTTCGACGAGGTCGCGGCCGAGGCGGCGACCCTGCGCGAGCAGCTCGACGCGGCGCAGCTCCCGGACGAGGTGCGCGTCCAGGCCGATCGCGAACTGAAGCGCCTTGAGAGTCTCCCGCCGCAGGCCGCCGAGTACGGCGTCATCCGCACGTACCTTGAGTGGCTCGCGACGCTGCCCTGGGCCGTCAGCACGCCCGACAACCTCGACCTGGCCCACGCCCGCGCGGTGCTCGACGAGGATCACTACGACATCGAGCAGGTGAAGGACCGCATCATCGAGTTTCTCGCCGTTCGGCAGCTCACGGCAGGGGCGGGGACGCAGCCCGCCGGGTCGATCCTCTGCCTCGTCGGCCCGCCCGGCGTCGGCAAGACGTCGATCGGTCGCTCGATCGCGCGTGCCCTCGGTCGGGACTTCGAGCGCATCAGCGCGGGCGGTGTGCGCGACGAGTCGGAGATCCGCGGACACCGGCGCACGTACATCGGGGCGATGCCCGGCACGATCATCCGGGCGCTGCGCGACGCGGGCTCGAACAACCCGCTCTTCATGATCGACGAGATCGACAAGATGGGGAGCGATTGGCGGGGGGACCCGGCCAGCGCGATGCTCGAGGTGCTCGATCCGGAGCAGAACGGCACCTTCCGCGACCACTACCTCGACGTCCCGTTCGACCTGTCGGACGTGATGTTCGTCACGACGGCGAACACCCTCGAGACGATCCCGCGGCCCCTGCTCGACCGCATGGAGGTCATCCAGCTCGCCGGCTACACGGCCGACGAGAAGCTCCAGATCGCGCGGCGGTACCTCGTGCCGCGACAGATCGAGCGCAACGGCCTGAAGAAGAGCTGGATCTCGTTCTCCAACGCGGCGCTCAAGGTGATCATCAGCGAGTACACCCGCGAGGCCGGCGTGCGCGGGCTCGAGCGGGTGATCGGCACGGTGTGCCGTCGTGTGGCCCGCGAGATCGCGGAGAGCGGCGGCACGCGCCCGGCGAAGAAGATCGCGGTCGGTGAGGAGCGCGCCCGCGAGCTGCTCGGCAAGGCGCGGTTCCACGAGGAGACGCGCCGACGCACGCGCGAGCCAGGCGTCGCCACGGGCCTTGCGTGGACGCCGGTGGGTGGCGACGTGCTCTTCATCGAGGCGGCGGCCATGCCGGGCAAGGGCGGGCTGACGATCACCGGTCAGCTCGGCGACGTCATGCGCGAGTCGGCGCAGGCCGCGCTGACGTATGTGCGCGGACACGTCGGCGAGATCGCCCCTGACCTCCCAGAGGACTGGTTCGCCACGCACGACCTCCACCTGCACGTCCCGGCCGGCGCGATCCCGAAGGACGGGCCGAGCGCCGGCATCACGATGACGAGCGCCCTCGCCTCGCTCCTGTCCGGTCGCCCGGTGCGCGGCGAGGTCGCGATGACCGGCGAGGTGACGCTGACCGGCCAAGTGCTGCCGATCGGCGGTCTCAAGGAGAAGGCGCTCGCGGCCCAGCGCAATGGGGTGCGGACGATCATCGCTCCGGCGCTCAACGAGCCGGACATCGACGAGATCCCCGAGCATCTGCGTCGGCACCTCACCTTCGTCTTCGTGGAGGACGTGCGCGAAGTCCTCGCGGCGGCCCTCGAGGCGCGTCCTCGCCCGTCCACCCGCGGCTGAACGCAATTCGCCATGCGCGAGCCCCTGCGGGGGTAGACTCCACGCCCAGGCGACGATCGAGAAAGAGACCCACCATGGCCGACAGCACCACGGCGAACCGCGCCGCCCAGACCTTCCAGGACCTCCTCGCGAACCCCTACCTGCGCAAGCTCGCGCAGGATCCGGAGATCCGCGACGACGCTCGCATCGCCTATGACGCCGCGCGCAAGGCACTCGACCGCGCGCGCCAGGCCGACAGCCTCGGCAACGCGATCTTCGACGACGCGAAGCTCCACGCGAACATCGCCAAGGCCGCCAACAGCATCGCGGACGCGCGCGAGCGCCTCGTCACGAAGCCCAAGCGCCATCCCTTCGCCAAGGCGTTCGTCCTGCTCGTCGCCGGCTCCGTGCTCGCGCTCGTGCTGAGCGAGGAACTGCGCAACAAGGTCCTCGACCTCCTGTTCGGGGCCGAGGAGGAGTTCGATTACGTCTCGACGACCGGGCCGCTCGACGGGAACGTCGCCGACTCGGCGTCGCTCGGCGACGAGGCCTAGAGGCCGCTCGTCAGGCGGCGAGCTTCGGCGTCGTCCACGGCGCCGCGAGGCGGCCGCCGAAGAGCGCCGGCAGGTCGTCGATCGCGATCCGCTCCTGTGTGAGGCTGTCCCGGTCGCGGACCGTCACCGTGCGGTCCTCGATCGACTGGTGGTCGACGGTCACGCACCACGGCGTGCCGATCTCATCCTGACGGCGGTAGCGCTTGCCGATCGAGCCGCCCTCGTCGTACTCGGTCTGCATGGCAAAGCGCAGGAGGTCGTGGATCTCACGGGCGAGCTCCGGCTGGCCCTCCTTGCGCACCAGCGGCAGGATCGCGACCTTGACGGGGGCGAGGCGCGGATGCAGACGCAGCACGGTGCGCGTCTCGCCGTCGACCTCCTCCTCGTCGTACGAGTCGACGAGGAACGCGAGCGTCGCGCGGTCGGCGCCCGCGGCGGGCTCGATCACGTGCGGGACGTAGCGCTCGCCTGACGCCTGGTCGAAGTACTCGAGCTTCTCGCCCGAGAACTCGGCGTGCTGCGTGAGGTCGAAGTTCCCGCGGTTCGCAATGCCCTCGAGCTCGCTCCAGCCGATCGGGAAGAGGTACTCGACGTCGCTCGTCCCCGACGAGTAGTGCGAGAGCTCGTCGGCGGCGTGGGCGCGGATCTCGAGATGGTCCGGACGGATGCCGAGGTCGGTGTACCAGGTGCGCCGCTCCTCGATCCAGTGCTGGTACCACTGCTCCGCTTCGGCGGGCGGGACGAAGAACTCCATCTCCATCTGCTCGAACTCGCGCGTGCGGAAGATGAAGTTGCCGGGGGTGATCTCGTTGCGGAAGGACTTGCCGACCTGCGCGATGCCGAACGGCGGCTTCTTGCGCGAGAACTGCAGGACGTTCTTGAAGTTGATGAAGATGCCCTGGGCGGTCTCCGGGCGCAGGTAGGCGACGGAGGCGGTGTCCTGGACCGGTCCGACGTGCGTCTGGAACATGAGGTTGAACGCGCGCGCCTCGGTGAGGTCGCAGTCGGGTCCCTCACCGGGGCACTTCGACGGCTTCTGCGGGCACTGCAGGTCGGCGACGTGATCGGCGCGGAAGCGGCCCTTGCAGGTGCGGCAGTCGACCATCGGGTCGCTGAATCCGCCGACGTGCCCGCTGGCCTCCCAGACGCGCGGGTGCTGGAGAATCGCCGAATCCAGAGCGACGATGTCCTCGCGGCTGAGCATCGCCTGCCACCAGGCGTTCTTCACATTCGTCTTGAGCAGGACCCCGTAATGGCCGTAGTCGTACGTCGAGCCGAGGCCGCCGTAGATCTCCGATGAGGGGAAGATGAAGCCGCGACGCTTGCACAGCGCCACGATCTTGTCCATGGTCACGACGTCCTGGGGCATGGCGCCGGATGCTAGTGGGGACGGGCGCTGCGAGTGAGGCCGCTCCTATACTCCTCGACCGATGCCCATCTACGAATACCGACGCCCCGACGGGTCGACCTTCGAGATCATGCAGAAGATGGCTGACCCGTCCCTGGAGAAGGATCCGGAGACGGGGGTTCCCGTCGAGCGGGTCTTCCACCCGATCGCGGTGCACTTCAAGGGCAAGGGCTTCCACAACACCGATTACGGCACCAAGCGCCGCAACCGGGAGCTGGAGAAGTCGGCGAAGGACGGAGCCGACAAGCACGACGCGAAGACGGCCGAGAAGCGCGCCGAGCCGAAGGCTGAGGCGAAGACCGAGGCCAAGCCCAAGGCCGAGGCCAAGCCGAAGGCCGACACCAAGAAGTCCGCGTAGCGCCCTCAGCTCTCCAGGAAGCGCTGCACCTGCCGCTGGCGCGCCGGCGCTGAGACCGTGAGGCCCGCGCCGCCGTCCGGCAGCGTGACCGTGCCGGTCGGCTTGAGGACGCGCACCGGTGCATTGCCGCTGGTCGCGATCGTGGCGATGAGCCCGGAGAGGCCCGCGGCGCCCATGTCCGACGTGATCGTGGCCGGCGCGCGCCAGGCGACCATCGGCCAGTGGAAGAACCCGCGGACCGAGAGGACCTGCGCGCGCATCGCCGAGAGCACCTTCTGCTGGCGGCGCGCCCGCGTGAGGTCGTTCTCGCGCGGGTTGCAGAGGTTCTCGCGGGTGCGCGACAGCGCGAGCGCCTGCTTGCCGTCGATGTGTGTCGTGCCGGACCGCAGGCGCAGGGTGTAGCCGCCGTTGCGGTAGCCGCCGTTGATGCGCGAGACGACGCAGCCACCGCTGTAGTCGATGCCGCCCATCGCGTCGATTAGCTGCGGGAAGCGCGCGAAGTCGACGACGATCACGTGGTCGATGTCGATTCCGAGGTAGTCGCGGACGGTGCGCACAGCGAGCGCGGTGCCGCCGAACGCGTAGGCCGCGTTGATCTTGTTCACGCCGTGTCCGGGGATCGGGACGACGGTGTCACGCGGGATCGCGAGCTTGGCGCTGTGGCCGCCCCCCACGCGCAGGAGCTGGATCGAGTCCGAACGGCTCGGCCCGGAGGTCTGCGCTCCCGGCTCGCGCGTGCCCTTCACGCGCTGGTCGGAGCCGAGCAGGAGCACCGTCGCGGGCGAGACGATCGGGACGCCGGCGGACGTCAGCGCGTCCTTCGTCGCTCCATCGACGCGGTCCTGGCGCACCTGGGCGCTGAAGAGGAAGAGCAGGCCGGAGAGCGCCACCCAGGCGACGAGGGCGAGCGCCACCCAGCGCATGAGGCGCAGCACGCCCCGGGGTGTGGGGCGGCGACCCCTGCGCCGCGGCCGCGGCGGCTCCCCAGGCCGCGGCGGCTCACCGTCGTGCGGCGATGGCTCGCGGGGGCGCGGGTCGACCACGGTCTGCGCGCCGGGGTCGAGCCACGCGGGCCGCGAGCGGCGCACGCGATAGGTGGGGCGGCCCGGGGGCCGCTCCGGGGGAAGGGCGGAGGACATCGGTGGGTATGTTCCCGGCCATGGCCGATCGGTGCGTCATCGGAGTGGACCTCGGCGGGACGAAGGCCCTTGCGGGCGCCGTGGGGGAGGACCTCGCCGTCCACCACCGGCTCCAGCGCCCGTCCCAGGGACTCGCGACCGGGGAGCTGCTGGATGTGCTCGCCGGCATGGTGCGCGAGGCCGTCGACGCGGCGCCCGGCGAGGTCGCGGGGGTCGGCTTCGGCGTGCCCGGCGTGCTCGACCGACGCACCGGCATCGTCGCGGCCTGCCCGCACCTGCCGCTCGAGGGCGTGCGCTTCGAGGCGCTGATGGCCGAGCGTCTCGGGCTGCCGGTCGCGATCGACAACGACGGCAACTGCGCGATGCTCGCGGAGTGGCGCCACGGCGCCGCCCGCGGAGCCGACGATGCGCTGATGGTCACGGTGGGCACCGGCATCGGCGGCGGCATCGTCGCCGGCGGGCGCCTGCTGCGCGGGGCCACCGGTGGCGGCGCCGAGATCGGGCACATGGTCGTCGAGCTCGACGGCCCGCCGTGCGAGGGGCGTTGCCCCGGCCGCGGTCACTGGGAGTGGTACGCCTCGGGGAACGCCATCGGGCGGGCCGGCGCCGAGGCAGCGCGCAGCGCGCCCGGCTCGGCGCTCGCCGCCGAAGTCGCCGGCGGCCGTGAGATCACCGGAGCGCTCGTCACGGAGCTCGCGCACCACGGCGACGCAACGGCCGTCGACGTGCTCGCGCTCGTCGGTCGCCGGCTCGGACAGGGCTTCGTCTCGCTCGTCAACGTCTTTAACCCCGAACGCATCGTCGTGGCCGGCGGCGCGGTCGCTGCCGGCGATCTGCTCCTCGGTCCGGCGCGCGAGGTCGTCGCGCGGGAGGCGATGCCGTCGCTGCGCGATGTGGTGCAGATCATCCCGGCGCGGTTCGGGTCCGACGCGGGCCTGCTCGGCGCCGCCACGCTCGCGTTCGAGGAGTGCGTGCGATGACCACGCCCGGCCGCCTGCTCGTCTGTCCGACACCGATCGGCAACCTCGAAGATGTGACGCTGCGCGTGCTCGGTGCGCTGCGCGACGCCGACGTCCTCGCTTGTGAGGACACGCGCACGACCAAGGTGCTGCTCGACCGGTACGGCGTCTCTGCCGAACGCGTGCGCTACGACGCGCACGTCGAGCGCCGCGCGGCGCCGAAGCTCGTCGACCGGATGCTCGCCGGCGAGGTCGTCGCACTCGTCTCGGATGCGGGCATGCCGCTCGTCAGCGATCCGGGGATCGTCCTCGTGCGCGCCGCCGTCGCGGCGGGCATCGCGGTCGAGGTCCTGCCGGGGCCGAGCTCGGTCCTCACGGCGCTCGTCGCCAGCGGACTCCCGTCCGAGCGCTGGACCTTCACGGGGTTCCTGCCGCGGCGCCGCGGTGAGCTCGAGGCGGTCCTGGCCTCCGAGGACACGCTCGTCGCCTTCGAGTCACCTCGGCGCCTCGGCGCGACGCTCGCGCTGCTCGCGGAGCTCGACCCGCAGCGCCCGGCGGCGGTCTGCCGCGAACTTACGAAGATCCACGAGGAGATCGTCCGCGGGACGGCGACCGAGCTCGCCGAGCGCTTCACGCAGGTGCCCCCGCGCGGGGAGATCGTCCTCGTCGTGGGCGGTGCGGAGCCCGGCGTCACGGAGGCCGCCGCGGCCGAGGAGGCCGTGCGGCGACTCATCGAGGCCGGCGCTCGCCCCCGCGAGGCGGTGCGCGTGGTCGCGAGCCTCACCGGCCGCTCCGCGAACGAGCTCTACCGGGCAGCCGTCGGCGAGGAGTGATGCCCGGCGTGGGCGGCCCCGTCGCCCACCGTGCGCTGCCCCGTGCCGGACCTACTAGCGTTCCGGCGACATGGGGCGCTCCACCTTCTTCGTCACGACGCCGATCTACTACGTCAACGCGGCGCCCCACCTCGGGCACGCCTACACGACGATCGCGGCGGACGTGCTCGCACGGCACCATCGCCAGCGTGGCGAGGAGGTCTTTTTCCTCACCGGGACGGACGAGCACGGTGAGCCAGTCCAGCTCGCCGCCGAGCGCGAGGGCGTCACGCCGGCGGAGCTCGCCGACCGCAACTTCGCGCGCTTCCGCGACCTCGCACCCCAGCTCGGCGCCACGAACGACTTCTTCATCCGCACCTCCGACGCCGAGCACATGGCGAAGGTCCAGGAGGTCCTGACGAAGGTCAAGGAGCACGGCTACGCCTACGAGGGCACGTACGAGGGCTGGTACTGCCCACGCTGTGCGGACTTCAAGACCGAGCGCGAGATCGCCGAGGGCAACACCTGCCCGATCCACCACATCGAGCTCGTGCGCGAGCACGAACACAACTGGTTCTTCGCGCTGTCGGCATTCCAGGAGCCGCTCGAGCGCCTGTTCGCCGAGCGCCCCGACTTCGTGCGGCCGCGCTCGCGGTACAACGAGGCCCTGTCGTTCATCAAGGCCGGGCTCCAGGACGTGTCGCTCACGCGGCGCAAGCTCGACTGGGGCGTCAGCGTCCCGTGGGATCCCGACCAGGTCTTCTACGTCTGGTGGGATGCGCTGCTGAACTACTTCACCGCGCTGTCCTACGCGCAGCCGGGTGAGGACCTCACGGAGAAGTTCTGGCCGCCGAACGTCCAGCTCGTCGGCAAGGACATCCTGAAGTTCCACACGATCTACTGGCCCGCCCTGCTGATGGCCGCGGGGCTGCCCGTCCCGGAGCAGGTCGTCGTCCACGGCTTCCTGCTCATGGACGGCGAGAAGATGAGCAAGTCGCTGGGGAACACGCTCGACCCCTTCGACGTCATCGACCGCTTCGGCTCCGATGCGCTGCGGTACTACCTCCTGCGCGACGTCTCCTTCGGCCAGGACGGCTCCGTGTCGCCCGCGGCGTTCGAGGAGCGCTACGAGCGCGAGCTCGCGAACGAGTACGGCAACCTCGCGAGCCGCAGCATCGCGATGCTGCTGCGCTACCGCGACGGCGAGGTCCCAGCCGTCCGCCACGACGCCGTCCTCGACCCGGACTTCGAGGACCTCGACCTGCGCGTCGCCGAGCTGCTCGACGCCGGCGAGCTGACGCAGGCGCTCGACGTGATCTGGGCATGCGTGCGGCGGCTCAACCGCTACGTCGAGGAGCAGGCGCCGTGGCAGCTCGCCAAGGACCCGGCGCAGGCGGGGCAGCTCGACACGGTGCTCGCGTCGCTCGCCGAGGGTCTGCGCGTCATCACCGTCCTGCTCCAGCCCTGGCTCCCCGCCACCGCTGAGCGCCTGCTCCGCGCGCTGGGCACGCCGGATACGGCGCTCGAGGCCGCGCGGCTCGGCGCGCGCCGCGTCAGCGCCGTCCAGGCGCTCGATCCCGCGCTCTTCCCCAAGCGGGAGGCGTGACGGCGGGCCGATGATCGACAGCCACACCCACCTCGACTCGTGCGCACCGGACAACGACGAGCTCGTCGCAGCGGCGCGCGCCGCCGGCGTGACGCGGCTGCTCACGGTGGGGATGGACGAGGCGAGCAACCGCACGGCGCTCGCCGCGGCGGAGCGGTTTCCCGAGGTGTTCGCAGCGGTCGGACGGCACCCGAACGCCGCCGCGGGCTATGACGCCGCCGCGCAGGCCGACCTCGAGCAGCTCGCCACGCACGAGCGCTGCGTCGCGATCGGCGAGACCGGCCTCGATTACCACCACGATCGCGCCCCGCGGGCCGATCAGCTGCGCGCCTTCGAGCACCAGATCGAGGTGGCGCAGTCGCTCGGCAAGCCGCTCGTCATCCACACGCGCGCCGCGGATGCCGACACGCTCGCCGTGCTGCGCGAGCGCACCGGGAGCATGCGCGTGATCCTCCACTGCTTCTCGATGACCGACGAGCTCGACGCCTGCCTCGAGCAGCCCGACTGGTGGTTCTCCTTCGCCGGGAACGTCACCTACCCGAGCGCCGAGGCGCTCGCACGCGCCGCGGAGCTCGTGCCCGAGGATCGGCTGCTCGTCGAGACCGACGCGCCCTATCTCTCGCCGCAGCCGGTCCGCAAGGACCGCAACCAGCCGGCATATGTCGTGCATACGGCGCGCTTCGTCGCCGAGCGCCGCGGTGTCACGTACGAGGAGCTCGACCGCGTCGTCGAGCGCAACGCGGCCGCGCTCTTCGGGTGGTGAGGGCGCCCGTGTCCGACGTCACCCAGCCGAGCCTGCGGCGGATGCGCGAGCACGGGATCCGGCCCAAGCGCGATCTCGGCCAGAACTTCCTCGTCGACTCGAACATCCTCGGCGTGATCGAGCGACTCGCCGAGCTCGACCCGCAGGACGCCGTGCTGGAGATCGGCGGGGGGCTCGGCGTCCTCAGCGAGCACCTCGCGCCGCGCTGCTCGCATCTCCATGTGGTCGAGATCGATCGCGTGCTCGTCCCGGCACTCGAGGAGGCGCTGGCGCCCTTCGCGAACGTGACGCTCCATGTCGCCGATGCGATGAAGCTCGATCTCGGCGCGCTCGATCCGGCGCCGACGGCGGTCGTCGCGAACCTCCCGTACGGCATCGCCGCGACCTCGATCCTGCGCACGATCGAGGAGCTGCCCGAGGCCACGCGCTGGGTCGCGATGGTCCAGCGCGAGGTCGGCGAGCGCTTCGCTGCAGGGCCCGGCGGCGGCGCGTACGGCGTGCCGTCCGTGCTCGCGCAGATCGCCTGCGAGGTCCAGGTCGCACGCGCGGTGTCGCGCACCGTCTTCCAGCCGGTCCCGAATGTCGACTCGGTGCTCGTGCGGCTTACGCGCACCGGGCCGGCGGCGTCGCCGCGTCTGCGCGCGCTCGTGCAGGGCGCCTTCGCGCACCGCCGCAAGGCGCTCGCGCGCTCGCTCGAACACGCCGGCGTGATCCCCGGGCCCGACGTGCGCGGCCGTGCTCGTGCAGCGCTCGTCGCGATGGGGCATCCCGCTGACGTGCGTGCCGAGCGCCTCGCGCCGACCGAGTTCGTGGACCTTCTCGAGCGGATCGAGGCAGGGTGACGGCGCTGCACGAGGTCGCTCCGGCGAAGATCAACCTCGGGCTGACGCTCGGTCCGACGCGCGCCGACGGGCGCCATGAGCTCGTGACCGTCATGCAGCCGGTGGCGCTCTGCGACCGCGTGCGGCTCACCCCCGCCGGGCTCGGGGCGGCCGAGGACGAGGTCCATTGTCCCGGCGTCACCGGGGAGAACCTCGCGACGGCCGCGCTGCGCGACTTCCGCGCGCGCACCGGGTGGCATGGCGCGGCGGTGCGCATCGACATCGAGAAGCGCATCCCCGTCGCCGCGGGCATGGCCGGTGGATCGGCGGACGCTGCCGCTGTCCTGCGGCTCGCAGCGCGCGCCGCAGGGGTGCGGGACGACCGGCTGCTGCGCGAGATCGCCGCCGGTCTCGGCGCCGACGTGCCGGCGCAGGTGCGCCCGCGCCGCTACCTCGCCACCGGCGCGGGCGAGCGGCTGCATGCGCTGCCGGACCCGGCGCCGTTCGGGATCCTCGTCGTGCGCGCGCCCTTCGGCCTGTCCACGGGGGACGTCTTCCGCGAGGCCGACCGCCTCGGGCTGCCCCGCAGCGGTGCCGCGCTCGAGGCGCGCAGCGCCGACCTGGCGGCGGCGCTCGCCGCCGGCTCGCCGCTGGCGCCCGGCGACCTGCTCCTCAACGACCTCGAGCCCGCCGCGGTGTCGCTGCGCCCGGAGCTGCAGTGGACGCTCGACGAGGTCCGCGGCACGGGAGCCGACCACGCGCTCGTGTGCGGCTCGGGCCCGACGGTGATCGGGCTCTTCGCCGACCTCGAGCTCGCGCGCTCCGCTGCGGTGGCGCTCAGCGGTCGCGAGCCGCGGCCCGTCGCCGTCGAGCCCTGGTACCCCTTCTTCATGCCGGACCTCACGCCATGAAGCTCTGGGCGTATGTCGTCGCCGCGCTGATCGCCGGGGCGCTCTTCAGGCGCCGGCGGCATCTCGAGCCGCCGATGCTCGTCGGCGGCGTCCTCGCGATCGTGCTCCTCGCCGTCTACGGCACCGGCGCGGTGCATCTGCCGACCCTCGAGGAGGTGCTCACGCACGTCGGGTCGACCCTCGGCGCATGGACGTACCTCCTCGTCGCCGTCTTCGCCTTCCTGGAGACCGGGGCCTTCATCGGGCTGATCGCCCCGGGGGAGACGGCGATGATCGTCGGCGGCGTCGTCGCCGGGCAGGGCGAGATCTCGGTGATCACGCTGATCGCGATCACCTGGTTCGCCGCGGTGCTGGGCGACTGCGCCAGTTACGAGCTCGGACGGCGCCTCGGTCGCGACTTCCTCGTGCGGCATGGGTCGCGCTTTCAGATCACGCCCGAGCGCCTCGAGCGCGTCGAGACATTCTTCCAGGCGCACGGCGGGAAGGCGATCTTCATCGGGCGCTTCGTCGGCCTCGTGCGTGCGGTCGCGCCGTTCCTCGCCGGGTCCGGCCGCATGCCGTTCCGGCGCTTCCTGCCCTACGACGTGCTCGGCGCCGGGCTCTGGTCGACGACGTTCATCCTCATCGGCTACGTCTTCTGGCAGAGCTTCGATCAGGTCCTGAAGATCGCCAAGCAGGGCGCGATCGGCCTCGGGGTCGCGATCTCGGTCGTCGTCGGGATCGTGCTCCTCGTCCGCGTGCTCGCCGATGACGAGCGCCGCCACGCGCTCGAGGCCCGCATCATGGCCGCGCTCGATCGGCCGGGCCTGCGCGTCCTCCAGCCGGTCGTCCGCTGGGCGAAGGGGCCCGCGCGGTTCTTCATCCAGCGGCTCACGCCCGGACAGCTCGGCCTTGAGCTGACGGCGCTGCTCGCGGTCGTCGCGGTCGGCTCCTTCGGGTACATCGGAAACTGGCTCGTCATCAGGAGCCGGGGCTATGGGTCGCTCGACGCGACGGTGCACCGCTGGGCGGTGGATCTGGCCGATGCGACGGCGACGGACATCGCCCGGGTCCTCACCTGGCTCGGCTCGCCCTGGATCATGGAGACGCTCTGCGTGCTTGTCGCGATTGCGCTGCTCACACGCCGGCGCGTGCTCGAGGCCGTGGTCGTCGCCGGTGGCATGGCGCTCACGACCGGCCTCGTGGTGCTCACCAAAGGGCTCGTGGATCGCCCGCGTCCGTCGGACGCGCTGGTCGAGGCGGGCACCTCCTCCTTCCCCTCAGGCCACGCCGCATACGCCATGGCCTGGGTCGTCCTCGCGATCGTCGCGGTGCGTGTCGTGCCGGCGCTGCGCGGGCGCTGGTGGCTCGTCGTCGCCGGAATCCTCGTGGCGCTCGTCGTCGGTCTCACGCGGCTCTATCTGCGCGCACACTGGGCTGCAGACGTGTTCGGCGGCTGGGGCGTGGCTGCGATGAGCTTCTCGATCGTCGCGATCGTGGCGCTGATCGTCGCCTTCGTGCGCCAGAATGGATCCGCCGGATCCCCGCCGCCATGAGTAACGACTCGATCATCGTCCTCGTCGCCGCCTGCAGCGCGGTCTTCATCGTCGCTGCATGGGTCGGCCTGCTCGCCGTCCCCGCGTGGCAGGCCTACTCACGCACCTGGGAGCGGCTCGCGGCGATCTTCCTGTCGCTCTACACCGTCGCAGCCTGCATGCTGGTGGGCGTCGCCATGGGCGCGGCGTTCGTCTGGTTCTTCGCGGACTGACGGCGGCGGCGCTCACGGCCGACGGTGCCGGGGCGCATAGACTCACCCCATGTCGACGTCGGCGCACGGCGCCCGCGAACTGGACCTCGGGGCGTTCGACGCCATCACTGCCGCCGTCGGCTCCGGTGCAGGACTTCCCGAGGTGGTTCGCGCCGCCGCACGAGCACTCGATGCCAGCATCGTGGTGAGCGACCGGGCCGGCAACGTGCTCGCCGTCTCCGTGGCGTCGCCGGCAGATGAGCAGGCGATCCTGACCGGCCGCGAGGGTGTGCAGCACGTCGAGCTGCGCATCGCCGACCAGCCGGTCGGGCTGCTGCGCCTGCGCGGGCGCGAGGAGCCGGACCCGCTCGCACTGCGTCTTGTGACGACGATCGTCGCTGCCGAAGTCGAGCGCCTCCGCGCGCCCGAGACGGCGTCGGCGGAGGCCGCCGGGGAGGTGCTCCGCGCGATCCTGCGCCGCGAGCTCAGCGGGCCCGCCGTGGCGGTGGCCGCTGCTGAGGCGGGGCTGACGCTCGGAGCGACACCGAGCATGCTCGTCGTGCGCGTCCACGCGCACGTCCCGGGCGATGACGGCCGCCGCGCTCGGGTCACGGCACTCGTCGAGCGCGGTGCACGCGCCGTCGTCGCACAGGCCGTCGCGGCTCCGAGCGAGCGTCAGGAGCTCCCGGGCGAGGAACTGCTCGTGCTGCTCCCGGATGGTGGGGAGGACGCCGCCGACCGCGCGGCACAGAGCGTCCATCGCGAGCTGCGTGCCGGACTCGCCGGCCATTCCTGCACGATCGGCCGCAGCCGGCCGTGCGCGGAGCCCGGCGACCTCCCGCGCGCGGCGGGCGAGGCGCTGCTCGCGGCGAACGTCGCCGAAGGCGACGCCGAGCGCCCGATCCTCGCGTTCGAGGAGACCGGGGCGTATCGCCTCCTGCTGCCCGCGATGGCCGAGGATCCCGCAGAGCTCCAGCGCTTCTATGCCGAGACGGTCGAGCCGCTCGTCGCCTACGATGAGCAGTACGAGACCGACCTCGTCACGACCGTCGCGACGTTTCTCGACGCCGACGGCAACGTCGCCGGCACGGCCCAGCGACTCTTCACGCACCGTCACACGGTCCGGTATCGCCTCGAGCGCGTGCGCGAGCTCTCCGGCCTCGACGTGGGCTCCACGGACGGGCGCGAGAAGCTCAGCCTCGGGCTCAAGGCCATGCGCGTCCTCGGCATCGCGCATCGTGGGGGTCCGGCCACCGAGGCCGGGGCCGCTGCGGGCCGCGTGCCGCGCGGGCGCTGAGCTGCCATGTCGCTCGAGCCCGACCTCGTCGCGATCGTCGTCGACGCGCTCGCCGCGCCCCAGGACGCGGGCCTCGACCACGCCGCCGGGGCGGGAAGCGCTCAGCGCCTGCGGGCCGAGCTGCGCGCTATCGCCCGCCGCTGGGTGGCCGCCACCGCGCCCGGGATGGCCTATGAGGCGACGTCGCCGGCCGCCGCGTTCGCCGCGCTGGGCGACCACCACGGCCCGGTGGTGCTGGTGGCTCCGGACGTCCCGCGGCTCAGTGCTGGTCACGCGCAGGCGGTGCGTGCGGACCTTGAGGCGGGCGTCGGCATGGTCATCGGACCGACGCACGACCGACGCCCGTACCTCGTCGCCTTCGCCGCGCCGGACCTCGAGCTGCTCGAGGCCGCGACGGACCACTGGGACGCGCTCACCGCGCTGGCGGCGACGCGCGGACTCGACGTGTCGATCCTGCGCGCCGAGCGGCGGCTCGTGAGCGCCGCTGACGCGCGCGCCATCGCGCTCGATCCGCTCGCATCGTCCGCATTGACCGATGAGTTGCGACTCCTGCGCGAACTGGGTAGGACTGGGCCATGAGCAGCCTTGATGACCGGCGACGCGAGGAACGGCGGCCCGTGGAGGAGGCCGGCGGTGGGGAGGCCGAGGGCTTCGAGCTCGCGGAGCAGGCCCTGATCGAACAGGCGGAGAACTGGGAGGCCGGGCGTGCGCCGCGCCGCGACGCCTTCCCGGCGGAGGAGGACTCGGGCGCGGTCTACGGCGAAGCCGATCATGAGCGCACGTCGGAGAGCGACGACGACACTGCGTAGTCTTTCCGGTCCCCGGTGGGGGATCGTCTAATCGGCAAGACACTGGGTTTTGGTCCCAGCAATCGAGGTTCGAGCCCTCGTCCCCCAGTCCGCCGCGACCTCTACGATGGCCGCGTGAGCGCCCCGACCGTCGTGATCCTGGCCGCTGGTCAGGGGACCCGCATGCAGTCGGCAACGCCGAAGGTCCTCCACGACCTCTGCGGCGTGCCATTGATCGGTTGGCCCATCGCGGCCGCCCGCACGGCCGGCGCCGACCGGGTGATCGTCGTCGACGGGCCGCAGCAGCCGCTCGCCGGGCTCCTCCCTGAGGGGATTGAGACGGTCGTCCAGCCGCAGGCTGACGGGACGGGCGGCGCCGTGCGCGCTGCCGCGCCGCTACTCGACGGGGCCGGTCCCGTGCTCGTCCTCAGTGGCGACGTGCCGCTCGTCTCGGCCGCCGTGATCGGCGCGCTCCTCGAGGCGCACAGCGCCGGGGGTGCCGCCGCGACGGTCGCGACGGCGCTGCTCGATGACGCCACCGGCTACGGGCGGATCGTCCGCGCGGCGGACGGCGGGCTCGAGCGCATCGTCGAGACGAAGGTCGCCGGCGATGCGTCCGCGGAGGAGCTCGCGATCCGTGAGGTGAACGCGGGGATCTACGTCTTCGAGGCGGCCGCACTCCTTGCAGCGCTGCCCCGGCTCTCCGCCGACAATGCCCAGGGCGAGTTCTACCTGCCAGAGGTGCTCGCGCTCCTGCGCGCGGACGGTGCCGTGGTTGCGGCTCACGTCGTCGACGACCCGGCGGCGGTCCTGGGCATCAACGACCGCATCCAGCTCGCCACCGTCCGGGACATCGCCCGGGCGCGGATCATCGAGGACCATCGGCGCGCCGGGGTGGACGTCATCGACCCGGGCTCCACCTTCATCGATGTGACCGTCGAACTCGGACCCGACACGGTGGTCGAGCCGTTCACCGTGCTGCGCGGCGCGACCCGCGCCGGCGCCGGGTGCCGGATCGGCCCGTCCACGACGCTCACCGATGTCGTGCTCGGCGATGACGTGGTGATCGTCCACTCGTACGCCGTCGATGCGCACGCGCATGCAGGGGTGCGTGTCGGCCCCTACGCCTACCTGCGGCCCGGGACGGTCCTGCGCGAGGGCGCCAAGGTCGGCACGTTCGTCGAGGTCAAGAACTCGGACATCGGCCCGGGGACCAAGGTGCCGCATCTGTCGTACATCGGCGATGCCGACGTCGGCGCCCGCACGAATCTCGGTGCCGGCACGATCACCGCCAACTACGACGGGTTCCACAAGCACCGCACGACGATCGGCGACGGGGTCCGCGGCGGCGTCGACGTCTCGCTCGTCGCGCCGGTCAGTCTCGGCGACGGGGCGTGGACGGCCGCCGGCTCGACGATCACCGACGACGTGCCGCCCGGAGCGCTCGGCGTCGCGCGCGAGCGGCAGCGGAACGTCGAGGGCTTCGCCGAGCGCCGCGCGGCGGACGCGGGGGAGGACCGGTCATGACCGCACCCGTGCCTACACTGAGCGACGCCGCGGGCCCGGATGACGGGCCGGTGACCAGCACAGCGATGAACACCAGCCTCCCGATCGATTACGACAAGCGGCTGATGCTCTTCTCGGGGCGCGCCAACCCCGAACTCGCGGAGCGCATCGCCGAGCGCCTCGGCGTCGGGCTCGGCCCGATCACGCTGAAGACGTTCTCCAACGGCGAGGTCTACTGCCGCTTCGAGGAGTCGATCCGCGGAGCCGATGTCTTCATCATCCAGCCGATCTGCGGCAACCCGCAGACGGGGATCACCGCGAACGACGCCCTGATGGAGCTGCTCGTGATGATCGATGCGGCCGTCGGCGCATCGGCGCACCGCGTGATCGCCGTGATGCCGTGGTACGGCTACTCGCGGCAGGACAAGAAGAGCGCACCGCGCGAGCCGATCAGCGCGCGTCTCGTCGCCCGGATGATCGAGTCGGCGGGCGCCGACCGCGTCCTCACGATGGACCTCCACGCAGGTCAGGTCCAGGCCTTCTTCCAGATCCCGGTCGACCACATGACCGCGCTCTTCATGCTCACGCAGTACTTCGCCGACCTCTCGCTCCACGATCTCGTGGTCGTCTCACCGGATGCCGGGCGCGTGAAGCTCAACAAGCGCTTCGCCTCGCAGATCGGCGCCGAGCTCGCGATTCTCGACAAGGAGCGCCCCGCGCAGCAGGTCGCGGAGATCGGCTACGTCATCGGCGATGTGCGCGGCAAGACGGCCGTGATCGTCGACGACATGATCGACACCGCCGGCACGCTGCGCGCCGCGGGCCAGACGGTGATCGACGCGGGGGCCACCCGCGTGTTCGCCGCGGCGACGCACCCGGTGCTCAGCGGCGCCGCCTTCGAGAACCTCGCCGCCGCGCCGTTCGAGCAGATCATCGTCACCGACACGATTCCGCTCAGCCCGGGTGCGCCGGAGAACATCCGCACGCTCTCGTGTTCGGCGCTCCTCGCCGATTCGATCCGTCGCATTTTCAGCGACGACTCGGTCTCCGAAGTCTTCGGCGGCGAGAACCAGCTCTTCTAGCCGTCGCCGGCGCTCAGCCGCCGATGACGAAGCCGCGCTGCTCGAGCGCCTCGACGGCACGCTCGAAGGCGGGAAAGTCCCGCGCGAGCAGCTGGTCGAGTGGTCGGCCCGCAGGCCCGGCCGTCCGCACCCAGCGCCGCAGGACGCCGTCGCCGACGCGGTCGGCCGGATCCTGCGTCAATGACAGCAGGATCCCGAGCTCCGGCCGATGCGCGAGCTCACCGGAGATGACGGCGACCGGGTCGGCGTCGAGCACGACGCACAGCTCGTCGTCGCTGAGACCGAGCCGCGCTTGCAGGACCGCGGCCGGCGCCACCATGAGTGCCTACTTCGAGCGCTCGAGCTCAGGGGAGGCGGGCTTCGGGCGTGTCTCGCCGGGCCAGAATCCGGTGAGGTAGCGGAAGCCGCTCGCCCCAGCGCGATCGAACGTCACAGCGGTCACGGCGAGGATCGTCGCGCGCGTCACAGCTGCGACGGCGACCTGGGGGTATGTGGCCTCTTCCGTGAATGCGGTGGGCGCCTGCGTCCCGTAACGCCGCCCATAGACGGTGTTGAAGAGGCGATCGCCGACGCGTTTGGCGACGATCCCGCCGACGACCATGCCGATGGGCTTGAAGAGGACCTTCGCAAGCACATCGACCAGCCTAGATCATCGGCAGCGCGGGCAGGGGAGGCGGCGCGGGTCAGGCCGCCCGCCATCTACCCTCAGCCCGGTGAGGTCCTGTCGCCGCATCGCTTTCGCCTGCGGCCTCGCCGTCCTCGTGCTGGGCGCGCAGCTCACCGCGGGAGCGAGCGCGGCGCCCACAGCACCTGACGGCGGTCGCCCGGCCGCGCGCACGCTCTACGCGGACGGGCCGTCCGGGCGCTTCCTCGTCGACGGCACGTGGCTTCGCCGCCTCGACCCGTCGGATGTGGGTCAGCGCGCCGGCTGGCAGCGACAGGCGGCGGCCGTGGGCTGGGACGAGGTGTCCGTCCCTGACGCGTGGAACGCCCGCGATGAGAGCGTCGCCTCGTACCTCGGCTCGGTCGCCTGGTACCGCCGCGATCTGCGACTCCCGGCCGGGTCCGCCCGACGTTCGTGGGTGCTGCGCTTTGAGTCGGTGAACTACCGGGCGACGATCTGGCTCAACGGTCGCCGCCTCGCAACGCACGCCGGCGCCTACCTGCCGTTCGAGCTGCGCCTGCCGCGACGGATCCTGCGCCGCACCGGGGTCAACCGCATCGTCCTGCGCGTCGACAGCCGCCGGACGTCGAGCGACTTCCCGCCCGCGAAGACCGACGCGCGGGGGCGCCCGCTCGGTGGCTGGTGGAACTACGGCGGCATCCTGCGCGAGGTCTATCTGCGGGCCATCGACGACGTCGACATCGCGGCGCTGAGCGTCAGCACCGAGCTGCCGTGCGCGCGCTGCAGCGCCACGGTGCGCTGGGACGCGGAGCTGCGCAACCTCGGTGCGCGCCCGCGCACGGTCACGGTGAGCGCCCGCTGGGGAGCACGCCGGCTCACGCTCGGCCGGGCGACGCTCGGGCCGGGCGTCACCGCGCACGTCGGGCGCGCGCTGCGGGTCGCGAACCCGCACCTCTGGTCGCCGTCGGATCCACACCTGTACGACGCCTCCGTGCGCGTCGCGGCAGGGTCGCGCACGCTTCAGCGCTTCACCCGCAAGGTTGGTGTGCGGTCCGTGAAGGTCACCGGCGGGCGACTGCTGCTCAACGGGCAGCCGCTGAACCTGCGCGGCGTCGGCCTCCAGGAGGACTCGCGCGCGCACGGCTTCGCGATCGACAACGCGGTGCGAGACCGGCAGCTCGGGTGGGCGCGCGAGCTCGGCTCGAGCATCATCCGCGCGCACTACCCGCTCCATCCGCACACGCTCGAGCTGGCGGACCGCGAGGGCGTGCTCGTATGGTCGGAGGTCCCCGTCTACCAGGTCGAGACCGAGGAACTCGCCAAGTCGGCGGTCCGCGATGCCGCGGTCGAGGTGCTGCGCACGAGCATCCTCACGAACCGCGACCACCCGTCGGTCCTCCTCTGGGCGATCGGTAATGAGCTCAGCTCGCGTCCGGGGCCCGCGCAGGCCGCCTACATCAGCGCCGCCGTGGCGGTCGCGCGGCAACTCGACCCCGGCCGCCCGGTCGGCATCGCCGTCGGTGCGATCCCCGGCGTCGGGTGCCAGAGCGACTACGCGCCGCTCGATGTCATCGGTCTCAACGACTATTTCGGCTGGTACCCGGGCCCCGCGGGGGCGAGCGCGGACCGCGACCTGCTCTCGGGGTACCTCGATGAGATGCGGGCGTGTTATCCGAAGCAGGCGCTGATGATCAGCGAGTTCGGAGCGGAGGCCAACCGCGACGGGCCGGTCGAGGAGCGCGGCACCTACGCCTTCCAGAGCGACTTCGCGGCGTATCACCTTGATGTCTACGCGACCAAGGGCTGGCTCTCCGGCGCGATCTGGTGGGCGCTGCAGGAGTTTCGCGTCAGGCCCGCGTGGGACGGCGGCAACCCCTGGCCGTCGCCGCCGCTCCATCAGAAGGGCGTCGTGACCTTCGACGGGGCGCCGAAGCCGGCCTTCGCGACACTCCAGCGGCTCTTCCGGGCGACCCGCCAGTTCGACGCTCGCTGACGGCCCGCGCGGGCCGCAGCGGGCCCGGCCGTCGGCCGCCGAATGGCCCGCCCGTGCTACCTTCGACAGCCGCTCATGGCCAACGACACCACCACGCTCACCATCACCGCCCGCGAGCCCGAGGGCTCGCGCTCCACGCGCCGCCTGCGTCGCAGCGGCCTCGTGCCCGGCATTCTCTACGGCGGCGGCGCCGATCCCGTGCCGTTCTCCGTCGACGAGCGTGAGCTGCGCGTGGCGCTGCACGCCGCCGGCGCCGTGATCGAGCTGGCGCTCGATGGGAAGAGCACCCCCGCGGTCCTCAAGCAGGCGCAGCGTCATCCGCTGCGCGGCGAGACGACCCACGTCGACTTCATTCGCGTCGACCTCTCGAAGCCGATCGAGGCCACCGTGCCCGTCGAGGTCCTCGGCGGCGACGAGGCTCCCGGTGTCCGCGAGGGCGGCATCCTCGACCTGCAGCTGCGCGAGGTCACCGTCGAAGCGCTCCCGAACTCGATCCCCGAGTCGATCCAGCTCAACGTCGCAGAGCTCAAGATCGGCGAGAGCGTCACGCTCGCGGACGCCATCGGCGTCGGCGATGTGACGATCCTCACGCCGCTCGACACCGTCGCCGCCACCATCCTCGCTCCGCGCCTGCGCGCCGAGCTCGATGCGGAGGGCAACGAGATCGAGGCTGAGGTCGCGGTCGTCGGTGAGTCCGAGGCCGGCGAGGACGCCGCTGCCGAGGAGAGCGACGAGAGCGACGCCTCCGGCGAGGCCGCCGGCGACGACGAGTAAGACCGCCGCGCTGTGCGCAACCCGTTCAGTGGAGCGGGGCCGGTCGACTGGCTGCTCGTGGGCCTCGGGAATCCCGGGGCTGAGTACGAGCGCACCCCACACAACGTCGGGTTCGAGGTCCTCACGGAGCTCGCGCATCGCTGGGACCTGACGGCGCCCAAGAAGCGCTTCAACGGGCTCCTCGCCGAGGGCCGCGCCGGCATCGGCGGCCCCCGTGTGGCGCTCTTCCAGCCGCTGACCTACATGAACGAGTCCGGCAACGCCGCCGGGCCCGCTCGCGGCGCGCTGCGCACCGACCTCGACCGCGTGCTCGTCCTCCACGACGAGATCGACCTGCCGTTCGGCGAGATCCGGCCACGGCTCGGTGGCGGGCTCGCAGGCCATAACGGCCTCAAGTCGCTCAAACGCGGATTCGGGTCGCCGGACTTCGGCCGTGTGCGGATCGGCGTCGGTCGTCCGGACTCGACCGATCCCGAGATCGTGGCCGCATTCGTGCTCGGTCGTTGGCGCCAGAGTCAGGCCGAGGTCGCGGCGCTCGTGCGCGACGCTGCGGACATGACCGAGCAGCTCATTCGCGGCGAGCGCGACCTCCCCGCGCGCTGAGCGCCCAGCGGGCCGCGCTATCGTCCGGCCGCCCGCCGTATGTCGCTCAGACCACTCCTCGCCCAGATCTCTCGCGACCCCGATGCCCTCCGGCTCGCACGGGAGGGAGGCGAGGCCTTCGTCTCACGGTCGCTGCGGCCGTTTCTCATCGCCGCGCTGCTCGACGGGGTCGACGACGCGCTCGCCGCGGGCCGTCCCGCGGTGGTCGTCGCTGGTGACGATCGCCAGGCCCAGGAGCTGACGGCCGACCTGCGTGCGTGGCTCGCACCGCGACCGGTGCGGCTCTCGCCGAGCCGCGGGGTGGCCTACGAGTCACATCTGGCACCACCGCCGCACCTCGTCGGCCTGCGCGTGGCGGCGCTCGACGCGCTGATCGCCGCCTCGGGGCCGAGCCGTGACGAGCCGCCGGTCGTCGTCGTGTCCGCAGTCGCGCTCAGCGAAAAGGTCCCCGACCCCGAGCTGCGGCCCCACGGGTTCACGCTCAGTCGCGGCGATCTCGTCGATCTCGAGGAGGTCGCCGCCGACCTCGTCGTCGCGGGGTACGAGCGCGTCGATCAGGTGCAAGACCGTGGGCAGTTCGCGATCCGCGGCGGGATCCTCGACCTCTTCCCGGCGACCGAGGACCACCCGGTCCGGGTCGATCTCTTCGACATCGAGATCGAGTCGATCCGGCGCTTCTCGACCTTCACCCAGCGCTCGCTCGGTGACGTCGAGCGGGTCGAGGTCGCACCGGCCGCCGAGCTCTCGGCCGAACACCGCGAGCTCGCGGGCATCGCTGCACTGAGCGCCGCCGACGAGCGGCCGGATATCGCTGAGCTGCTCCCGACCGATCGCTTCCACGCACTGCTCGACCTCATCCCCGAGGACGCACAGGTGCTGATCGCCTCCGATGAGGAGATCGCGCCGGCACTCACCGACCATTGGCACGACGTCTGTGCGGCCTTCCACGACGACGACGCCCACCAGCTCTACGTCCCGCCGCAGGAGATCGCTGCGGCCCTCGACCGGCGCTGCCGCATCAGGCTCAGCTCGCTGGCGTCCGATCAGCCGCTCGAGTTCCGCGCCCAGGCCGCCGACGTCGGTGCGCGGTCGATGGCACAGGCCGAGCCCGCGCTCGAGCAGCAGGTGCGCTCGGGCTACCGCACCGTGGTCACGTTCGCGCGCCGCGGCGAGGGCGAGCGCGCCGCCTACAACCTCGCTCGCCTGCGCGCCCCCTGGCTCGACGAGGACGCGGGCTCTGCGCCCGCCGCCGGCGCCGAGGGCGCAGGGTCGCTGCGCTTCGCGGAGGCGACGCTGCGCGAGGGGTTCATCGCGCCGGGGTTCCAGCTTGCCGTCGTACCGGAGCACCGCCTCTTCCGCCGTCGGCGCGCGGAGCGCACGGGCGGGCAGAGCGCCGCCCAGCGCCGGCGCGGGCGCCTGGGCTCGTTCACCGACCTGCGCGGCGGTGACATCGTCGTCCACGAGGACCACGGGCTCGCGCGCTTCGCGGGGTTTGAGACCAAGACGGTGGCGGGCGTCACACGCGACTACCTCGAGCTCGAGTACGCCGGCTCGGACAAGGTCTTCCTGCCCGTCGACCAGCTCGCGAAGATCACGCGGTACGTCGGCGCCGCCGCGGCCGCGGACGGCACGATCAAACTCTCCAAGCTCGGCGGCAAGTCCTGGGAGACGCTGAAGAGCCGCGCGCGCAAGGCGGCGCAGGAGCTCGCCGGCGAGCTCCTCAACCTCTACGCCGAGCGGCGCCGGCGCACCGGCTACGCCTTCGCCGAGGACTCGAACTGGCAGATCGAGTTCGAGGCGAAGTTCCCCTACCGCGAGACCGCCGACCAGGCGGAGGCGATCGAGGCCGTCAAGGCCGACATGGAGCGCCCCCAGCCGATGGACCGCCTGATCTGCGGCGACGTGGGCTACGGCAAGACGGAGGTCGCGCTGCGCGCCGCCTTCAAGGCCGCCGCCGACGGCCGCCAGGTCCTGCTGCTCGCACCCACGACGCTGCTCGCCCAGCAGCATCACGGAAGCTTCAGCGAGCGCCTCAAGGACTTCCCGTTCACGATCGACGTCGTCTCGCGCCTGCGCTCGGCGAAAGATCAACGCGAGGCGGTCGCCGCCTTCAACGAGGGGAAGATCGACATCCTCGTCGGGACGCACCGTCTGCTCGGACGCGACCTGCAGCCGAAGAATCTCGGCCTCATCATCGTCGACGAAGAGCAGCGCTTCGGCGTGCGCCAGAAGGAGCTGCTGCGCCAGATCAAGCTCCGCGTCGACGTCATCGCGATGAGCGCCACGCCGATTCCGCGCACGCTGCAGATGTCGCTCGCCGGGATGCGCGACATCAGCGTCATCGAGACCCCGCCTGAAGGGCGGCGGCCGGTCAAGACGTACGTCGGCGACTACGACGAGCAGCTCGTCCGCCAGGCGCTCGAGCGCGAGCATGCCCGCGGCGGCCAGGCCTTCTTCCTGCACAACCGCGTCGAGACGATCGACGAGACGGCTGAGCGCCTGCGCGCACTGTGCCCCGACATGTCCTTCGAGGTCGCTCACGGTCAGCTCTCCGAGCACGACCTCGAGGACCGGATGATGCGCTTCCTGCGCGGCGAAGCCGATGTGCTCGTCGCCACGAGCATCATCGAATCGGGCCTCGACATCCCGCAGGCGAACACGCTGATCGTCGAGCGCGCCGACCTCTTCGGACTCGCCCAGCTCTACCAGATCCGCGGACGCGTCGGCCGCAGCACCGAGCGCGCCTACGCCTATCTCCTCTACCCGAGCGCCGCAGCGCTCACGGAGGAGGCGATGAAGCGCCTCACCGCGCTCTCCGACTACACCGAGCTCGGCGCCGGCTTCAAGATCGCGATGCGCGACCTTGAGATCCGCGGCGCCGGCAACCTCCTCGGCGACGAGCAGTCCGGCCACGTCGCCGCACTCGGCTTCGAGCTCTACCTTGCCATGCTCGATGACGCGGTGCGCGCGGCCGGGCCCCAGGAGGGCGACGACGACGACGAGCGCGAGCCGGTGCGCCTCGATGTCAGCGTCGACGCGTACGTCCCCGCCGACTACATCCCGTATGAGGCAGCGAAGATCGACGTCCACCGGCGGATCGCCGCAGCGCGCGACGTCGCCGACCTCGGCACGCTGCGCGAGGAGCTCGACGACCGCTTCGGGCCGATTCCCGAGCCGCTCGAGGCGCTCCTCTCGCTCCAGCAGGCGCGCATCCGCCTCGGTGAGGCCGGGGCGAACGCCGTGAGCATCCGCCAGGGGCGCATGACGGTGATCGGCATGGACCTCGACGACGATGCTCGTGCGCGACTCGCCCAGGAGCTCCCTGAGGCGCGCTACGAGCCCGCGCGAGCGCAGATCTCGCTCGCGGTGCCTGAGACGCCCGCGGAGCGCTTCCCGGTGGTCCTACGGGCCGCTGACGCGCTGCTGTCGGTCGTGCGCGCAGCCTGATCGTGTCGGCGAGCGGCGCCACCGCGCGCGCCACTTCGTACACTCACCGATCGATGTCGAGGATCTCCCGCATTTTCCCGGCGCTCTGCGCCATCCTGCTCGTGTTCATCGTCGCCGGCTGCGGCAGCAGCGACTCGGTCCCGAAGGGCGACGTCATGAACGTCGACGGGACGACCACATCGAAGGAGACCTTCGATCACTGGTTCACGATCGCGCTCAAGTCCGCCGGCCAAGGCGGCGCAGCTCCGACCCTCGATCCGCCGACCTTCAAGAAGTGCGTCGCCGCCTCCAAGGCCACGGCGCCCAAGCCGGTCAAGGGGCAGGTCGCTCCCACCGACGCCCAGTACCTCGCGCAGTGCAAGCAGCAGTACGACGGTGTCAAGAGCCAGGTCATGACCTTCCTGATCCGCTCCGAGTGGCTCGAGCAGGAGGCCGCGAAGAAGGACATCAAGATCACCGATGCCGAGGTGCTCGCCGCGTTCAACAAGGTCCGCCGCCAGCAGTTCCCCAAGGCCGCCGAGTACGAGAAGTACCTCAAGGACGCCGGGATCACCGAGGCCGACCTGCTCCTGCGCCAGCGCACGCAGATGCTCGAGCAGGAGATCACCAAGAAGGTCAATGCGGAGACCGGCAAGGTCACTGACGCGCAGATCAAGGCCTACTACGAGAAGAACAAGGCGCAGCAGTTCAGCCAGCCCGCCGTCCGCGACACCCTCGTCGTGCTGACGAAGGACAAGGCGACGGCCGCCAAGGCGAAGGCCGAGATCGAGGCCGGGGCCAGCTGGGCCTCCGTCGCGAAGAAGTACTCGATCGATCCCGCGTCGAAGGACAGCGGCGGCAAGCTTCCGGTCGCTCAGGGCCAGGGCGAGCAGGCGCTCGAGGAGGCCGTCTTCGGCGGTCCCGTCGGCAAGGCGATCGTCGGTCCGGTCAAGACGACGGACGGCTGGTACATCGTGCGGGTGCAGAAGGAGACGCCCGGCAAGGTGACGCAGCTCGACGCCGCGCTCAAGCAGTCGCTGCGCTCTGTGGTCGCACAGCAGCAGCAGCAGAGTGCACTGCAGAAGTTCGGCAAGGAGTACCAGACGCGCTGGAAGAAGCTCACCGAGTGCGCGACCGGCTACATCGTGTCGGACTGCCACAACTACAAGAAGCCGAAGTCGACGACGACCACGGCGCCGACGACCCCCTCGTCCGGCGGCTGATCCGAAGGGCCGCACGGTGGCCCGGCCCGAGATCGAGCAGGCGCTCGGTCGGCTCGACGAGCTGACCCGGCGGCTGCGCCGAGAATGCCCGTGGGATCGCGAGCAGGACGAGCGCTCGATCGTGCCCCACACGGTCGAGGAGGCATATGAGCTCGCCGACGCGGCCAACGCACGCGATGACGACAAGCTCCTCGACGAGCTCGGTGACGTCCTCTTCCAGGTGCATTTCCTCTCGCTGCTGCTCGAGGAGCGCGGCGCGGGCGACCTCGGCCGGGTCGCCGACCACTGCCACGACAAGCTCGTCCGCCGTCATCCGCACGTCTTCTCGCCGGAGGAGATCGCGCAGGCGGGCCTCGACGAGGTGGCGGGTGCCGGCGACGTCCTGCGCAACTGGGAGGCCATCAAGGCCACCGAGCCGGGCCGCGAGGGCGGCATCTTCGGCGAGGTCCCCGAGAACCTCCCGGGGCCGCTGCTCGCGCGCAAGGTCCAGCGCAGGGCCGCGACCTCCGGATTCGACACCGACGGCCCGCAGCCGGCGCTCGACGCGCTCACGGGCGCCGTCCACGCCTTGGACGAGGTCGCGGGCCGCACGTCGGAACACGGCGCCACGGCGCCGGAGGCCGTCCGCGATGCGCTGTTCATCGGGGTCGGCGACGTCCTCTTCGCCGCGGTCAACGCGGCACGCAAACTGAAGGTGGATCCCGAGCTCGCGTTGCGCTCGGCCAGCGGCCGGTTCCGGGGGACGGTGGAGGCCGCTGAGGGCCTCGCCGCAGCATCCGGGCTGCGCTGGGAGGATCTGTCCTTCGACGACCAGCTCGGTCTCTATCTCCGAGCACGACTCCAGGAGCCCCAGTGAGCCAGATCGATCGCGTCCACGCACGACAGATCCTCGACAGCCGCGGCAACCCCACAGTCGAGGTCGAGCTCGTCCTGCGCTCCGGCGCGACCGGCCGCGCGGCGGTGCCATCCGGTGCCTCCACCGGTGAGTTCGAGGCGACCGAGCTGCGCGACGGGGGGGACGCCTACGGCGGGAAGGGCGTCACCAAGGCGGTCGGCCACGTCAACGGGGAGATCGCCGCGGCGATCGCCGGCACCGACGCCGCCGACCAGCGCGGGCTCGACGGCCTCCTCTGCGACCTCGACGGAACCCCGAACAAGAGCCGGTTGGGGGCCAACGCGATCCTCGGCGTCTCGCTCGCCGCCGCGCACGCGTCCGCAGCCGAGGCCGGCCTGCCGCTGTGGCGCCATCTCGGCGGGGGCGACGCCCACGTGCTGCCGGTCCCGATGATGAACGTCCTCAACGGCGGCGCGCACGCCGACAACAAGGTCGATTTCCAGGAGTTCATGGTCGTCCCGTGCGGCGCCTCGTCGTTCTCCCAGGCGCTGCGCATCGGCGCCGAGGTCTTCCATGCGCTGAAGCGCACGCTGCACGACCGCGGTCTCGGCACCGCCGGGGGTGACGAGGGCGGCTTCGCTCCCGACCTCGGGTCCAACGAGGAGGCGCTCCAGGTGTTGATCGCCGGCATCGAGGCCGCGGGCTACACGCCGGGCGAGGACGTCGCGATTGCCCTCGACCCCGCCACGAGCGAGATCTTCAAGGACGGGGCCTATGTGCTCGAGCACGAGGGTCGCACGCTCTCCGGGGCCGACCTCGCCGGGTACTGGGCGGAGATGGCGGCGCGCTATCCGATCCTGTCGATCGAGGACGGCATGGCGGAAGAGGATTGGGACGGGTGGAAGGCCCTGACCGAGAAGCTCGGCGACACGGTGCAGCTCGTCGGCGATGACCTCTTCGTCACGAACACCGAACGTCTCCAGCGCGGGATCGACCTCGGCGTCGGAAACTCGATCCTGATCAAGGTCAACCAGATCGGCACGCTCACCGAGACCCTCGACGCGATCGCGATGGCCCGCGCCGCCGGGTACACGGCCGTGATGTCGCACCGCTCCGGCGAGACCGAGGACACGACGATCGCTGACCTCGCCGTCGCGACCGGCTGCGGCCAGATCAAGACCGGGGCGCCGTCGCGCTCCGATCGCGTCGCGAAGTACAACCAGCTCCTGCGGATCGAGGAGGCCCTCGGCGCCGCCGCGGTCTATCCGGGACGCTCGGTCTTCCGCAGCTAGTCGCTGCGGGCGCGTCATTGCAGCTCCCCGTCCGATGAAGGAAGGACGGGGAGCGCGGCGAAAGAGGCCAGGATGGCCTCTGCCCGCACCGCTCGTCAGGCTCCCGCTCCCGCTCGCCACGAGCGCCCGCGCCCCCGCCCGCAGGCGGTCCGCGGGCCCGTCGGCGGCACGGTCATCCGCTGGGACCGCGTCGGGCGGTTCGTGATCGGCTGCATCTTCATCGCGGTCTTCGCGCTCTACATCCGCCCGCTCTGGTCGGTCTTCTCGACCCGCGGCGAGGCTGCCAAGCGCAGCGCCGAGGTCTCGCGGCTGGCCGGCGAGCAGCGGGCGCTGGACGCGCGCATCAAGGCGCTGCGCGACCCGAGCGCCCTCGAGAGCGAGGCGCGAAGCCTCGGCATGGTGCGCCCCGGTGAGCGCGCCTACGTGATCAACGGGCTGCGCGACACGCAGAAGTGACCCGCGGGGCCGGCGTGCAGTGCGCCGGGGTAGCCTGGAGGACGTGAGTGTTGAGACGGCGATGCAGCAGTGGCGCGTCGGTGAGCGCCACGTCGCGGACGCTGCCCCGCAGGAGCAGCCCGCCCTCGTGCGCGTCGAGGATGCGATCGTGGCCGAGCTGCGGCGGCGCCTCGGCGGGATGTTCACGCTCGACGAGCTGACGGCGCTCTACGAGTCCGGCACGGGCTGGTGCCTGGACCTCGCTGCGCGTCTGGCACCCGGGGCGCCGTGGAGCTGGGACGCGCGCGTGGCCGACGCGGCCTTTGCGCGCTATGCGCGGTCAGCCGTCGACCTTGCGGGTGGGCGCCGGCTGGAGGCCGGGCCCACCTGACCCAGCGTCAGTCCTGGGGCTCGGCGTCGGCGTCGGCCTCAGCCTCGCCCGCGCGCCGGATGATGATCTGGTCCTCCTGGACCGTCACGACGACGGGGCGGTGTCCCGCCCAGTGCTCGGCGTATACCGGGTTGTCGGCGATCGCCGGGTCGAGCCACAGGCCGTAGCCCTCCTCGCCGTGATCGAAGCTGCCCTCGAGGGCAGCGCCGGCACGGCCGCGACCGCGGCCTCCGCGGCGTCCGCGGCGACGCGCGGGGCGCTCACCGGCTGCGTCGTCGTCGGCGTCGGGCTCCGCCTCACCGCGAGCGGCGCGCTCGGCTGCTGCGAGGTCCTCCTCCTCGGCGCGAGCGGCCTCCTCCTCTGCGCGGCGGGCCTCCTCGGCGTCGAGCTCGGCGGCGATCAGGGCGTCGTCCTCGGCGCGGAGGTCGACCTCGGCCTGGAAGTCTGCGGCGGCCTCGGGGGCGCCGTCCACGGTCAGGTCGTGCTCGCGCTTGAAGGCCTCGACCTGCTGGACCGTGGTCTCGAGCTGGTGGGCGATCCAGGCGTCCGTGCGACCCTGCCGCACCCACGTGCGGATCTGGTTGAGCTGGGGCTTGAGCGAACGTCGTGTCATCGGTCGCCTGACACTAGCGGAGGCGGCAGCCGGGAGGCCGCCCGGGGATGACACTGCGGGTCATGTTCGCCAGGCCCTCGGATGGGGAATGGAAGGAGTGGTGCTGGTACTCACGCGCAAGATCAATGAGCGGATCATGATCGGGGACGACATCGAGATCTCGATGCTCGCGGTCTCCGGTGACAAGGTCCGGATCGGGATCCAGGCCCCGCGCGACGTGCCCGTCTACCGCCACGAGGTGTGGCTCAACATCCAGGCCGAGCGCGCTGCAGTCGACGTGGTCGGCCGCCGCTCGGGCAGCTAGCCCATCACGTAATAGAGCGTCTCGAACATGACCACGGTGACGATCACCGCTGTCGCGACGAGCAGCAGCATGAGCATGAAGAACCGCAGCGTGCCGTGCTTGTGCTGGCGCTCGAGGCGCCGGCTGTGCGTGCGGGCAGTCGCCTGCCGGTGGAGCGCGTCGCGGCGAATCCGATCGGCCTCCGTCTGCTCATGGAAGGCTTCCTCGAATTCGCGCATGCTCTGACGCAGTCGCGTCGCCATGGCATCCTGATGCTAGCGAGCGGGGCAGGCTCCCCAGAGGCCTGCGCCCTCGCGGCGTGCGGTCCGCTCGGCCTTCACGAGACGATCGCGGTAGCGGGTGTTCGGCGTGTTGCGGAAGCGCTCGCCCCAGCCACCACGCAGGAGCGCCTCGTTGATCAGCAGGCCGTCGGGGCGGCGGAACACCCAGGCGAGGAGGCGCCCGTAGGCATCGCGCCGCTCGACGTCGAACTCGAGGCGCACGGTGCGGCCCGCGAGCAGCCGCCCGGCCTCGGCGCTCGCCTCGGGCCCGAAACACTCGACGGGTGCCTTGGGCTTGACCGTCTCGGGGGTGTCCACGCCGATCAGGCGCACACGCTCGAGGCCGTGGTTCGTGCGCACCACGAACGTGTCGCCGTCCACGACCCGCTCGACCGCCGCGACATTCGCAGCGGTCGTCGCAGTCGTCGCAGTCGACGTGGTGGCCGCGGTCCCGCCGGAATCCCCGCAGGCGGCCAGCGCCGTGCAGGTCAGCAGCAGCGCGCCGCTCAGCGCGACGCTCTGGAGTCGGGCCGCCACAGCGCTGGACTCAGGCGATGGTGACGTCGGGCGAGAGGTAGACGTCCTGGATGGCGTGGAGGAGCGCTGCACCCTCCTCGAGCGGACGCTGGAACGCCTTGCGCCCGGAGATGAGGCCCGTGCCACCCGCACGCTTGTTGATCACCGCGGTCGTCACGGCCTCGGCGAGGTCCGTCGCCCCGGACGAGGCGCCGCCGGAGTTGATGAGGCCGGAGCGGCCCATGTAACAGTTGACGACCTGGTAGCGGCAGAGGTCGATCGGGTGATCGGTCGTCAGCTCGTCGTAGACGAGCTTGTGGGTCTTGCCGAACGACGCGCCACCCTGGTTGAGGGCCGTGTAGCCGCCGTTGTTCTCGGGGAGCTTCTGCTTGATGATGTCCGCCTCGATCGTCACGCCGAGGTGGTTCGCCTGGCCGGTGAGGTCGGCCGCCGTGTGGTAATCGACGCCGTCGACCTTGAATCCGCTGTTGCGCAGGTAGCACCAGAGGACGGTGAACATCCCGAGCTCGTGGGCGCGCTCGAAGGCCTGCGCGACCTCGACGATCTGGCGACGGGACTCCTCGGAGCCGAAATAGATCGTGGCGCCGACGCCCGCCGCACCGAGATCCCATGCGCGGTCGACCGAGCCGAACTCGATCTGGTCGTACGCGTTGGGGTACGAGAGGAACTCGTTGTGGTTGAGCTTCACGATGAAGGGGATCTTGTGCGCGTACTTGCGCCCGACCGATCCGAGCACGCCGAAGGTCGATGCGACGGCGTTGCAGCCGCCCTCGATCGCCAGCCGCACGATGTTCTCCGGGTCGAAGTACATCGGGTTGGGCGCGAAGCTCGCACCGGCCGAGTGCTCGATGCCCTGGTCGACCGGGAGGATCGAGACGTAGCCCGTCCCGCCGAGACGGCCGCTGCTGAAGAGTGTCTGCAGGTTGCGCATGACCTGCGGGCTGCGATCGCTGCCGAGGTGGATGCGGTCGACGAAGTCCGGGCCGGGCAGATGCAGGCGGTCGGCGGAGATCGTCTCGCAGCGGTGGTGCAGCAGCGAGTCGGCGTTGTCCCCGAGAAGCTCCTCGAGGCGTGCGGTGGTGAGATCGGCGGATGCCACGGTGTCGTGCTCCCGTTCTGGATGGCAGATGCTCTGGTCCTGTAACGGTACCCGCCGCCGCCCCCCGACGGGTCGGGGGGTAGCATCGACGACGTCCATGGCCGACGCTCCCGAGCTCTTCGTCGTCTGCCCCACCTGCGGGTCCGAGGTCTCGGGATACGTCACCGAGTGCCCGTACTGCGGCTCCCGGCTGCGCAAGCGCGCGCCGCGGCTGAGCGGCGCCCTGGGGACCGGCGAGCGCCCTGCGCCCGCACGGCGCAGGCGCCGACCCGCGGCGCGCAGGCCGCTCCGGGAGGTCGCCGGGGTCGGCGCGGACCTCGGGCGACGGCCGCTGGTCACCATCGCGCTCGTCATCGCGATCGCGGTCGGCACGATCGTCCTCGTCGCGTTCTCACCCGATGACGTGGGCGTCGTCGGGCCGGTGCACGGGGAGTGGTGGCGGGTGGCGAGTGCCCCCTTCTTCGCGATCGACCTCTGGTATGCGGCGGCCTGCGCGCTCGCCGTCGCGCTCTTCGGTGCGCTGATCGAGCAGCGCCACGGGCACCTCGTCGTCCTCCTCGTCTTCTGCCTCTGTGGGATGGGCGGCATCGCCGCCGCTGCTGCGCTGGAGACGATCCCCTTCGCCCTCGGTGCCAACGGCGCGGCACTCGGGCTGCTTGCGATGTGGGCGGTGCGGCCGGTCCTCGAGCTGCGCCGTCGCGGGGGCACCGATGCCGACCTCGTCGGCGCCGGCGTGTTCGCGCTGGTGCTCCTGCTCATGCCGCTCGCTGTCGAGGAGGCGAGCCCGACCGCTGGGGCGGTCGGTGTGCTCGCGGGCCTCGCCTGCGGCGCCGTGGCGGCGCGGCGGTAGGCTCCGCGCATGCCCGCGCCGCGCCACAGCGCCGAGGACGTCGATGCAGCCGTCGCCGCCCTGACGGACGACGTTGAGCGGTTCGCCCACGCGCAGGAGATCGTCACGCACGCCGCGCCGGGGCTCCAGCGCATCCTCGGGGAGGCGCTCCACGCCGGGGGGTTCTTTGACGGCGCGCATGAGGCAGAGGTGGCCCGAGCAGCCGCCGTCGAGGATCCCGCGGAGCGTCAGGCGGCCATCCGCGTCCTGCTTGCGGAGGAGTCCCGCCTGGGCATGCTCATCGGCGCGGCCGTCGGCATCGAACTCGCGCGCGAACTCGATCGGCGATCCACACGGCCGTCCGGCACAGCACCCGAAGAAGGAACAGGATGAGCGCCACCACCGTCAGATTTCTCGGTCACGCAGCCGTCGCCCTTGAGTGTGATGGCGTCACCGTCCTGATCGACCCGTTCCTCACCGGCAACCCGCAGGCGGCGGCGAGCGCCGACGACATCGCGGCTGACGCGATCCTCGTGACCCACGGGCACGGCGACCACCTCGGGGACACCGTGGCGATCGCGACCCGCACCGGAGCGTCCGTCGCGGCGATCGTCGAGCTCGCCGGGGAGCTGCGCGGCGCCCTGCCGGACGGCCACGACCTCCGCGACCCGAATCTCGGCGGCACGATCACCTTCGACTGGGGTTGGGCGCGCTGGGTCCCGGCGCTCCACACGTCCACCTCGCCGCAGGGCACGGTGAGCATCGCGGCGGGGATCGTCGTGCACATCGGCGGCCGGACGATCTACCACCTCGGCGACACCTGCCTCTTCAGCGACCTGGCGCTCCCGGGTCGCCGTGACCCGCTCGACCTCGCGCTGATCCCGATCGGTGGGCACTACACGATGGATCGCACCGACGCCGTGACCGCCGCCGCGCTCGTCGGGGCGCCGCTGGTCGTCCCGATCCATCACGGGACCTTCCCGCCCATCGCGACCGACGCGCAGGCCTTCGCCCGCGACGTCGAGCGCGACGGCACTGCCCGGGTCGCGGTCCTCGCGCCCGGCGAGACCCTGGAGCTCGCATGATCACCGCCATCGTCCTCATCGGCGCGGACCGCGATGTGCTGCCCGAGCTCGGCGGCACGCTGGCCGACGTCGCCGGCGTCGCCGAGGCCTACTCGGTGACCGGCGACTGGGACTTCGCCTGCATCGTGCGTGTCCCGCGCCACGAGCAGCTCGCTGAAGTCATCTCCGGGACTATCGCCAAGCTGACCGGTGTGTCTCGCACCCAAACGATGGTCGCCTTCGAGGCATTCTCGCGGCACGACCTCGATGCGATGTTCGACGTGGGCAATCCCGCCCCCGACGAGCGCTAGGACCGCCCGATGGCCGCACCCGTCCTGCCGCAGTTCCGGCCGACCCTCGCGGACCTCGTCGGCCCGCGCTGGCGCGCGCTGCCCCGCGCAGCCCGGATTGCGGCCTGGGCTGCGGGTGGGCTCGTCGTCGCGCTGCTGGTCGCGCTCGCAGTGCGCGGGGGGAGCGACCGCACCGACGTCGTCGTCGCACGCCCCGTCGCGTTCACCCTGTCCTACGACGCATCGAAGCTCGTGCGCGCGACGCCGGAGCCCGGCGCATCGCTGCTGCTGCGCACACCGGCTGCGGACCGGGACCCCGAGCGGTTCTCGGTGCGGCCGGTGACCTTGCCGCAGGACTTCGGAACGCCGGGCGCCGGCCTGCCGCTCTACGCGAGCCGCCTGATCGATGAGATGCGCCGTGCCGACCCGGCGTTCGTCCTGCGTGGGGAAGGGCGGGCCCGCATCAACGGGCAGCCCGGCTACCAGATCCTCTTCCAGACCGTTGTGGCCGGCGACCGTACGGCCTACGGGCGCCGCACGCTGCTCTTCAAGGACGATCGGACGACCGACCCCGGGGCGGACATCACGATCCTCGCCGTGCGCTCCCTCGCGATGCCGAACGTCGACGCCGTCGGGTCGAACGGCCCGACGAAGCTGCCGTATCGCTCGTTCCGCCTCGGCGTCGACGGACCCTGAGCCTGCCCTCCTAGGGCGTTGTCACTGGCGGCGCGGGCGGCGCATCGGGCGCTGGTGCCGGGGCCGGGGCCGGGGGCGGCGTGATCTCCGGAGTGGGCGCCGCGGTGCCGTCGGTCGGTTGTGCGGGCTCGGTCGGCGTCACGGTAGGCGGCGTGACGGCGTCGGAGGTGCCGTAACCGGCGGAGGGAAGCGTCGTGTCATCGACCTGCTCCTGCGTGGGCGTGTCCACCGGCGCCGGTGCCGGTGCCGGCGTCACGTCAGCGGTGGGAGCCGGCGCCGGCGCCGGGGCTGAGGCTGCGGGCGGCGCCTGGAGGGCTGTGGCCGTGGGCGCCGGGGCGGCCGCCACGACGACCGATGTGGGCGGCGCGGCCCGCTTCACCACGTTGGGCGGGCTGCTCGCTGCGATGACGGCTGCGGCGGGCGTGCGCGCGAGTGTCGTGGTGGTCGCGTGGTTGACCTCGACGGCCCCGGCCGTGACGATGGCCGCCGCCGCGACGGTGGCGACCGCCTTCGATGCGACCGCTGAGATGCCGGCGGAGATCGCGCCGCCGGCGGCGGACCCGGCGGCCGTGCCCGCCACGGCGCTCCCCGCGGCGGCCGTGCCCGCAGTGGCCGCGGTCCCGGCGCCGGCGCTCGCCGTCGCTCCGAGGTGGGCGAGGATGAGCTTCTTCAGCAGGAGGAGCGGGCCGATCGGCAGCATCAACGCGAGCGCCTTGTTATTCGCCTTGAGCGTCGCGCGGAAGGCGGAGCAGCGCCCGCAGTCGCGCATGTGGCGACGTGCTGCGGGCGAGAGGCGCGTCAGACCCTCGGCGACCTCACCGAGTTCGATGCGAACTTCGTCACAGGTCAGGCGGCGCGCCTCCGCTGCCTCACCGAGCGAGACGCGCGCGCGCACGAGCAGCGACTTGACGCTCGGCACGGTCGTATCCATCGCTTCGGCGATCTGGTCATAGGAGAGCGCGTCGATCTCGCGCAGGAGCAGCGCGGTGCGCTGGGTCTCCGGGAGCTCGCGGATGTCCGCCATCAGGACGCGGAACTCCTCGCGCTGGTTCGCCTCATCGGCGGTGGTGCGCCCGTGATCCGCCATGTGGAGGTCGAAGTCATCGACGCCGATCGCGCTCTGGCGGCGCATGTGGTTCAGCGAGCGGTTGCGGGCGATGCGGTACAGCCACGGCTTGACGTTGATCGGGCGCTCGTCGGCGACCATCGCGCTGTACGCCGCGGCGAAGGTCTCCTGGACGACGTCCTCGGCGTCCTCGCGGGAGCCGAGCATGTGGCGCGTGAAGGCGATCAGCCGCGCGTCGTAACGAGAGACCAGCACTTCGTAGGCGGACTGATTCCCCTCACGGGTGAGCGCGACGAGCTTCTCGTCCGACTGCAGGCGCAGGAACGGGCTGGGGCCACCGGCCATACCGGCAAGGCCGACAGTGCTGATCGTTGCGCTCTCCACAGTGGATCTATCGACAACAACACGGTCCGGCAGGAGAAGTTGCTCCCCGCGCAGGACCTTTGAGGACCTCCAACGAGGCTAGCGTCCAGCAGTGGCGGATGTGAAGATCCGCCCACCCATGCCCGGGTGGCGGAATTGGCAGACGCGGCCGGCTTAAACCCGGCTGTCCGAAAGGACGTGGGGGTTCGATCCCCTCCCCGGGCACTCCTGGACCCGTGCGGCGTAGCATCGCCCCCGTGGCCGAGGTCGCTGAGTTGCGGGTCCGCTTGACCCCGCGCGCCGCCCGCGAGGACCTCACGGTCGATGCCGCGGGTGCGATCGCGGCTCGTGTGACGGCGCCGCCGGTCGACGGACGTGCGAACACGGCGCTCGAGCGCCTGGTCGCGCGGCGCCTCGACGTTCCCCCATCGCGCGTGACCGTCGTGCGCGGCGCGTCCGCCCGGCACAAGGTCGTGCGCGTCGAAGGCCTCGCGCAAGGCGAGGCCGAGGACCGGCTCGCAGCCGGCTGAGCCGCTCACGTCGTGGCGCTGAGCAGCCGGAGCATCGCCCCGGCTGCGCGGCGGTCGCCCTCGACGCGCAGGCCCTCAGCGCTCGGCGTGGGGCCGAAGGCGGCGACGTACGCCGCCACCGGGCCCGCGATTCGCGCATCCGGGTGGGCCGCGGGCAGCTCGCTGTAGCCGAGGTGGCCGCCGCGCGCCGTCATGGTGTGGATGCTCGGGCCGGCGTCCTCGATGACGTGGAGCTCCACGGTCGTGTTGAGATTGCGCGGTGCGGGTCTGCCGACATCGGCGCGCAGGATCGCGCCGATGTCCACCCGCTCACCGGGCCGCGGCAGGCCCCAGGCCCACCGCCGCCCCCAGCGCGCGAGCTCCGCCACGACGGGCAGGAGCGCGCGCGAGCGGTCGGTGAGTTCGTAGTCGACGCGCGGGGGCACCTCGCGGTAGCGGCTCCTCGTGAGCAGGTCGTCCGCGACCATCCGGTTCAGGCGCGAGCGCAGCTGCTCGGTCGAGATCCCCGGGAGTGTGCGCTGGAGGTCGACGAAGCGGCGGGGGCCGCCTGCGAGGTCACGGACGATGAGGAGGGTCCACTTGTCTCCGACGAGGTCGAGCGCCCGTGCGTCAGGGGACCACTGGTCGTACGGGTGGCGTTTGGGTGGGGGCGGCGTGGGCATCAGGGCGCCGCGGTGTCGAGACCGCAAAGAAGGACGTCGTGCGATGCATTACCCCGGCAAGTGGTGCGCCAAACGCCGCCGGACGCGGCGGTTAGTGTGCGCGCCATGGGCGAGATCAGCGATGACGAGACCGCGGTCCACGGCGGGCGGCTGATCGCGCAACGCCTGCGGCGCCATGGAGTGACGAAGCTCTTCACGCTCTCAGGCGGCCACCTGTTCTCGATCTACGACGGCTGCCGGGCGGAGGGTGTGGACATCGTCGACACGCGCCACGAGCAGACGGCCGCCTTCGCAGCCGAGGGCTGGACCAAGATCACGCGCACCCCGGGCGTCGCGGCGCTGACCGCCGGGCCGGGCGTCACCAACGGGGTCAGTGCACTCGCGTCGGCGCAGATGAATGCCAGCCCCCTGCTCGTGCTCGGCGGCCGCGCGCCCAACTGGCGCTGGGGCATGGGGTCGCTCCAGGAGCTCGACCACGTGCCGATCGTGCGGCCGGTGACGAAGTTCGCAGCGACGGCCGAGAGCCCGGATGAGATCCCCGGGCTCGTCGATGAGGCGCTCGCCGCATCCCTGCGTGCCCCCTCCGGCCCGGCGTTCCTCGACTTCCCGCTCGACGTGGTCTTCACGCCGGGTGAGCCGGGCGTCCCGGGGCCGGACCTCCCGAGCCCGGCCGCCGAGCCGGTGGCCGACGGCATCGAGGCGGCGCTCGCGCTGCTGCGCGATGCCGAGCGCCCGGTGATCATGGCCGGCACGAATCTCTGGTGGGGGCATGGGGAGGACGCGCTGCTGCGGCTCGTCACCGAGCGCCGCATCCCGGTCTTCCTCAACGGCCTCGCGCGCGGCTGCGTGCCGGCCGACCACGAGCTCTTCTTCTCGCGCACCCGCGGAGAGGCGCTCGCCGGTGCCGATGTCGCGCTCGTCATCGGCGTCCCGATGGACTTCCGGCTCGGGTTCGGCGAGGCGTTCGGCGCGCAGACGCAGATCATCGTCGTCGATCGCAGCGAGCCCGCGCGCGCCCACCCGCGCGCCGTGGCGGCGGAGCTCTACGGCGGGATCGGTGCCACGCTCGACGCGCTCACGGGCGGGACGGCCGGGCTCGAGGACGAGACGGGCGCGTGGATCACCCAGCTGCGCGCCGCGGAGACCGAGCGGCTCGCGGCCGAACAGCCGGAGCTCACCGACGAGCGCGCGCCGCTGCATCCGATGCGGATCTATGCCGAGCTCGATCGGGTCCTCGACCGCGACGCGATCATCGTCGGCGACGGAGGTGACTTCGTCTCCTACGCCGGACGTGTGATGCGGTCGTTCGAGCCCGGGTGCTGGCTTGATCCCGGGCCGTACGGCTGCCTGGGCGCCGGGCCCGGCCAGGCGCTCGCCGCCAAGCTCGCGCATCCCGGCCGCCAGGTCGTCCTGCTGCTCGGGGACGGTGCATTCGGCTTCAGCGGGATGGAGTTCGACACGCTCGCACGCCACGGGGTGAACGTCGTCGGCGTCATGGGCAACAACGGGATCTGGGGCCTGGAGAAGCACCCGATGGAGTACCTCTACGGCTACTCGGTCGCCGCCGAGCTCCAGCCGGAGCTGCGCTACGACACCGTCGTGGAGGCGCTCGGCGGCCACGGCGAGCTCGTGCGGGAGCCCGCGCAGCTGCGGTCGGCGCTCGAGCGCGCGCTCACCTGCGGCGCGCCGGCGCTCGTCAACGTTCTCCAGGACCCCGCGGTCGCCTACCCGCGGCGCAGCAACCTGGCCTAGAGCTCCCCGCGCGCGGCCGCGATGGCCGTGCCGTGGAGGATGTCGTGCTCGGAGACCTCCATCTCCGACACGCCGAGCAGCTCCATCGCCGCGATGAGAAAGACGGCGCCCGCGAGGATCGTCCCGGCCCGCTGCGGATGCAGCCCCGGGACGTCGCGACGGCGCGCCTCCGGGAGCGCCGCGAGCCGCGCGAGGATCTCCCGGCAGGTGGCGAGCGTGACGCGGTGCCCATGGACGCGCTCGGAGTCGTACGGCTCGAGCGCCAGGTCGATCGCCGCCATCGACGTCGCCGTCCCCGCGACGGCGATGAGCGTCGCCCCGGGGTGGTGCACCTGCGGCGGGACGGCGGCGCCGAAGACGTCCTGTGCGTCCCGTGCGACCTGCTCGAGCTCCTCCGGGAGCGGCGGGTCGTGGTGGATGTGGCGCTCGGTCATGCGCACGACCCCCGCCTGCGTGGAGACGTGGAACCCGACGACCCCGTCGGTCGCCACGATGAACTCCGTCGACCCGCCGCCGATGTCGAGGACCACCACCTCGCCGGCGCTCCCGGCGCTCCCGGCCTCCTGGACCGCGGTGGCGCCGAGATGCGAGAGCCGCGCCTCAAGGTCGCCGCCAATCGTGCGCGCGTCGACCCCGAAGGCCTCGCTGACCCGCGCGGTGAAGTCCGGGCCGTTGGCGGCGTCGCGGGCTGCGCTGGTGAGCACCGCGATCCGGCGCTCGGGGGCGAGGGCTTCGAGCGCCGGCCGGTACGTCTCGAGCGCGGCGAGGACGCGGCCCATCGCCACCTCGGAGAGGTTGCCGGTGCGCTCGAGGCCTTCGCCGAGACGGGTGACGGTGCTCTCGCGCTCGAGCTCGTGGACGGCGCCCGCCTGCGCATCGACGTCGGCGACGAGCAGGCGCGTCGAGTTGGTCCCGATGTCGAGGACGGCGACTCTCATGCGCCGACCTGGTGCGGCATCTGTTCGCCCGCGAGCGCCGCGAGCAGGTTCTTGACGGCGAGGCGCGTCATGGCCTCGCGGGCGCGGTGCGTCGCTGAGCCGATGTGCGGCACGACGAGGAGATTGGGCGCCGCGAGGAGCGGATCGTCCGTCGGCAACGGCTCGGGCGTCATGACGTCGAGGCCGGCGCCGCCGAGCTGCCCGCTGTGCAGCGCCGCAGCGAGCGCCGCCTGGTCGACGATGCCCCCGCGCGCGGTGTTCACGAGGATCGCGCCGGGCCTCATCGCGGCGAAGGCGCGCGCATCCATCAAGTGCTGCGTCGCGTCCGTGAGCGGCACATGCAGTGACACAGCGTCGGCGCGGGCGAGCGCTGCGTGGAGGTTGTCGCGGCGTCCGACGTTCTCGACGACCATGCCGAAGGCGGCCGCGCGCTCGCCTGTGGCCCGCCCGATCCGCCCAGCCCCGACGATGGCAAGGCGTGCGCCGCGCAGCTCGAGGCCGAGCCAGCCGCTGGCCCGCCACGCGGTCCAGGTGCCCTCACGCACCGCGCGCTCGGCCTCCGGGAGCCGCCGCGCGACGGCGAGCAGCAGCGCGAGCGCCAGGTCGGCGGTGGCATCGGTCAGGACGTCGGGCGTGTTGCCCACCGGGATGCCCCGCGCGGCCACGGCGCCCAGGTCGATGTTGTCCGTGCCGACCGCGTAGTTCGAGACCGCGCGCAGCTTCGGCGCCGCCGCGAGCAGTTCCGCGTCGACGCGCTCGGTGAGCATGCAGAGCAGGCCGTCCGCCTCTGCGACGGCTGCGAGCAGCGTGTCGCGGTCCGGCGGCAGCTCCCCGGGGAGGATCGTCACCGCATGCCCGGCCTGCGCCAGCTGGGCGAGCGCCGGGCCGGGGATCGCGCGGGTGACGAGGATCCGCGCCACGCCGTGCTCAGGTCTGCGCGCGCTCGAGGATCATCACGGGGATGCGCCGCCCCCCGGCGCGCGCTGCGTACGTGTCGTACCCGGAGTAGACGGCGGTCGCGATCCGCCACAGGCGCTCGCGCTCCTCGCCCTCAGCCTCCCGGGCGACGTACCGGCCGCTGCGCTCGTGCGCGGCGAGGACCTCGCACTCGGGGTGGGCGACGAGGTTGTGGTACCAGGCCGGGTTGCGCGGGGCGCCGCCCTGCGAGGCGATCAGCACGATGCGCTCGCCGTCGGGGGCGTAGAGGAGCGGTGCCTCACGCGGCTCGCCCGACCGCGCGCCCGTCGTGCGCAGGAGCAGCGTCGGGAGCCCGAGCGGGAGGCTGATGCGCCCGCCGCTCGCCTTCAGCAGGACCGGGTCGACGGCCGCCGCGGCCCGCATGAAGGCGCGCGTGACCGGGGCGTGGTCCGAGATGAGTCCGAGGACACGGCGGTACGCGCGGGGGAGCTGGTTGATCTCGCCCATCTGTGATCGCCTCAGGCCGCTGCCGCGACGATCGCCGCGAGCGTGTCGCGGTGCGTCTCGAGCACGCTGCGCACCGGCAGGCCGGGGCGCCCCGTGAGCTGCTCGACGGTCGGGCTGACGGCGGAGAAGAAGCCGCCGCGGATCGCCCGTCCGAGCGCCACGCGAGGCTCGACCATCTCCTCAGGCACGGCGGCAGCGCGAAAGCGCGCCGCCATCTCGTCATCGTCGATGCCGCGGAAGCCGACCGGCTGACCGAGGACCTCGGTCAAGAGGGCGGCGACGTCGCCGTAGGACACGGATGCCGGCCCGGTGATGTCGTAGGTCATGCCTGCGTGTCCGTCCTGCGTGAGCACGGCGTACGCGGCGGCGGCGCAGTCGATGCGCGACACGAACGCCATGCCGCCGTCGCCGGTGTTCGTCACGAGGTCGCCGCCGACGAGGCTGTCGGCGATGCGCTCGACGAGGTTGAGCTCCGCGTACGGGCCGTTGCGCAGCACCGTCCAGGCCGGGCCGGCGGGGGGGAGCAGGAGCTCGGTGGCGCGGTACTCGCGTGCGGCGTGCCCGGCGGGATGGTCGTCCTCGTCGACCCTGGGCATCGACGTGAAGAGGATGTGCCCGACGCCGGCCGCGGCGGCGGCGTCGATCGCCGCGCCGTGCTGGGTCACGCGATCGCCGACGACGTTTGAGGCGCTGATCAGCGCGAGCCGCTGTGCTCCTGCGAATGCGGCGGTCAGCGACTCGGGCTCGTCGAAGTCCGCGAACCGCACCTGCGCGCCGAGCGCCGCGAGGTCGGCCAGCGCATCCGGGGTGCGCGTCGTGAGGATCACGGTCTCCGCAGGCTGCTCGCGCACCGCGAGTTCGGCGAGCAGGCTCCCGAGGGCGCCGCTGGCCCCGCTGATGGCGATCGTCTCGTGACTCATCGAACTCCTCCCCCGGCGGGCGCCGGGCCGTTAGGTTGGCAACCCTACCCCGCAAGGAGAGACGAGATGCGCTTCAGCCTGTGGCATTCAACCGGTGATCCCCGGGACTACATCGAGACCGCTGTCGCCGCCGAGGCGGTCGGCTTCACCTCCGTCGCGATGCACGAGGGACTCTTCTACCCCGAGGTCGTCTCGCGGCCGTACCCGTACACCGCTGACGGCAGCCGGGGCTGGGAGCCCGACGCGCCGTTTCTCGAGCCGATGACGCTGCTCGCAGCCGTCTTCGCGCGCACGACGACCCTTCGGGCCTACACGTACGTGCTGAAGTTCTCGCTCCATCAGCCGCTGCTCGTCGCGCGCCGGGTGGCGACCCTCGCCCTGATCTCGGGGAATCGGTTCGGGCTCGGCGTCGGTCAGGCCGTCTGGCCGGAGGAGTTCGCACCGGTGCAGATGGACTTCGAGTCGCGCCGCCCGCGCATGATCGAGGGCATCGAGATCGTCCGCGGGGCGCTCACGGGCGAGTGGTTCGAGTACCACGGCGAGTACTACGACTTCCCGCGGATCATGTCGTCGCCCGGTGTGAGCGAGCCGGTGCCCGTGTACATCGGCGGCCACAAGGGGCCGAGCCTGCGCGACGCCGTCGACCACGCGGACGGCTGGGTCGGCGTGCCCTCGACGTGGGAGGAGGCCGAGCGCTGCGCGCGGCGACTCCACGAGCTGCTCGACGAGCGTGGGCGCTCGCGCGACGAATTCGAGATCCATGGCGGTGTCATGGGCGCCGCCACCGTTGAAGAGTTCCACCGCCTCGAGGAGCTGGGCTACACGGACGTCGTCGTCTCGCCGGCGGCGGACTATCGCTCGCACGAGGGGGAGCTCACGACCCAGGAGAAGATCGACTGGGTCGGGCGCTTCGCCGATGAGGTCATCACGAAGATGTGAATTCTCGGCCGGACCCCGGAATTGCTACGCTTGAAGGGCGTCGCGGGGTGGAGCAGTCTGGTAGCTCGTCGGGCTCATAACCCGAAGGTCGCAGGTTCGAATCCTGCCCCCGCTATACGGAGCGTCCTTCTCGCCGAGGGCGCTTCGTTCGTTCTGGGGGCGCTGAGCGGGGACGGCGTCATCGAGCTGACGCGCGACGCGCCAGCTTGAACTGGGCAACACCGTCACCACGTCGCACTTGTTACCGTCCGATCATCCAACGCAACATCTCACGAGGAGAGAACTGAGATGACCACGCTGCTTCCCCCCGGAGTCTCGGAGGAGTCTTTCCGCGCCGCCTATGACGAGTTCGTCGCACTGCTCGGCCAGGAGCGTGTCCTGCTGCACGGCAAGGACGACCTGACCGAGTACCGCGACCCGTACGAGCCGGAGTCCTGGGAGCTGTTCCTGCCCTCCGCGGTCGTGCATCCGAAGTCGACGGAGGAGGTCCAGGAGGTCGTCCGGATCGCCAACCGGCACACGATCACGCTCTGGGTCCATGGGGCCGGGAAGAACAACGCCTACGGCGGCGGCGCCCCGGGCGTCAACGGGGCGGTGACGATCAGCTTCCGCGAGTTCCGTGAGGTCCTGGAGATCAACGAGGAGCTCGGCTACGCGGTCGTGTCCCCGGGCACCACCTGGCAGGAGCTCTACGACGCCATCCAGGCCGGCGGTCACAACCTCATGCTCTCCTGCACCGACCTCGGTTGGGGCAGTGTCATTGCCAACGCGACCGAGCACGGCCTCACGTACACCCCGTACGGCCAGGACTTCCAGATGCCGTGCGGCATGGAGGTCGTCCTGCCGGACGGCGACGTGCTGCGCACCGGCATGGGCGCGATGCCGAACAACAACGCCTGGCATCTCTACAAGCGTGGCCTCGGCCCGACGCTCGACCAGCTGTTCATGCAGTCGAACTTCGGCATCGTGACCCGCATGGGCGTGTGGCTCGCCCCGATGCCCGAGACGTTCCGCGCGTGTTGGGTGCGCATCTGGGACGAGAAGGACGTCATCCCGCTCGTCGATCGCCTGCGCGAACTGCGCCTCGACCGCACGATCGAGGGCGTCCCGGTGATGTACAACACGCTGCTCGCGGCGTCGGCGATGTCGAAGCGCACGCAGTGGTACGAGGGCGACGATCCGATCCCGGACGACATCATTGACCACGTCGCCAAGGAGCTCCAGGTCGGTCGCTTCGGGCTGCGCTTCGCCCTCTTCGGCGACGAGCAGGTCGTCGAGTACAACTGGGAGAAGTGCCGCAAGGCCTTCGAGACGGTTCCCGGCGCGGACGTGTGGAGCACGAAGTGCGCTGGCAAGGACATCCCGAACCTCGAGCACCCGGGCGAGCGCACCGCCGGTGGCATCCCCGGGATGACGGCCCTCAACCAGACGTACTGGTACAGCGAGGAGCACGGCGGACACATCGGTGCCGCGCCGGCCGTCCCGCTGACCGGTGAGGAGTTCTACAAGTCGCACCTCCTCATGCGCGAGGTCGTCGAGAAGGAGGCTGGCGTCGACTACATGGCCGGCATCCCGATCATCAACGCCCGCACCGTGCTGCCGATCGCGTGCATCACGTATGACACGACAAACGAGGAGCAGTCGCGCGACTCCTATGAGGCGGCGAAGCTCCTCATCACCCGTCTGGCCGAGAACGGCTACGGCGAGTACCGCACGCACATCGACACGATGGATCACTCGCAGGCGACGTTCAGCTGGAACGACAACGCCTACCTGCGGTTCGTTGAGAAGCTCAAGGACGCCGTCGATCCCAACGGGATCCTGATGCCCGGCAAGCAGGGCATCTGGCCGGAGCGCCTGCGCCCGCAGCGCTGACCGCGCCGCAGGAGGGGTCAGGCCGAGGGGCCTCGCACCACGCCGGTGCGGGGCCCCTCGCCGTTATCTAGGCGTCCATCCAGTCGGCGGACCCGCGGCGGAACGGGTACGGGCTGACGTCCGCCTCGTCGAAGTACTCGACCCACTGCATGCGCAGGCAGCGGTTCGTGAACTTCCAGCCGTCGCTCGTGAGTGCGTACTCGTCGTGGTAGCGGATCAGCATGATCAGCGTCTGGGGCACCTCGCCCTCGCGCTCGATGAGGTGGTGCGCGGTGCAGTAGATAACGCCGCTGGCGGTCCCCGCCTCGAGGTCGAGGTGGTGGATGCGGTGGTTCTCGACGGCGTGGAAGGTCCGCGCGAACTGGTCGTTGCCGTGGACCACGCCGCGCAGCTCCTCGGTGCCCTTGGCGAGGAAGAAGGGTTCCGTCTCTCCGGGGTTCACCGAGCTCAGCTCGGCGTCGGGGGTGAAGAGCTCGGCATACCCGTCGTAGTCGTACTCGTCGGTGCGCCAGGCGTACTCGTCGGCCAGGGCGCGGAGCGCGAGGCGGGCCGCGGCCTCCTCGGTCGTGATGCTGATGCTCATCGGTGGGTCTCCCTCCCAGTGGTTCGATGCGGCCGGACGCCGCCTCCGGTTGCGACGCTATCCGATCGGAGCGAGGCGGCCGCGGCGCAGGGTGACGGCCGTGCGTCCCCGCGCGTCGAGCAGGGTGAGCAGCCCGCCGGCAAGCCGGAGCCCCCGCACGGAGCCCAGCGCGGCGAAGTACCCCGCCTCCTGCTCGTTCGCCCCTGCGGGGCCCGCGCAGGCACGCAGGGTCGCCGCGAGCGGACCGATCCGCAACTGCCCGCCGTCGAGGGCGTACGGGCCGCCGAAGGTGTTGCAGCCGCCGGAGCCGCTCGCCTGCCCGCCCGCATCGAAGCGCAGCGTGAGCACCGTGCCCTCGATGACCGGGCGGTCCGCCCCGTCCCACCGGACGCTGGCCGCCTGCCACGGGCCGGCGGTGAGCGCCGTGGCGCCGGGTCCGCCGCCGCTTGGGCCACCACCGCACGCGGTGAGCGGCAGCGCCAGGGCCGCCGCGGCGACGAGGTGCAGGGGCAAGCGACAGGCGCGCATCGCCGGATCATCGCACCTGTGGGGACGCCTCGACACCGCTGCCGCGCTCCGGTAGTCTCCCGGTGTGACAGGGTGTCACAAACGCTGTCAGCGTCAAGGGAGAGAGCGCGATGTCCGACGATCAGGTGCCGCTCAACGAGCGGCTGGTGTTCGAGCCGGAGGAGTGGACCGGAGGGCCGCCGTACGAGCTCTTCCGTGAGCTGCGGGCACAGTGCCCGGTGCATTGGTCGCGTGAGCTGCGCGATTTTCCCGACGAGGCCGGCTACTGGTCGGTGACGACCGCCGAGGGCATCAAGGAGGTCACGCGCGACTGGGAGACGTACTCCTCGGAGCTCGGCGGGATCGTGGCGATCACCGACGGCGTCCTGCCCAAGGAGCTCGTCACGGCGATGTTCATCGGGATGGATCCGCCGAAGCACGACCGGATCAAGGCGCTCTTCCAGCGCGGGTTCACGCCGCGGCGGATCGCCGAGCATGAGGACGAGATCCGCCAGATCGCGCGCGCCGTCCTGGACCGCCTCGATGGCCGAGACCGCTGCGACATCGTGACCGACGTCGCGCAGCCGGTCGTCTCGCGCGTGATCGGGAGCTTCATGGGGCTCGAGCCGGAGGAGGACGCGGTCTGGGCGCGGATCGTGAACTCCGTCCTCGGGTTCACCGACCCGGAGCTCAACCCGGAGGGCGCGGCCGCGGTGATGGAGCGCGACATCCCGGAGGTGTTCGAGCGCTGCAACGCGCTCATCGCGGCGCGCCGCGAGCACCCCACCGACGACCTCACGAGCGTGCTCGTCCACGCGGAGATCGATGGTGAGCGGCTCGAGGACCACGAGATCGTCATGGGGTTCTTCCTCTTGATGGCGGCCGGCAACGACAGCACGAAGGCGACGTTCAGCAGCGCGATGCGCGCACTCCTGGAGAACCGCGACCAGCTCGAGCTCCTGCTCGCCGACCCGCAGCTCGTCCCCGGAGCGGTCGAGGAGGCGCTGCGGATGTTCCCCGCATTCGCGCACTTCCGTCGCACGGCCACGCGCGACACGGTCCTCCAAGGCCAGGAGATCCGCGCGGGCGACAAGGTCGTCATGTGGTACGTGTCGGCGGGCCGGGACGAGACGCGCTTTGAGGACGCCGATCGCTTCGATGTCCATCGCGACCCGGACCATCAGTCCTTCGGAGCGGGCGGGCGGCACTTCTGCCTGGGCGCCGCGCTGGCGCGCCTTGAGCTGCGGGTGATGCTCGAGGAGACGCTGGCCCGCTACCCGCAGATGGAGCTCGCGGGGGAGCCACAGCACGTCGTCTCCGGGTTCCTCAACCAGCTCCTCAGCCTGCCGGTCCGGCTCGGTCCGCGGGCGCACTGAGGAGCGCCGCGGCGCGCGCATGTGATCGGATGTGGGCATGCGCGCAATCCAGATCACCGAGCTGACCGGCCCGGAGCACCTCCAGATCGTCGACGTCCCGGAGCCCGAGGCGTCACATGCGCTGACACCGGGCAGCGGGGTCGTCATCGACGTCCACGCCGCCGGGGTGTCGTTCCCCGAGCTGCTCCAGAGCCGCGGCGAGTACCAGATGAAGCCCGACCTGCCGTTCATCCCGGGTAGCGAGGTCGGCGGTGTCGTGCGCAGCGCCCCGGAGGGCAGCGGCCTGCAGCCCGGGGACCGGGTCGCAGCGTTCTGCCTGCTCGGCGGGTTCGCGCAGGTCGCCGTCGCGCCCGCGTTCGCGACGTTCCGGATCCCGGACGACATGAGTTTCCGCCAGGCAGCGGGCCTCGTCCTGAACTACCACACGGCGTACTTCGCGCTCGTCACGCGCGGGCGCCTCGCGGCGGGGGAGACGGTGCTCGTCCATGGCGCAGCGGGCGGCGTCGGCACGGCGGTGCTCCAGGTCGCACGCGGGCTCGGCGCGCGCACGATCGGCGTGGTCTCGACCGACGAGAAGGAGCGCATCGCCCGTGAGGCGGGCGCCGACGTCGTCCTGCGCTCGGACGGGGACTGGAAGGATGCGGCGCTCGAGGCATCGGACGGCGGCGTCGATCTCCTCATCGATCCGGTCGGCGGGGACCGCTTCCTCGACAGCCTGCGCTCGCTCGGACGCGGCGGCCGGCTCGTGGTCGTCGGGTTCACCGGCGGCTCGATCCCGGAGGTCAAGGTCAACCGCCTGCTGCTGCGCAACACCGAGGTGATCGGTGCCGGCTGGGGCGCCTGGGCGCTGACCGACACCGCGCTCTTCGGCGAGATCGGGACGGCGATCGACGACCTGGCGCGTCAGGGCTTCATCGCGCCCATTGTCGGCCCCGTATTCGACCTGGACGACGCCTCTGCGGCGCTACTGTGCCTCGACCGCCGCGAGGCGGTCGGCAAGATTGTCCTCGACGTCCCCCAGAGCTGAATGCATGCCCGCAGAACGCCTTCTCCCGAGCCCTGAAGCCGAAGCGATCCTCGAGCTGGCGCGCGACGTCGCGCAGCGCGAGCTCGCCCCCCGTGCCGCCGCGCACGAAGCCGACGGCAGCTTTCCACGCGACATCTTCACGACGCTCGGCGAGCTCGGGTTCCTCGGGATGCCATACCCGGAGGAGCAGGGCGGCGGCGGTCAGCCGTATGAGATCTATCTCCAGGCGCTCGAGGAGATCGGCAGCGCCTGGGCGAGCGTCGGGGTCGGAACGAGCGTGCACGTCATGTGCTGCTACCCGCTCGCGACGCGCGGCACCGCGGAGCAGCAGGAGCGTTGGCTCGGCGACATGCTCGGCGGCCGCCTGCTCGGCGGCTACTGCCTCTCCGAGGCCCAAGCCGGCTCGGACGCGGCGGCGATGACGACCCGCGCCGTGCGCGACGGCGACGGCTACCGCCTGAACGGCACCAAGGCGTGGGTCACCCACGGCGGTGAGGCGGACTTCTACATCGTCTTCGCCAGGACCTCCGAGGATCGCTCGCGCGGCGTGTCGTGCTTCCTCGTCTCCGCGGACGCCGCCGGCCTCAGCGCGCTGCACCCGGAGTCGAAGATGGGCCTCAAGGGCTCGACGACGGCGTCGATGGTCTTCGAGGACACCTTCGTCGCCGCGGATCACATGATCGGCGCCGAGGGTGACGGGCTGCCGATCGCCCTCGAAGCGCTCGACAGCGGGCGCCTGGGCATCGCCGCGGTGGCCACCGGTCTCGCGCAGGCGGCACTCGACCAGGCGGTCACGTACGCCGGTGAGCGCGAGACCTTCGGCAAGCCCATCATCGAGCACCAGGGGCTTGGCTTCCTGCTCGCCGACATGGCCGCAGCGGTCGAATCGTCACGAGCGACCGTGCTCGAGGCGGCCCGCCGTCGTGACCGCGGCCTGCCATTCGGGCGCCAGGCGTCGATCGCGAAGCTCGTCGCCACGGACTCCGCGATGAAGGTCACCACCGACGCCGTGCAGGTCCTCGGCGGGTACGGCTACACGACCGACTTTCCCGCCGAGCGCTACATGCGTGAGGCGAAGGTCATGCAGATCTTCGAGGGCACGAACCAGATCCAGCGCATGGTGATCGCCCGCAAGCTCGCAGCCGCCGGACGCTAGACCCCGCGCCGCGATACGTTCCCGCGATGGCTGAGGGATCGACCCCCGTCCGCGTCGCCATCGTCGGCGCGGGCCCCGCGGGCTTCTACGCAACGGACAAGCTGCTGCGCGCCGGCGGCATCGAGGTCGAGCTCTTCGACCGCCTGCCGACGCCCTACGGGCTCGTGCGCGCCGGCGTGGCGCCGGACCATCCGAAGATCAAGTCGGTGACGCGCGTCTTCCAGAAGGCCGCGGCGCTTGAGGGCTTCCGCTTCCACGGCAACGTCGAGGTCGGCCGCGACATCACGCACGCGGAGCTGCTCGACCACCACCACGCTGTCATCTACACCTACGGCGCAGCGCTCGATCGCCGTCTCGGGATCCCGGGCGAGGACCTGCCCGGCAGCGTTCCCGCGACCGAATTCGTCGCCTGGTACAACGGCCACCCCGACGCTGCCGACCACCAGTTCGACCTGCGCGGCCCGCGCGCCGTCGTGATCGGCAACGGCAACGTCGCGGTCGACGTCGCGCGCATGCTGATGCTCACCCAGGGCGAGCTCTCGGTCACCGACACGTCGGACACGGCGATCGCCGCGCTGGCGCAGTCGGGGATCGAGGAGGTCGTCATCCTGGGCCGCCGCGGCCCGGCGCAGGCCGCGTACACGACCCCCGAGCTGCGCGAGCTCGGCGAGCTCGAGGACGCAGACGTGGTTGTCGATCCGGCCGACGTCGTCCTCGACGCCGCCAGCGCGGCGTGGCTGGAGGGTGACGACGCCGACCGCACGGCGCGCGACAACGTCGAGATCGTCCAGGAGTACGCGGCACGCACGCCGCATGGCCACGCGAAGCGCGTGGTCCTGCGCTTCCTCGCGTCGCCCGTGGAGATCCTGGGCACAGACCGCGTCGAGGGCCTGCGCATCGTGCGCAATGAGCTCGTCGTCGGCGAGCACGGGACCCAGCGCGCCCGTGCCACCGGCGAGGAGGAGGTCATCGACTGCTCGCTCGTCCTGCGGTCGGTCGGCTACCGCGGCGCAGGCCTCGAGGGCCTGCCCTTCGATGACGCCGCCGGGACGATCCTCAACGACGACGGCCGCGTGCTCAGCGAGCCCGGCCGTGCCCCGCTGCCCGGCGTCTACACCGCCGGCTGGATCAAGCGCGGGCCGTCCGGTGTCATCGGCACGAACAAGAAGTGCGCACACGAGACCGTCGACCACCTCCTGGAAGACCTCGAGGCCGGCGTGCTCGCGCAGCCGCCTGCCGGTGCGCAGGAGCTCGATGCCCTGCTCGACGCGCGCGGCGCGACGCGGATCGACTTCCCCGCCTGGGAGCGCATCGACGAGCACGAGACCACGACGGGCGAGGCGCAGGGCCGCCCGCGCGTCAAGCTCCTGCGCCGCGAGCATCTGCTCGAGCGCGCGCGCGGCGGCAGCTGAGGGCTCGCGGCCGTGAGGGCCGCGCTCAGATGTGGTCGACGTAGAGGTCCATGTACGGCTCCGCGCCCGCCACGTAGTCGTACGGCGACAGGTCGGTGACGCCTTCCTCTGCAAGGACGTCCTCGCAGAGGAAGGCGTTGCCGGTGCATGAGCGGCTGTCGCGGGTGAGGATCGTGTACGCCGCGTCGGAGTAGATCTCCGGGCGGCGCGAGTGGGCCATCGCCGCGTCGCCGCCGAGGAGGTTCTGCACCGCGGCGGTCGCGACGATCGTGCGCGGCCAGAGCGCGTTCGACGCGATCCCTGCCTGCGCGAACTCCGCCGCCCACCCGAGCGCGAGGAGGCTCATGCCGTACTTCGCCAGGGTGTAGCCGATGTGCGGCCCCAGCCACTCGGGCCGCAGCCCGATCGGGGGCGAGAGGGTGAGGATGTGCGGGTTCGTCCCCGCGCGCAGATGCGGCAGGCACGCCTGCGTCACGACGAAGGTCCCACGCACGTTGATCTGCTGCATGAGGTCGAAGCGCTTGAGCTCGAGGTCCTCGGTGGCGGCCAGGTTGATCGCCGAGGCGTTGTTCACGCAGATGTCGATGCCGCCGAAGCGCGCGACGGCCTGGACGACCGCGTCGTGGACCTGGTGCTCGTCGCGGATGTCGCCGACGATCGGGAGCGCCTGACCGCCGGCGGCTTCGATCTGCTCGGCGGCGGTGAAGACCGTCCCCTCGAGCTTCGGGTGCGGCTCGCCGGTCTTCGCGATCAGGGCGACGTTCGCGCCGTCACGCGCCGCGCGCAGCGCGATGGCGAGGCCGATCCCGCGGCTCGCGCCGGAGATGAAGAGCGTGCGTCCGGCGAGGGTCCCATCCGTCGACATGGCGCGATCATCCCACCTGCGGTCGGAGGGCGCAGCCCAGGCGCTCCCCGGCCCAGATCACGAGCAGCCCGGCGGCCAAGCTGCCCGCGACGTTCAGCACAGCGAGGCCGCGCCGACCCTCGGTCGCGAGCCGGTGGGTGTCGAGCATCCAGGTGCTGAAGGTCGTGAAGGTGCCGAGCAGGCCCGTGATCAGGAGGGTGCGCGCCGTCCCGCTCACTGCCGCGCCGGCGAGCACGCCGACCACGAAGGTGCCGGTGAGGTTGGCCACCAGGGTTCCGATGGGGAACGGCATGGCAGCGCGGCGGTCCGCGGATGCCGTCACGAGCATGCGCGCGACCGCGCCGAGGCCGCCGAGTGCGGCGACGCCGATCCAGAGCCCGGCGCTCATCCGTGCAGCGGCCCTCGCCGCTCGAGCAGGTCGGCGAGGGCGATGGCCCCGAGGCCCCCGGCGAGGAGCGCCGCGAGGTAGCCCGCCGCGAGCGCCACCGCACCCGTGTCGAGCATCTGGAGCACCTCGAGCTGCATCGCCGAGAACGTGGTGAGCGCGCCGCAGAGGCCGGTCCCCAGGAGCGGGCGCGCGTGCCGGAGGGGCCGGGGATGGTGCTGGGCATGGGCGACCACGAGGCCGAGGAGGAAGGCGCCGGTGAGGTTCGCGATCAGCGTCGCCCAGGACCACGAGCCCGGATCATGCGCGAACGCCTCGCCGAGGCGGGCGCGCGCGATCGCGCCCAGCGCGCCGCCGGCGAAGACGGCTGCCAGCTCGCGCGGATCGGCCCTCACAGTGCGTCATGGTCGCGGCTGGAGCGGCCGGACCGCAGCCCGCTGGGCGCGACCTTCCGCCCCTGACCGCGCCGATGCGTCACCATAGGGGTATGACTGAGCCGCGCAGCGTGAAGATCTCTGACGATGAGCGCGGCGCGTGGTCCTCGGACCGGCCGCGACGTGAGGGCTCCGGTCCGCCCCGCGAGCCCGACCTCTCGACCCGTTGCCGGGTCCTGCGCCCGACCGATCGGATGCGGTACAGCCCGGGCAGCCTCGTCTTCATCGTCTCTCCCTCGGAGGCCGAGCGCGAGCGGTTCCTCGAGCGCGTCTTCGTCGAGGAGAAGGGCGCCGTGCTGTCCCCGGGGAAGATCCGCGAGCTGATCGCGGGTCGTGTGCCCGACGATGTGCTCGAGGAGAAGGCGACCGAGCTCGCCGCTGCGGCCGCGCTCAAGCGCATCGAGGCCGGCGAGTCGACCGTGGTCGCCCCGGACGGCCTGGCCGCCGAGCAGCGCAAGGCGCTGCTGCAGGCCGCATCCAAGCTCCGGCGCCCGCGGCACATGATCCTGCTCGACGTCGGTCGCGATGACCTTGACGAGGAGAAGCGCGAGGAGCTCAACGCCCTGCGCACCTCACTCGACGCCGGGGAGCTCGGCAAGGAGGGGTTCCAGACCGCGATGCGCCTCGGCGGAGCGACGGTCGGTGAGCTCAAGCGGGTCGTGTTCCGCCCCGCGCCGAAGGACGACTGACCGTCATCCCCCGGCGCGGTCGGGGGATCAGGCTGGACCGGAGTCGGTTCCGGAGCCCTCGTTGCCCTTGGCCAGCTCCTCGGCGTCGCCGATCACCTCGATCGCCGGCGCCTCGTAGGTACGATCCTCCGCGCCCTGCGGGCGCTCCGTCTCGCGGTCCATCGTGTCCTCCATGTCTTCGACCTCAGGAACCGCGACCGTACCAGCGGCGGCCTACGGGTTCACCGTTGAGGGGGTCGCGGGCCGTGTGCTCCAGCCGGCAACGGATGCGGGCCGCCCGCTCATGCGCGTGCAGGTGCGCGCGGCCCGCGGGTCCGCGCCGGAGCAGGTGACCCGGACCATCCCACTGGTCGGCGGCGGGCGGCTGCTGCTCGAGCGCGCTGCCCGGACCGCCATCTTCGAGTTTGCCCGTCCGGTCGCGGAGGATGAGATCGCGCACCCGTATCTCGGCGTGGCCGCGTCGGTGATGGCCGGCTGGGAGGGGTGGGATTCCCTCCACGCGGGCGCCTTCGTGCTGCCGGGCGGCCGTGCCCTGGCGGTGCTGGGCGCGCGCGAGGACGGGAAGTCGACGCTGATGGCCGCGCTCGCGCTCGCCGGTGTCCCGGTGCTCACCGACGACGTGCTGATCCTCGAGCGAGGAGTCGCGCACGTGGGGCCGCGCTCGGTGGACCTGCGGCCCGGGACCGAGGCGCTGCTATCCAGCGCCGAGCTTGAGCGCAGCCGCTCCGGCGAGCGGCTGCGGCTCGCGCTGCCGCCGGTCGCCGCATGCGCGCCGCTGGCCGGCTGGGTCGCGCTCGAGTGGGGAGCGCAGGTCGAGCTCCGGGCGCTGCGCCCGGCGCACCGCCTGCACCGTCTGGCGCGCGCCCACAGCCGCGCGGGGGACCCGGCCGACGCCGCGCTGCTCGAGCTCGCGCGGCTCCCGGGGTGGGTCCTGACCCGTCCTCGTGGTGCGCGCTGGCTACCCGCGGTGACCGGGCGTCTGCTCGAGCTCGGCTGAGCCGTCGCAGGCGAGCCACGCGGCCTGCAGCGCAAGCGCGGCGGAGCCGCGCGGGATGCGGGCCAGCCATGCGGCGCGCAGCACCTCGGGGTCGACGAGCTCCGGATGGAACGACGTTCCGTCCCACTGGCGGGCGAACTCCCGGCTGCGCTCGCGCAGATAGGCGCTCAGGAAGTGCGCCTTCGAGGACCGGGTGACGACCTGCGGATCGAGGTCATCACCTGCCAGAAGGCCCATGATCGCGGCGCGGTCTCCCAGCCCGCGCCGTCCGCCCGCACGGGCGAGGGCCGCGAGCACGCCCCGGTCGAGCAGCGGGTGGAGCGTGACGACGTCGCGGCCGTCGAACGCGGCGGCGATCGACGCGCAGATGCCGGCCATCACGCGGCGCCGTGGCAGCAGGTCGAGGTACGCGGGCCAGGAGACGTACTACGCCTGTCTGGCGGCGGCCCACCGGCGCTCGTATTCGCGGTGGGCCTCCGGACGCAGCCACTGCCGCGCAGGCGCTGACGCACGCAGTGCGCGGCGGCCCAGCGCCGCAGGCGCAAGCCGTTGGGCCGCCAGGATCGCCGACCGACGGCGGCCGGGACGCGGCAGGTGCTCGTTGGGCGCGACGCCGACCCAGTAACCGAGCTGGTCACCCCCGTAGCCGGTGATGTACGACCGGCACGGGACCCGCTCGGCGAGCAGCGCGTGCAGCGCCAGATGCGGGGGGTGCACCACGCCGAGCCTGCGCAGCAGCCCGGCGGCGATCTGGCCGATGAGGTCGAGTTCCTCATCGACCTCGATGCGCACCCAGTCGTCGAGCGCGAGATCCGCGATCACGCGCTCCTGCCACTCGTCCTCGCGGGTGCCCGGGGCATTGCTGAAGCGCACGGTCACCGGGACCGGCGCCGGGAGCCCCTCGCGCCGCGCGACACGTGTGGCGACGGCGAGCAGCAGCGACGAGTCCACACCGCCCGAGAAGGTGATGACGCAGGGTGAGCGCTTGAGCGCCGGGAGCAGGGCGGCTTCGAGCGCCGCGCGCGGAGAGACGGCGACCGGCTCCTCGAGGAGTGGGGGTGGGCCGCCGGGCTCGGTGCCGAGTGCCGCACCGGTGAGGACCTCCAGCGTGGTGAGCCGCAGGACCTGCGGGGTCATCGGCGCTCGAGCAGCCCGCGTGCCTCGAGGCCCGCGACGAACGCGGTGACATCGGCTGCCGCGACGCCCTGCTCGACGTCAAACCGCGCCAGCAACGCAGCCGTGAGCTCCGGTTCGGTCGCGCCTTCGAGCAGGAGCGACCAGAGCACGGCCCCGCTGCCGGTGAGAGCGAGGTACTCGCCGGCGAGGCGGTCGAGCGCAACGATCTCATCGTCCACCTGGCGCCACTCGACGGCGTCTCCCCGAACCCGGATCGTCCCGCTCACCGTGCCGCCCTCCGTGCTCGCCGCATCGCGAGCAGGGACGGTACCGCGTGGCGCCCGAGCCAGAGCGGGTGCGAGAGGTACGCGAGCAGGAGGCCGGCACGGCCGCGCCGTGCGAGCGGCCGCCAGAGGCGCAGGGCGGCCGGCATCGGTAGCGCCGTGCGCGCGATCAGCCGCGCCCGGGCACCCGCGCCGGGCGTGCGCAGCAGCCAATCCATGCCGGCGGCCAGGGGCGGTGCGCCCTGGGCCTTCAGCAGCACCTCGGCCGGTGCCTCGCGGTTGAGGTGGAGTCGGTCGGCGAGCGCCGTCCCCGCCGGTGAGCAGCGCAGGCCGGCAGCGAAGGCGGGCGCTGCTCCGAGGGCTTCGGCGATCCCGGCGGCCCGGCGCCAGGAGCGGTCCGGCAGCCGCGCAGCGGCGCGTTCGACCTCGCTCAGTGCCTTCGGTGAGCGCGGCCCGTGATGCGCGGCGTGGAGCGCGATCTGGACGAGCGCCGCCTCGTCATCGAGCGCCTCGACCTCTGCACCGCAGAGGCTCAGTGTGCGCGTGTGTCCGGCGAGGACCGCGAAGACGTCCGCGGGGGCCGCCGTGGCGCCGGGCAGTGTCCGGTGGAGGTCAACCGAGGCCCCCGCCGGCGTGGACCATTCGTGGGCGTGGACCGGCCGGTGCCCGCGCAGGGCGCCGTCGTCCACCAGCGGCCGGTACCCGAGCTGCGTCAGCACGCTCGCGGCGCGCTCGGCATCCATGTCGCGGACCAGGAGGTCCACGTCGGTGTACGTGCGCAGCTCGCCCGCGTCATAGAGGAGGTCCGCCAGCGCCGGACCCTTCAGCAGGATGGTCGCAACGCCCGCTTCGCGCAGCCGGTGCATCACGGACGCCGTCTGGAGGTCGACGCCGATGACGCGTGCCGCGCGAATCCGTGCGTCGGGCGCGGGCATCGGCCGATTCTACGTCGGGCCTGGGTCGGGACACGATGCGTCGTATCCCGACCCAGGCGGCCGGAGGGCTACTTCAGGAGCTTCGCGAGGAAGCTATCGGCCTTCTTCGCGGCCTTCGGGGTCTTCGCGACGATCCCGCCGTGGTCGGCCGTGGGATAGACGACGTACGTGACCTTCGTGCCCTTGCCCTTGAGCTCCGGAATGAGCTGATCGGTGAAGCCCTTGAACACGGTCGTGTCGGCGCCGCCCTGGAGGATGAGCGTCGGGACGCTGATCTTCACGCCCGGGTTGGTCGCCTCAAGCGCGGGATAGAGCCCCGAGAGGTCCTGTCCGTCGGCGACGAGCTTTGCGGGAGCAAGTGCACCAAAGGCGCTCGTGCTGCCGATCGTGTCGACGCACTCCGTGTCGAGCTTCGGCAGGAGGGCCTTTGCAGGGTCGGAGAGCACCGCGTCGAGGCTGAAGCCCGGCGAGACGAGCGCTGACCCCTTCGCGATCATGATCGCGAGTCCACTCAGGCCGTTCGGCGTCTGCAGGTTGCCGAGCAGCTGCGCCTGCTCCTTCAGGTGGGACGCCGGCGCATACGCGACGACGGCCTTGAGCTTCAGCTCCGGAGCGACGGTCGCGGCGAGCGAGCCCGCGAACAGTGCGCCGTGCGCGCCCTGCGAGTGGCCGGCGATCGCGTACGACTTGCCGACCTTCTTGTCGATGCCGCGTGCGGCGCGGACGATGTCGATGATTCCGCGGCCTTCCGAGCTGCCGACGAGGTACGGATGCTCGTGCCACGGCGTGCCGAGGCCTTCGAAGTCACTGCGTGCGACGACCCAGCCGCGCTTGAGCCAGCGGTTCAGCGTCGCGTCGGAGTACGTCACGTATGACTTGAACGACGACGACGCCGTCACGCGCGAGGGTGCGCACACGTCGGCGAGGCCGGTCGTGCCGTGGCCCCAGCTGATGACCTTCCAGCCGCCCTTGGGCGCCTTGCCCTTCGGGATGCTGACGAGGCCGGAGACCGGAATACGCCCGCCGTCGGTGCCGCGCGAGGTGTAGAGGACGCGGTAGGTCGCCTTGGCGCTCTTCAGCGCAGCCGGGCCACTGATCTTGCGGGCCCAGAGGACCTTTCCGTCGCCCTCCGGCCACGAATGCTGCGGACCCTCATAGAACTCCTGCACGCCGGCCGGGCCGACGTCGAAGGCGGCGGAGGACGCCGCGGGTGCGATCGCCCCAAGCGAGCACGCAAGCAGTGCGGCGCTGATGAGACGGCGGGACTGACGGGACATGGCTCTCCTCGATCGACGATGTGGGCGAACGCCGCCCAGTTGGTGCGCAGTGTCACATACGCGGGTGACGCGCGTGGCGGTTCACGGGCCGCGCGTCAGGCGACGGGCTGCAGATGCCGGAATGGCTCACCGTCGCGCAGTTCGCGGACGACCGCTTCCACAAGGCCATCGCTGTCCATGCTGACGCCATCGGTGACCGCCGCGACGGTCGCGCGCTTGCGCTGGATGAGCCGGGCCATCGTCTCGTCGATCGTGCCGGCGGCGAGCAGGTACCAGGCGGTGACGTTGTCGCGCTGGCCGATTCGGTGGCAGCGGTCCTCCGCCTGATCGTGCATCGCCGGCGTCCACTCGAGTTCGAGGAATGCCACGTTCGATGCGCGCGTGAGCGTGATGCCCTGCGCAGCGACGCGCGTCGCGCAGATGATGAGCTGCGGTCCATCCGGCTCCTGGAAGGCCTGGATCGCCGCATCGCGCGCGAGCGCGTCATCGCCGCCGAGGAGGTGGGCGGCGTCGGGGAACCGCTCGAGCACGGCCTCCTGGACCTCGCGGTGGCGTGCGAAGACGACGAGCGGCTCCCCACTGGCCAGGAAGTCATGGATCCACGTGAGCGCGCCATGCAGCTTGCCGCGTGCGGCCAGGCGCTGGAGTGTGCCGAGCTGGGCGAGGCGCTCAGCGCGCAGCGTGGCGGCGATCTTCGCGTTGAGTTCGCGCAGATCGAGCGGCTGGGTGCGCAGCCAGGCGATGACGTCGCTCTCGGCGAGCCGGTACTCGCGCTCATTCGACAGGGCGATGGGGACGACCACCTGGCGCTTGGGCGGGAGCTGCGGCAGCACGTCGATCTTCAGGCGGCGCACGAAGCAGCGTCGCCGCAGATGCCAGTGGAGACGCTCCTGAGCCCCCTCGCCGCGCAGATCGCGCGCGAACTGCGCACCGGAGCCGAAGTCCTCCAGGCGCCCGATGACGCGCAATTGCGCGATGAGCTCTTCCGCGTGGTTGAGCACCGGCGTGCCGGTGAGCGCGAGGCGCAGGCCATCGTCGGGCACCGCGGCTGCGAGGCGCCGCACGGCCTGTGTGCGCTTCGCCTGTGGGTTCTTGCAGTAGTGCGACTCGTCGACGATGAGCGCCCGCGGACGTCGCGCGGCGAGCGCCTCACGGTGCGCGGCGACGATCTCGTAATTCAGGACCACGATGTCCGCCTGCGGTGTGTGCCCGCCGCGGCCGGCGACGATGGCGATGCTGCGGCCGGGAAGCCACCGCTCCGCCTCGCGCTGCCAGACGAGCTTCAGCGCCGCGGGGCAGACGACGACCGCCGGGAATGCGCCGTCGGCCTCAAGCGCGGCGAGGGCCTCGACGGTCTTGCCGAGTCCCTGCTCATCGGCAAGGAAGGCGCGGCGCGCCTCGAGCACATAGCGCACGCCGGCCCACTGGTAGGGAGCGAGTTCCCCGCCGAGAACGGCCGCCACGGCGGGCAGCGGGTCGGCCTCCTTCGCGCGGGAGCGCCGGATCGCCGACTGCGCGAGCTCATGCTCGGCGCGCAGGTCCTCGAGCGCCGTGCGCACGGGGCCCCGGACCTCGACGCCGTGCGCCGCGAGGAACCCGTCGAGGTGACCGATGACCCAGGGGTCGAGCGGCAGCCGTCCTCCGCCGAGCGCACCGGGCAGCTTCTCGAACGCCCGGCCGGTGTCGTGGTCCCAGAGCACGTCGATCGCCAGCGTGTCGCCGTCGACCCCGTGTGCGAGTGCGAGGCGGGCGGGGGCGACCGGGTCGCCGACCTCAGCAACGTCGAGGCAGCGCGCGGCGGCGCCGTCGAGCCGGGCCGACCGCAGCTCGCGGATCGCCGCCGCAGCCTCGACGCTGAACGGCACGAGCAGCTCGCCGGCCTCGCGTTCGACGCCGCCCTCAAGGAGTTCCTCAGGGACCGATCCGGCGCGCGTACGCAGCAGCCACCAGCCGCGACCGTCATGGCGGCAGGTCGTCACGGTGCCGATCCAGCGCCGGTCGATGCCGCTCAGCCAGGCCGCCGCCGCATCGCTGGGGATGAGGTCGGGAAAGCGCTCGAGGACCTCCGCGACGTGCACGCCGCACCAGTCGTCGATGGGGGCCCACCACTCGCGCGCATCCCAATCGAAGCGCCGCTGTGGGATGCGCCGCACCACATCAACGATGCGCTCGTCGTAGGGGAAGGCGAGCACGACGATCTCGCCGCGCTCGGCGTCGTGCCGGAGGTCGATGTTGGGGGTCTCCGGCGCGAGCTCCACCGGGCAAGCGTAGAGCGGCCGACGGCCGGGGCCGCGCGGTAGGTTGCCCGCCATGCGCGGCCTGATCTCCGATGTTCCGCTCTCGCTCACCCACATCTTCGGGAGGGCCGAGCGGCTCTTCCCGAGCAAGCGGATCATCACCGCTGCCGGCGGCGTGCGCCGGGAGACCACCTACGGGGCGTGGGCTGCGCGCACGCGCCGTCTCGCCGGCGTCCTCGACGCGCTCGGCGTCTCCGAGCACGGCCGCGTCGGGACGTTCGCCTGGAACTCCGACCGTCACCTCGAGCTCTACTACGCGGCTCCGTGCAGCGGCCGGGTGCTCCACACGCTGAACATCCGCCTCTTCCCCGAGCAGGTGACCTACGCGGTCAATCACGCCGCCGACGAGGTGATCTTCGTCGACCGCTCGCTGCTGCCGATCTTCCTCCCGCTCGTCTCGACGTTCGAGACGGTGCGGCACTTCGTCGTGATGGACGACGGCGCCGACCATCCGGTGCCGGAGGGGCCGGGCTGGCTCGACTACGAGGAGCTGCTCGCGGCCGCCGAGCCCGCGGAGCTGTGCGCGCAGGACGAGCAGCGCGCGGCGGCCATGTGTTACACGAGCGGCACGACCGGCAATCCGAAGGGCGTCGTCTACTCGCACCGCGCGATGGTCCTCCACGCGCTCGGGTCGCTCGGCGCTGACTCGCTGGCGATCAGCGAACGCGACACCGTGCTGCCAGTCGTCCCGATGTTCCATGCGAACGCCTGGGGGCTCGCGCACTCGCCGGTGATGGCGGGCGCGACGCTCGTCTTCCCGGGATCCAACCTGAGCGCCACCGCGATCGCCGACCTGCTCGAGCACGAGCGCGTGACGCTCGCCGCGGGCGTGCCGACGATCTGGCAGGCCGTGGCCGCCGAGCTCGACGGGCGCGACCTGTCGGCGCTGACGCGGATCTTCTCCGGCGGTGCGCCCGTCCCCAAGGCGCTCAGCGAGGAGTACCGCGAGCGCATCGGCATCCCGATGCTCCAGGCATGGGGGATGACGGAGATCAGCCCGATCGGCTCCGTCTCGCGCGTGAAGAGCACGCTCGGCGATCCGCACGACCCGCAGCTCGCGGACGTGCGGGCCACAGCGGGCCTGCCGGTGCCGCTGATCGAACTGCGGATCGTCGATCAGGAGGATGGGACCGAGCTGCCGTGGGATGGCGTCGCGCGCGGGGAGCTGCAGGCGACGGGCCAGTGGGTCGCCGCCGGGTACTACGACGACGCGCGCTCGCACGAGTCGTTCACCGCGGACGGCTGGCTGCGCACCGGGGATGTGGCGACGATCGACGCCGAGGGCTACGTCCGCCTCGTCGACCGCACGAAGGACGTCATCAAGTCGGGCGGTGAGTGGATCAGCTCCGTCGAGCTCGAGAACGAGATCATGGCCCACCCGCAGGTCCGCGAGGCGTGCGTCGTCGGCGTCCCCGACGAGCGCTGGGGGGAGCGCCCGCTCGCGTGCGTCGTGCCGCTCGCGCCCGGAGATCTGACCGCCGAGGAGGTGCGGGCGTTCCTCACCTCGCGCGTGGCGAAGTGGTGGCTGCCGGAGCGCATCGAGTTCATCGATGAGGTGCCCAAGACGTCGGTCGGCAAGTTCGACAAGAAGGCGCTGCGCGCGCGCTTCAGCGCATCGGCGGGGTAGATTCAGCGGCGTGGCATTCGAGGGTCCGCACGCCGATCTCTCCGCATCGGCCATCGCGCACGAGGCGGCCGCGCACCGGGCGCTCCTCGACGGTGATGCTGAGACGGCACGCCGCGAGCTGCTCGCGGCCGTCGCGGCCTACCGCGCGTCGTGGGAGGTGGCTCCGCCCGGCAGCTGGGGGCGCCTCATCGGGATGCTGAAGGCCGCGATCCTCGCCGGCCCGCAGGAGGCGGCTGCTGCTGCGCGCATTGCGTCGGGAGCGGTCGGCCCGCAGGACACGTCGCCTCCGGCGGCGTACGTCGTCGCGCTCTGCGGGCTCATCCTGCGCGACGACGCCGCGGCGATCCGCGGCGCCGAGGGCATGCGCGGGGGCACCGAAGCCTTCGTGCGCACAGCGGACGCGATCGAGGCGCTCGCGCTCCTCGAGGCCGAGCGCTACGCGGATGCGGTGGCCGAGATCGTCACCTCGTTCGAGACGCGCGATGAGCATCTGACGGGTGTCGCGATCGCCGATACCGCACTGATGCTCCAGTGCCTGGCCGCCGAGCGCGGGCTCGACGCGCGGCCAGGTCCGTCGCCCGTGCTGCCGGGCTGACGGCTCAGCGTCGAGCGTCGAGCGCGCGGCCCGTCGCTGCGGCGAGCCCGGCGCCGATGAGGCCCCCGGCGAGCACATCGCCGGGGTAGTGCACCCCGGTGTGGACCCGCGAATAGCCGACGAGGATGCCGAGCGCACCGAGCGGCACGCCAGCGCGCGGCCATGCGCCGGCGGCGCCGACGGCGAACGCGACGGCCGCGGCGGTGTGCCCCGAGGGAAAGGAGGTGGAGATCGGCATCGGCACGTGCCGGGCCTCAGGCACCCCGTGCTCGGCGCGGTCGGGGCGGCTGCGGCGCGTGAGCGGCTTCACAGCGAGGTTCACGACCGCCGCAGTGACGCCGACGCAGGCGAGCCCACGCGCTGCGGCCCGCCGTCCCCGCGGACCACCCGCAAGCGCGAGCACCGCGGCGCCGCTCAGGGAGAGGCGTGAGTAATCGGCTGCGTGCGACAGGCGGCGCATCGCCACGTCGAGCTGCGGGCTGTGCCGGCGGGCCACGATGCCGTAGAGCGTCGCGTCCAGCCCGCGCATTCCACGCGCCCGGTCGCTCGGCCGCTGCTCGTCAGCGTTCACGGGCCCGATCCTAGGGAGCGGGCCCGGGGTCTACCCTTGCCGATCGTGTCCGGCGATCCCCAATCCGTCGTGCTGGCGCCGCTGACGACGCTGCGGCTCGGCGGCCCCGCAGCCCGGCTCGTGCGCGCATCGAGCGCGCAGGAGCTCGCAGACGCCGTGCGCGCCGCCGACACAGCCGGCGAGCCGCTGCTGCTCCTGGCGGGAGGGAGCAATGTCGTCATCGCCGACGAGGGGTTTGCCGGGACGGTCGTGCACATCGTCTCGCGGGGCGTCGTGATCGAGGACGGGGAAGGCGGACGCGTGCGCGTCACCGCCCAGGCCGGTGAGCCGTGGGACGACCTCGTCGCGCAGCTGATCGCGGCCGGCATCAGCGGGGTCGAGGCGCTCTCGGGCATCCCGGGCTCGGCCGGCGCGACGCCGGTGCAGAACGTCGGCGCGTATGGCGCTGAGGCCGCCGACGTGCTGCACAGCGTGCGCGCGTTCGACCGCGAGGCGGGCGCCATCGTCGACCTGCCCGCCGCACAGTGCGGGCTCGGGTACCGCACGAGCCGCTTCAAGGGGTCGGATCGCTTCGTCGTCCTCGAGGTCGCCTTCGACCTCGAGCGCGCGCCGCAGTCGGCGCCGATCCGTTACGCGGAGCTCGCTGCGACCCTCGGCGTCGAGCTGGGGGCCAGCGCGCCCGCCGCCGCGGTCCGGGATGCGGTCCTCGGGCTGCGACGCAGCAAGGGCATGGTGCTCGACGCGGCCGACCACGACACCTGGAGCGCCGGATCGTTCTTCACGAACCCGATCGTCGCCGCATCGCTGGCCGAGGATGTCCGCGCCCGGGCGCCACAAGGCTTCCGGCCACTCGCCGCATGGCCCACAGATCGCGGCGTCAAGCTCTCCGCGGCCTGGCTCATCGAGGCGGCCGGGATCACGCGCGGCGCGGCCGAGGGCGGCGCGGCGATCTCCTCGAAGCATGCACTTGCGCTCACGAATCGGGGTACGGCGACCACCGCCGACCTGCTGCGGCTCGCGCACCGCGTCGCCGACGCGGTCGAGGACCGGTTCGGCGTCGCACTCGTTCCCGAGCCGGTGCTCGTGGGCGTCTCCTGGGCCCGCTGACCCCTGCTGACGCCCTTCGGCGCGCGATCGAGCGGGTAGGCTGACGGCCTCACCCTCGACCGGAGAGTGCCAGATGCAACTCGGAATGATCGGCCTCGGGCGGATGGGCGCGAACATGACGCGCCGGCTCATGCGCGACGGCCATGAGCTCGTCGTGCAGGACCCGAACGCCGACGCCGTCGCGGCCCTGTCAGCGGAGGGGGCACACGGTGCCTCGTCGCTCGCCGAGCTCGTCGGAGCGCTGCGCGCACCGCGCGCCATCTGGCTCATGGTTCCCGCGGCGATCGTGGACCCCGTCCTCGATGCGCTCGTGCCGCTCCTCGAAGCGGGCGACCTCGTGATCGACGGCGGCAACAGCCACTACGTCGAGGACCTCCGCCGCGCGCACGCGCTCGCCGAGCGCGGCGTTCAGTACGCCGACTGTGGCGTGAGCGGCGGCGTCTGGGGCCTCGAGCACGGCTACGGCCTGATGATCGGCGGCGACGATGCATCGGTCGCCCGCATCGAGCCGGTGCTGCGTTCGCTTGCACCCGGCGTCGACGCAGCACCACGTACGCCGGGACGCAGCGGTGAGCCGGCGCCCGAGGAGGAGGGGTGGCTCCACTGCGGGGCCGTCGGCGCCGGTCACTTCGTGAAGATGGTCCACAACGGGATCGAGTACGGCCTGATGGCCGCCTACGCCGAGGGCATGAACCTCCTGCGCCACGCGGGCGTCGGCCACGAGGACGTCGCCGCCGATGCGGAGACCACGCCGCTCAGCCACCCGGAGCACTACCGCTACGACATCGACACGGCGAAGGTCGCGGAGGTCTGGCGCCGCGGCACGGTCGTGCGGTCGTGGCTGCTCGATCTGACCGCGGCGGCGCTGCTCGAGGACCCGGAGCTCGACTCATACTCCGGCCACGTCTCCGACTCCGGCGAGGGGCGGTGGACCGCGCTCGCCGCCATCGAGACCGGCACGCCGACGCCGGTGCTCACGGCCGCCCTGCAGTCGCGCTTCAGCTCGCGCGGTGAGGACCGCGATGCCAGCCGCCTCCTCTCCGCGATGCGCGCCCAGTTCGGCGGTCACGCGGAGAAGCCGCCGCCGGAGGTCGCCGCGTGACCGATCTGACGCAGGGCGACGCCCTCGTCATCTTCGGGGCGACCGGGGATCTGGCTTTCCGCCAGATCTTCCCCGCGCTCCAGGACATGGTCCGCGCCGGTGATCTCGACGTCCCGGTCGTCGGGGTCGCGCTCGACGGCTGGACCACCGAGCAGCTGCGCGCCCACGCGCGCGCCAGCATCGAGGCCTCCGACGACGGGGTCGACGAGGTCGCGTTCGGGCGCCTGGCGCAGCGGCTGCGCTACGTCGCCGGGAGGTATGAGGATGCGCAGACATACCGCGCGCTCGCCGAGACCCTCGAGGGCTGCGAGCGCCCGGTCTTCTACCTCGCGATCCCGCCCGTCCTCTTCGGCACCGTCGTCGGCCAGCTCGGCGCGGCCGGACTTGCGGCTCAGGGCCGCGTGGTCGTCGAGAAGCCCTTCGGCCGCAGCCTTGCGACCGCGCGCGAGCTCAACGCACAGCTCAGCGAGGTCTTCCCGGAGGATCGCGTCCACCGCATCGACCACTTCCTCGGCAAGGCGCCGGTCGACAACATCCTCTTCTTCCGTTTCGCCAACACCTTCCTCGAGCCGGTCTGGAACCGCCAATACGTCGAGCAGATCCAGATCACGATGGCCGAGGAGCTCGATGTCGCCAACCGGGGAGCCTTCTACGAGAGCGTCGGAGCGATCCGCGACGTCATCGAGAACCATCTCTTCCAAGTGCTGACGCTGCTCGCGATGGATCCGTTCCCCGGGCATCACGACGATGCGCTGCGCAAGGAGAAGGCGCGGTTCCTGCGCGGCGTGCGCCCGCTGGGGCCGCAGGACGTGGTGCGCGGGCAATATCGCGGCTACCGCGACACGGCGGGCGTGGACCCGGCGTCGAATGTCGAGACCTACGCTGCGATGCGCCTTCACGTGGACACCTGGCGCTGGGCGGACGTGCCGATCCTCCTGCGTGCCGGCAAGTGCCTCCCGGTCACGGCGACCGAGATCGTCGTCGAGCTCAAGTGCCCGCCCGAGCGGCTCTTCCCCGGCCAGCACCTGCATGGCAACCGGATGCGCTTTCAGATCGAGCCCGAGGTGCTGATCGGACTCGAGGTCCAGGCCCGCCGCCCGAACAGCGACGACCTCGAGGTCGAGGACATCGAGCTGCTCGCGGTCCGCCGCGAGCCGGAGGCGATCGCCCCCTATCAGCGCCTGCTGACCGCGGCGCTCGAGGGCGACCACAATCTCTTTGCGAGCGAGCCGACGATCGAGGAGGCGTGGCGGATCGTCGACCCGATCCTCGATGATGGGACGACACCGATCGTGTACGAACCCGGGAGCTGGGGTCCGGTCGAGGCCGACCGCCTCGTCCCGAGCGGCCGCTGGCTCACGCCCCGGCCCGCCGACCCCGCACCCACAGGAGCCTGACGATGACCCCGACCCGCGCCCTCCACGATGCCGGACAGAGCCTCTGGCTTGACAACATCACCCGCGGCATGCTCGACGACGGATCACTCGAGCGCCACATCCGTGAGCACGATGTGACCGGTCTCACGTCGAACCCCACGATCTTCGAGAAGGCGATCGGCGCGGGCACGCAGTACGACGCGCAGATCGCCGAGCTCGCGTCCGGCACCGGGGCGGACGACGCGCTCTTCTTCGAGCTCGCGATCAGCGATCTCCAGCGCGCCTGCGACCTGTTCGCGCCTATCCACGAGCGCACAGCCGGCCTCGACGGCTTCGTCTCGCTCGAGGTCTCGCCGGAGCTGGCCTACGACACCGCGGCGACGGTGGCCCAGGCCGCCGATCTGCACGCCCGCATGGCCCGGCCCAACGTCTACATCAAGATCCCCGGGACGCCTGAGGGCCTGCCCGCGATCGAGGAGACGATCGCCGCCGGCATCCCGGTCAACGTGACCCTGCTCTTCTCCAGCGAGCATCACCTCGCCGCCGCCGAGGCGTATCACCGCGGTCTCGAGCGCCGGATCGCCGCCGGGCTCTCGCCCGACGTCCCCTCGGTCGCCTCGCTCTTCATGAGCCGCTGGGACAAGAAGGTCGAGGGGCGCGCGCCGGACGAGCTGCGCAACCGCCTCGGCCTCGCCATCGGCGGCCGCGCTTACCGCAACTACCGCGACCTGCTCGACTCGGATCGCGTCCAGCGGCTGATGAACGCGGGCGCGCGGCCGCAGCGGCTGCTCTGGGCGAGCACGGGGACGAAGGACCCCGAGGCCTCCGACGTGCTCTACGTCGACGGCCTCGCGGCCCCGTACACCGTCAACACGATGCCCGACGGGACGCTGACCGCCTTCGCCGACCATGGCGCCGTACCGCCGGTCGCGCTGCGGCGCGACGGCGGCGACGCCGAGCAGGTGCTCGCCGCGTTCGAGGCCGCCGGGCTGCGCATCTCCGAGCTCGAAGCCGAGCTCCAGCAGGAGGGGGCTGAGGCCTTCGTCGACTCATGGCGGTCGCTGCTCGGCACGCTCGCGGACAAGCGCGCGAGCGTCGCAGGGGCCGCCTGACCCGCGATGCCGATCGCGGCGACACCCCTCGATCGCCTCCCGTCCTGGGAGGTCGTCTGCGCCCATGGGACGGTGCTCAGCGGTCGCACGCTCGCGCAGCTCGCACAGGAGCCGGGGCGCACCCAGGGGCTCACGTTCGAGGCGCTGGGCCTCCTGCTCGACCTCACGAAGGAGCGTGTGACGCCCGAGACGCTGACGCTGCTCGTCGGCCTCGCCCGCGAGGCCGGGCTGGAGGAGCGGATCGCGGCGATGTTCGCGGGGGAGCACATCAACGTCACCGAGGACCGCGCGGCGTTCCATGCGGCGCTGCGCGCGCCGCTCGGGACGCGGATGGCGACGGGCGGGCGTGATGTCGTCCCGGACGTCCACGCGGAGCTCGGGCGGATGGCCGTCTTCGCGCACGAGGTGCGCACCGGCGCGTGGGCCGGCGTCACGGCGCGGCCGCTGCGCAACGTCGTGAACATCGGCATCGGCGGGTCACATCTGGGGCCCGAGATGGCCGCGACGGCGCTCGGCGCATACGCGCAGCACGGCATCACGAGCCGCTTCGTCTCGAACGTCGACCCCGCCGATCTGCGCGCCGCGCTGCGCGGACTCGACCCCGCCGAGACCCTCGTGATCGTCGTCTCCAAGACGTTCTCGACCCTCGAGACGATGGCGAACGCGCGCGCAGCCCGCGACTGGCTCACCGCTGCGCTGGGCGACGAGGCCGTCGCCCGGCACATGGTCGCTGTGTCCACACACGAGGAGCGCGTGCACGCCTTCGGCATCGATCCGGAACGGATGTTCGGCTTCTGGGACTGGGTCGGCGGGCGCTACTCGATGGACTCGGCGGTCGGGCTCGCGCTCATGGTCGCCATCGGCCCGGAGGCCTTCGGCGAGCTGCTCGCCGGGTTCCACGAAGTCGACGAACACCTGCGCACGACGCCGCTCGAGCACAACCTCCCCGTGCTGCTCGGCCTCATCGGCGTCTGGAACCGCTCGGTGCTCGGGCACCCCACGCTCGCCGTGCTGCCCTACAGCGCGGAGCTCGCGCGGTTCCCGGCCTACCTCCAGCAGCTCGAAATGGAGTCGAACGGCAAGCGCGTCCTCCTCGATGGCACGCCGGTGCGCTGGCCGACAGCGCCGGTCCTCTGGGGCGAGCCGGGCACCAACGGCCAGCACTCGTTCCACCAGTTGCTCCATCAGGGCACGGACATCGTCCCGGCCGAGTTCGTCGGCTTTACCCAGCCGATCGAGGACCCGCGCGGGCACCACGACCTCCTGCTCGCCAACATGCTCGCCCAGGCGCAGGCGCTCGCCTTCGGCCGCGAGGCGCAGACCCTGCGCGCCGCAGGCGTTCCCGAGCCCCAGATCCCGCACCGCGTGTGCGAGGGCGACCGCCCGTCGCTCACGCTGCTCGTCGACGGGCCGCTGACGCCGCGCGCACTCGGGCGTCTCGTGGCGCTGTACGAGCACCGCGTCCTCACCGAGGGCGTCCTCTGGGGCATCGACTCGTTCGACCAATGGGGCGTCGAACTGGGCAAGGAGCTCGCCGGCGAGCTCGCGGACGACCTCACGGCGCACGCGGCCCCGCAGCTCGAGCACGATGAGGCGACGAACGCGCTCGTGCGTCGGATTCGCGCTGCACGCGGGCGCGCCGTCTAGCGGCCCGCCCGCGCACCAGCGCAGCGACTAGGCGGTCGCGGGCTTCGGGAGCTTGCGCAGCTGCAGGCCGCCCCAGAAGAACACGATGCCACGGGCGATGAAGATGATCCCCGCGAGGATCGCGAGCGTGTGGAGGCCGATGCCGGGCCAGATCAGGATGACGAGGCCGGCGACGACGTCGAACGCGCCGATCGTGATGTTCGTGCCGCGGTTCTCCGGCTCGGAGATCGCTGCGACGAACCGCACGATGCCCGAGAGGATGAGCCACAGGCCGAGGATGATCACGAAGGTCACCAGCGTGCTGAACGGGTGCTTGACCATCACGATGCCCGCGATGATGCTCAGGACGCCGATGATCGCAAGCAGCCCGCGGCCTTCCGCGCCCTTGTCGGCCGTGATCGAGCTGACGACGGCGAAGACGCCGTCGACGAGCAGAAAGATGCCGGCGATGACGGCGAGGGTGACGAGGGAGATCCCCGGCCACGCCACGATGATGATGCCGGCGGCCAGCGTCAGCAGGCCGAAGAGCATGAAGATCCACCAGAGGCTGCGGAATTCGCGCAGCCCCTGCGGGATGGTGTTGGTCGTTGTCATGTGTCCTCCTCGACGGGGAAAGCGCGGACCGGGTGGCCCGCACCGTCCCCGTTCGGCGCGCCGGGGCTCGCTCCTCCCCGGCGGCGGGAGGAGCTAGGAGGTGCGGGCGCGGCGGGCGGCCTTCGTGCGGCCGACCTTGTCAAGCACGGCCTTGCGCAGGCGCACCGTCTGCGGCGTGACTTCGACGGCCTCATCGTCGCGCAGGAACTCGAGCGCCTGGTCGAGCGACAGGAGCTTGGCGGGGACGAGCCGCTCGAGCACGTCGCCCGTCGCCGAGCGCATGTTCGTCAGGTGCTTCTCGCGCACGGCGTTCACGTCGAGGTCCTCCGAGCGGCTGTTCTCGCCGACGATCATGCCCTCGTAGAGCTCTTCGCCGGGGGAGACGAACAGCGTCCCACGCTCCTGGAGCGAGGAGAGCGCGAAGCCCGTCGCCTTGCCGCTGCGGTCGGCCACGAGCGACCCGTTGGGCCGCGTGCGAAGCTCGCCGAACCACGGCTCCCAGCCGTCGAAGACGTGGTGGATCAGGCCGGTGCCCCGGGTCTCCGTGAGAAACTCCGTGCGGAAGCCGATCAGCCCACGGGCAGGGACGCGGTAGTCCATCCGCACCCAGCCCTGGCCGTGGTTGATCATCTGCTCAAGACGCCCCTTGCGCAGGGCGAGCAGCTGCGTCACGACGCCGACGAACTCCTCCGGCACGTCGATCGTCATGCGCTCGACCGGCTCATGGCGCTTGCCATCGATCTCACGCTCGAGGACACGCGGCTGGCCGACGGTCAGCTCAAAGCCTTCGCGGCGCATGAGCTCGACGAGGACGGCGAGCTGGAGCTCGCCGCGGCCCTGGACCTCCCAGGCGTCCGGGCGCTCGGTGTCGAGGACGCGGATCGAGACGTTGCCGACGAGCTCGCGATCGAGGCGCGTCTTGATCAGGCGCGCCGCGACCTTGTCGCCCTCCTTGCCTGCGAGGGGTGACGTGTTGACGCCGATCGTGACCGAGAGGGACGGCTCGTCGACGGTGATCACCGGGAGCGGTCGCGGATCGTCGACGTCGGCGAGCGTCTCGCCGATCGTGACCTCGTTGAGCCCCGCGACGGCGATGATCTCGCCCGGTCCTGCGGACTCGGCGGGGACGCGATCCAGCGCCTCGGTGATGAAGAGCTCGGCAACGGTGCCGGCGGTCACTTCACCGGTCGAGCGGCACCAGGCGATGCGCTGACCCTTGCGGATCTCGCCCTGACGCACGCGGCAGATCGCCAGGCGCCCGAGATACGGCGACGCGTCGAGGTTCGTGACCATCGCCTGGAGCGGATGATCGGGCTCGTACGTGGGCGGCGGCACGTGCTCGAGCAGGAGGTCGAAGAGCGGCACGAGATCCGTGCCGGGCTGCGACGGGTCGAGCGATGCCCAGCCCTTCTTCGCGTCCGTATAGACGACCGGGAAGGAGAGCTGGTCCTCGTGCGCGTCGAGGTCGAGGAAGAGGTCCTCGACGAGGCTCAGGACCTCAGCGACGCGGGCGTCGGGACGGTCGACCTTGTTGATGTCGAGGATCACCGGCAGGCCCTGCTCGAGTGCCTTGCGCAGAACGAACCGGGTCTGCGGCAGCGGCCCCTCGGCTGCGTCGACGAGGAGCAGGACGGCGTCGACCATCGCGAGGCTGCGCTCGACCTCGCCGCCGAAGTCGGCATGGCCGGGGGTGTCGACGATGTTGATCTTCACGCCGCGGTAGTCGACCGCGGTGTTCTTCGCGAGGATCGTGATGCCGCGCTCACGCTCGAGATCCATCGAGTCCATGACGCGGGTCTCGACGTCCGCGCCCTCGCGGAAGGCGCCCGACTGGTGCAGCAGAGCGTCGACGAGGGTGGTCTTGCCGTGATCGACGTGCGCGACGATCGCGACGTTGCGCAGGTCAGCCCGCGCTGCTCGGGAGGTCACGCGCCGTGCAGCGCGCGCAGCTTGCGCAGCTCGTCGTCGAGGTCGATCGCCCGGATCTCGTGTTCCCCGGGGAGCTTCTCGAGGACGCCGCGCGTGAGATCGTGGATCTCGCTCTCGGCATGGCCGAAGTCGTCGAAATACGACTTCAAGGCGTTGTACGTGATCTTGAGTTCCGCGGCCGTCAGTCGCAGGTCGTAGACCGGCTGATCGGCGGGAATGAGGTTCGACTCAGAGTCCATGATGAACCCCGAATCTAGCGCGCTGCTGCGGGCTCAGACCTTGCTGCCGGGAATCCGGTGCTCTTCGAGGAAGCGGTCGTTCTCCGCCTTCTCCTGCACCACGCCGGCGGCGGCGACGCCGATCAGCGCGTGCGCGAGCAGCGGGAAGAGCACGAAGAAGACGCCGATGAGGCCGATGTCGATCTTCAGGGCATTACTCATGGCGAGCACCATGGACGCAATCTATCGCACATGTCCGGCGGGAGGCCCGCAAGGTAGTGTCGACGGGGTGAACCGCATCGGCGCGCTGTTCTACGACCGCATGCTCGGCCGCAGTCAGGCCGTCGGGCTCGAGGAGCTGCGCCGCGAGGCGCTGGAGGACGCGCGCGGTGAGGTGCTGGAGATCGGCGCGGGCACGGGTCTCAATCTCGACGCCTACCCGCGCGAGGGCGTCACGCGGCTCGTGCTGACCGAGCCGGACCATGCGATGGCGCGGCAGATCGCCGCCAAGGCGTCGCTCGCGCCGGCCGCCGTCGAGGTCGTCGAGGCCTCCGCCGAACGCCTGCCGTTCGACACGGCGAGCTTCGACACGGTCGTCGGCACGCTCGTCCTGTGTGAGGTCGCCGATCCCGCCGCCGCCGTCGAGGAGATCGCCCGCGTGCTGCGACCGGGTGGGCGCTACCTCTTCCTCGAACACGTGCGCAGCGACGATCCGCGGCTTGCGCGCTCTCAGGATCGCTGGGCGGGCATCTGGAAGCGCATCGCCGGCGGGTGCACCTGCAATCGCGAGACGCTCGAGACGATCCGCGGCTCCGGCCTCGATCTCGAGGACGTGCGCCACGGCGTGTTCCCGAAGGGCCCCAAGCTCGTGCGACCGCTCATCTTCGGGTCGGCCGTGCGCGGCGACGTGCTCTGACGCCGCTGCGGGCCGATCGGCCGCCCCGAGCTATTCCGACGCTTTGGGTAGGATTAGGCCATGATCTTCACGACGAAGGCCGAATACGGCGTCCGTCTCCTCGTGGAGCTCGGCCGCCAGGACTCCGGAACGCCGGTCTCCCTCAAGGCGATCGCTGAGACCGAGGGCCTGCCGCTCGCCTACCTCGAGCGGATCGTCGCGCTGCTGAAGAAGGCCGACCTCGTCGAGAGCACCCGCGGCGCCCACGGTGGCTACCGCCTCGCGCGCCCGGCGCACGAGATCCACATGGACGAGGCCGTGCTCGCGCTCGAGGGCGGGATCGCGCCGATGTCGTGCTTCGTCGAGGAGCGCGAGGACGGCCGCGTCCTCTGCTCGCACCTCGACGAGGGCCACACCGGCTGCGCCACGCGTCTGCTCTGGACCCGCGTTCAGGGCGGCGTGCTCGGCGCCCTCGCGAAGACCACGCTCCAGGAGCTTGTGGACTTTGCGGGCCCCGCCCTCGTATCGACTTCGACCCCAGACCCCGTCGGCGCGGCGCTCCCGCTGCACGACGCCGCCTGACACCCCACACCAACGACCACGGAAGACCAATGGCCGATCTCGAGATCAAGAACCTGCATGCCCGCGCCGGAGAGAAGGAGATCCTCAAGGGGCTCGACCTCACGGTGAACGCCGGCGAGGTCCACGCCCTCATGGGCCCGAACGGCTCGGGGAAGTCCACGCTCGCAAACGTGATCATGGGCAACCCGGCGCTCGAGGTGACCGAGGGCCAGATCCTCTTCAAGGGGCAGGACATCACTGAGGCCGATCCCGACGAGCGTGCACGCCTCGGGCTCTTCATGGCCTTCCAGTACCCCGTCGCGATTCCCGGCGTGACCGTCACGAAGTACCTGCGGATGGTCATGAACGCCCACCGCGAGTCGCGCGGCGAGGCTGAGGTCTCGCTGAAGGAGTTCCGCAGCACCGTCGAGGAGGCCATGGCGCTCACCGAGGTCAAGCGCGAGTTCACACAGCGCTACCTCAACGACGGCTTCTCCGGCGGCGAGAAGAAGCGCCTGGAGATCCTCCAGCTCGCGCTCCAGAAGCCGACCGTCGCGATCCTCGACGAGACCGACTCCGGCCTCGACATCGACGCGCTGAACATCGTCGCCCACGGCGTCAACACCGTCGCCAAGCGCAGCGGCATGGGCGTCCTGATCATCACGCACTACCAGCGCATCCTCCACATGGTGCAGCCGCAGCGCGTGTCGATCCTCTTCGACGGGCGCATCGTCACCGAGGGCGGCCCGGAGCTCGTCACGAAGCTCGAGGACGAGGGCTACGCCTGGATCACCGGAGAGGTCGCGGAGACCGCCGCGTAGGGATGACCCTGCTGGCCGACACCACCGTCGCCGACGCATTCCCGATCCTCGCTCGGGAGGGTCTCGTCTACCTCGACAGCGGCGCCACCGCGCAGAAGCCGCAGGTCGTGATCGACGCCGTCGAGGGGCTGCTCGCACGTCACAACGCGAACATCCATCGCGGCGTCTATCCGCTGGCCGTCGAGGCGACGGACCTCTTCGAGGGCGCACGTGAGCGCGTCGCGGCCTTCGTCGGCTCGACCGTCCCGGAGACGATCGTCACGAAGAACGCGACCGAGGCGATCAACCTCGTCGCGCACGCCTGGGGCCGCACGAACGTGGGGGCGGGCGACGCGATCGTCCTCACGCAGATGGAGCACCACTCGAACATCGTTCCGTGGCAGCTCCTGGCGCAGGCCACCGGCGCCGAGCTGCGCTGGCTGGCGGTCGACGAGCAGGGGCTCCTCGACCTGAGTCAGCTCGACGCCTTCCTCGCCGACGGGCGCGTGAAGCTCGTCACGGTCACGCATGTCTCCAACGTGCTCGGGACGCTCAACCCGGTCGCCGAGATCGTCGCCCGGGCACGCGCCGCGGGCGCGGCCACCCTCGTCGACGGGTCGCAGGCCGTGCCGCACCTGCCCGTCGACGTCGGCCAGATCGGCGCCGACTTCTACGTCTGGACCGGCCACAAGGCCTATGGGCCGACCGGCATCGGCATCCTCCATGGACGCCGCGAGATCCTCGAGGCGATGCCGCCGTTCCTCGGTGGCGGCGACATGATCAAGACGGTGACGATGGACGGCGTCACGTTCGCCGACCTGCCGCTGAAGTTCGAGGCCGGGACCTCGCCGATCGCCGAGCTCGTCGGGCTCGGCGCGGCCGTCGACTTCCTCTCGGGCATCGGCATGGCGGACGTGCGCGAGCACGAGCGCGACATCACCGGCTACGCGCTCGAGCAGCTCGCGCAGGTCCCCGGGGTGACGGTCTACGGCCCGACCGATGTCGACCAGCGCGGTGGCATCGCCGCGTTCGCGCTCGAGGGCACGCACCCGCACGACGTCGCCGAGATCCTCGCGCGCGACGGGGTCTGCGTCCGCGCCGGCCACCATTGCGCGCAGCCGCTGATGCAGCGCCTCGGCGTCAGCGCGACGACGCGCGCCTCGTTCGCCGTCCACACGACACGCCCGGAGATCGACCAGCTCGTCGAGAGCCTCGGTCGGGTGCGCGAGATCTTCCGCTTGGACGAGGACTGACGATGGACGACGCGCTCTACCGCGAGGAGATCCTCGAGCACTACAAGCGGCCCCACAACTGGGGCGTGCTCGAGCACCCCGACCTCGAGTTCGAGGACACGAACCCGCTCTGCGGGGACGAGCTCAAGGTCATGCTTCAGGTGGGCGAGGACGGGCGCGTCACCGACGTCGCCTTCTCCGGCCACGGCTGCGCGATCAGCCAGGCGTCGGCCTCGATGATCTCCGATGAGCTGCGCGGGATGCACGTCGACGAGCTGGCGCGGATGGACCGCAGCGCCGTCCTCAACCTGCTCGGAATCCCGATCTCCGCCACGCGGATGAAGTGCGCGCTGCTCTCGCTCAAGGTGATCAAGAGCGCGGCGATCGGCGGCAGCGCCGAGTGGGAGCCCGCAACGCCGGACGCCGGCACGCCGAACGAGCGAGGGACGCTGTGAGCGAGCTGCTCGACGTCTGCGCCGTGGAGGAACTCCCGCCGGGCGGCCGCCGCGTCGTCGCGTGGGCCGATGGCGAGATCGCCGTGTTCAACTGTGATGGCGAGCTGCTCGCCATCGAGGACCGCTGCACCCACGACGATGGGCCGCTCGCCGAGGGCGAGCTCGACGAGCGCAACTGCACGCTCGAATGCCCGCGTCACGGCGCGCTGTTCGACCTGCGCACCGGCAAGCCCCAGACCCTGCCCGCATACGTACCTGTAGAGACCTTCTCCGTCCGCGTCGCGGACGGTCGGATCCAACTCGAGGTTGACTGACATGGCCACTCCAGAGACCCGCACACCGCTCACCGACGAGGAGGCGGCGCTCAAGGACCTCAACGCCGATTACACCGAGCGCTACGGCTTCCACGACGCTGAGAACTACCTCTTCAAGGCCCCCAAGGGCCTCACGCGCGAGCTCGTGGAGAAGATCTCCGAGTTCAAGTCCGAGCCGGAGTGGATGCGCGAGTTCCGCCTCAAGTCGCTTGACTACTTCCTCGCTCGCGAAATGCCCACCTGGGGCTCGCCGATGCTGGCTGAGGTCGACTTCGACAACATCCATTACTTCGTGCGCGCATCCGAGCGCCCCGAGCGCTCCTGGGACGACGTCCCGGAGGACGTGAAGAAGACCTTCGACCGCCTCGGTATTCCGGAGGCGGAGCGCAGCTTCCTCGCCGGCGTCGGCGCCCAGTACGAGTCTGAGGTCGTCTACCACCAGGTCAACAAGGAGCTCGAGGATCAGGGCGTGATCTTCCTCGACATGGACACCGCGCTGCGCGAGCACGAGGACCTGATCCGCGAGTACTTCGCGACGATCATCCCGGCGAACGACAACAAGCTCGCGTCGCTCAACAGCGCCGTGTGGTCGGGCGGCTCCTTCGTCTACGTGCCGCCGGGCGTCCATATCGAGATGCCGCTGCAGGCCTATTTCCGCATCAACACGGAGAACATGGGCCAGTTCGAGCGCACGCTGATCATCGCCGACGAGGGCAGCTACGTGCACTACGTCGAGGGCTGCACCGCGCCGACGTACTCGAGCGATTCGCTCCATTCGGCGGTCGTCGAGCTGATCGCCAAGCCCGGGGCGCGCATCCGGTACACGACCGTCCAGAATTGGTCGCAGAACGTCTTCAACCTCGTGACCAAGCGCGCGATCGCCGAGCGTGATGCGACCGTCGAGTGGGTCGACTGCAACCTCGGGTCGAAGCTCACGATGAAGTACCCGGCCGTCTACCTCATGGGCGAGCGCGCGCACGGCGAGATCCTCTCAATCGCGTTCGCCGGCAAGGGGCAGCACCAGGACGCGGGCGGCAAGATCGTCCATGCCGCGCCGAACACGACGTCGAACATCTTCGCCAAGTCGATCTCGAAGGACGGCGGACGCTCGAGCTACCGCGGTCTGCTCGAGGTCGCCAAGGGCGCCGCGGGCTCGCGCTCGAAGGTCGTCTGCGACGCGCTGCTGCTCGACGAGGACAGCCGCTCCGACACCTACCCGACGATCCGCATCGGTGAGGACGACGTCGACGTCGGCCACGAGGCCACGGTGTCGAAGGTCGGCGAAGAGCAGCTCTTCTACCTCATGTCCCACGGCATCCCGGAGGACGAGGCCGGGAAGCTCATCGTCAACGGCTTCATCGAGCCGATCGTCAAGGAGCTCCCGATGGAGTACGCCGTCGAGATGAACCGGCTCATCGAGCTGCAGATGGAGGGCTCGATCGGATGAGCGCCGTCACTGAACCGGAGTTCCTCACCCGCCGCCGCGAGGCCGCGGGGACCGAGGCCGCCGCGCTCGCCCTCCCCGAGCACAAGGGGGAGCCGGGGTGGGAGTTCACCCCGCTCGGCGACTTCGACCCCGCCGCCTTCCCGGCCGCTCCCGGCGGCGACATCGCCGACGTCGATGCGCTGCTCGAGCTTGATGAGGCCGTGCGTCCGTCGGACGACGAGGCGCTCTCCGAGGGCCCCGTCGTGCTGCCGCTCGCGGTCGCCGCGGAGCGCCACCCGGACATCGTCGAGCGCTACCTCGGGACGATCGTCACCGCACGCACGCGCTTCACGGCCGACAACGACGCCCAGTGGACCGACGGTGCCTTCGTCTACATCCCGAAGGGTGTGCACGTCGAGGCTCCGATCCTCCTGAGCACCGTGCACGAGCAGGCCGGGACGACGCTGCACCACCGCACGCTGATCGTGCTCGAGGAAGGCGCGCAGGCCGAGGTCTGGCATCAGGCGCTGAGCGCCGGCGCGGACCTGGAGGGCGTCGTCAACGGCGTCGTCGAGATCCTCGTCGGGCAGAACGCCTCACTGCGCTTCATCGACGCGCAGGACCTCTCCGAGCAGACGAAGGTCTTCGGGGCGCAGCGCGCGGTCGTCGAGCGCGACGGCAACCTCGACTGGGTCACGCTCGGCTTCGGCTCGGGCGACGGCAAGGTCTTCCTCGAGACGCAGCTCGCCGGCCCCGGCGCGCACGGCGCCGTGACGGGTGCCTACGCGACCCATGGCCGCCAGCACCTCGACTTCGACACGCTGCAGGAGCACGCGGCGCCCGACACCACGTCCGATCTCGCCTTCCGCGGCATCCTCGGCGAGCGCTCCTCGACGGTGTGGCGGGGCATGATCCAGGTCGACGACGGCGCGCAGCGCACCGACGCCTTCCAGGAGTCGCGCAACCTGCTGCTCTCGAAGAAGGCGCACGCCGACTCGATCCCGGGCCTTGAGATCCTCGCCAACGACGTGCGCTGCACGCATGCCGCGGCGATCGCCCAGATCGACCCGGAGCAGCTCTTCTACCTGCGCTCGCGCGGGCTCTCCGAGCCCGCGGCGCACCGGCTCGTCGTCGAGGGGTTCCTCGAGGCGATCGTCGGGCGGCTCGAGGAGGGGCGCGCCCGCGAGGCGATCGCCGCCGCCATCGAGCGGCGCCTTGAGGTCGTGCTCGGGGCGTAGGCGGGTCGGGGCGCGCCGCTAGGGCGCGATCACGACCAGCAGGATCCAGGCGACGAGCAGGCCCGCGGTCCACGCGGCCTGCGCGCGCCGCCACCAGGGCCCCGACCCGCCGGTGGCGCGGTCGCCGACGATCACGGCGCACCAGAACGACGTGAACGCCCCCAGGACGCCGATGGCGGCCTGGGCCGTCGCGGCGGCGAGCGACATCATCGGGCCGTCCGGGTTGCTCGGGCGGGCCTCCCAGACGACGACGATGACGGTCGCGAGCCAGAAGAAGGCGAGCGTCCCGAGGAGCAGCGCCGCGACAAGGCCCGCGGCGCGGGCCAGCGTCATCGGCTGGGGGTCGTCATCCTCGACGTCGTCGGCGTCGTGCGGCGCCGGGGCGCCGGACATCGCCTAGTACCCGAGCTTGTCGAGGACGCTCTCGCGCTTGACGGCCTTGGCCTGCTTCTGCGCGGCGCGGCGCTCGTTGCGGGCCTCGTCCGTGACGATGCGGATCGTCGCGCCGACGCTGCCGTCCTGCGCCTTGGCGAGGTCCTCGCGGCTGACGCGGTCGGCGCGGTTGGCGCGCTCGGCGTTGCGCTTGGCGCGCTGCTGATCGCGCTGCTTGGCCTCGCGGATGCGCCCGAGCTTCTGGGAGGCGAGCTCCTTGTCGAGCGTCAGCGCCCAGAGGTCCTCGATCTTCGCCATCGAGACGATCGTCGCGCTCATCGCCTTGTCGATCCGGCCTGCGCCGAGCGACCCGTTGGCGATGTTGCGGGCGCGAGGACGATGGTCCTCGTCTTGTGCGACGAGCGCTGAGAGATCCTGGCGCTCACGCGCGGAGAGGATCTGGAAGCTCTCGCGGACGGCGTCGCGGCCGAAGGTCTCAAGCGTCGCGCGCGAGGCGTCGCGCAGCTCGTCGAGCGGCAGCGGCGCGCGCGAGCGGGGGACGTCCTTGTGCGGGTCGGGGCGACGACCGCGGCTGCGGCCCTTGCCGCGCTTGGGCTTGTCGCCCTTCGGGGCGGCAGCGCCGTCGGCTGCCGGTGACTCCTGCGCTGCGGGAGTGTCCTCAGCTGCGGGTGACTCGTCGACTGCGTGAGCGTCCTCGATGGGCGCCTCGGCGACGGGCTCGGCGGCTGCGGGGGCCTCATCGACCGGCGCCTCGGGCACGGCGACCTCCGGGGCGGCTGCAGCCTCCGGCGCCTGCGCCGCGGCGGCCTGTGCCTGCTCCTCGGCGGGGGTCTGATCCTCGGTGTGCTCGTCGGCCTCGGTACTCACCCTGCGCAGGCTACCGCTAGGGTCGCGCTCATGACGCCAGAGCGCGTGAAAGCCCCGCGCACACCGGACGAGGAGCTGCTCGGCGCACAGACGCGGCTCGTCGCCACGGAGCTCAGCGACGCAGAGCGCATCACCCGCATCGACGCGGAGATCGAGGGGGCCTTCGACGCCCTCTCCGGCGTCAGCTGCGGCATCACGATCTTCGGGTCGGCGCGGCTCAAGCCTGAGGATCCTGCGTACGTCCTGGCCCAGGCGACGTCGCGTCTGCTGGCCCTTGCGGGCTTCAGCGTTATCACCGGCGGCGGTCCCGGGATCATGGAGGCGGGCAACCGCGGCGCCTACGACGCGGGGGGCCTGTCGATCGGGCTCAACATCGAGCTCCCGCGCGAGCAGCACCCCAACCCCTACCAGGACCTCGAGCTGACCTTTGCGCACTTCTTCGCGCGCAAGCTCATGTTCGTGCGCTACGCGACCGGCTTCGTCGTCTTCCCGGGCGGCTACGGCACGCTCGACGAGCTGTTCGAGGCGCTGAACCTCATCATCACCGAGAAGGTCCACCACTTCCCGGTGGTCCTCGCCGGGTCCGCGTATTGGGCCGGCCTCGTCGCGTGGATGCGCGACCAGGCCGTCGCGCAGGGCATGCTCACGGAGCGCGAGGTCGGGCTCCTCCACATCTGCGACGACCCGCACGAGATCGTCCGCCTCGCGGTCGACGGGGCCCGCGCGCAGGGCCGGATGGTCTGAGCGGGCGCTAGACGACGGCGCGCGGGGGCAGCGCGTCGAGCGCGGCCTTCAGGTCGTCCGAGTCCTCGAACCGCAGACCGATCACGTGCACCTTGCGGAACCGCACGATGCCGTCCTCGTCGACGATGAAGACGGCACGCCGCGTCCCGACGACCGGCGCAGCCACGCCGTAGGCCGTCGCGACCGCGCCGTCGACATCCGCGAGCAGGGGCACCGTGAGGCCGTGCTTCGACGTGAAGCCCGCGTGCGAATCGAGGTCCTGGCGCGAGATCCCGACGAGCGTCGCGCCGAGGGCTCCGACGTCGTCGGAGCGGTCACGGTAGGAGCAGAACTGCTTCGTGCAGCCCGGGGTGTCGTCGCCGGGGTAGAAGAGCAGGACGACCCGCTCGCCACGGCGCTCGGAGAGCCGGAACGGCCCCGCGGTTCCCGGAAGCTCGAAATCCGGTGCGACATCGCCCACCTGCAACCCCTTGGCCATCGGTGGGAAGCTACCAGCGATGCCGACCCCCTGGATCATCGAACACGCAGCGCCACTGGCCGTTCAGGCGGAGCGCGACCTCGAGGCGCTCGCCGCCGTCTCATCGCCGAGCGGGGACGCGGCGGCGGCTGAGGAGGCGGTCGCTGTGGCGACCGCGCTGGCGCCGACGACGGCGACCGTCCAGCGCGTGCCGTGCTCCTCGGCCGAGCATGCTCCGGACCTCGTCCTGCGCGTGACGGGTCCCGGAACCCGGCGGCTGCTCCTCGTCGGGCACCTCGACACCGTCGTCCCGCACGAGGCGTTCATCGCGCCGCGGCGCTCCGGGAACCATCTGCTCGGGTCCGGGACCTACGACATGAAGTCCGGGGTGGCGCTCGCCCTCGGCCTGCTGCGCGCGCTGGCCGATCGCAGCGAGCTCGCCGAAGCGGCGCTCCTGCTCGTCAATGACGAGGAGTGGCGGCTCGGGCCCTTCGGCCACGTCGAACGTTTCGCGGGGTTCGACGCCTGCCTGTGCTTCGAGGCCGGCGAGCTCGACCCGCAGGGTCGCGAGGCCGTCGTCGTGCGCCGTAAGGCCGCCGCGAGCGTCGTTGTCCATGCTCACGGGCGCGCCGCCCACTCCGGCGCCGCTCCGGACGACGGCATCAACGCGCTGCTGGCGCTCGCTCAGGTCGCCCAGGAGGTCGCGGCGAGCCACGATCCGCACGGCCCTGACCGCGTGACCGCGGTGCCGACGATTCTGCACAGCGGCGAGGCGCTCAACATCGTCCCTGCGGCGGGCGAGCTGACCTGCGATCTGCGCGGCGACCGGCTCGAGCCGCTGCGCGACGTCGTCTCACGGATTCCCGGCGAGGCCTGCGGCGCGCGCATCGAAGCACGCCTCCAGCGCGAGTGGCCGGGCATGGACGCGCGCATCGCGACGGAGGCCGTGCTGGCCTCCGCCGCCGACGCCGCGGGATTCCCGATCGTCGGCGCCTCGCGCGGCGGCGCCAGCGATGCCAGCCACTTCGCCGCGACGATCCCGATCACGATCGACGGTCTGGGCGGGCGCGGAGGACATGCGCATCACCCGTCGGAATTCATCGCGCTCGATTCGCTGGCCCCGCGGGCCCATGTCGCGCTCGCGATCGCCGACGCGATCCTGCGCGACGCCGGCTGACGCCCGCGCGCCAGGTTGACGTAAGTCGCAACACATCCTGCCGAGGAGTTCGCTAGGCTTCCCCGAAGCAGTGACCAAGCCGAGTCTCCGAGTCACCCTGATCTCGGAGAGCGGGGGACCCAGTGGCCGTTTCGACGGCCGGGGGCGAATCGTCAACAGCACGACGTAGCGCGGCCCTTTTCGCGCGAGCCCGACAGCTAACCCCGCAGGCGTCAAAAGAGGGGGTTCCCCGTTGTCGTCGACTCGACACATCGCACGTCTCATCGCTCTCGCCCTCGTCGGCGTGTTCGCGCTGTCCGCTACGGCGCAGGGCGCAACGACGAGCGCCACGCAGCCCATCGGTGCCGTAAAGGTCACCGATTCCGCCCTTCCGAAGATTCGCGCACGCGTCCTGCGGCCCGGCGTGACCGGGGACGACGTCCGCGCGCTCCAGCAGCTGCTCGGTGCCGTCGGCCTCCCGGTGACCGTTAACGGTCAGTACCTCGAGGAGACCGCCACGGCGGTCCAGCGCTTCCAGTTCGTCGCGCGCATGAAGGCCTCCGGCATCGCCGGGCCGCTAACGATCACGGCGTTGCGCACCGCCGCCCGCGGTCCGGACAGCGTCGAGACCAGCGGCGGCCTGAGCTTCGGCAAGGTGTCCGCCCCGAAGGCGAAGCTCGGCAACCGCATCCCGGTTGCAGCGGGCATGAGTGGGCGCGACATCCGTGAGCTGCAGGACTGGCTGCGTCGCGCCGACGTGCGCGGTGCCCCGCGCCCCACCGGCGAGTTCCGCACCGGCACCCGCATCGCCGTGCGCCGCTTTGAGCGCAGCGTCGCCCGCAAGGCCGACGGGGTCCTCGATGCGGGCGACATCTACGAGCTGCGCACCCGCGTCGGCGGCGAGGCCGCTCCCGGCGACCTCGGCGATCCGATGGAGAGCCTGCCCGCCCCGAAGCTCGCGCCGGGCGACCGCGCCCAGCTCGCCGCTGACGGCACCGCGATCGCGCCGGAGAACGCCCCCGACGAGGTCAAGCAGATCATCGCCGCGGGCAACAAGATCGCCAAGAAGCCGTACCTCTGGGGCGGCGGCCACGGTCGCTGGGAGGACTCGGGCTACGACTGCTCCGGCTCCGTGTCCTACGCGCTGCGCGGCGCGGGCCTGATGAAGAGCCCGCTCGCGTCCTACGACTTCTTCGACTGGGGCAAGTCGGGCGCGGGCCAGTGGGTCACGATCTACACGAACTCCGGCCACATGTACATGGTCGTCGCCGGCCTGCGCTTCGACACCAGCGGTCGTGGGCCGAAGGGCTCGCGCTGGCAGAAGGCCATGCGCGAGAACTCGGGCTACAAGGTCCGCCATCCGGCGGGCCTGTAGGACCCGTCGGTCAGCCGTCCTCGGGCGCCTGACGCCCGCGCTTGGTCTCCCCGCGGTGGCGCTTCTGTGAGAGGCGCCGCTCGCGGGCCGACCGCGACGGCTTCGTGGCCGTCCGGGGCGCTTGGACGGCGAGCGCCCGTGCGAGGCGCTCGCGCAGCCGCTCGAGCGCGAGGTCGCGGTTGCGCGCCTGGCTGCGGGCGTCCTGCGCGATCGCGCGCACGACCGGGCCGCAGCGCTCGATCACGCGGGCCTTCTGCGCCTCGCTGAGCGTCGCGGACGCGGCGACGTCGAAGCTCGCCTCGATCCGCGACTCGGTCACGTTCGCGTGCTGGCCGCCGGGCCCCGAGGAGCGGCTGGCGCGCAGCACGATCTCCGCGAGGGGGATCGCGACACGGGCTGTGACGCGCAGCGAGTCGTCCACCTGCACATCGTCGCGCATCGCAGCCCGGCCCGCCGCGGGACGGTGAGCTAGCGTCTGCGTATGGCGACGACGACACCGCCGGAGGGTGGCGCCTACGACCTCGTGGTGATCGGGCTCGGATCGGCGGGCCTCATCGCTGCCGAGCTCGCCCAGAGCCTCGGCCTGCGGGTCGCGGCGGTCGAGCACGGCCGGATCGGTGGAGAGTCGCTCTGGCGCGGCTGCGTCCCGAGCAAGGCGCTGTCGGCCTCGGCCCATGTCGCGCACGAGATGCGCCACGCGGACCGCTGGGGGATCGTGCCGGCGGAACCGGAGATCGATCTCGCAGGCATCTGGGAGCGCATCCATCAGATCCAGGAGGACATCGCCGGCACGGGCACCGATCCGGCGGGACTGCGCGCGGCCGGCGTCGACGTCTTCCACGGGTCGGCGGCGCTCGGTGACGAGGGGGTCGTCGAGGTCGAAGGTGGGCCGTCGCTCCCGACCCGCTTTGCGCTGCTGTGCACCGGGAGCAGCCCGGATGTGCCGCCGGTCGCGGGGATCGAGGAGATGGGCTATCTCAGCACCGAGACGATCTGGTCGGCGAGTGGCCCTCCAGCCTCGTTGCTCGTGATCGGGGCGGGACGCACGGGCTGCGAGCTCGGTCAGGCGCTGCAGCGGCTGGGCGTCCAGGTGACGCTGCTCGAGCGCGAGGGCCGCATCCTGCAGCGCGACGAGCCCGAGCATGCCGCGGTCGTCGCGAACCTGCTGCGCGAGGAGGGCGCGACGCTCGAGACCGCGGTGCAGCTCGAACGGGCGGAGCGCGTCGCGGGCCGCGCGGTCCTCCACGGCCGGACGGCGGACGGAGCCGCGGGGCGCTGGGAGGCCGACGAGATCCTCGTGGCGACCGGCCGCCGCCCGAACGCCGAGGGGATCGGCCTCGAGCGCCACGGGATCCGCGTGGCTGCGCACGGCGTGGTCACGGATGGGAGCGGGCGCACCGCCGTGCCGTGGATCTATGCGGTCGGCGACCTCACTGGGCGCGCGCACTTCACGCACCTCGCGGCGGCCGAGGCCACCCGCGCCGTGCGCACGATGTTCTTCCCGGGCGCGCAGCGCGGTCCGATGGTCGTCCCGCGCTGCCTCTTCACCGATCCCGAACTCGCCCAGGTCGGCCTCACCGAGGCCGAGGCGCGGCTGGCGCACGGGAACGATCGGGTGCGGGTCTGGCGGCGGCCGCTCGCGAGCGTCGACCGCACACGCACGAGTTCGCGCACAGCCGGCTCGATCATCGTCGTGACCGCGCGCGGACGGATCGTCGGGGCGAGCGTCCTCGCCCCGGCGGCGACGGAGCTCATCGGGGAGCTCACGATCGCCGTCGAACGCCGCTGGCGCCTGCGCGACCTCGCAGCGACGATCCACATCTATCCGGCGGTCGCGACCGGGCTGCAGCAGATCGCCGAAGAGGCCGCCATCGAGAGCGCCCACGCGCTCACACCGATCGCGCGTCTGCGCACCCGCGCGACCCGCCGCCGGGGTGCCGCATGACCGGCCCGCTGGAGATCTCCACCGGACGCGCTGCGGCGCTGCAGGACGACGAGGACGCGGTCATCCTCGACGTGCGCGAGCCGTACGAGCGGGCTGCCGGTCACATCCCGGGGAGCATCCACATCCCGCTGGACGAGCTCGGGCGCCGCGCGGGAGAACTGGACCCGGCAACACCGATCGTCGTCGTGTGCCGTGCCGGCATGCGCTCGCTCTACGCGGCCCAGGCGCTGCAGGCGGCGGGGTACGACGCCGTCTCGATGGCCGGCGGCCTGCTCGCGTGGGATGGCGAGCAGCGCCCACTGGACCCGCCGGGCGGCGTGGTCGCCGAGCACTAGCGGCCGGTCAGACGCGCGTGCCGCGCGAGATGGGGCCGTGATGGGCATCCATCGCGACGAGCTCGTGCGCGCGCGCCGCCCAATCGCAGAGGATCGGCCGCGTGTCGCGCGGGTCGATGATCTCCTCGACGGAGAATCGCTCGGCGGTGCGGAAGGGGGAGACCGCGCGCTGCAGGCGGGCCTCGATCTCGGCGCGCAGCGCGACCGGGTCGTCAGCGGCCTCGAGCTCGCGGCGGTAGGCGGCCTCGAGGCCACCGGCGATCGGCAGAGACCCCCAGCTGCCCGACGGCCACGCGAAGCGCAGATTGAGCCGCGAGCCGTCGCCATGGCCGGCGCCCGCGACGCCGTACACCTTGCGCACGAGGATCGAGCACCACGGGGTCTGCGCCTGGAGGACGGCGGCGAGCGCGCGACCGCCGCGCCGCACCGTCCCGCGGCGCTCGGCGTCGGTGCCGATGACGAATCCCGGGTTGTCGACGAGATTCAGCACCGGCAGGCGGAACGCGTCGCAGAGGTCGACGAAGCGCGTGAGTTTGTCCGAGGCCTCGGCCGTGATGCCGCCGCCATAGTGCTTCGGGTCGCTGGCGAGGACGCCCACGGGGCGCCCGTCGAGCCGTGCAAAGGCGGTGATCACCGAGGGCCCGAAGCGGCGGCCCATCTCGAAGACCGAGCCGCGGTCGACGATGAGCTCGAGGATGCGGCGCATCTCGAAAGGCTGGCGCGGGTCGCGCGGGACGATGCCCAGCAGCTTCTCCTCGCGGCGATCGGGGGCGTCCGTTCCGGCGATGATCGGCGGAGCTTCCCAGGCGCTCCCCGGCAGGTAGGAGAGAAAGCGCCGGATCTGGTCGAGTGCGTCGTCCTCATCGGCGGCCTCATTGTCGACCGCCCCAGAGCGCGTCTGCATGCGCGAGCCGCCGAGCTCCTCCTTGTCCGGCTGCTCGCCCATTGCGGCGGCGACGACGGGCGGTCCGGCGACGAAGAGCTGCCCCGAGCCGCGCACGATCACGGAGAAGTGGGACAGCGACACGCGCACGGCACCCATCCCGGCACATGGCCCGAGCGCCGCGGCTGCGACGGGGACGCGGGCGAGATTCGCGATTACGAGATCGAATCCAGGGAGCGGCGGGACGTAGGAGAACCCGGTCGTCTCCAGGCTCTTCACCGAGCCGCCGCCGCCGGTGCCGTCGACGAGGCGCACGATCGGCGTGCGCAGCTCGTGGGCGGCGCGCTCGGCCCAGATCATCTTCTCCCAGATCGCCGCGTCGGCCGCGCCGCCGCGGACGGTGAAGTCGTCGGCCTGGACGACCATGCGACGGCCGTCGATGCGCCCGCGCCCCACGAGCATGTTCGCCGGCAGGAAGTCCGTCAGCGCTCCCGCCTCGTCGTAGGTGGCCTGCCCGGCGAGGCCGCCGGTCTCGTGGAACGTGCCGGGATCGAGCAGGCGCTCGATCCGCTCACGCACGGTGAGCTTGCCCGCGCCACGTTGGCGCGCCACGCGCTCCTCGCCGCCCATGCGCTGCGCCAGTTCGCGGCGCTGACGCAGCTCGGCGAGCTCTGGTTCCCAGGTCACCGGGCAGATGCTAGACGGGCCTCGTGAGTAGGCTTGCGGGCATGTCTGCGAGCTACACCGATGCCTATTCCATCCCGCAGGAGCACCTCGACCTGCGTGACATGATCCGTCAGATCGCACAGGAGCGCGTCGCGCCGCGCGCGCACGACATCGACAAGCACTCCGAGTACCCGCAGGACCTGCGCGAGCTCTTCGCGGAGAACGACATCCTCGCGCTGCCGTTCCCGGTCGAGTACGGCGGCACCGGGACCGGGACGCTGATGCTGACGATGGCCGTCGAGGAGATCGCGAAGGCGTGCGCTGCCACGGCCCTGATGCTCATGGTCCAGGACCTCGGCACGCTGCCGATCCAGCTCGCGGGCAGCGAGGAGCTCAAGCAGCGCTTCCTGCCGAAGTGCGCCGCCGGCGAGTGGACGCCCGCGTTCGCGCTGTCCGAGCCCGAGGCCGGGTCCGACCCGGCGGCGATGCGGACGACCGCGCGCCTGGAGGGTGACGAGTGGGTCATCAACGGCACGAAGAACTGGATCTCGAACGCCGGCGTGGCGGACTTCTACGTCGTCTTCGCGAGCACCGACCGCGAGCAGCGCAAGACCACGGCCTTCGTCGTTGAGGCGGACCGGCCCGGCTTCTCGATCGGCGGCTACGAGCACAAGATGGGGATCAAGGGCTCGCCGACCGGGTCGCCCGTCCTTGAGGATGTGCGCGTCCCGGCGGAGAACGTCATCGGCGAGGTCAACGGTGGCCTGAAGGTCGCGCTCGCGACGCTCGAGCGCACCCGCCTGGGCGCTGCCGCGCAGGCCGTCGGTGTCGCGCAGGGCGCTACCGACTACGCCACGGGGTACGCCAAGGAGCGCGTGACGTTCGGCAAGCCGATCTTCGAGCATCAGGCGATCCAGTTCCGGCTCGCCGAGATGGAGGCGCGCATCGCAGCGGCCCGCGAGCTCACGTACCGCGCGAGCGCGGCGGCCGACCGCAACGAGGTCGGCCTGGGCAAGTGGACGTCGATGGCGAAGCTCGTCGCGTCGGACACGGCGATGTGGGCGACGACCGAAGCCGTTCAGGTCCTCGGCGGGTATGGCTACGTCAGCGACTACCCCGTCGAGCGTATGATGCGCGACGCCAAGATCACCCAGATCTACGAGGGGACGAACGAAATCCAGCGCCTCGTGATCGCCCGCTCGATGGCCTGACCTCCGGACCATGCCCCCAGCCCGCCGCATCGCCTTCGCCGCCGTCGTGGCGCTCTGCGCCGGACTGACGGCGGCCGCGCTGCTCGCGGGCTTCAGCTCCAGCCCGCTGATCCGCGCGCTCGAGACGCTCGCGATCATCGGCCTCGTGATCGCCGTGGTCTTCGGTGGAGCGATCGCCCTCGGGCTGCGCCTCGCTGGCTGGCAGGAGCCCGAGTCGGAGGAGGACTTCGATCGGATCGTCGAGCGCAGTGAGCGCCTTGCGGCCGACGGGCTCGCCGTCGACCCGGATGAGCACGAGTTCCTCGAGCTCGATCCCTTCAGCGACCGCGACTTCGAAGAGCTCGTCCGCGAGGCGCTCGACGAGCTCCCCGACATGCTGCGCACCGCCCTCAACCGCAACGTCGCCGTCGTGATCTCGGACAAGGGCCGCCGCGAGCGCGCCTACGGGCTCTATCAGGGGGACGGCGCCACGCGCGACGATCACCCGGACCGCATCATCATCTTCCGCGACACCCTGCGCCGCGACTTCGGCCATGACGCCGACCTCCTGCGCGAACAGGTGACCATCACGGTCCGCCACGAGCTCGCCCACCACATCGGGTTCGATGAGCTCGGCGTGCGCGGCCTCGGTCTCTGATGCAAGGCCACGACGGCGCGCGCCACCTCTCCCCGCTGCACAGGCCACCGCAGCTACGTCGCTCGCAGGGCGACGACCGCCATGCGACTTGGCTCGAGCTCTTCTTCGACCTCGTGATCGTCGCCGCGGTGATCAGCCTCGCGGGGCGCCTCGTCCAGGAACCGGACCTCGTCGGGGTGCTGCGCTTCATCGCGCTCTTCATCCCGATCGCGTGGGCGTGGATGGGGTTCACGTACTACGCCAATCGCTTCGACAGCGACGACCTGATCTACCGCCTGACGGTGTCGGCCTCGATGCTCGCCATCGCGGCGATGGCCACCTCGATCGGCGATCTCTCGGACGCGGCGACGCGCCGCTTCGCGCTCGCCTACGCGGCGGTGGCGTTCCTGCGGCTGCTGCTCTACGCACGAGCGCGGCATCACGTCCCGGAGGCTCGCCGGACAATCAACTTCTACCTGCTCGGCTTCGGTCTGGGCTTCCTCTTCTGGGTCGTGTCGGCGCTCGTGCCGCCGCCCATGCGCTATGTCCTGTGGGGGATCGGACTGCTCGTCGAGTTTGCGACGCCGCTGCTCGGCTGGGGGACGATCTCCGCGACGCCCGTCGACCGCGTGCATCTCGTCGAGCGCTTCGGGCTCTTCACCATCATCGTGCTCGGCGAGTCGATGCTCTCGCTCGTCCTCGGCGTCCAGATCGCCTCATGGACCGGGACGACGGTCGCCGTCGCGGGCGCGTCGTTCATGGGCACGGTCGCGATCTGGTGGACGTACTTCGATTTCGAGGGCGGGCACAAGCTCAAGGCCGGGCTCTGGGGGTTCGTCACCTCGTACGGCCACATCGCGATCTGGCTGTCGACGGCGGCGCTCGCCGCGGCCGCGAAGATGGCGATCAAGCACTCGGACGAGATCGTCGCCGACGCCGGGGAGCGATGGATCGCCGTCGGGTCCGCCGGCGTGTTCCTCGCGACGATCGGCATCTTCCACTTCGCCGACCGCGACGACGAGCCACGGCTGCTGTCGCTTGCGCGCATCTGCGGCATCGCCGCGCTGATGGGGATCGGAGTCTTCGGGTCGAGCCTGCGCTGGCCGACGCTCATGGTGGCGATCGCCGCAATCCTGATCGTCGGCGCCGTTGTCGAAGGCCTCAGCCGGCGTCACCTGCTCCTGCGTGGCCTCGGCACAGAGGCCTGACCGCGCCACCTGGCTCGGCTGCCGGCCGCGCGTGTCACACTCGAAACGCCATGCAGCGACTGCGAATTCTGGGCCTCTTGGCGCTGCTGCCGGTGCTTGTGCCGGCCGTCAGCGCGTCAGCGCGTCAGCATCGACTTCAGCGGACACGACCGCGCCGACGCTTTCGCGGCCGATGATCGAGCCGAAGGTGGTCTCGCGAACAGCGCGGACGACGGCGCTGCGGTTCACGCTCGACGAGTCCGCGATGGTGCGCGGGACGATCATGCGCCGCTGGCCGGGGCGGCGCGACGTCGCGGGACACTGTGTCTCTGCGCGGACGGGTGCGAAGGGCGAGCGCTGCACCCGCCGTGCGACTGCGGGGCAGTTCAGCGTGAGCGCCGCGCCCGGGGCCAACCGGGCGCGGCTCGCGGTGCTGCGTCTGACGCTCGGGTCCTACACGCTGCTGCTCACACCGACCGATGCGGCGGGCAACGCGGGCGTCGCGCGAACGGTGACCTTCCGGGTCACCCGCTGACCTGGTGGCTCAGCGCGGGGCCATCCGGATGGCCCCGTCGAAGCGGATGACCTCGCCGTTGAGCATCGGCGTGCGCACGATGTACGTCGCGAGGTCCGCGTACTCCTCCGGCTGACCGAGCCGGCTCGGGAACGGCACCTGCTGACCGAGCGACTTGCGCGCGTCCTCCGGCAGGGAGGCGAGCAGCGGAGTCTCGAAGAGGCCCGGGGCGATCGTGCAGACACGGATGCCGTCGCGATGGAGGTCGCGTGCGGCGGGGAGGGTCATCCCGACCACGCCGCCCTTCGTCGCCGAGTAGGCGATCTGGCCGATCTGACCGTCGTAGGCCGCGACCGACGCGGTCGTGACGATGACGCCGCGCTCGCCGTCCGGCTCATCCGGGGACGTCTCGGTGATCATCTTGAATGCCGCGAGGCGCATCATGTTGAAGGTGCCGACGAGGTTGATGTCGATCAGGTTCTGGAACTGGTCGAGCGGGTGCGGACCCTTGGCCGACGCGACCTTGACGGCGAACCCCGTTCCGGCGCAGGCGACGGCGATGCGCAGCCCGCGCGGGGCCTCCGCGGCGCGATCGACGGCCGCCTGCATCGGCTCCTCATGGCGCACGTCACACGCGACGAAGGCGGCTCGATCGCCGAGCTCGTCGGCGATGGCCTGACCACGCTCCGGATTGAAGTCGGCGATGACGACGTGCGCGCCCTCAGCGTGGAGGCGGCGGACGGTGGCCTCGCCGAGGCCGGATGCGCCACCGGTGATGACGGCGCCTGCTCCTTCGATGTTCATGTGCAGGGTGCTCCTGATCGGATTGCGGTCAGACGATCCTACGATGAAGGGGCGTGCCTAGACTCGCGGGAGACCGTGATCGAAAGGACCATTCCATGCCGCAGGCCGTGATCGTCGACGTCGTTCGGACCCCCGTGGGTCGCGCCTTCAAGGGCTCGCTCGCGAGCGTGCGCCCCGACGACGCGCTCGCCTTCATCATCGACGCGCTGCTTGAGCGCAACCCCGGGGTCGACCCGGCGAGCGTCGAGGAGGTCATCGCCGGCTGCGGCATGCCGCAGGGTGTGCAGGCCAACAACATCGCGCGCATCGCGGTGCTCCTCAGCAAGCATCTGGCGCAGGAGACGGCCGCGAGCACGATTTCGCGCTATTGCGCGTCGGGACTCGAGGCGATCCGCATCGCCGCGAACGCCGTGCAGGCGGGCCAGGGTGACATCTACATCGCAGCGGGCGTCGAGTTCATCTCGAGCTTCAACGCCTCGCAGGAGAGCGCCCATCCTGAGGACTGGAACAGCGCGCTCCAGGGGGCGCAGCCGGGGCAGCCGGACGCCTACATCGCCATGGGCCAGACCGCCGAGAACGTCGCGCGGCGCTACGGCGTCGCACGCGAGGACCAGGACGCCTTCGCGCAGCGCTCGCAGGAGCGCGCCGTGGCCGCCCAGGTGGCCGGCTTCTTCGAGCGCGAGATCGTCCCGGTGACGCTCGCGGACGGGACCGTCGTCGCCACCGACGACGGGCCGCGGGCCGACTCGACGGTCGAGCGGCTCGGCGAGCTGAAGCCGGCCTTCCGCGAGGACGGCACCGTCACGGCGGGCAACGCCTGCCCGCTCAATGATGGAGCCGCGGCGGCGCTCATCATGAGCGAAGACCGCGCCGCCGAACTCGGCCTGACACCGCGCGCACGGATCATCACGGCGGCGACCTCCGGCAACGAACCTGAATTCATGGGCGTGGCACCGATCGGCGCGATCCGCAAGGCACTCGACCGTGCCGGCCTGACGATCGACGACATCGACATCGTCGAGCTCAACGAGGCGTTCGCCGCGCAGGTCCTGCCGATCGCGGCCGAGATCGGGATCGACCTCGATCGCCTCAACCCGCACGGCGGCGCGATCGCGATCGGTCACCCGTTCGGGATGACTGGGCTGCGGATGATGGCGACGCTGCTCAATGGCCTGGAGTCCACGGGCGGTCGCTATGGCCTTGAGACGATGTGCGTCGCCCAGGGACAGGGCGAGGCGATGGTCATCGAACGCCTTGGCTAGGGGCCGGCAGGCGTCGCGAGGCTTAGCGCGAAGCGCCCCTCATCGTCCGTGAGGAGGTCGCGCAGGACGAGCCCTGCCGCGTCCAAGTCGCCGGTGAGCCGTTCGCGGGTGAACTTCGCACTGATCTCGGTGCGCAGCTCCTCGCGGGCGGCGAACTCGACTGTCAGGTCGAGCGCCGCGACGCGCACCGTCATATGCCGGGTGGCGCGCAGACGCATCTCGATCCACTCGTGTTCGCGGTCGAAGAACGCGACGTGCTCGAAGGCCTCGACGTCGAAGTCGCCATCGAGCTCCCGGTTAATCACGCGCAGGACATTGCGATTGAACTCGGCGGTGACGCCGCGCGAGTCGTTGTACGCCGCCTCGAGCACCGCTGTGTCCTTCACGAGGTCGGTCCCGACGAGCAGGTGATCGACTCCAGGGCGCAGCAGCGCGGCGATCGACCGCAGCAGGCGCCGGCGCGAGCCGGGCGCGAAGTTCCCGATCGTTCCGCCGAGGAAGGCGACGATGCGCGGCCCGTCAGGTGCGGGGACGTGCGCGAGGTGCCGCTCGAAGTCGCCGACGATCCCCTCGACCTCGAGCTCTCCGAAGATCGCCGTGAGCTCCGCCGCGCTGCGGCGGAGCATCGCCTCGGTGACGTCCACCGGGACGTAGCGGCGCAGCGTGCCCGCGACATCGAGCGCCGCGAGCAGAATGCGCGTCTTCTCGGCGGTCCCTGATCCGAGCTCGACGATCTCCGCAGCGCGCGTCGTATGCGCGATGCGTGCGGCCTGTGCGACGAGGATCGAGCGCTCGGTCCGCGTCGGGTAGTACTCGGGCAGTTCGCAGATCCGGTCGAAGAGTTCGGCGCCGCGGGCGTCGTAGAAGTGCTTCGGGGGCAGCTCCTTGAGCGGGCGGGTCAGCCCGTCGAGCACGTCCTCGGCGAGTGTGCGGCTTTCGCCGTGGTCGAGGAATGACTGCACCGTGACGCGGCCCGCGTCGCCGTCGTCGAGGGTCATGCGGCCTCCAGCGACCGTGCGAGGCGCACACCGGCGAAGATCTGGCGGCGCTGCGGGAGGTCCCAGTTGCGGAACGTGCGGGTGGCGACGCGCGCGTCGGTCGCCCACGAGCCGCCGCGCAGCACCCGGTAGCCGCGGCCGAAGAAGACCTCCGAGTACTCCGGGTACGGGAACGCGCTGAACCCGGGATAGCCATCGAACTGCGTCGCCGTCCACTCCCAGAGGTTCCCGAGCAGGTCGAGGGCGCCGCAGTCGGCTGCGCCATCCGGGTGCGCGCCGACCGGTGCCGTGTCGAAGGCCGTCTGCCCCAGGTGCGCGGCGGGAGGCGCTGCACCGGACCACTGTGCGGCGGCCTCCCACTCGTGCTCGGTCGGCAGTCGGGCGCCGTGCGCCCGCGCGAAGGCACAGGCCTCAAACCAGCTCACGTGCGCCGCGGGACGGTGCGCATCGAGCGGGCGCAGTCCGAGCGCGGTGCGCTCGGACCACCCGGCGCCTGAGGACGCAGGCGCGACCCAGTGGAGCGGGTGCTCGATGGCCTCGTCGCTGCGCCACGCCCAACCGTCCGCGCACCAGTGCTCGCGCCGCGTGTAGCCGCCGTCCCCGATGAAGGCGAGCCATGCGGCGTTCGTGACGAGGGTGCGGCCGAGCTCGAACGGGGCCACGGCGACGCGGTGCCGCGGACGCTCGTTGTCGTAGGCGAAGCCCTCCGGCGCCGCACCGACCTCCAGGCCGGCCGGCGAGACGGTGATCGGGACGAATTCGAGGCCGGTGTGGGCGGCGTCGGATGCCGGAACGGCGGTGCGGTGCGGCGGGGCAAAGCCGTCGAGGCCGGCGAGGGTGATCGTCTGCAGCATCGTCTCGACGTGCTGGAGTTCGTGCTGGAGGACCAGCTCGTGGAGGATCGGGTCGGCACCGCGCGACGCCGTCACCGAGCGTGCCCGTTCGCGCACGGCGGCGAGGTACTCGATGCTGCCCGGGCCGTCGAGCAGTTCGACCGTCCCGCGCACGGCGCGCGGGGTCTCGAACGCGTCGTAGGTGGCGGCCAGATCAGCCCGCAGCAGCGGCTCGCCGCCGTGGCGGTGGACGAGCCACAGATCCTCGTAGGCGGCGATGTGCGCGAGGTCCCAGACGAGCGGGCTCATCAGCGGGTGAAGCTGACGCTCCAGATCGCCGCGGTCGATCGCGCCTGCGAGCGCGAGCGTGCGCGCCCGTGCGGCATCGAGCGCCTCGAGGAGCAGCGGGTCGTGGATGGCTGCGTCGGTCGCCATGGGCGGTGGTTACCCGGAAATCCCCGCGGCCGCGGCGCGATCGCAGATGACGTCGAGCTGCGCCCGGCGCACGAGCGATGCGGGCGTCGCGCGGTCGGGCGTGCCGAGCGTGAGCGCCAGGGCCCCGGCCTTGCCCGCGCCCGTGACGAGCAGCAGGCGGGCACGGGCGCCGTCGATCGTCGCGCGTGTGAGCGTCACCCGATCCGGCGGCGGCTTGGGCGCGTCGTGGACGGGGGCCACACGCCCGGCGGCGTCGAGCGCAGGGTTCTGCGGGAAGAGCGAGGCGGTGTGTCCGTCCTCGCCGAGGCCGAGCAGGACGAGATCGAGGACGACGTCGGCGAGGCGCTGCTCGTAGGCGGCCGCGGCGGCCTCAGCGCCGAGCTCGCCTTCGATGCGGTGGACCTCTGCGCCCGGGGCCGCGAGCGTCTCGCGCACGAGGCGCGCGTTCGACTCCGGGTGATCGGGGCCGACACAGCGCTCATCGGCGAACCACACGTGGACGCCGCTCCAGTGCGGCACGAGCGGGCCGAGCAGCTCGAAGGCGCGCCGCGGTGTGGTTCCCCCAGAGAGCGCGACATGGGCGGCCCCGCGCTGCGCCAGCGCCGCGCCGATCGCCGCCGCGAGGGCGCCTGCCGCTGCGGCGGCGGCAGCCTCTGCGTCGGTGACCGTGATGATGCGGGCCGCGTCCATGTCCGCCGAACGCTACCGGGGTGGCCGCCGGTTTCCGGCGGACTCGTCCGGTTCGGCCCACCCGCCCGATAACGTCCCACTTCCGCCGTCCGCGACCCCGGAACCTCCATGAGCCCCAGCACGCCGCCTGATCGCAACCTCGCCCTCGAGCTCGTCCGCACCACGGAGGCGGCGGCGCTCTCCGCCGCGCGCCTGGTCGGCCGCGGTGATAAGGAGGCAGCCGATCAGGCCGCCGTCGATGCGATGCGACTCGTGCTCGGGACGGTCCCGATGGACGGCGTCGTGGTGATCGGCGAGGGCGAGAAGGACGAGGCCCCGATGCTCTACAACGGCGAGGAGGTCGGCTCGGGCAACGGTCCGCGCGTCGACATCGCCGTCGACCCGCTCGAGGGGACGACGCTCACCGCCAGGGGCATGCCGAGCGCGATCGCCGTGATCGCGATCGCCCCGCGCGGAGCGATGTTCGATCCGGGCCCATGCGTCTACATGGAGAAGCTCGCCGGCGGCAGCGACATCGCCGACCTGCTCGACCTCGACAAGCCGATCGGCGAACTCTGCGGCCTCGTCGCGGAGCGTCGCCGGGTGCCGATTCGTGACGTGATGGTCGTCGTCCTCGACCGCCCGCGGCACCAGGAGGGCATCGAGGCGATCCGCGAGGCGGGCGCCCGCGTGCGGCTGATCAGCGACGGCGACGTCAGCGCGGCGCTGCTGGCCGTCAGTCCGCGCTCGCCGGTCGACCTTCTGTGGGGCGTCGGCGGCACCCCGGAGGGCGTCATCTCGGCGGCGGCGATCAAGGCGATCGGCGGTGGTCTCGTCGGTCGCATGTGGCCGCGCGACGAGGGCGAGCGCGCCGCAGCCCTCGCGGCCGGCTACGACCTCGACGCACAGCTCACGCACGACGATCTCGTGCGCGGGGATGACTGCTTCTTCTCCGCGACCGGCGTGACCGACGGCGACGTCCTCCAAGGGGTCCGCTATGACGGCTCGGAGATCGCCACGACCGAGTCGATCGTGATGCGCTCGCGCTCGGGCACCGTGCGCCGCGTGCACGCGACGCACAACCGCGAGAAGCTGCGCCTGATCGACCCCGAGCGCTTCGGCTAGAGACTCAGGCCGCCGCCCGGGCGCGCTCGCTCGGTGCCGGGCCGGAGGGGGCCGGGACCTCGGTGATGTCAACGAGGCTGCCGACCTTCGACTCGGCGAGGTCGAGGTGCGCGAGCGAGCGCAGGAAGCCGTAGGTCACGATCACGTGGATGCGCGACTGCGTCGCCGCGTACGCCCACTGCGTGAGCGCTGAGGCGATCCGCGGGTAGTAGTTCGCGACCTCGATCTCGATGTGGAGATTCGTGAAGGCCGGATCGTCGGTCGGTGTGCGCCGGACGAAGATCTCAAGGTGACCGTCGCCGTCGATGCCGGGCCGGGCGACGAGGACGCCGCGCTCGATGTTCCATCGCACGACGCCCTCGCGCTCATCCATCGCGTACTCGGGGCTGCCGAAGGCGAGCAGCGTGAGTGGGCGGCGGACGAGGACGACGAACCGTTCCGACTGCGTGTACTCGACGCGCACGAGGCCGAGCGTGCAGCGGCTGAGGAAGCGCCAGTAGGTGCAGGCGAGCCGCTCGAGGTGCATCGGGGACCAGATCGCCGCGACCGCTGAGGTCGGCATGCGCAGGTCCACCGACTGGACCGATCGAGCGGACCCGGAGGGGTCGACGGCGGTGTCATCGTGCAGCGGCCCGATCACGACGTCGCCGACGCTCGACGGCGTCCCGAGCAGGCGCGTGGCGAGCCGCGAGAGCACCGCGTAGGCGGCGGCGAACGGCAACAGGATCCGCAGCGCGCGGCGCATGCGCGTCACGCCCCGCCCACCGGTGCGCCGCCGAGCGCCGCGCGCACGGCGGCATCGAAGTCGAGCGCCGCGTCGTTCACCCCCGCGGGTGGCGGCGTGCGCACGATCAGCTCCTCGCTGAGTCCGTCGACGAGCGGGCGCGCGAGCCCCGGATCGACCGACGTCACGAACCCGACCCAATAGGACGAGAGCCGCGGAGTGAGCACCGGCACCGGGACGATCAGCGGCCGGCGGCGTCCGTCGGCCTGCGCGAAGCGCAGCATCATCTCGCGGTACGTGATGATCTCGGCGCCGCCGAGTTCGACGTCCGCAGGCGGGTTCGGGAGCTCCGCGAGTCGTGCGAGCGCCTCGACGACGTCGCCCTGAGCGACCGGCTGCGTGCGCGTGTCGATCCACTTGGGGCCCACCATCACCGGCAGGCGGTGGACGAGCTCGCGCAGCATCCGGAACGAGGCGGAGCTCGGGCCGATCACCATGGCCGCCCGCGCGTGGACGACCTCGGGAGCTGCGCTGCGCAGGATCTCCGCGACCTCTTCGCGGCTGCGCAGGTGGGCCGATCCGGCGCCTGTGGCGGGGAGCCCACCGAGGTAGATGATCCGGCGCACCCCGGCCTCACGTGCCGCGTTCGCGAACGTCCGCGCCGCGCGTCGGTCAGCCTCCGCGAAGTCGTGGTTGCGGCCGCCCATCGAATGGATGAGGTAGAACGCGACCGCCACACCGTCGAGTGCGGTGGTGAGGCCCTCGCCGGTCAGCACGTCCCCGCGCACCACCTCGGCGGCTGCGGGCAGCGACGCCCGCGACGGGTCGCGCACGAGGCAGCGGACCCGGTGGCCGGCCGCAAGGAGCCGGGGCAGCAGCGCGCCGCCGATGGCCCCGGTGGCGCCGGTGAGGAGGATGGTGCCGGGCGCGTCGCCGCTCATGGTCATGCACACGGTACGAGCTTCCGGGGGGCGTCGATGACCGCTCAGGACCCGTGGTCCGTACACCAGGAGTCAGGAGGTCCGCGCGGCCCCGCGCAGAAAGGGGTCTCTGACACACCGACCGATGACCGATCTCGCCATCAAAGACGTCGCAGAGCGCACCGGCATCGCCGCCGGGACCATCCGCATGTGGGAGCAGCGCTACGGCTTCCCATGCCCCGAGCGCCTGCCGAGCGGGTACCGGCGCTACACGGAAGGCGACGTCGACACGCTGCGGCGGATCGCCGCCTATCGCCACCGGGGCCTCTCGGTCCCCGCGGCGATCGAGCGCGCCCGCGAGACCGGCTCGGTCACCGACCGTCCGTCGATCTATGCCTCGGTCTGTGCCGCGCGACCCGACCTGCGCCCGCAGATCCTGCGCAAGTCGACGCTCGTCGCCCTCAGCCGTGCGATTGAGCACGAGGCGCTCGCGCGGGCCGCAGCGCCCGTGCTCGTCGGGGCCTTCCAGCAGGAGCGCTTCTATCGCCAGGTCGAGGCGCGCTACCGGCGCCTCTCGCAGACATGCGACTCGGCGGTCGTCTTTGCGGACTTTCCGCAGGCGGCACGTCCGGCGGGCGGCCCGGTGGAGATCCCGGTCGCCCCGGAGGACGCACTCGGCAACGAATGGGCCGTCGTCGTCGACGCCCCCGGATATGCGGCATGCCTGCTCGCCTGGGAGCAGCCGGGCGTCACCGAGCCTGGGTCGCAGGACGACCCGAACCGCCGCTTCGAGGCGATCTGGACGGTCGACCCGCTCGTCACGCGGCGCGCCGCGGAGGTCGGGGCGCGTCTCGCGTCGCGCTCTGACCCGGAGATCGGGGAGCGGCTTGAGCAGCAGCTCGCCGATCGCCCGCTCGCTTTCGAGGAGCCGGCACCGGCGCTGACGGCGCTGACGAACCGCGTCGTCGCGTACCTCGAAGCAGCGTAGGCGCTCAGAGCGCGACGAGCTCTACCGGCGTCCCGGCGGGGAGGTCGCCCGTCCCGCGCGGGATCACGGCGAGCGCATCGGCGAGTACGAGCGAGCGCAACACGTGAGAGTCCTGCGCGCCGGCGAGCGTCGCGCAGCCGTCGCGTAGCGTGACGCGCAGACACAGGTCGCGGCGGGGGTCGCGCGCGACCGGCTCGCCGAGGACGCCCGTGATGGTGGATGCCTCGGGGGCGCCGACGAGCGCGGCGAGCGCGGGGCGCGCGAACAGCAGGTAGGTGACGATCGCGGAGACTGGGTTGCCCGGGAGCCCGAGCACGAGGACGCCGTCGCGCACCCCGAACCACAGCGGGCCGCCGGGGCGCAGCGCCACGCGCCAGAAGCGCTCCTCGACGCCGAGCGCGGCGAGCGCGGGGCGCACGTGATCGTGCGGGCCGACCGACACGCCGCCGGAGAGGAGGACGAGATCGGCGATGTCCAGGGCGGCGGCGATCGCCGCACGCGACGCCTGCGGCGTATCCGCCACCTGCTGCTCGAGGACGACCTCGCCGCCGTCGCGGCGCACGAGCGCGGCGAGCGACACGAGGTTCGCGTCGTGAATGTGGCCGGGCCCCAGCGGCTCACCGGGCGCCGTGAGTTCGTCACCCGTCACGAGGACGGCGACCCGGGGTCGCCGGGCGCATGGGACGCCGGCGTGCCCCGCGCTGACGGCGAGGCCCAGCTCCGCCGGGCCGAGCACGGTTCCCGCAGCCAGGACGACGGAGCCGCCGCGCAGGGCGCCGCCCGGCTCGCGGATGTTGCGCCCGCGCTCGACCTCGGCGCTGAGGGTCACGCGGCCGCCCGCGTCGTCGGCGAGCTCGAGCTCGAGCACGGCGTCCGCACCCGTCGGGACGACGGCGCCGGTCGAGATGCGGATCGCGCTGCCCGGTTCGAGCACACCCTCCGCCGGGTGGCCGGCACGGGATTCGCCGATCACGGTGAGCTCGCGCCCGGCGGGGCCCGCGACCACGGCGAATCCGTCCATCGCCGAGCTGCGGAACGGCGGCACATCCCCGGCGGCGCGCACCTCTGCAGCAAGCACGCGCCCGAGCGCCTGCGCGATCGCGACGTCCTCGTGGCTGAGCGGTGTGACGGCCGCGAGGACGCGCTCACGCGCCGTAGCGATGCTGAGCGGCTCAGGCATGGGCGGCTCAGCCGGCGACGTCGCCGAGCCGCGGGAGCGGCGCGAACGCGCGCAGCGGCGGCACGGTGCGGCCGCGGGGCTGGGGAAGCACGCCGACGCGCACCCGGCCGGCCTCCAGGAAGCCGAGCTTCTTCGCTGCGGCGTAGGTCAGGTCGTAGTGCAGGCCGCGGCCGAACGGCCCGCGGTCGATGACCGGCACGGTGACGACCTTCCCGCCCCAGGTGATCTCGACCAGGGTCCCGCACGGGAGGGTGCGATGCGCGACGCCCATCGTGGACTTGCGCAGTCGCACGCCGCAGGACGTTCGCGAGCCGGACAGGTCGTACCACGTGGCACCGGCCCCGCGATAGACCGTGACGGTGCCCGTCGGTGGCTCGGCGAGGCCGCCCGCCGCCGTCCCACCCAGCGCGATCGCGCGGACCTGCCAGCGCCCGGCGACCCGCGAGGTCCAGCGGGCGCTGAAGCGCCCGTCGGCGTCGGCCCGTGCGCGAGCGAGCGTCACCCACACGCGACGCGGTCCGAGACCCTGGATGGCGACCACGCGGCCTGCCGCGGCGACGCCGAGCGTCCCCGTGAAGGTCGTGGGGGTTCCTGAGAGCGCGGGCGCGGCGCTGAGCAGCGTCTCACCGGCCTCCGTCCCGCCCGACTGGGCGCCGGCCGCCGCGACCATGCCGCCGCCGAAGGCGCAGGTGCAGAGGGCGCAGAGGACGGCGTGCGGGAAGCGGAGGAGTGTCATGGGCTGGCGTGCGGGCCCGGCGGTCAGAACGGGAGGCGCCCGATGAGCGCGCGCATCAGGTCCTCGAGCTGGGTCAGCGGATCGGCCGACCCCGGTCGGGCGTTGGGCGCCGCGTAGCCCGCCGCGGGGATGCTCCGCCGCGGCGCGGGCTCCGGGCGCGCCGGCTCTCGCCGGCGGTCGGCACGCGGCTGGCGCGGCTGGCGGGGTGCGGCAGGCGGCGTCGCACGTGCGGCCGTGCGGCGAGCGGTCGCCCGCTGCGGGCGGCTGCGCGGGAGGTTCGTGAGCACCTCGCGGGGGTCGTTGGGGGAGTCCCCGTCGGCACCGGACATGGCGTCATTGTGCCAGTACGCGCGATCCCGGCGCCAGCGAGCGTCCCCAGATGGCGTGTGTTGGGTACGACATGAGCAACACCGCTCGCCTTGAGTCGTGCGCCTCCGCGGACGATGAATTGCGACGGCACTACCCTGAGGAGGTCCCCCGCAGGGGTGCCACATCGTCATATCGTCAGCCCGCGATTCGCGGTGCCGGGGAACTCGAAACGGATACGCATGTCAGTCACCGATCTACAGGAACTCGAAGAGATCAAGGCCCTTGTGGCACGCGGCCAGGCGAGCGGGGTTCTCTCCCACGCCGACCTCGCGAGCGCCACCGCGGAGCTGGATATCGACGAGTCCGATCGCGAGGAGCTCGCGACGTGGATCGAGAGCCAGGAGATCGAGCTCATCGAGGACGACCCGGGTGCCGTCCCGACGGAGCCGGAGCGCGCCCCCGACAAGCGCGGCCGCCGCACGAAGCGCACGACGGGTCTCGACCTGCGCGCCGACATGACGACGGACTCGCTGCAGCTCTTCCTCAAGGACATCGGCAAGGTCCGGCTCCTCACCGCGCAGGAGGAGGTCGATCTCGCCAAGCGCATCGAGCGCGGTGACCTCGACGCCAAGCAGAAGATGGTCGAGTCGAACCTGCGCCTCGTCGTCTCGATCGCGAAGAACTACCGCAACCAGGGCCTGCCGTTCCTCGATCTCATCCAGGAGGGCACCCTCGGCCTCGTCCGCGCCGCCGAGAAGTTCGACTACCGCAAGGGCTTCAAGTTCTCGACGTACGCCACGTGGTGGATCCGCCAGGCGATCGCCCGCGCGCTCGCCGACAAGGCGCGCACGATCCGCATCCCGGTGCATGTGGTCGAGAAGCTCAACAAGATCGGTCGCGCGGAGCGCAAGCTCGTCACCGAGCTCGGCCGCGAGCCCACCGCCGACGAGATCGCGCACGTGACCGGCATCGACCCGGAGGAGGTCGAGTCGATCAAGCGCTCCGCGCAGGCGCCGGTCTCTCTCGAGAAGCCGGTCGGCGACGAGGACGAGTCGGAGTTCGGGCAGTTCATCGCCGACGAGCGCGCCGAATCCCCGTACGAGCGCGCCGCCGAGATCCTCACGAAGGAGGCGCTGCGCGAGGCGCTGGAGAATCTCTCCTACCGCGAGCGGCGCGTCCTCGAGCTGCGCTACGGCCTCGGGGGCGAGCATCCCCGCACGCTCGACGAGGTCGGCAAGACCTTCAACGTCACGCGCGAGCGGATCCGCCAGATCGAGAACCAGAGCCTCAAGAAGCTCCAGTCGCTCGCCGAGGCGCAGAAGCTCCGCGACGTCGCCTGACACCGCCGCTCAACCCGGCGGGGACTCCCGCCGATGAAGGGCCTGTATGTCGCTGGATCTCCACGCCGCACTGCGTCACCTGATCGCTGTGGAAGGGTCCGATCTCCACCTCAAGGTGGGATCGGTGCCGCTCGCACGCGTTCACGGGGAGCTCCTCCCGGTTCCGGGAATGGGCGCGCTCGAGTCCGCCGACACCGCTGGTGCGGTGGCGATGATGCTCCTGGACCCGCACAAGCAGCGCGAGTTCGAGGAAGAGTTTGAGGTCGACTTCTCGTTCAGCGTTCCGGAACTCGCGCGCTTTCGCTGTAACGCCTTCCATCAGCGGGGTGAGGTCTCGATCGTCATGCGTGCGATCCCGATCACGATCCGGACGATCGAGGAGCTCGAACTGCCGAGCGTCGTGGGCCAGCTCGCCGAGGAGGAGCGCGGGATCATCCTGCTCACCGGCACCACCGGCTCGGGCAAGTCGACGACGCTCGCGGCGATGATCGACCACATCAACCGCACCAGGGCGCGGCACATCGTGACGATCGAGGATCCGATCGAGTTCCTTCATACGGACCGTCTCGCGCTCATCAACCAGCGCGAGGTCGGACAGGACACTGCGTCCTTCAAGCGCGCCCTGCGCCGGGTGCTGCGGCAGGACCCGGACGTGATCCTCGTCGGCGAGATGCGCGACGAGGAGACCGTTCAGACGGCGCTGGCCGCTGCCGAGACTGGGCACCTCGTCTTCTCGACCGTGCACACGATCGACGCGGCGGAGACGGTCAACCGGCTCATCGACTTCTTTCCCCCGCACATGCATCAGCAGGTCCGCGCGATGCTCGGCGGCACGCTCAAGGGGATCATCTCCCAGCGGCTCGTGCCTGACACCGCGGGAGGCCGGATCGCCGCGTGCGAGGTGCTGCGAATGACCGGGCGCGTGCGCGACATGATCGTGGACCCCACGCAGACGGGGCGCCTTCCCGAGGTGATCGCGGAGGGCGAGTACTACGGCATGCAGAGCTTCGACCAGGCCCTGCTCGGGCATCTGCGCCGTGGACGTGTGACGATGGAGGCGGCTATCGCCTCGGCCGCGAACCCCCACGACTTTAAGCTGCTCGTCGCAGCCGACGGCAAGCGCGGCACGACGATGGAGGATCTCGCGGACGCCGAGGGGCGTCGCGGGACAGAGGAGGAGCCGGAGCCCATCCGGCCCTGATCATCGAACAAGGAGGTTTGACCATGTCCCTACGCACGGATTTGCAGCAGTACGCCGAGACGAGCGGTCCTGACGCCTTCTCGCTCCAGAATTCCAAGCTCCTGAAGGTGCGCCTCGACGACGGGGCGATCCAGGCGAAGCGCGGGTCGATGGTCGCCTACCAGGGCGATGTGACCTTTGAGCACGCAGGGTCCGGTGGGATGAGCCGGATGATCAAGAAGGCCGTGACCGGTGAGGGCGCCGACCTCATGAAGATGCGCGGTACGGGGGAGGTCTTCCTCGCCGATGCCGCCCAGGAGGTGCATCTCGTCCTGCTTGAGAACGACTCGCTCACGGTGAACGGGCCGAACCTCCTCGCCTTCGACGCCGACATCGACTGGGACATCACGCGCCTAACGGGCGGTGCGGCCGGGGCGCTCGCGGGCGGGCTCTTCAACATGACGCTGCGCGGGTCGGGCTGGGTCGCCCTCGTGACCGACGGGCCGCCGATCCTGCTCGACGTCGCGGCCGCCCCGACCTTCGCCGACGCGCAGGCGGCGGTGACGTGGTCGTCCGGGGTCACCGCCGGGCTGCGCACCGACGTGAGCGCGAAGACCCTGATCGGCAAGTCGTCCGGGGAGTCGATCCAGATGGCGTTCTCCGGAGAAGGGTGGGTGCTGATCCAGCCGTCGGAGGGGCGCGTCTCCGGGATCGGCGGCGGTGGCGGCGGCGGTGTTCTCGGCGGTCTGCTCGGCGGCTGACGGCCCCGCCGCCATCACTTCACTTGGTAAAGTGTTGCGCGGATGCCTGCTGATCCGTCCTGTCCTGTCTGCCGCACGGCCGACATCGTCTGCGCCAAGTGGACGCTCCTCATCATCCGCGACCTGTCGGAAGGGCACTCGCGCTTCGGGGAGCTTGAGCGCTCGCTGGCCGGGATCAGTCCGCGGACGCTCTCGCTGCGTCTGCGCGACCTCGAGCAGGGCGGGATCGTCGAGCGCCAGACCTTCCCCGAGGTTCCGCCGCGCGTCGAGTACGCGCTGACGGACAAGGGCCGGGCGCTGCTCCCGATCGTCGAGGACATGCGGGATTTCGGCGAGCAGTGGCTCGTAGGGACCTGCGAAGATGTTCCCGCCGCCGAGCTCGCCGGCGTCTGAGCCGACCTGGCTCGCGCGCCGCAACCTGCGTTCCCACCCGATGTTCCCGTGACCATGGAAGGACCCGACGACCGTGCGCGGAAGGGGGACGCGATGTCCCAACCACCCGCATCGGGCCTGACCCGGCGCCGCGCGCTCGCGCTCGGCGCCGCCGCGGGCGCCGCGACGCTCCTGCGGGGCTCCGTCCTGCCGCAGCCCGCGCTGGCGCGCACCCGCGACCTCGTGGTCCCGCGCGACGCGTTCGGTCGCGACGGCCGCACCGGGCCACTCGCGGTGGCGCCCTTCGTCCTCCTCGGCGTGCGCGCTCCGCTGGCGCTCGGCGCGGCGCTGGACGTGCGCACGAGGCGTCGCGGGGGGAGCTGGAGCGCATGGAATCGCCTCCACGCCGGCCTCGGTCACGGACCCGATCACGGCGGCGCGCCGCGGTCCGGTGAGCCGCTCTGGACCGGCGCGGCGGACGAACTCGAGCTGCGCGCCTCGCGGCGACCTGCTGGCCCCGTGCGCGTCGCTTTCGTCGACGTCCCGGCCCCCGCTCGCGCGCTGCTCGCGGCGCGCGCCGCCCGCGCACGCACCGCCCAGATCGCCGGCGCTCCGGCGATCGTCCCGCGCGCGACGTGGGCGACCGACGCAGCGAAGCCGCGCACCGACCCGAGCTTCGGTGACGTGCAGATCGCCGTCGTCCACCACACCGAGTCGTCGAACGCCTACGGCCCCGAGGATTCGGCGGCCGCGGTGCTCGCGATCGCGCAGTTCCACATCGACACTCGCGGCTGGAACGACATCGGCTACAACTTCGTCGTCGACCGCTTCGGGACGATCTTCGAGGGCCGCGCAGGCGGCATCGACCTCCCGGTCATCGGCGCGCACGCGATGGGCTTCAACTCCGTCTCGACCGGCATCTCGGTGATGGGGTCCTTCATGGACGTCGAGGCTCCCGGCGCGGCCGTCGCCGCCGTGGCTCGCCTGATCGGCTGGAAGCTGCCGTTCCATGGGATCCCGGTGACGGGCGACACCGTGGTCGTCTCTGGCGGCGGGTCGCAGGCCCGCTACCCCTACGGCCAGAGCGTGACCCTGCCCCGGATCTGCGGGCACCGCGACGTCGGCAGCACCAACTGCCCAGGCGACCAGTTCTATCTCCAGCTTCCCGCGCTGCGCACACGGACTGCGGCCCACGCGCAGCCGATCGTGCTGCGGCCGATGGTGAGCCTGGCAGCGTCGACGCCTCGCAGCGGCTACGGGAGGCCGGTCGCCTTCAGCGGCACCGTCCTCGGCACCGACCGCACCCCGCAGGTGGGCGGCCGGGTGCGCATCGCCAAGCAGTCGCCGAGCGGCGCGTGGGTCACGATCGCGCGGGCGGTCACCGATGCGCAGGGCGACTATGTCGTGAGCGCTCCATGGCGGCGTGCCGGCCTCGTGCGCGCCGAAGTCGGCGACGCCACGTCGCTGCCCGTCTCCGTGGCGGTCGTCCCCGCCCTGCGCGTCACGGCGGACACGACGCAGCTCGCTTCAGGAGAACGGGTCACGCTCAGCGGCTCATTGCGCCCCAAGGGGACGATCGAGGTCGTCATCCAGCGCCGGTCCGGCGGGCGCTGGCGCATCCAGCGGCGCTTCACGCGCCGCGCGGGAACATCGTTCGCGGTGCCTGTGCGCTTCGGCCTCGCCGGGAGCTACCGGGTGCTCGTCTCGGGCCGGGTCGGCGACCAGCGCGTCCACGCGGCGCCCATCGCGCTGAAGGTCGGCGGCGGCCCGGGCGGGGCCGTCGGTGGCGTCGACGGCACCTGAGAACGATTCTCATTCTCTGCTAGCCTCGGGCACTCGATGCCGGGTGCTCTCGACCTGCCGTTCTTCCGTGATGGCCTCGCCGAGGTGCTCCTCCTCGCGGTCGCGGCCGGCGTGCTCGGCACCTGGATCGTCCTGCGCGGGCTGGCCTTCTTCGCCCACGCGGTCAGCACCGCGACCTTCCCGGGCCTCGTCGTCGCGGAGGGGGTCGGCTTCTCGGCGATGCTCGGCGGCTTCGGCACCGCAGCGCTCGTCGCGGGCCTCGTCGGGATCATCGCGTCGCGCAGGCGCACCGGGGCCGACAGCGTCACGGCGCTCGTGCTCGCCGTGGCGCTCGCCGCCGGTGCCGTCCTCGCCAGCGACGTGTTCGGGACGGGCGCGAGCGTCGATCGGCTGCTCTTCGGCAGCCTCCTGCTGATCGACGCCGCCGACCTGCGGCTCGCGGCGCTCGCGGCCATCCTGGCCGTCGGTGGCAACCTCCTCTGGGGCCGACGCTGGCTGGCCGACGGCTTCGCCGGCAAGGGCCTCGGGCGGTCGGCGCCCGACATCGTCCTCGTCGTGCTGATCGCGATCGTCGCGGTCGCATCGCTCGCGGCGGTCGGCGCGCTCCTCGCGACGGCGCTGCTCATCGCGCCTGCGGCGACGACCCGCCTGCTCACCTCCCGGATGCGGGCGTGGCAGCTCACCACCGTCGCGCTCGCCGCGGTCGAGGGCACCGCCGGCATGTGGGCGGCGTTCGAGTTCGATGTGCCGCCCGGCGCCGCAATCGCGGTGATCGCGGGTGGGACGTTCGCGCTCGTGGCGCTGGTCCGTGTCGCAGTCCTGCGCACGCCCCGCCTGGCACCGGCGGCGGGACTCCTCGTGCTCACTGCCGCGCTGCTCGCGGGCTGTGGCTCAGGTGGATCGGCCGACCGGCGTCCGCAGGTCGCCGCGACCACGACGCAGCTCGCGGACATGACGGCCGCGATCGCCGGCCCCGACGTGCGCGTCCACGGAATTCTGCGCCGCAACAGCGACCCGCACGAGTACGAGCCGCGCCCCTCCGACGTGCGGGCCGTGGCGGACGCGCGCGCCATCCTCACCAGTGGCCTGGGGCTCGACGGGTGGGCCGCCGATGTCGTGCGCGCATCGGGGGCGCATGCGCCGGTCGTCGACGTCGGCGCAGCCGCGCTCGCCACCTCTGGAGCGGGCGGGGACGATCCCCACTGGTGGCTCGACCCGGAGGTGGCGATCGCCGGCACGCGGTCGGTTGAGGCCGCGCTGATCGACGTCGCGCCCGCGCACCGCGCGGCGATCGCGCGCCGCGCGCAGGCCTACCGCGCGCGTCTCGTGCGCCTTGACGCGGCGATCCGCGCCTGCGTCGACCGCGTCCCCGCCGCCGAGCGCCGGATCGTCACCGACCACGACGCCTTCGGTCGCTTCGCGCAGCGTTACGGCATCGAGGTCGTGGGGGTCGTGATGCCCGCCGCGACGAGCCGCGCCCAGGCCTCGGCCGGTGACCTCGCGAGCCTCGAGCGCACGATCCGGCGGACGGGGGCGCGCGCGGTGTTTCCCGAGGCCGGGCTCAACGCCGACCTCGCCCGCCGCATCGCCACGGATACCGGCGCCGACGCGCAGGAGGTGCTCCACGCCGACAGGCTCGGGCCGCAGGGGTCAGGGGCCGAGACCTATCTCGGGATGCTCGCCGCCGACGCCCGTGCGGTGGTGCGCGGCATGAGCGGCGGGACGGTCAGCTGCGCGGTGCGCCCATGAGCGCGCAGCCGATCCTCGTCGCGGACGACGTCGCCGCGTCGTATCCCGGGGCGCGCGTCCCGGCCGTCGCGAGCCTCACCTTCGAGGTGCGCGCGGGCGACCAGGTCGCGGTGCTCGGTCCCAACGGCGGCGGCAAGAGCACCCTCTTTCGCCTGCTCACCGGCGAGCTCAACGTCGGCGGGGGGCGGCTCGACCTCCCGGCGCGGCGCTGCGCCTTCGTCCCGCAGACCGAGCGCTCGCGCCTCGACTTCCCCGTCAGCGCGCTCGATGTGGCGCTGATGGGCGCCGTCTCGCGCATGGCGTGGTGGCGCCGTCCGGGGCGCGCCGACCGCAAGCTGGCGCGTGCGTCGCTCAAGCGCGTCGGGCTCGGCGATCGCATGGATGCGTCCTTCGGAAACCTCTCCGGCGGGCAGCGCCAGCGCGTGCTCGTCGCCCGCGCGCTCGTCCAGGACGCGCCGATCGTGCTGCTCGACGAGCCGTTCCGCGGCCTCGATGCCGCCAGCACCGAGCTGCTCGAGGTCGTCCTGCGCGAACTGGCGGCCGAAGGCCGGGGCGTCCTGACCGCGACCCACGACCTCGAGCAGGCGCGCGGCGCCGACCTCGTGCTGTGCCTCAACCGCGTCCAGGTCGCGTTCGGGCCGCCGCAGACGACGCTGCGCCGCGAGGTCATCGAACGCACCTATGGCGGAAACCTCGTCGAGCTCGGCCCCGACGTGACGGGGGTCCTGACCGACGGCCACCCGGGCGGGGCTTCGTGATCGGTTGGCTGACCGAGCCGTTCGGCGAGGCGATCGTCGCCCGCGGACTGCTTGAACTGCTGCTGCTCGGCCTGCTCAGCGGGGGGCTCGGGTGCTGGCTCGTGGTCTCCGGGATGTCCGGTGCGACGGAGTCGCTGGCGCATGGGATGCTGCCCGGCCTCGTCGTCGCCACGCTCCTCGGCGTGCCGCTGTTGCTCGGCGGGGCGGTCGGCCTGCTGGTGGCTGCGGTGGCGATCGCGCTCGTCACGCGCCTGCCGCTCACGCCGGACGTCGCCACTTCGATCGTCATCACGAGCCTGCTCGGTCTCGGCGTCCTGCTCGGGCTCTCGCCGTCTGCGCCGGCGGGCCTCGGCGGCCTGCTGTTCGGTGACCTGCTCGGCGTGACGGACCTCGACCTCGCGCTCGCCGCGGGCCTCGGCGCGGCGGTGACGGGGCTTCTCGTCGTCCTGCACCCCCGGCTCCTCGCCACGGGCTTCGACCGCTTCAACGCGCGGGCACTCGGCCATTCCGTCTTCGCCGTCGACGTCGTCCTCGTCGTCCTCCTCGCAGCGGCGACGCTCGTCGCCGTCCAGGCGCTCGGCAGCCTCCTCGTCGCGGCGATGCTCGTCGGTCCGGCGGCGACGGCGCGCCTCGTCAGCAGCCGGGTCGCGCCGATGATGCTGCTCGCGACCGTGGTGTCGGCCGGCGCTTCGGTCGTGGGGCTGCTCGTCTCCTACCACGCCGGTATCGCGGCGGGCGGAGCGGTGGTCCTCGCCCTCGGCGGGATGTTCCTCGTGACGCTGACCGCGCGGGAGCTCACGGATGGGCTGCGCCGCAGGAGGATCGCGTGAGTGGCGGGCGGGCGCAGGCCTGGGGTGAGCGGGCCCGTCACGAGCTGACGGCACGGGGCCACCGCGCCGGCGGCGCTCGGGACGCGGTGATCGACGGGCTCGCGGCGCACGATGGCTGCTGCACCGCCGGGGAGCTCGCCGACCGGCTGCGGGCGGAGGGGCGCGGCGTGGGCACCGCGAGCGTCTACCGCGCGTTGTCGGTCCTCCAGGAGGCCGGCCTGCTGCGGGTGCTCGAGCTCGGCGAGGGCGAGCGGCGGTATGAGCTCGTCCATGCCGACGGTGAGCACCACCACCACATCGTCTGCGACGGGTGCGGCCGCACGCTGCCCTTCCACGACGATGCACTCGAGCGGGCGATCGGCGCGGCGGCGGACCGCAGCGCCTGGGCCGTCATCGGCCACGACATCGTGCTGCACGCGACCTGCCCGCGCTGCGCTGCGGGCTGAGCGACCGGGCGGAGGTCAGTCGGCGAGCGTCACGGCGCCGTGATCGTCGCAGTGACCCTCGTGGGGATGGTGCAACCGGCCGTCGACGAGGTAGTCCACGTGGTCGCCGTGCGGGATCGCCTCGTGGCCGCAGCCCGGCCCGTGGACGTGGGCGGCCTCATGGGCTCCGCTGGCGCCCCCGTGATCGCATGCTGCGGGGTGCCCACCGTCGACGGGCAGCACGTGATCGTCGACGTGATCCCCGTGCGGATGGTGGAGGTGTCCGTCGTGGACGAAGTCGATGTGCCCGTCGTGGACCACTGCGACATGGCCGCAGCCGGGACCATGGACGTGATCGTGATCCTCGTGGGGGTGATGCTCGTCGCTCATCACCCTGAACGGTACGCGATCGGGCGGGCCTCAGAGGCCGGCGGGATGACGCACGCTGACGCCGCCGTTGCGCGCCCGCAGGCGCTGCCAGCGCGAGCCGGACTGCTTCTGCCCTGAGGTGTCGAAGCGCAGCCCGGCGATCGACATGTACATGTGGCCCTCGTTGGCGAAGATCGCCACCCAGGCGCCACGCCCGCGCAGCCCCCAGTCCACGAAGTCCCCGGAGACGAGCGAGTCCTCGAGCAGGCCGGCTGCGTGGAGGACGTAGCTCACCGACCCGGAGCAGTCGTAGCCCGCGTCGTCCCAGCGCTGGTGCCCGCCGCCCCACACGTACGGCGTGCGCGCGATGCGATTTGCGGCGTCGATCATGAGCCGCACGACCGCGGGCGCGCCCGCGGGAGCGACGGCGAGTCCGTTCGGGAGCAGCCGCGCGACCTGCCCGCGCTTGGGAGCGGGGATCACGGTGCCGGGATCGGCGGGCGGAGGGATGGGGGCCGACGGGTCGGTTCCGCCGGTGGTCCCGGGCGTCGGTGCGGGCGCCGGCGCGGGTGCGGGAGCCTGGCTCGCCGCGGCATACCGCAGCCCGCCGACCGTCGTGGCCTCGGCGCTCGAAGCGAGCCAGAGCCCGGCGCAGAGGAGCGCGACGAGCAGCGGAAGCCTGAGCGTCAGACGCATGCTGGAAGGATCGGCACGGTGGCTGCAACACCCGCATCGTGCATGCGTGCGCCCACGCCGCCGCGCGGTGCAACAGGCCCTGCGCTCGGCAGGACAACGAGGGGGCGCCGCCGAACGGCGGCCCTATGCGCCTCAACTCGCTCCGCATGGCCCTGCACGCCTTCGCCACTGAGGCCGCCTGGCAGCTCGCCGCCGATGCTCACGACGGCGATGAGCTCGCGTTCGAGGTCGTCGAGGAAGGGCGCCGCGACACGCCGCTCTACTGCTACCGCCCGCTCACCGGGGCCTTCATCCGCGATCACGCCGCGGTCCTCAGCCGCCTCCCCGCGTATCTCCCGGCGACCCAGGCGCTGATCACGGCCGGTCGCCTCGATGCGTGGCTCGAGGCGCAGGGGATCCATGCGGGCCCCGGCCGCGAGCGCGTCGATGCGTCGCTGCACTGCTTCCTCTCGCGGATGTTCGGCGACGCGACCGACTTCGTCTTCTCGCAGGAGCGCTTCGATGCGGCATTCGCCGAGCTTGAGAGCGTCCTCGGCGACAACATGCCGCAGACCGTCGTCGTCGCCGTGCTCCATGGGATCGAGATCGAGTCGGAGGTCCTCGACCTCGGGGACGGGCTCTCGATCGAGCGCGGCGAGACCTGCAGCGACGCGCCGGACGAGGCCCGCTGGGCGCGCGGCGACGGCGGCTCGCAGACGCTTGCGGTCCTGCGCTGGGATCCTGCCGCCGACGACACCGCGCCGCTGGCGTACGCGCATGTGCAGCTGCGCCGGATGGTCCTCGGACTGCGCCTGTACGACGCTGCCACCGTCGCGCTCGCCCCGCTGGCATGGATCCGCGCCGGCAACGCGCCGTGGCAGCCGCTCGCCCTCGGCACTCCCGGGGCCGGACACGGGCTGCTCGTCGTCACGCCGGGTCACGAAGACGAGCTGCGCGCCTTCCTGAACCTCGTCGCGCGCCGCACGCCGCGTCATGGCGAGATCGCGTGGGCGCTGCGCCGTTTCGAGCTCGCCGGCGAGCGCCCGGTCGCCGCCGAGGCGCTGACCGACCTCCTGCTCGCACTGCGCGCGCTCCTTGAGCCTGAGGGGCCCGCGTCCGGCGAGTTGCCCGGGCGCCTTGCGGCGCTCTGCGCGGAGGCCCAGCAGCGCACGCAGCTGACCGAACGCATCGCGCACATCGTCTCGCTCGAGCGCGCGATCATCAGCGGGCGCCCGGTCGATCCGCACTTCGAGCTCCTGGTGCGCGAGCTTGCCGGCCACCTGCGTGCGCTGTTGCGCGACGTCCTCTGTGGCCATCTCGACGCAGACCTTCCGCGGATCGCTGACGCGATCGTCGGCCGGCGGCTCCCGGAGCCATTTGAGGAGCAGTCGGTGGAGCACGCGCCGCCGACCATCCGCGCCGCCCGGCGCGACGCGGTCGAAGAAGACGTCTTCTTCTAGACCGCGAAGAGCCGAGCGTAGACGGCGGCGAGGGCGTCCACTCCATCGACCCCGCCCTCGAGCTCGGGAACGATCACCGGGTGCAGGTCGCCGGTGCGCTGCGCCAGCCGCTCGATCGCCTGGGCGTCGCGCTCCATGAGCGCCAGCGCCTCGCCGTAGGCCCGCGCGACCTTGCCGGCCAGGCGCGCGCCGAGCGCCGGCTCGAGGTCCGGTGCGATGGCGTCGGATGCCGCGCCCACCCCCGCGGCCGGACCGCCGGGCTCGAGGACCCGGTTGATGATCAGCCCGCCGAACGGCATCCCCGCCGCGGCGAGCTGCTCGCGGAAGAACATCGCCTCCTCGGCCGGCTCGCGCTCCGTCGAGGTGACGATGAGGAATCGTGTGCCCGGGTCGGTGAGGAGCCCGGCGACGACATCCGCGCGCTCGCGCAGACCGTCGACGAGGCCGCCCAGTGCCCGGAAGAAGACGCCGAGGTCGTCGAGGAGCTCCACGCCGGTGATGCGCCGCAGCGCCCCGAGGAGCAGCCCGGTTCCGCGCCCGAACGTCCGCGCCGCGAGCCCGGTGGGGAGGAGGAACGCCTTCAGCGCGCGGCCCTCGAAGAAGCCGGTCAGGCGCGCGGGCGACTCGAGAAAGTCGAGAGCGTTGCGCGATGGCGGGGTGTCAAGCACGACGACGTCGAAGCGCCCCGAGACGTGCAGCTCATGGAGCTTCGCGACGGCGCTGAACTCCTGCAGCCCCGCCACCGTGCCGGAAACCTGGCGGTAGATCCGGTTCTCGAGGATCTCGTCGCGGGTGTGCGCGTCGGGGCTCAGCCGCTCTATGAGGTCGTCGAAGGTGCGCTTCGGATCGAGCGTCATCGCCCACAGCTCGCCTCGCAGCTCGACTCCTGCTGCGGTCAGGCGCGCCGGGTCGACTGGTGTGGGGTCGTTGCCGAGCTCCGCGATGCCGAGCGCGTCGGCCAGGCGCCGTGCGGGGTCGATCGTGACGACCGCCACCCGGGCGCCGCGAGCCGCGAGACCGACGCCAATCGCCGCTGCGGTGGTCGTCTTGCCGACACCGCCGGATCCGGCGCAGATCACGATCGCGGCGTCCGCGAGGCGCTCCGTGAGTCCATGGACGACGTGCCGGGTCACAGGACGCGCTCCAGCTCGCGTGCGAGCTCGCTGATCTGCTCCGCACCGAGCGCGCTTGCGGGCAGCTCGTGCAGCCCGCAGACCGTGCAATCGAGGCCGCGGCGCAGGCGCGCCATCTGCGCCTGCTGCGTGTGCGCGCGGCGGTGGACCGCGAGCGTCGCGCGGACCGCGGCGTTCTCGACCGGGAACTCCTCGAGCTGCCGTGCCTCCGCTGCCGTCAGGCGGTTGGTGAGCACGCGATTGACCACGGCGAGCGACAGCGACAGCCCGAGGGCGTCGCCGAGCGCGTCGCGCAGCTGCAACGTCTCGTTGACCGGCAGCTCCTCGGGGCGCGCGACGGCGACGACCGCCGTGCGCTGCGGGTCGCGCAGCAGCGCATCGATCGTCGCGGCATGCCGACCGACCCGCCCGTTGCGCGAGGAGTCGGCGAAGGACCGGGGGGCCGAGAGGATCGCGACGCCGTGGCCGGTGGCGGGAGCGTCGAGGATCACGAGGTCGTAGGGCTCGGCGCTCGCGCTGCGGCGCTCCGGTTGTGCGAGCTCCCAGACCATCCCGATCGTCAGCAGCTCGCGCAGGCCCGGCGTCGCCGCGGCGAGCGGACCGAACACGCGGCTGTCGGCGAGCAGTCCGGCGAGCGTGCGCGACGGAAGCTGGTCGGCCAGGTACTCGCGCAGCGCCGTGTCCGGGTCGATCGACGTGTGGTGGACGCCGTGGGCGAGCTCCACCTCGCGTTCCCGGCTGCGGTCTTCCCCGCCGAGGATCCGCGTGAGGTCGTCGCGCGCCGCGACCTCCGCGACGATCGTGCGCAGGCCGCGCCGGGCGGCGGCGACACCGAGCGCCGCCGCGACCGTCGTCTTGCCCACGCCCCCCTTGCCCGTGACGACCACGAGGTCATGGTCGAAGAGCGAGGCGGGGCTGCGGGTCACTCCTCGCCGTCCCAGAAGTCGACCGCTTCGATGCGCATGATCGTGCGCAGCCCGCGGATGATGATCTTCTGCGAGCGCGGGAAGAAGACGATGTCGCCCGGGTCGAGCGTGCTGTGGCCGAGGAGTGCGAGCCCCTCCGGGCCGGCGACGAACGAGTGCGCGATGCCCGTGCCGGCCGGGCGCGAGATGACGCTGCCGACGCGGACGGGGTAGGACTCGTCCGACCCGTTCGGGTGGAGCAGCTCGAGCTGCCCGTCGCCGCCGACGACGACGAAGAGCTCGTCCTCTGAGCTGTGGCAGTGCGGCGGGTTCGAGCGCATGCCCGCGTCGACGGTCGTCTCCGAGAGGCCCGAGCGCCGTGCGCCGAGTGCCAGGCCGATGTAGCGCGCCTGCTGGCCGACGTCGCCGCGCCTGCGCGGGCGCGCCGGGACGTCGTCGATCGCGAGCGTCGATGAGGAGCGAGGGCCGGGCTCGGGGATGGCGAGCGGCCCGACGGCGTCCTCGAGCTTGAAGGGGTTCGGGCCGTCGAGTGGGAGCCAACGGGTGCCGAGCCACATCGCCCCCGCCCGGGGCAGGTGCACGAGGTGGGTGTCCGATCCGGAGCCGAAGGCGAGCACGTCGAGTCCGTCATCGCCCGCGACCATCGTGTGGGCGACGTCGCCCGCGGCGTAGAAGAGGACGTCCCCGGCGCTGATCGCATGCGCGTGGTCGTTCTCGATTGCGAGGCCCGAGCCGCGCAGGACGACGAAGAACTCCTCCTCGTCGGCGTGGACGTGGAGCGGGACGGCGCGCTCACCTGGACCCATCTCGTAGCGGGAGAGCCCGAGGCGCGGAGCCCCGGCCGCCGGGGCGAGTCGTCGCCGTCGCCCGCGCAGCTGCTCGAGCTGAACCTCGAACGGCTCGACCTCGTCCCAGTGGCAGATCATGTGACAACCCTAGATGCGAAAGAGGATTCCCGGGTGGCTGTGCGAATACGGCACGAGTACGGGACAACCGACCCGGAGCCCACCTGTGGAATCCCAGCCTCATAGCCAGCAGCGCACCGCCAAGGTCATCGCCTTCGCCAACCAGAAGGGTGGCGTCGCCAAGACGACCACGGCACTGAATCTCGCCGTCGCCTTCCAGGAGACCGGTCACCGGGTCCTGTGCGTCGACATGGACCCTCAGGGCAACCTGACGATGTCCCAGGGGATCGACCCGGACACGGTCGAGGAGTCGATGTACGACGTCCTCGTCCATGACATGCCGATCCGCCAAGTGATCCGCAAGCGTGAGATCGACGTGGCCTGTGCCTCGATCGATCTCGCCGGCGCCGAGATCGCGATGTCGGCGAAGATCGGCCGCGAGCGCTCACTCCAGAAGGCGCTCAATGTGGTCGCCGAGGACTACGACTTCGTCTGCATCGACACGCCACCGAGCCTCGGTCTGCTGACCATCAACGCGCTGACCGCGGCGCACAAGGTCATCGTCCCCGTGCAGTGCGAATATCTGTCGATGCGTGGTCTCATCCAGCTGCAGAACACGCTGCAGATGATCCGCGAGAACCTCAACCCGGACGTCGAGATCGAAGGCATCCTGCCGACGCTCATGGACACCCGCACAGTGCACGCGAAGGAGGCGATCGAGATCCTCGAGGAGAACTTCGGGGACCGCGTCTTCGCCTCGCGCATCCGCAAGACCATCCGGTTCGCCGAGGCCCCCGTCAAGGGCATGTCGGTCCTGAAGTACGAGCCCAACGGCGTCGCCGCCCAGTCCTACCGCGATCTCGCGCAGGAGTTGCTCGCGAAGCCGTCGATGGGCGGAGTCCCCATCGTCGTCCCCACCACCACCGACCAGGAGGTCGCGGCGCCCCATGTCCAGTGACAAGCGCGCACGCGCAAGCATGCGAGAGGGTCCCCTCTCCGAACTCTTCCGCCGCACCGGCGGTGCCGCCAAGCCCGAGGAGTCGGCACCTGAGGGTGCCGACTCGCAGGCCGAGGTCGATGCCCCCCAGCAGGAGGGCGTGACCGAGGAGCCACAGGCCGCCACGGCCGCCGGGCGCGATCACTACCCGCACCCGTCGCTGACCTCCGATCCGGAGGCCGACCCGCGCACCCCGACGCCGCAGGAGCGCCTGCGCAGCGCCTTCAGCGCCGATCTTCCCGACGACATCCTCGCCGCGGCCCCCGCGCTGCGCCGCGAGGCGCCGCCGTTGCAGAACCCCTGGGCCGACAGCGAGCGCCCCGCCTCCGGGCCGGGCACGCCGTCGATCCGCGTCGTCGGCGTCGGTGGCGCCGGCGTGAACGCCGTCAACCGCATGGTCGAGGCCGGGATCAACAGCGTCGAGTTCATCGCCGTCAACACTGACGTTCAGTCGCTCCAGCAGTCTGCGGCCGACGTCACCGTCCACATCGGGGAGCGGATCACCCGCGGCCTCGGCGCCGGGGCCAACCCGGAGGTCGGGCGTGCCTCGGCGATGGAGGACTACGACCGCATCAAGCATCTGCTCAAGGGCTCGGACATGGTGTTCGTCGCCGCCGGCTCCGGTGGTGGCACCGGCACCGGAGCCGCGCCGATCATCGCGCGCATCGCCCGTGAGGTCGGAGCGCTCACGGTCGGCATCGTGACGCGGCCGTTCGGCTTCGAGGGCACGCGTCGCGCGACCGCCGGCATGGTCGGCGTCGAGGCGCTCGCCAACGAGGTCGACACGCTCATCGTGGTCCCGAACGACCGCCTCCTGAGCGTCCTCGATCAGCAGACCTCGATGGTCGAGGCGTTCCGTGTGGCTGACGACGTGCTGCGCCAGGGTGTCCAGGGCATCAGTGACCTCGTCACGCTCCCGGGCATCATCAACCTCGACTTCGCCGACGTGCGCACGATCATGTCCGAGGCCGGCAGTGCGCTGCTCGGCATCGGCATGGGCACGGGGGACAACCGCGCCGCGGTCGCCGCCGAGCAGGCCGTCTCCTCGCCGCTGCTGGAGACGAGCATGGAGGGCGCACGGTCGATCCTCCTCTCGATCACCGGCGGCAGCGACCTCTCCCTGTGGGAGGTCAATGAGGCCGCGAAGGCCGTCAGCGAGGCCGCGCACCCCGAGGCGAACATCATCTTCGGGGCGATGGTCGACGAGCAGCTCCGCGACCAGGTGTGGGTGACGGTCATCGCCACCCGCTACGGCACCGACCGCGTCCGGCCGAACCGCCGGATGGAGGAGCCCGCCGGCGAGCCGCGCGTGGAGCGTCGCGACCGCGGTGCCAGCACGCTGCGCACCGGAACCGGGGTCTCGCAGCTCGACGTCCCCGAGTTCATGCCGAAGCGATAGCGGATCGCTCGCGTCCCGCCGGTCCACTGGGCCGGCGGGTGATCGCCCTCTACGCTCCGCTGCGATGACGGTCTCGAGGGGCATGGTCGCTGCGGGCCATCCGCAGACCGCGGCGGTCGGCGCGCAGGTGCTGCGCGAGGGCGGGAACGCCGTCGATGCGGTCCTCGCCTCGATGCTCGCCTCGTGGGTGCTCGAGCCGCTGCTGACGGGGCCGGGCGGCGGGGGCTACATGCTCGTCGCCGGAGCCGGCACCGAGCCCACGCTGCTCGACTTCTTCGTCGCCGCGCCGGGCGCCGATGCCGGCGCCACACACGCCGAGCTCCTGCCGATCGAGGTGGACTTCGGCGGAGCGCGCCAGATCTTCAACTGCGGACCGGCCTCGTGCGGGGTCTCGGGAACTCCCGCGGGCATCGCCGCCGCGGCCGAGCGCTGGGGCGTCGTGCCGCTCGCCGATCTCGCCGCCCCGGCTGCGCAGCTCGCACGCGACGGGATCCGGATCAACGCGCAGCAGGGCTACATCTTCGAGATCCTCGCCGGCCTGCTGCTGCGCGGTGAGCCGGCGGCGCAGGAGCTCTTCGCGCCCGGCGGCCGCGTGTTGCGCGCGGGTGACACGTTCCGCAGTGATGACTTCGCCGACACGATCGAGCGGCTCGGTCGCGATGGCGCCGAGCCGTTCTACCGTGGCGACCTCGCGGACGCGGTCGTCGAGCACGTCACGCGTGGCGGCGGCCTGCTCGGCACCACGGACCTCGCCGCCTACGGCGCGCTGCCCCGCGAGCCCGTGCGCGCCGACTACCACGGGCGCCAGGTGCTGACCAACCCGCCGCCGTCAGCGGGCGGCATCCTGCTCGCGCTCGCGCTCGGCCGACTCGATGCGCTGGACCGCGCGCCGCGCCCGGAAGAGCTCGCGGCCGTCATGCGCGACGTCCAGGAGCTGCGCACGCCCGCGTTCACCGCCGGACTCGCGGAGACCGGGTTCCTCCAGCGCTTCCTCGCCGCGAACCTCGGTTCGACGACCCACATCTCCGCGCTCGACGCCGACGGCCTCGCGTGCTCGGCGACCTGCAGCAACGGGACGTCATCCGGCGTCGTCGTCCCGGGGACCGGCATCCACCTGAACAACATCATGGGCGAGGAGGACCTCAATCCGCTCGGGTTCTTCCGCGACCCGCCCGGGCTGCGGATGCCGTCGATGATGTCGCCGACGGTCGTGCTCGGTGCAGACGGCGAGGTCGAGCTCGTCCTCGGGAGCGCCGGCTCGAACCGCATCCGCTCGGCGATCCTCCAGGTGGTCGTCAACGTCGTCGACCACGGGATGTCCGCGGCCGAGGCGATCGCCGCGCCGCGGCTGCACGTCGAGGGTGGCGTCGCGTACGCCGAGCCGGGGATCGACGTCGCCGCCATCGCGGGCGCCGGCAGCCCGGCGCCCTTCACCGAGCAGAATCTCTTCTTCGGCGGCGTGCAGGCCGTCGAGCGCGACGCCGTCAGCGGTCTGCTGTCCGGTGCGGGCGATCCGCGGCGCGGCGGAGCCGCCGTCGCGGCCTAGGCGTCAGCCGAACCGCACGACGCCGTTCGAGGACGCGCGGACCTCGGCGCGCTCGAGGTAGTCGAGCCGCTTGAGGGCGGCGAGCAGGATGCGCCCGAGCAGGCGCATGCGGGCGATCTCGGAGCGCAGGACGAGCAGCTGCTGCTTGATCTCCGGCCCGAGCTCGACCGTCGCTGCCATCTCATACGCGGACATCAGGGCGAGGTCCTCGGGGTCGATCGCGCGCTCGGAGGCTTCGAGGACGAGCTCGGCATACGCGTCGCGCGTGCGCCGCGCCGCCTCGCCGTCGGGGAGCTCGTCGGTGTCGTCGAGGACTTCGACGATCGCCGCGGGGTACGGACGGTCGTGGATCTCCTCGACCACGCGCACCGGCAGGCGCCCCTGGGTGAGGATGTTGAGGCGCCCGTCGTCGAAGCGCTCGAGAACCTCGGTGACCGCCATCGTGCAGCCGATCGGCTCGACGCCCTCCTCGCCGGCGGCGACGATCGCGAAGCTCATGTCCTGCTCGAGACAGTCAGCGACCATGGCCCGGTAGCGCGGCTCGAAGATGTGCAGCGGCACGACCTCGCCGGGCACCGCGACCATGCCGAGGGGGAACAGCGGCGTGACGATCTCAGGGCGGTCAGCCATCGTCCGAGTGTACGTTCGGCCCGTACGTGGGGATGATGACTTCGATCGCAATCGTCTGGCTGCGGCGCGACCTGCGCGTCCATGACCACCCCGCTCTCGCTCGCGCCGCGCGCGAACACGACCGCGTCGTGCCCCTCTTCGTCCTCGACCAGCGGCTGCTCGACGGGCGCTTCGCGAGCGCCCCGCGCAACGCTTTCCTGCGCGGCTGCCTCGCGGCGCTCGATGGCGAGCTCACCGCCCGCGGTGCCGGCCTCGTCGTCCGCGAGGGCGCGCCGGAGGACGTGGTGCCCGAGCTCGCCGCGCAGCTCGGCGCCGCCGAGGTCCTCTGGGCCAGCGACGTCTCACCATTCGCCCGCGGGCGTGACCGGCAGGTGCGCACCCTGCTCGAGGCCGCCGGTGTCGCCGCGACATCCTGCCCGGGGACGTACTGCGCCGACATCGGCCGGCCGCGGACGAAGACCGGCAAGCCGTACACCGTCTTCACGCCATTCTGGAAGGCGCAGCGCGAGCTGCCGCGCCGGGCGGTCGAGGACGCGCCCGCGGCGCTGCGCCTGCCCGACGGGCTCGATCGGGGCGCACTCCCCGATGGCCCCGCGCTCGGCGACCTCCTCACAGAGGCGATCTGCGCACCCGGCGAGCCCGCGGCCCGCGCGGCGCTCGGCGCCTGGATCGATGGGCCCGTGGACGCGTACGGCGACCGTCACGACGATCTCACCGGCGGGTCGAGCGCCCTCTCGCCGCACCTGCGCTGGGGCACGATCTCTGCGCGCGAGGTCGAGCAGCGGGCCATGGACCGCGGCTCTGAGGGGGCCGCCGCATTCGTGCGCCAGCTCGCCTGGCGCGACTTCTACGCGCACGTCCTGCTGCTGCATCCAGAGGTCGCGCGCCTTGAATTCCAGCCGCGCTTTCGCGCGCTCGAGTGGGATGACGACCCGGAGCTCCTCGCCGCATGGCAGGAGGGCCGCACCGGCTATCCGCTCGTCGATGCCGGCATGCGCCAGCTCGCCGCCACGGGCTGGATGCACAACCGCGCACGCATGGTCGTCGGCTCGTTCCTCACGAAGGATCTCCATCTCGACTGGCGCGCCGGCGAGCTGTGGTTCGAGCGGCTGCTGCTCGACGCCGAGCCGGCGCAGAACGCCGGCAACTGGCAGTGGATCGCCTCAACGGGGGTCGACCCCGCGCCGTACTTCCGGCGCATCTTCAACCCGGTGCTCCAGCAGCAGAAGTTCGATCCGGACGGCGCGTACGTCCGGCGGTGGGTCCCGGAGCTCGCCGAGGTGCCCCTCGCGCGGCTCGCGGAGCCCTGGCGGATGACCCCCGAGGAGCAACAGGCGGCCGGGTGCGTGATCGGCGAGCACTACCCGGCGCCCATCATCGACCACGCGCATGAGCGCCACGTGGCGATGGACCGCTACCGCGCGGCGGCGCAGTCCGACTGAGCGCTCAGGGGCGTCGCGCGCTGAGCAGCAGGTTGTAGAAGATCCCAGCCGGGAGCCGCCCTTCGAGGAGGCGCTCGTCGAGGCCCTTCAGCGCGAGATATCCCCGGAAGGCGTACTGCCGCCAGGCGTTCGGGATCTCCTCCGGAACCGCCGTCGATTCCAGCGCGCGGTTCGTCCAGCCGAACCAGTTGGCGAGAAGCTCCTCGCCGGTGATCCGCACGTCGTCGAAGCCGGCTGTGCGGGCGAGGTCGTCGAGCTGCCCGGGCGTGAAGGCGTGGACGTCGACGTGGCGCTCAAGCTCGTGGTTGGCGGCGCCGCCGTCGCTCTGTCCGGGGCGGGCGGGGGAGGCCCGCATCGCCCGCCGCCAGAGCGGCGCGAGCGCGGTCGCCGTGACCTTCGGCACGGTCGCCAGGCGGTCGCCGGTGCGTGAGGGCTCGCCGGCGAAGACGAGCACGCCGCCGGGCTTCAGGACCCGGTGGAACTCGGCGAACGCCGCCTCGAGGTCGGGTAGGTGGTGTAGGACGGCATGCCCGAGCACGAGGTCGAAGGAGGCGTCCGGGAACGGTAGGCGCTCGGCCTCGGCGACCTGCGCGTCGACGGTCAGGCCGAGCCGCTGCGCGTTGGCCTGGAGTGCATCGATCATCCCCTGCGAGATGTCGGTGCATGAGGCCTCGGCGACGACGCCGGCGCGCAGCAGATGCAGCGAGAAGTAGCCGGTCCCCGCGCCGATCTCGAGCGAGCGGCCGAAGGCGGGGAGCTCGCGGCCGAGCGCGCGCCGCACCTTGCCGAGCACCTGGTCGCTGCCGACGTCGCCCCAGTCGATGCCCCACTTGGCGTCGTAGTCCGCCGCGGCGCCGTCGTGGTAGCGGATGTTGACGTCGCGGATGTCGGCGGCGGAGTCGGGTGGCTGCATGCGGGGGCGCAGGCTATCGGCGTCGCGCGTCGGCCTGCGAGAATGGCGCCGCCTATGACGACGGCCACGTCCTTTGCGGCGCCACCCGGTCCGCGCCTGCCGCGGGCGCTGCAGCTCCCGCGGTTCGTCGTGCGTCCCGGCGGCGTGCTCGCGCGCAGTCAGGCCCGCTACGGGGACATCTTCACCCTGCGCATCGAGCCGCACGCCGACTGGGTCGTGGTCAGCGAGCCGGATGCGGTTGCGGCGATCTTCCGCATGGGGCCGCAGGACTTCCGCGCGGGCACCGACATCCTGCGCCCGGTCCTCGGCGACCATTCGCTGCTCACGCTCGACGGTGAGGAGCACCTGCGCCAGCGTCGGCTGCTCTTGCCGCCGTTCCACGGCGACCGGATGCAGCGCTATCGCGAGGTCGTGCGCGACGCGACGCTCGCGGCGCTGGATCGCATGCCGCAGGACCGGCCGTTCGCGCTGCGCGAGCACACGCAGGCGATCACGCTCGACGTCATCCTGCGGGCGGTCTTCGGCGTCGAGGGAGCGGGGACGAGCCGCCTGCGCCGGCGCCTCGAGCGCCTGCTCCACTGGCTCTCCGGACCCGCCGCGCTGCTGGCGCAGACGGCGCTGGGTCCGGACAGCCGCCTCGCCCGAGCACACCGCAGCACCGCGGTCGACCCAGTCGACGTCGAGCTCCGGCGGCTGATCACGCAGCGCCGCGCGGCCCCGGACCTCGACGAGCGCGACGACATCCTCTCGATGTTGCTCCTCGCGCGCGACGAGGACGGCGGGGCGATGACCGACGTCGAGCTGCGCGACGAGCTGCTCACGCTCCTCGTCGCGGGGCACGAGACGACCGCCACCGGCCTCGCCTGGGCGATGGAGCGGCTCACGCGCACGCCGCAGACGCTCGACCGGCTCAGCGCCGAGGCCCGCGCCGGCGGGAGCGCTTACACCGACGCGGTCGTGAAGGAGACGCTGCGTCTGCGGCCCGTCGTCATGGCCGTCATGCGCACGCTCGAGGCGGACACGGTGCTCGCCGGGCACGCGCTGCCCGCCCGCACCAAGGTCGTCGCGAGCATCTACCTCATGCACCGTCGCCCAGAGCTCTATCCCGAGCCGTTCGCCTTTCGTCCCGAGCGCTTTCTCGGCGGCGACGGTCCGTCGTCGGCGTACGCGTGGATCCCCTTCGGTGGCGGCATCCGGCGGTGCATCGGGGCGGCGTTCGCGCAGATGGAGATGGAGGTCGTGCTGCAGACGCTCGTCGCGCAGGCCCGCTTCGCCCCCGTCGGCCCGCCGGAGCACGCGGTGCGACGCTCCGTCACCCGCGCCCCGCAGCGCGGCGGCGAGGTCGTGATGTCCCGATGAGGGCGGTGCGCGGCCCGGCGCCCGGCCCGCGGACGCCGCGGGCGATCCAGCTCGCCCGCGTCCTCAGTCCCGGGCCCGACTACGTCGAGCACCTCCACGAGCGCTACGGCGACGCGTTCGTCCTGCACTTCGAGAGCCGCCCGTGGACGGTGCTCGCGCACCCGGATCTCATCCGCGAGGTGTTCACCGCGCGCCCGGAGATCGTCCACGCCGGCGAGGCGAACGAGATCCTGCGCACCGCGCTCGGCGCGCATTCCGTGTTGCTGCTCGACGGGCGTGAGCACCTGCGCCAGCGCCGCCTCCTCCTGCCGCCGTTCCACGGCGAGCGCCTCGCGGCGCAGCGCGCGAGCATGGAGCGGATCGCGGCCGAGCGCGTGCGGCGCTTCCCGCCCGGGCGCGACTTCGCGCTGCGCCCGCACATGACCGCGATCACGCTCGAGATCATCCTTGAGACGATTCTCGGGACCGACGCAGGCGACGAGCGCGCGGCCATGGCCGCGCCGCTCACCGGCCTGCTCGAGTGGTTCGGCGGGCGGTCCAGCCTCCTGCCGTCGGTGATGTTCGGGCCGGACAATCGGTTCGTCATCCAGCACCAGCGGCGGGTGCTCGACCCGGTCTTCGCCGAGCTCGAGCGGCTGATCGCACGCCGACGCGGCAGTGGGGGCCTTGAGGACCGCGAGGACGTCCTCTCGATGCTCCTGCTCGCCCGCGACGAGGACGGCACCGGCCTCACCGATGCCGAGCTGCGAGATCAGCTGATGACGCTCATGGTCGCCGGCCACGAGACCACGGCGACCGCGCTCTCCTGGGCGTTCGAGCGTCTCACGCGCGCCCCGGCGGCACTCGCACAGCTCGAGGCGGAGGCCCGCGGCGGCGCGCAGCGCGCGTACGCGGAGGCGGTGTGCCGGGAGACGCTGCGCCTGCGCCCGGTCCTCAACAACGTGCTGCGCACGCTCCAGGCTCCGCTCGAGGTCGGCGGCGTCGTCTACCCGAAGGGCGTCGTGCTCGCCCCGAGCATCGTCCTCGTCCACCGGCGCGGCGACATCTATCCCGACCCGCTCGCGTTCCGCCCGGAGCGCTGGCTCGGTGTCACGCCCGGCACCTACACCTGGATTCCCTTCGGCGGAGGGGTGCGGCGCTGCATCGGCGCGAGCTTCGCGCTCCAGGAGATGGAGGTCGTGCTGCAGGCGGTCGCCCGCGCCGTCCATCTCGAGCCGGTCGGTGGCGACGAGTCGCCGGTCCCGCGCTTCATCACCTCCGCACCGAGCCGTGGCGGCATGGTGCGGGTCGCGGCCTGAGCGCCCGCGATAGCGTCACGCGCATGGCCGAGGACGCCCCCGAGCGCACCGACCCGACGGCGCCGCGCATCTTCCAGACGGGGCAGCCGGACGGTGTCCCACCGCTCGAGCTCACCGGCGAGCGCACGCTGCCGGACGTCCCCGAGGAGAACTACTGGTACCAGCGCCACCTCGTCGTCTATGAGTGGATCGCGGCGCGGACGGCCGGGCTGCGGGTGGTCGACCTGGCCTGCGGCGAGGGCTACGGCAGCGCGGTGCTCGCGGGCACGGCGGGGTCGGTCGTCGGTGTCGACGCCAACCCGGAGGCGTTCGAGCACGCGCGGCTGCGCTACACCCGGCCCGGCCTGCGCTTCGAGCGCACGCTCATCGACACGTTCGCCGAGCCGTGCGACGCCGTCGTCTTCCTGCAGACGATCGAGCACGTCACGAACCCCGGTGAGATCCTCGATCACTGCGGGCAGCTCGTCGCAGCGAGCGCGAGCCCCGCGGTCTACGTCTCGACGCCGAACGTCCTCACGCTCGCGCCCGATGGGGCGGAGCGCAGCGGCAACCCGTGGCATGTGCACGAGTACCGCCCCGACGAGTTCCGCGACCTCTGCCGCGGGTCGTTCGGCAGCGTCGAGCTCTTCGGCCTCTTCCACGCCCGCCGGCTGCGCATCCACGAGGTGGTGATCCAGCGGCTCGGGTGGGACACGGTCCATCGGCGGCTCGGCATCACCGGGCGCTTCTATCGCCGCTTCGTCCCCGCCATCTCGACCCGCGACTTCGCCCTCGTGAGCGAGCGCGAGCGCCCCGACCTGCGCGGGGCACTCGACCTGCTCGCCGTCTGTCGCCCCTGATTCCGCGATGTCCGTCCCCGGCCGCATCAGCGTCGTGCTGCACACGCACATGCCCTACGTCGAGGGCTTCGGGACCTGGCCGTTCGGCGAGGAATGGCTCTGGGAGGCGGTGGCGACCTCGTACCTGCCGGTGCTCGACCTGCTCGATGGCGGCGTGCCGCTCACGCTCTCGCTCACCCCGGTGCTCTGCGATCAGCTCGAGGCTCCAGGTGCGCTCGACCGCTGTGCCGCCTTCCTGCGCGACGTGCGTCCCGCATCGCATGAGCTCGACGCCGTCGCCTTCCGCGCTGCCGGCGAGCCCGCCCTCGCGGCCGAGATCGAGCGCGCGGCCGGGCAGTACGCGTCCGCGCTCGCGGCGCTCGAGCGCTGCAGCCCCGGCGGGCTGCTCGCGCGCATGGCACCGCATGCCGCATGGACGAGCAGCGCGACCCACGCGATCCTGCCGCTGCTGGCGACCGACGCCGGCACGCGACTGCAGGTGCGCACGGGGGTGGCGGGCCACCGGACGCGCTTCGGGGAGGACGCCTGGCGCGGCGGGTTCTGGCTCCCGGAGTGCGCGCACGAGCCGTGGGTCGATCGCCTGCTCGCGCAGGAGGGCGTGCGGGCGGCCTGCGTCGAGCTGCCGCGGCTCACCGCGGCGGTGGGGCCGCCGCCGCTGCTGCGCAGCGCGGACGGCCCGCTGCTCGTGCCGATCGACCGTCCGCTGATCGACCTGGTCTGGGGCGCGGGGGGGTACCCCGGGCGCGCCGCCTACCGCGACGAGCACCGTCGCACAGCGCGCGACCACCGCCCCTGGGCGAACGACGGCAGCGTCTACGACCCGCAGCGCGCGCTCGCGCAGGTGGAGGCTGACGCGCAGGAGTTCGCGCAGGCGTGCGCCGCGCGTGTCGCCGCGGGCGGCCTCAGCGTGCTCGCCTTCGACACCGAGCTCTTCGGTCATCACTGGCACGAGGGGCCGGCGTTCCTGCGCGCATTCGCGCAGACCTGCGCGCAGCGCGGGGTCGCGCTCACCCCACTCGACGACGCGCTGGACGCGCTCGAGGGCGAGGCGCAGCCGTGGCCGGCGGACGCCGACGTGCCCACCTCGTGGGGCGCCGGTGGCGACCTGCGCACGTGGTCCGGGCCGCAGGTCGCCGACATCGCGCGGGCGCTGCGGCGGGCGGAGATCGAGGTGGTCCACCGTGCCGCGACGGCCCCCGACCGGGCGCTGCGCGAACTGCTCGCGCTCCAGGCGAGCGACTGGGCGTTCCTGGAGACCTTCGGTCGCGCCGGGCCCTATGCGCGCGAGCGGTCGGCCGGCCATCTCGCCGCCCTCAAACAGGCGCTGAGCGCAGTAGGCTCGCCCGACTCGCAGCTGCGCCACCTCGCGCCGCATCTGCGCCGCGCTGCGGTGCTCGAGCCGTGACCCGAGTCCTGATCCTCACCTGGGAGTACCCGCCGATCATCGAGGGCGGCCTCGCGCGGCATGTGCGCAAGCTCGCGGAGAACCTCGCGGCGCAGGGCGTCGAGGTCCACGTCCTCACGCGTGGCGACGAGACGATGCCCGCTGACGAGCTGCGCGGCGGCGTCGTCGTCCACCGTGTGCGCGAACCGGGGCGACCTGCCGACCTCGCCGAATTCGTCAGCTGGATCGAGCGCATGAATGCGGACATGCTCGCGGCGGGCGTCGCGCTTGGGGACGACCTCGACTTCGACCTCGTGCACGGCCACGACTGGCTCGTCGCCGCGGCTGGGGACCACCTGGCCACCCGCTTCGCCTGCCCGCTCGTCGTCACGGTGCACGCGACCGAGTACGGGCGCCATCAGGGCTGGGTCGAGCAGCACCCGCAGAGCTGGATCCACGGAGTCGAGCGGTGGATGACGAACCGCGCGGAGCGCGTGATCACGTGCTCGCACTACATGCGCGAGCACGTCTGCGACATCTATGGCCTCACCGAGGAGCAGGTGACGGTCATCCCGAACGGCATCGACCCGCTCGACCTCGAGCCCGTCGACGATCTCGATGCCCTACGGGCCCGCTTCGCGGCGCCGCACGAGCAGCTGATCCTGCTCGTGGGGCGCCTCGTCTACGAGAAGGGCTTCCAGCTCGCGCTCGACGCGCTGGCGCCGATCATCGCGCGGCTCGGCGACGTGCGGTTCCTCGTCGCCGGCTCGGGCACCCACGAGCAGGAGCTGCGCGCGCAGGCCGAGCGCCTCGGCCTGCTCGAGCACGGAACGTTCCTCGGGTGGATCGGCGACGACGTGCTCCACTCGCTCTACCGCATCGCGGACCTCACGGTGGTCCCGAGCCTCTACGAGCCGTTCGGCCTCGTCGCCCTCGAGGCGATGGCGAGCGGCTGCCCGTGCATCGTCGCCGACACTGGCGGCCTGCGCGAAGTCGTCCCCGATGGTGAGCGCGTCGCGCTGCGCTTCAACGGCGGCGACGCCGAACACCTGGGGGTGATGATCGAGCGCATGCTCACCGATGCGGCACTGCGCGAGCGCCTCGTCGCCGAGGCGGGCGAGCACGTGCGGCGCTTCGACTGGTCCGACATCGCCCGCCGCACGGCCGAGGTCTATGCGCAGAGCGTCGCGGCGGGTCCCGGGGCCTCCGGCGCGCACCGCACACCGGCGGGATAGCATCGCCGCCATGCCGATCCGGCTGCTGTCTCTCGTTGTCGCCCTCACCGCTGCGCTAGGCCTGATGTCGCTGGCTGCGGCTGTCGCTGGGGCGATCCCTCCGCCCCTGCCCACCGTGGAGTTCGCGGCCCCGCTCCCGCCGAGCAACACGAGGGCCGACAACCTCACGATCAGCGCGACGGCCAG
>WLOQ01000007.1 GCA_009699245.1 Actinomycetota bacterium
TAAAACCCCGGCAAAACCATATGTGCGGACTCTCACGAGTACGCCCTCGCCGCCTAGTTCATAGCTAGGTCGTGAGGTCTGGGCCCCGGCCTGCCGGCCGTCGGGATGTCCTGGATCAGAATGCCGGCTCACCCGTCGAGGTCCGCCTTCGCCGGAACGGGGACATCTTCAGAGGGCTGGCTTCCCGGAACCCCGTCCGCAAGGCGACCGGGAGGCGAGATCAGAGTGCGGACTACGCTCGTAGAAGCTGTCACTACGCGGTCATGGACGCGGGTTCGATTCCCGCCGTCTCCATGTTCGTCGGATAGACTCGCCACCGTGCGGTCGTCCGCTTTGGGTCTATGGCTCGAGATGGAGCCGGAAGTGTCTGCCGCCCCGCCGCTCGTCGGCGACGTGCGCGCCGATGTGGCCATTGTCGGCGGGGGGTTTCTCGGTCTGTGGACCGCGCTTCAGGTCAAGCGCCGCGACCCGTCGTCGGTGGTCGTCGTGCTTGAGCGGACCCGCTGCGGGCACGGCCCGAGCGGCCGCAGCGGTGGCTTCGTCAACCATTACGGGGACCGCTTGGCCGCGATGACCGCGGCGTTCGGCGCCGATGATGCGCGGGCGATCGTCGACGCATCAGTGCGCGCCCTCGCGCAGTTCGAGGACTGGTGCCTCGCTGAGGCGCCCGGGGCCTGCTTCACGCACGCCGCCCAACTCGAGGTGGCCACGGGGCCCTCGCAGGAAGCGTCGCGCGACCTTGAGCTCAGCGCAGAAGAGGTGCGCGAGATCTGCGACTCGCCGACGTTCCGCTCAGGCACGCTCACCACCGACTCAGCGACCGTCAACCCGGCGGGGCTCGTCGGCGCGCTCCGAGCGAAGGCGCTCGCCGCCGGCGTGCAGCTCTACGAGCACACGCGCGTCAACGGTCTGCGCGACGGCCCCGGCCACGTGGCCCTCCACACCGACCATGGATCCATCCGCGCCCGCCGGGCGGTCCTCGCGATCGGCTGCCAGACGGCGGCCGTGCAGCACCTGCGGCGGAAGCTCAGCGTCGCGTCGAGCCACATCGTCGCGACAGCGCCGGTTCCCGAGGTTCTCGCCGACTGCGGCTGGTCGCCCGCCTATTCGATCTGCGACCTCCAGGCGATGCTCCACTACACCCGCCTGACAGCCGATGGCCGCATCCTCTTCGGCTGGGGCGGGGGTCGCATGGCGCTCGGGGCGCGCCAGCACCCCGCGCTCTTCGAGGACCGCAGGGTGCAGGCCACCCTCGGCCGGCGACTCCTTGAAACGTTTCCGGCGCTCACCGCCTCCCATCTCGATGTGGCATGGGGAGGCCCGATCGACGTCTCGGCCGACCACCTTCCGCACTTCGGCACCTCCGGCCGGGTGTCATTCGGCTTCGGGTTCACCGGCAACGGCGTCCTCCCGAGCTTCATGGGCGGGGAGATCCTCGCGGCCATGGTGACGGACGGTGACTCGCCGCTCTTGCGCCTGGCGCTCGTCGAGCGGCGCGCCCGCTCATTCCCTCCAGCGCCGCTCGCCTATGCGGGCGGGACGCTCCTGCGGCGCTGCATGCTGCGCGCGGACCGCCGCGATGAGCTGGGGGAGCACATCAATCCCTTGCTGGCCTCCGCGATCGGCGTCCCGCGGCGCCTGGGCTTTCAGCTGCCGCGCTGAAGCGCTAGGTGACGATCGCCGACTGGTGCGTCAGCGTCCAGATCCAGCAGAGAGCGCAAGCCGCCATCGTCAGTGCGACTGAGCGTCCGGAGACCAATGCCGAAAGGCGGCGGCGGAAGGTTGTGCTTGAGAGCCCAGCCACTGCTGTGATGAGGAGCACGGTGGCGATGACGACCGCAGGCGCGTTGTAGCGAAACGTCTCCGGTGACCCGTGTACGGCAAGCACGAACGATCGTGTCGACCCGCACCAGGGGCAGGGAATACCGGTCACCTCGCGCAGCAGGCATGGGGGCCCAAGGCTGGACGCCGTTCCGGCCGCAGACGTAACGGCCGCAAGGAGGAATGGCGCGCTCGCAGCGGCGCCGCCAGTCGGGCCGCCGACTGGTATCCCGATCCGCAGGGGCTTCATCGCCTGCGCTATTGGGATGGCACAGCCTGGACCGACCACATCGCCAACTGAGGCCTGCTCCAGGCTCAAGGAGAGAATGAATTCACATGCGCAACGCTGGCCTTCTGCTGCTGGTCGTCGCCTCGCTCGCCGCCGTCGGGTGTGGCAGCTCAGACATGCGAACGGTCGTGAAGACGGTCACCGCTGAGCCCACCGCAGCCACCACCGAAGAAGCGAGCATCGATGCCGCTCCCAGCTCTGGCAAGGCGGTTGACGCTGCCGAGCCCGAGTCACCGTCCGGGGTGACAGAGACCGGTGTCCCGGGTGTCGGGGTCGACGATGACGTGACTTTCCGCGTTTCGTCGATCGAAGCTGTGAGCAGTCTCCCAACCGATGGCTTCGAGGACGGACCTATGGTTGCGGCCAAGGGTGCCAAGCTGATCGCGGCTGTCGTCACGTGGAAGAACAACATGAACAGCGGGCAGGACATCTTCTGCGGTGGCAACAGCACGGTTCTCCTTGATGACAAGGGTCGTCAGTTCGATCCGGTCGACGATCAGATCTGGATTGTGGGGAACGACATCTGCGGTGACGAGGTCCAGCCCGGCTTCAAGCAGACCGTCACTCTCGCCTTCCAGATTCCGTCTGATGCCGAGATCGGTGGTCTCGTCCTCTGGAACTCCGACAGCGAAGACGACGACGACGGAGAGTCGAGCTCCCTGCTCTTCAGGAAGTGACGGCGGGGCCTACGTTCGCCGTCGCGACGCCCCGCCCACCACCAGCCGGTACAGCCACAGCAGGAGCATCACGCCGACGATGGCGCCATCATGGCTGATCCGTCCAGGGGGCTCCACCGTGCCGCGCCGGCTTGCGCCGTGCGATGGCCGCTCAGCTCTGGAGGCGGCGGCGCTCTTCGAGGCGCCCGTCACGGCGTAGCTGCGCCGCCTGGGCGCGCCGCTCATCGTCTGCATCGACGAACTGAATCGGCGGGACGGCGGTGGGGCGCCCGGTGACGTCGAGTGAGACCATCGTGAGAAACGCCGAGGCGACGCGGCGCTGTTCGCCGGTGCTCAGATCCTCGGCCCAGACGCGCACGCCGCACTCGAGCGAGGTGTTCCAGGTCTGATTGACCTGTGCCTCGACGACGAGCAGATCGCCGACCTTGACCGGAGCGTCGAAGGTCATGCGATCGACGCCGGCGGTGACGACGCGGCGGCGGCAGTGGCGGTGCGCGGCGATGCCCGCGGACTCGTCGATGTGCCGGAGGATGACGCCGCCGTGCACGTCGCCCTCGAGGTTCGCGTGCATCTGCTGCATGAGGAGCGTCAGGACGACGCGGGATGCCTGAGGCGTATGGGCGATGGTCACCCCGCCATCGTACGCGCTCAGGCGGGGACCTTCGGGCGTCGTCGCACGGTCACGCTGACGGTCACCGCGACGAAGGTCAGCAGGACGCTGAGGATCGTCCGCGCGGTGATCGACTGACCGCTCGCGGGCGAAACCGCGTCGATGACGAGGCCGCCGAGCGACTGGCCCGCGACGAGCGCGAGGGTCGCGATGAGCACGCCGAGCGCGCCGACCGTGCGGCCGATCGCAGCGGTGACGAGCACGCCGATGAGCCCGCCGAGCACCCACTGCGGGGCCGGGGCCGACCACCCGCCGGGCGCCTCGGGGCCGACGAGGATGAGCCACCCGGCGATGCAGCCGGGGAGACCGATGGCGAAGACAATCCCGGTCGCCGTGATCGGGTCGCCGATCGCGGCGGTCAGGTGCCCGAGCGCCGCCTGCACGAGCCCGACGGTCATGCCCGCCGCGACGGTGAGCAGCACGAGTCCGACATTGAGGTCCCCGCCGCTCTGGAAGCTGCCGATCGCCACCGCGGCGAGGGCGATGACGACGCCCGCCACGCGCGGCACGGTCGGCGGCCGGCGCCCGCCCGGCCCGAGGCCGATCGCATCGACGATGAGGCTGCCGGTCGTCTGGCCGCACACGAGCGCGACAGTCAGCAGGGCGATGCCGATCTCGGGGGCCGCCTTGGCGGGGACGATGACGGAGACGGCCGCGAGGACGCAGGCGCCGTAGTGCCACCAGCGTGGACGCACGCCGCCGCGCAGGTGCTCGCGGGCGCGCCCATAACGCCCGGTCGTTGCGATGATCGCGATCGAAATCACGAGTCCCACGGCGTAGTTGATGGTGCCCGCGAGCTCCGCCGAGCCGAGGTTCGCCCCTAGCCGGCCATTGATGAACGACTGCAGCGAGAGCGCCGCGCCGGAGAGACAGACGACGAGCAGCGGGATCGCGGCGTGGGAGCGCACGGGATGGCTCGCCCACCGAGCCGGTGCGTCGTGCCCGGCATCACCACTGTGGACGTGCGATCCCACTCGTGGCAAACACTATCCGGCCGCGCGGGCGTCGGCCAGTCAGCGGTCGTCGTAGACCCGGATCGACCCGCCGTAACAGGCGACCCACACCCGCTTTGTCGTCGGCTCGTAGGTGATGCCGATCGGGTGCTCGCACGCCTGGATCGTCTGGAGTGGCTGCATGTCGCGCGCACGCAGCTTCGTCACCGTGCCGCTCTCGTAGTTCACGACGTAGAGCGCCGTGCCGTCGGATGACAGGGCGAGGCTGCGTGGCTGGCTGCCGGTGTTCAGGCTGTAGCGCACCGTGTGGGACTTCGTGTCGAACTTCGCGACGCGCCCGGCGGCGTTCAGCGACACGAAGATGGACTTGCCCGACGGCGCGAAGACGAGGGCGCGCGGGCCGGCGCCGACCTCCATGCGCTTGGTCTTCCAGGTGTGGAGATCGACGCGCACGAGCTCGGAGCCGCCCATCACCGCAACGTACGCGACCTTGCCGCTCGGCGAGACGGCGATCCCGCGCGGGTAGCGCCCGATCGGGACGTTGCGCAGGACGCGCCCCTGCTTCACCGAGATGACGCTCATCGTCCACGAGCACCAGTTGGCCACGAGGACGTACTGGTCGTTCGGGGTGACGGCGACGACCTTGGGCACGGCGCCGACGCGGAAGGCCTTGTCGACCTTCAGCCACTTCATGTCAATCCGGTAGACGAAGCTGCGCTCGGTGCCGTCACCGGCCGAGCACGTGTCCTGGCCCTCAGGACCGAACTTCGGCCCGTACATCGCATAGTTCGACACGTACGCGTAGCGCCCACCAGGGGAGAAGGCCGCCTCGACCGGGGCGCCGCGCACGAGACCGGGGTACTGCGGATATCCGAGCCGTGCGAGGTTCACCTGATCCGAAATCGCCTTGACGAGCTTCAGCGTCTTCGCGTTGTAGACCGTGACGGTGTGGCTGTACATCATGTTCTGCGCGGTCACAAAGCCAGCGCCGGACGAGGCCACGGACTTCGGCGAGATGCCGCCGGTGATCACGCCCTTCAGTGCGAGCCGAGCGGTGTCGGACCGACGGGCCTTCACCGTCGCCGGGCGTGCTGTCCAGGCCGTTGGGCCGTTCGAGGGCGGGTCGGACTGCTCGCCGACGGCGGTCGTCGTCGAGGGCACGGCGGCCGTCGCTTCGGCGCTGAGCGACGCGCCGGACTGGGTGCGCGGTGTGACGGCCCACGCAACCGAGCCGCCGATCGCGAGCAGGACGACCAGCAGCACGAGGCGCCGTCGCCGGACCTGCCTGCGGCGCCGCTCACGCCGTGCTGCCGCATCGCCGCGCGAGCGGCGGGCCTGGTCGTCGTGTCCGGGCGAGTCGGCGCGCATCAGGGTGGATTTCGGTGCCGCGGGGCGCGGTCCTACGCGCTCCTGCTGCCGAGCAGGTCGCGGATCTCCTCGAGCACACGGACTTCCTCCGAGCGCGTGTCGCCCGGCTCGATCCCGCGGCGCGCCTGCAGGGCCTGCAGCGGCTTGACGACGAGGAAGAAGATCGCCGCGACGACCGACACGAAGGTGACCACCGCGTTGAGGAAGCTGCCGTAGCGGAAGACCGACCCGTTGATCGTGAAGGTGAGCGCCGAGAAGTCCGGCTTCCCGAGGATCGCCGCGATGATCGGCGTGATCAGATTGGCCACGAGCGAGCCGATGAGGGCGGCGAACGCGGTGCCGACGACCACGGCGATGGCCAGGTCGACGATGTTGCCGCGCATGAGGAACGCGCGAAAGTCCTTGAGCACTGCAGCCTCCTCCGGTGGTCGGGTGGGGGACCCGGATCGGTACGCTACATCGCGCGGCGGGTGTGCGCGCAGCACGGCGCTGCGCCCCTGCTCGGATAGCATCGGCGCATGCGCGCAACCGTCATCCACGGCACCCACGACATCCGGGTCGACGACGTTCCGGACCCCTCAATCATCAAGCCCACCGATGCGATCGTGAAGATCACCGCGTCGTGCGTGTGCGGCTCTGATCTCTGGTCCTACCGCGGCATCACGCCGGTCGAGGAGCCCAAGCGCATCGGCCACGAGCTCGTCGGCGTGATCGAGGAGGTCGGCAGCGAGGTCAAGACGCTGAAGCCCGGCGACTTCGTCATCGCGCCGTTCGCGACGAGCGACGGCACGTGCGTTAACTGCCAGCACGGCATGCACACCTCCTGCGTCAACGGGAGCTTCTTCAGCGCGGCCGACAAGGACGGGCTGATCGACGGCGGCCAGGGCGAGTGGGCGCGCGCGCCGTGGGCCGACGGGACCCTCGTGAAGGTCCCCGAGATGCCCGACGCGGACATGATCCCGAGCCTGCTGACGCTCTCCGACGTCATGGGGACCGGCCACCATGCGGCCATCGCGGCCGGCGTGAAGCCCGGCGATCGCGTCGTCGTCGTCGGTGACGGCGCCGTCGGCCTCAGCGCCGTGCTCGCCGCCTCGCGCCTCGGCGCCGAGCGCATCATCCTCATGTCGCGTCACGCCGACCGGCAGGCGATCGGCAAGCGGTTCGGCGCGACCGACATCGTCGAGGAGCGCGGCCCCGACGGCATCGCGCGCATCCAGGAGCTGCTCGGCGGACCCGGTGCGGACGCGGCGCTCGAGTGCGTCGGGACGCAGGAGTCGCTCGAGCAGGCCGTCGGCGCCACGCGCCCCGGCGGGCGCGTCGGCTACGTCGGCCTTCCGCACGCGGTCTCGCAGGTGCCGATCTTCCAGATGTTCCTGACGAACGTCTCGCTCTCGGGCGGCATCGCACCGGTGCGCTCGTACCTCGACGAGCTGCTCAAGGACGTCCTCGACGGGACGATCGAGCCGGGCCTCGTCTTCGACCTCCAGCTCCCGCTGGGCGAGGTCGCTGACGCGTACGCCGCGATGGACGAGCGCCGCTCGATCAAGACGCTGCTCTGGCCGGGACGCTGACGGCGCTGCGCCGCCGCGCCAGCGCCCGGCGCAGCTCGTCGCTCCCCCAGACGATCGGAGGGAAGGCGAGCAGGACGAGGAGGTCGGTGGGGCTCAGCGCCGCCGTGCCGAAGACGGGCTGTAGGAACGGCAGGTAGATCACGGCTGCCGCGAACGCGAGCTCGAAGGCGATCCCCCAGAGCAGCAGGCGGTTGGTCCACGGACCGATCGACCGCAGGGACGCGCGGGAGGTTCGTGCCGCAAAGGCCGTCCCGACCTGACACGCCGTGATCCCCGCGAACGTCATCGTCGTCGCGACGACGTACGCGTGGTGGAGCGGATCGCCCTCGCCGGTCGGATCGCCGGGCGACCAGCCGGCTCGCAGCAGCACCCACAGGAAGCCGCCGCAGACGAGCACCGCCTCGATGAGCCCGATCTTCAGCCAGGCGCGCACGAGCATCTCCCGGCTGAGGATGCCCTCGCTGCGTCGCCGTGGCGGGCGCTCCATTACGCCGGGCTCCTCCGGCTCGCGGCCCAGTGCGAGCGCCGGCAGGGTCTCCGTGCCGAGGTCGATCGCGAGGATCTGCATGACCGTGAGCGGCAGCGGGATCGCCCCGCCGGAGAGTGCGAAGAGCAGGAACGGCACGACCTCCGGGGTCGCGTGGGCGAAGATGTACAGGACGAACTTGCGGATGTTGTCGAAGACGACGCGCCCCTCCCGCACCGCCGCGACGATCGAGGCGAAGCTGTCGTCGGTGAGCACCATCGTCGCGGCCTCGCGGGCCACGTCGGTGCCGCTGCGGCCCATCGCGACGCCGATGTCGGCGCGGCGCAGCGCGGGGGCGTCGTTCACGCCGTCGCCGGTCATCGCGACGACGTGGCCGGCCGCGCGCAGGGCGTCGACGACGCGCAGCTTGGTCTCCGGTGAGGAGCGCGCGATGAGCAGCTCCGGGCGGTCGAGTGCGCGGCCGAGCTCCGCGTCGGTCATCGCGTCAAGCTCGGCCCCGGTGAGGATCGCCGCCGACGGCCCCGCGATGCCCACCTCGTGGGCGATCGCCCGCACGGTGAGGCCGTGGTCGCCGGAGATGACGATGATGCGGATGGCGGCGCGGCGGCAGGCCGCCACGGCGTCGCGCACCTCCGCGCGCGGCGGGTCCTCGAGCGTGGCGAGGCCGACGAAGGTCAGCTCGGATTCAGCCTCGTCGCGGTCCTGGGGCGGCCCGCCGGTGATGGCGCGCTCGGCGAAGGCGAGCACGCGCAGCCCCTGCGAGGCGTACTGCGTGAACGCGTCGGCGATCGCCGTGCGGTCGCCCGCGCCGAGCGGGCGGTCGCCGTCCGCTCGGCGCACCGCAGCGCAGCGCTCGAGCAGCTCGAGCGGGGCGCCCTTCGCGTGCAGCCAGCGTGAGCCGTCGGCCTCAACATCGGCGGTCGTCATGCGCTTGAGGTGCGGGTCGAAGCTGAAGACCGCTAGGCGGTCTGCGTCACGGCGGGCGAGCAGCCCGTCGAGGTCCTCACCGAGCTCCGCCGCAGCCACGAGCAGGGCGCTCTCGCCCCGGTCGCCGCGGTGCTCCCACCCATCAGCGCCGCGATGGATCGCCGCGTTGTTGCAGCGCACGGCGGTGCGCAGCAGGGCGCTGAACGGCTCGCCCAGGGGTGCCCCGCCGTCGTGCGCCGGGCGCAGTTCGCGTCCGTCGGCCCAGAGGCGCGTCACGGTCATGCGCCCGGTCGTGATCGTCCCGGTCTTGTCGGTGCAGATCACGTCGGTCGAGCCGAGCGTCTCCACGGCGGTGAGCCGTTTGATCAGCGCCTGGCGACGGGCCATCAGGCGCACGCCTGCCGCGAGCGCGAGCGTGATCGTGGGGAGCAGCCCCTCCGGGACGTTGGCGACGATCAGCCCAATCGAGAAGAGGGCGGCGTCGCTCACCGGCAGCCCGGCCAGCGTCGTCCCGATGATGAGGAAGACGATGCCGAACGCGACCGCCACCGCCGCGATGAGCTACGTCGCGCGGCGCACCTCGCGCTGGAGCGGACTGGAGGTCTCGCGCACCCGCTGGGACAGCGCGGCGATCCGCCCGAGCTGCGTGAGCATGCCCGTGGCATAGACGACGCCGACCGCGCGCCCCGCGGTGCACGACGTCCCCGCGAAGACGAGGTCCTCGGACTCGAGCGGCGGGACGGCGGCGCTGTCGCGGGTCGCGCCGCGCCGCACGGGCTCCGCCTCGCCGGTCAGCGGCGACATGTCCATCTCAACGCTGCCGTCGAAGAGCCGCACGTCGGCGGAGAGGCGATCGCCCTCCTCAATCACGAGCACATCGCCCGGCACGAGGTCACGGGCGTCGATCTCGACTTCGGCGCCGTTGCGCCGCACCCGCGCCCGCAGTGGCAGGAACTCGCGCAGCGCCTCGGTCGCGTGCTCGGCCTGGAGCTCCTGGACGAAGGCGAAGACCGCATTGAGGATGATCACCGCGACGATCGCGATGGCGAGCGCCCCGAGGCCCGCCGGGACGGCGAGTGCGGCGGCGACCCAGAGGAGGAGCGCGAGCGGGTTCGTGAACTGGCGTGCCAGGGCAGCGAGGTGGCCCGGCCCACGGTGGCGCCGGATCTCGTTCAGCCCGTGTTGCTCCAGGCGCCTGCGCGCCTCGGAGTCCGTCAGGCCGCCGGCCTTGGTCCCGAGGTGACGCAGCAGCAGCCCGATGCGCTCCTCGGGGTCGACGGGGGTGTCGGGTGCCCTATCGGTGGTCTCGGCGCGCAGGTGCCGGGAGCTTCTCCCGGGCACCGTGCGCCGAAACCCCCGCCGGCAACGCGCCAAGGGGTAGGCTCGCGCCGCCATCGCCACGGGAGGAGCACCGCATGGAGCAGTACCGCAGGGTCGTCACAGGCGTCGATGACGCCGGAAAGTCGGTCTTCATCAGCGACGAGGCGCTCACGCCCGTCCAGCCGCCGCTGCTCGGCGGGGTGAAGGTCCTGCAGCTCTTCGGCGAGGACGCGATCCCCACCGTCCCGAACGACGGAACCTTCCCCGACGACCTGCGCTTCTTCGCGTCCGGGCGCGAGAGCTACCGCTTCATGATCTGCAGCTACCCGCCGGCGAGCGAGGTGACGCCGCCGGAGGACATCGAGGCGGCGACCGCCGAGACCGAGCGCCTCGCTCCGGGGATCCTCGATCTCGGCCCGCAGGCGTACGGCCTGCACTACACGCCGTCGGTGGACTTCATCTACGTCCTCGGCGGCGAGGTGACGATCACGCTCGACGACGGCGCGACGACCGTGCTGCGGCAAGGGGACAGCCTCATGCAGTGCGGGGCGCGTCACGCCTGGGCGAACAACGGCGACACGTGGGCCACGTTCCTCTGTGGGACGCTCGGCGCCGACCTCGACGAGACCCGGCACGCGCCCGCCGCGTGACCACCGCACACCACACCACCACCACTCCGGAGAAGACATGTCGAATCTGAACGGGAAGGTCGCGATCGTCACCGGTGCCGCATCCGGCATCGGCAAGGCCACCGCGATGCTCCTGGCGCAGCGCGGGGCGGCGGTCGTCGTCGCGGACCGTCACGGCGATGCGGCGGCGGAGGTCGCGGCGGCGATCGAGGCCGTGGGCGGCAGCGCCGCCGCCGTCACGACCGACGTCGCGCACGAGGACCAGATCGAGGCGATGGTCGCCACCGCGGTGGACCGCTTCGGCGGCCTCGACATCCTCCACAACAACGCGGCGATCCTTGACCCCGAGGTCGTCTCGCAGGACATCGATGTGACGCAGATCGACGCCGACGTCTTCGCGCGCGTCCTGCAGGTGAACGTCGGGGGCTACCTGCTCGGCGCAAAGCACGCGATCCCGCACATGATCGCCCGCGGCGGCGGCGCGATCATCAACACGGCCTCGTCCGCCGGCGTGCAGGCGGAGTACGTGCGCCCGATGTACGGGACCTCGAAGGCGGCGGTGATCGGCATGACGCGCAACATCGCCACCCGCTACGGCAAGGACGGCATCCGCTGCATCGCCGTGTCACCTGGGCTGATCATGACCGAGGCTGCCGTGGCGGCTTTTCCGCAGGAGATCGTCGATGGCTTCGTGCGCCACTCGCTCGCAAACCGGGCGGGCGTGCCCGAGGACGTGGCGCACCTTGTCGCGTTCCTCGCCTCCGATGAGGCGGCGTACATCAACGGCATCAACATCTCGATCGACGGCGGTCTCTCGGTGCACTTCCCGAACTACGCCGACGATCGCGACGCGATGGGCGGCTGAGCGCCGGGTTCGCCCCGGCTGTCGGGTGGGTATCCGACAGGGAGTCCCAACCTTCTCCCAGGAGCCTTCCCATGCACCAGTTCGTCAACGAGATCATGAGCACCGACCTGCACACGTGCGAGACGTCGGCGCCGCTGGCCGAGGCCGCGCAGATGATGCGTGACTGCGACGTCGGCGCCGTCCTCGCGATGGAGGACGGGTCGTGCTGCGGGATCCTCACCGACCGCGACATCGTCGTGCGCGGGCTCGCGACCGGCGGGGAGCTCGAGATGCTCCACGTCGGCGACCTCTGCACCACCGAGGTCGCGACGCTTGGGCCGGAGGACTCCATCGACCGGGCGGTCGAGATGGTCCGCCAGCGCGGGATCCGCCGCATTCCCGTGATGGATCACGGGAAGCCGGTCGGCATGGTGTCGATCGGCGACCTCGCGATCGACCGCGACCCCGGCTCGGCGCTCGGACAGATCAGCGCCGCACCGGCGACCCACTAGGGGGTCTCGGCGGCGGCGCGCTCCTTTGCGGTCTCCACGCGATCGGCCGCGGCGCTTGCGTGGTCGGCGGCCGCGGCAAGGCGGTCGGTCATGGCCGCCTGTCGGTCGCGCGCCGCCTGTCGGCGCATCTCCCCGCCGGGCTCACCGCGGCGCAGGAAGTCGCGGACCCCGGCCTTCAGGTCCCGCGCGACGGCGTCCGCGTTACGCGTGTCGGCCGCTGCGTCTCGTATGGCGTCCCCGTCGGCGCCGGATGGGTCCTCGGCACGGGGGCTGTCCGGTCCCTGGTCGCGCTCATCGGAGGTCAGTGCACGCAGGTCGGACGCCTCGCGGCGTTCGCGGGCCGCGGCGCCACGTTCGACGGCGGCACTGGAGCGCTCCGCTGCCGCTGCATCACGATCGTCGGCTGCGTCCTCGCGGTCGAACCGGGCGTCGGTCCGCTGGCCGGCAGCAGTGGCGCGCTCGGGCTCGCCGGCCGTGTCGCGCAGGCGCCGGTCCATGAGGTCGGCGCGCATGTCGCACTCGCGCGCGGCGACGTCACGGGCGTTGGCGGGCGCATCACGCTCGTTGGCCGCTGCGTCACGCAGATTCGCGGCCTCATCACGGAGGTTTGCCGCCTCGTCACGGGGATCCAGCACAGCGTCGTCGATGGAGCCCATGCCCAGCACGGTACCCGTCCGTCTGGGAATGACACCTCGGACGGTCTGTGCGGCCTACCGCAGCGCGCCCGGCCCCCAGGGCGTGTAGGGCGCCTCCTGGGGGGACTGGAAGCGCTCGTGCAGGTGGTCGTGGAGCTGCCAGGTGGCCGCCAGACGGCCCATGCCGACGTACTGCCCGCAGTGCATGCCCAGCTCGACGATCTCACCCTCGGTGAAGTGCTCGCGCAGCTCGTTGTAGAGGGCGTCGTCGATGGCGAGGTGGTCGGTCGCCATCAGATCGGCGAAGCGCAGCGCGACGCGCTCGGCCGGCGAGAGGTCGTCGGCCTCCTCCGGGCGCTCGAGCGAGCAGACGAGATCCTCGCTGACGGCGTCCGGGTCGTAGCGCACGGACATGCAGCTGCGGCACTGGTTCCAGAAGGCGATGCGCAGCCGCACGAGCTCCGTCAGGCGGCGGGGCAGCGTGCCCTTGTCGTCCTCCTGGAGGGAGCCGGCCCAGCGCAGCAGCGCCTCGGCGAGCTCGGGACGATGGGAGATGACGCCGATCGTCTGACGGTCGAGACGCTCGGCGGCGGTGAGACCCTCGAGCTCCTCGTCGGGGATCGGATGGGCTGGTGCGATGCGGGCCATGGGACGCTCCTCGGGCTGGGGGCGGCCCGGGACCGGGTCGCTGCGCGACTCTACCGCACCAGCAGGGCCCCTGAAAAGGGGCGCGCCCGCTCAGTCGAGGCGGTTCTCGATCTGCAGCGGAGCGGCCGGAGCGGCCTGCGCCTCGGCCTGCGGCGCAGCGGCAGGCGGGGCGTCGATGCCGAGGACGGCGGCGAGCTCGCCGGTGTCGTGCATCTCCATGACGATGTCGCACCCGCCGACGAGTTCACCCTTGACGAAGAGCTGGGGGATCGTCGGCCAGTTCGAGATGGCCGAGAGCTCCTGCCGGATGCGCGGATCGGGGAGGACGTCGACCGCCGCGAAGACGGCGCCGAGCTCCTTGAGCGCCCCGGACGTGCGCGCGGAGAAGCCGCACATCGGCTGCTCCGGCGAGCCCTTCATGAAGAGGATGACCTCGTTCTTCTCGATCGCCTCGGCGATCGCGTCACGCAGCTCGTTGGTCTCGCTCATGGGGTCTCCGTCCGCAGGGAAAGGGCGTGGATGGGGCCACCGATCTCGCCCTCGGCGAAGATCCCGTAGACGAGTCGATGCTGCTCGATGCGGCCGATTCCGGCGAATGCATCGGCGATGACATGCGCCGTGAAATGTACGTTGTCATCGCTCTGGACATCGGCGCGCGAGCCCGGGATCCCGGTCTCGATTCGCGCCTTGATCTCGTCTGGGGTGGCCATCCCCACACAGGTTAGAGGGTCGCTATACTTCGTGAAGTCATGGGTATCGATATCACCTTCAAGGCCAACGGCGTGACCCTCACCGAGCTCGGTGCGGAGAAGGTCCGCGAGTACCTCACGGCGCAGGGTTCCGACGTCGCCGTCGCCGGACTGCGTGTCGGCGTCAAGGGCGGCGGCTGCTCCGGCTTCCAGTATCAACTGGCCTTCGATGAGCAGCGCGAGGACGACGTCGTCTTCGAGGACCATGGCCTCAAGCTCCTCGTCGATCTGCAGAGCATCTCGTACGTCGACGGGTCACAGATCGACTACGTCGACTCGCTCACTGGCGCCGGGTTCCAGGTGAACAACCCGAATGTCGTCGCCGCCTGCGGCTGCGGCTCCTCGTTCCAGGTCAGGGACGAGGAAGCAGAGCCCGTCTCCGCCGTCTAGAGCAGCGCAGGCGCGTCAGCGCCGGGTGTTCTCGAGCCACCACCAGAGCACGCGGCACGCCGCGGTCCGGTACGGCTGCCATGGCTGCGCGATGGCCGTGAGCTCCGCCGGGCTGGGGAGGTCCTCGAGCGTCCACGCGATCTGCACGGCGCGCCGCACCCCCAGGTCGCCGACGGCGAGGACGTCGGGCCGGCCGAGCTGGAACATGAGGAACATGTGCGCCGACCACTCGCCGATGCCCTTCACGGCGGTCAGCTCGCGGATGAGCTCCTCATCGGGGAGGGTGGAGGCGTGGTCGAGGTCGAGTTGACCGGACTCGATGTGCTCGGCGAGCGAGCGCAGGTAGGAGACCTTCCCTTTGGAGAGCCCGGCGGCCGCCCGCAGGACCTCCGGATCGGCGTCCAGGATCTCGAGCGGCGTCGGCGGGCGCCCGTCGAATTGCGCGAGCAGCCGCCGGTGGATCGAATGTGCTGCTGCGACGGAGAGCTGCTGCCCGACGATCGCGCGCAACAGAGCGGCGTAGTGGCTGCGCTCCGGGAGTCGCGCCGGGAGCACCTGCTCCGCCGGGACGGTGTCGATCAACCCCGCGAGGATGGGATCCGCGGACCGCAGATGAGCGAGCGCCGCAGCAGCCGCCTCGCCGGTCACACCATGCTCAGCGGATCTCGCCGGCGGCGACCGGCTCACCGTCGAGCGCTGCGAGCGCGCGCTCGACGGACATCCGGATGCACGTGAAGCTCGGGGTGTCGCGCTCGGTGTACGCCGACGCCTCGGTCGGGCGCAGCGCGTGGACGAGATCCATGAACGCGCCCGGATCGTCCGTGTCGAAGGCGACGACGAACTCCTGATCGTCGAGGCCGAACGAGTACGTCGTGTGGTTGTCGACCATCGGCCACTCCTTCGCCTTCTCGATGTGGCCCTGCATGATCCGCCAGCGCTCCTTCGGGTCCATCCCGTACCAGGCGCGGGTCTTGACGAAGGGGTAGACGAAGACGTATTTGCCGCGGAAGGGCCGCGGGACGAGGCGCTCCTCGTCGGAGTACTCCGACCCCTTGCGCATCCCGAGATAGCTGTACGGGACGTCGCACCACTGCATCAGGCCGCTCTGGTTGAGGACCACCCCGAACTCGTGGATGCGTTCAAGGTTCTCGACCTCGAGGGAGAGCATGATGTCCGCGTCGCCGCGGATGCCGACGAGCGAGAAGGCCTGCAGGAGATGGTCGGCGCCGATGTCGCCGCACGCAGCGAGGAACTCGAGCTTGTGCTCCTGGCGGGTCGCCTCGTCGAGCCGCCGCCAGGCGGGATCGAGCTTGAGGAAACGATAGGAGACGAAGTGACGCTCGGGCATGGCTGCGATACCTCCGGGGGTGCTGCGGGACGCGTCGTGCAGGTGCGCGCCGCTCGTGCCGTCAGAATACCCCCGATGCTCGCCCGGCTCCGCTGCCAGGCGCGCGCGCTCGCGGCGCTCGCCGTGCTCGCCGTGTGCGCCCTCATCTTCCTGCCCGGGGCCGCGCATGCCCAGTCGCAGGCGCGTGGCGCCGAGCAGGGGCGCGTCGTGATCGCCTTCCTTCCGCTGCCCGACGTCTTCACCGTGGAGGAGGGCGCTGAGCCGCCGCCCGCGGAGGGCCCGGTCCTCGACCGTCTCGACCTGATCTCCCAACTCTCACTCGGACTGAGCAGCGCGGCGCAGGGGTCCTACGACGCGATGCAGGCCCTGCTCGACATCGGCCAGGGGACGCGCGTCTCCTTGGCGACGTACGAGCCGCGCCGCCCGCCCGAGCTCCAGCTCGGCCGCAGCGCCCGGGGTGGCTGGCAGATCGATGGGTGGGATCTCGCGCGCCTGCGAGCCGCCGGCGCACCGGCGGAGCTCACGCCCGGGCTGCTCGGCAGCCTCGTCCCCGGCGGCATCGCCTACGCCGGCGTGAGCGGTCGCGGCCAGCGCGAGGCGATCGCCGCGGCCGACATGCAGGGCGCGATCGCGAGCGTCTCGCTGGGGCGCGCCGCCGACATCGCTGCGCGCACCGGCGCCCTGCTCGCGACCTATCGCGTCGTCGTCGCAGGGCTCCCGACAGGGAAGGCCGGCAACATCGCCGTGCGGCAGCTCGTCGAGGCGCGCCGGCCGTCCGACCTGCTGATCGTCATGCAGACGCCGCCGCTGACCGGGCGCGCGCAGCTCCTGCCGACCGGCGTCGCCGGACTCGCCGGCGGCATCGGCGCGCTCACGTCGTCGACGACGCACCTGCAGGGGATCGTCGCGGGGATCGACGTGCTGCCGACCGTGCTCCAGCGCGTCGGTGTCCGGGTTCCGGACACCGTCAAGGGGCAGCCGATCCGCGTCGAGGGCGCCCGTGATGCAGTGGCGCTCACGAGCCTCGCCGACCGACTGCGCGTCGTCCTGCCGCGGCGCCTTGCGGGGTTCTGGACCTTCCTCGGCGGCTGGCTCATCCTCCTGCTCGTCGCGCTGCTCGTCTCCGAGCGCGGTGGGCGCCGCTGGGCGATGCGGGTCGGCGCGCTCGGGGTGTTCTGGCTGCCGACCGTCGCGTTCCTCAACGCCGTGCTGCGGCCATCGCGGCTCGTCGAGCTCCTCCTCATGGCGGTGCTCGCGCTCGGCCTGGGAGCACTCACCGACCGGCTGGTGCGCTTCCCGCGCGCCCCGGCGGTGCCGGCGCTCGCCGCCCTGATCCTGGCGACGATCGATCTGGCGCTCGGGTCGCCGCTGATCATCCGGTCGGTGCTCGGACCGAACCCGCTGTTCGGTTCACGCTTCTACGGGATCGGCAACGAGCTCGAGTCGGCACTCGCCGCACTGCTGCTCGTCGCGCTCGCCGCGCTGCTGCACGGCCGCGGTCGCTCGCTGCGCGCGGTCGCGACGTTCGCGGGCGGCGGTGCGGCGCTCGCACTCGTCATCGGGGCGGGACGCCTCGGTGCGGACGTCGGCGGCGTCATCACGGTCCTCGGCGGGGCGGCGGTCGCGGCACTGCTGATGCTCCCCGGCGGCGTGACGAAGCGGGCGCTCACCGTCGCGATCGCCGCGCCCGTCCTCGGCCTCGCGGCGCTCGCCGCCATCGACCTCGCCGGCGGAGGCGACTCGCACTTCACGCGCACCGTGCTGCGCGCCGACGGCTCGGGGGCGCTCTGGGACATCGTCGCGCGCCGCTACGAACTCGCGGGTCGGCAGGCGATCCGCGGCTTCATGCCGGTCGTGACGCTCGTCGCCGGGCTGTCGATCGCGGTCGCGATCCGCCGCCGCGGGATGATCCTCGCGCCGGTCGGGGGCGATCCGGCGTGGCGCGCAGGGCTCTTCGGCATCGTCGGTGTCGGTGTCGCCGGCGCGCTCTTCAACGATTCGGGCCCGGTTCTCCTGCTGTTCGCGACGTTCATCGGCGCGTGCCTCGTGACGTATCTGCGCGGGGACGCCCGGCTGAGCGCCGCCGCGGACGGGTAGGATTCAGAGGCCATGCGCATCGCCCTGGTATCGCCCTATTCATGGACGTATCCGGGCGGCGTCACGCGGCATATCGAGGCGCTTGCGGAGCAGTTCTCCGGGAACGGTCACGAGGTCCGCGTCCTCGCGCCGTTCGACCCTCCGGATGCGCAGAGCGCCCGGCTCCATCGCGGCGCGCTCCCGCAGGAGCGCGACGTTCCGGACTGGCTCGTGCCGCTCGGCCGCACCATCGGCCTGCCGATGAACGGCGCCGTGTCCAACCTCTCCGTCACGCCGGAGGCGATCAGGGCGCTGCGGCGCGAGCTTGAAGAGGGCGACTTCGACGTCGTCCATATGCACGAGCCGGTGGCGCCCGCGATCTGCTGGGACGCGCTGACCTTCCGTGGCGCACCGCTCGTCGGCACGTTCCACACGTACTCGACGAACGCGACGAGCAACACGATCGCCCGCGCGCTCGGCGCCGGTCGGCGGATGAACGCCCTCCATGCGCGGATCGCCGTCTCCGAGGCGGCTGCGTGGACGGCGCGCCGGTTCTACGGGGGGCGTTACACGATCGTCCCGAACGGTGTGCACCTTCCCGAGCAGCTCGAGCGGGCCGCTGCGTCGCCGGCAGGGCGCCTGCGCATCGCCTTCGTCGGACAGGCCGTCGAGCGCAAGGGGCTCCCGGTCCTGCTCAGCGCGTTCGAGGGCCTGCGCGACCACGTCGACGCCGAGCTCGTCATCGTCGGCGCGGTGGCCGAGGAGGTCGAGCCGCTGCTGCTCGACCCGCGCGGCGTCACGATCCTCGGCCGTGTGTCCGACGCCGAGAAGTACCGCGTCCTGCGCGAAGCCGACGTGCTCTGCGCGCCGTCGCTCGGCGGCGAGAGCTTCGGCATGGTGCTCACCGAGGGCTTCGCCCAGGGCACGCCCGTGGTGGCGAGCGACATCGCGGGCTATCGCGACGTCGTCGCCGACGGGCGCAGCGGTCTGCTCGTCCCGCACGCCGACCCGGTCGCGCTCGCGGAGGCGCTGCGCGACCTCGCGCTCGATCCCGCGCGTCGGGAGCGCCTTGCGCGCGGTGCCGCCGACGCTGCTGGGCGCTACGGCTGGTCGCGCGTCTCCGACGACATCCTCGGCGTCTACCAGCAGGCGATCGTCGCTCGCGAGCGCGTCCGCGCGCCGCAGAGCGCGTCGGAGCGCGTGATCCAGCGGCTCGCGCTCGTACCCGCCGACGGCCAGGAGGCGGTCCCGCCCGCGCGGATCCCGAGCATGGAGCCCCCGCCGCCGGGCGGGCGACGCGGTCAGGTCCGTGCGCATCTGCGCCGCGGCGCCATGGTCGCCGCGGGCGTCGGTGCGCTCGGGCTCACGGCGCTCGCGCTCGAGCGGATCGGCCTCGACAAGGTCGCCACGAGCCTCGTGCGCTCAAGCCCGTCGTGGGTGATCGCGGCGCTCGTCGTCATGTGCCTGTCGATGGTGTGGCGCGCGATCTCCTGGCACGCGATCCTGCGCGCCGCGCTCCCCGACCGCCCGATCACGCGGCGGGCGGCCTTCCAGGGCACCGCGATCGGCGTGCTGATGAGCGCCACGCTGCCGGCCCGCCTCGGCGAGCCGGCGCGCGCCCTCGTCGTCTCCCGTCGTGCGGGCAGGCCGCGCGAGACGATGCCCACGGTGGTCGGCACGATGGTGTCGCAGACGCTGCTCAACCTCCTCGCGCTCGTCCTCCTCGCCGTCGTCGCCTTCTCGAGCGTGCGCATCTTCGACCAGCACCACGGCGCGCTCGTCGCGCTCGCCGTCGCACCGCTCGCGGTCCTGCTGGCGGTGCTCGTGGCCCCCGCCATCCTGCAGACGGCCGGCAGCGAGCGCTTCGGGCGCCTCCACGCGTTCATGCGCGCGGCGCGCGGCGCGCTCGCCCAGGTCCGTGAGGGCCTGCGCGTGTTCCGTCACCCGCGCGCCGCCGCGATCGCGACAGCGGCGCAGCTCACCGCCTGGGCCTTCCAGCTGCTCTCCTGTTACCTGCTGCTCAAGGCGCTGGGGATCGATGGACAGGCCGACCTCGCCGCCGCCGCGGGCGTGCTGCTCGCCGTCAACGTCACGGCGGTCCTCCCGGCGACTCCGTCGAACCTCGGCGTCTTCCAGGCGGCGTGCGTCGCCGTCCTCACCGGGGCCTTCGGCGTGTCCACCGCCGACGCCCTCGGCTACGGCATCGTCCTGCAGGCCGTCGAGGTGGCCGCGGCGATCATCATGGGCGTCCCGGCGCTGCTGCGCGAGGGCCTCAGCTGGCGCGACGTGCGCATGCGCGCGCTGCACTCGACGCCCGTGCGTCTGCCGCCGCTCGCCGGCTCCGTGTCGCACGCCGACACGTTCGACCGCTAGCGCGAGGCGACCGGTGCCCGGCCCCTGGGTCTACATGCTGCGCTGCGCCGATGGCAGTCTCTACACGGGGTGGACGAGCGATCTCGAGCGGCGCCTCGCCGCGCACGCCGCCGGGACAGCGAGCCGCTACACGCGCAGTCGCCTGCCAATCGAGCTCGCGGCGTCCTGGGAGCTCGAGGACCGCACGGCCGCGCGGCGCGAGGAGGCGCGCATCAAGCGGCTCGACCGCGACGCGAAGCTGCGCCTGATCGCCGGGGACTGACGCTCAGGACCCGGCGTCGGCTGAGACGGCCTGCGCCTCGGCGACGTCGTCCGGATCCTCGTCGGTGATCTCCGCGAGGCGGGCGGGATCGCGGTCGCTGCCGGCGATCACGTCGTCCGCGCGCTGGCGATCCTCCGTGGGCAGGCGGCCGGACTTCATGCCGAAGTACGTCGCATCAGGGTGGTGGGCGATCACGGCGAGGGTCGACTGCTCCGGCTCCGGTGCGAACCCGGGGGAGATCGACATGCCGATCTGCGCGAGGTCGAGGAGCGCCTCGACCTTCAGGTGCTCGGACTGGTCCGGAACAGCCGGGTAGCCCCACGAGTAGCGGCGGCCCTGCGTGCGCTCGATGCCGAGGTCGGCGCGCACGCGCGAGTGAAGCCACTCCGCGAGGCCCTCGGCGGTCTGGACGCCGAGGCCATGAACGAAGAGCTGCTCGGCGAACTCGCCGTCGGCCTCAAGGCGCGCCATGAGCTCGGTGACCTCGCTGCCGGAGGTGACCGCCGTGATCGCGACGACGTCGAGCTTGCCGCTGTCCTTCGGGCGGTAGAAGTCGGCGAGGCACAGCCGGTCGTGGCCCGGCTGGCGCGGGCAGGTGAAGCGCGTGAGCTCGCGCGTGTGATCCTCGGGGTCGAGAAGCACGATGTCGTTCCCCTCCGAGTAGCAGGGGAAGTAGCCGAGCAGAGCGCGCGGCTGCAGGTAGTCCTGCTCACGCCACATCCGCTCAAGGCGCGGCTGGAAGTCGTCGCGCAGAAGCTCGCGCCAGGCCTCGCCCTTGACGCCGCGTCCGCCCCAATGCAGCTTGAAGAGCACGTGCGTGTCGAGGTGGTGGTAGAGCTCGTCGAGGTCGACGGGGATCTCGCGCACACCCCAGAACGGCGGGGCGGGGACCGGATTGTCGGCGCGCGCCGGTGAGCGCACGGTGTCGTCGTCGGTCGGGAGCTCCTCGGGCTCGGGGCCCTGCTGGCGCAGGCGCAGGGCGTCCTGCGCGACCTGCGCCTTGAGCGCTGCGCGCGCCTCCGGGTCGACGAGCTGATCCATGACGCCGAGCCCCTCGAAGGCGTCCTTGCAGTAGAAGACGCCGCCGCCGTAGAGGTCGTCGTCGGCGGTGCCGTGCGGGAAGGACGCGCGCAGGCTGAAGACGCGGTTGATCGCCGCGCCGCCGATGAGCACGGGGTAGTCGAGCCCCTGTTCGTGGAGCTCCTGGACGCAGAGCGGCATCTGCTTCGAGGTGGAGACGAGCAGGGCGCTGAGGCCGATCGCCGTCGCGTCGTGCTCCTTGGCCGCATCGATCACCGTCTGGACCGGCACCTGCTTGCCGAGGTCGATGACGGTGTATCCGTTGTTCGTGAGGATCGTGTTGACGAGCGACTTGCCGATGTCGTGCACGTCGCCGAAGACGGTGGCGAGGACCACGGTGCCCTTCGTGTAGCCCTCGATGCGATCGAGGTAGCGCTCAAGGCGCGCGACCGCGCGCTTCATCACCTCGGCCGACTGGAGGACGAACGGCAGGATGAGCTCGCCGGCGCCGAACTTGTCGCCGACCTCCTTCATCGCCGGGAGGAGGACGTCGTTGAGGGTCGGCACGGCGCCGAGCTTCTCGACGGCGCGGTCGACCCAGTCCTCGACGCCGTCCTTGCGGCGGCGCAGGATATGGAAGTGCAGCGCCTCCTCGGGCTCCATGCCCTCGGTGGGATCGGCGCTGCCGGCCTCCTCCTCCTCGGCGCCCTTCGACTCGAAGTGCCCGATGAACCGCTCAAGCGCGTCCTCGCGCCGGTTGAGCACGAGGTCGTCGGCGAGTTCGCGCTCCTCCTCACTGATCTCGCCGTAGGGCGTGATGTGGTTCGGGTTGACCATCGCGAGGTCGAGCCCGGCGTCGACGCAGTGATGCAGGAAGACGGAGTTCAGGACGGCGCGCGCGCGGGGCGAGATGCCGAAGGAGACGTTGGAGACGCCGAGGGACGTCAGGACCCCGGGGATCTGCGCCTTGATCTGACGGATGCCCTCGATCGTCTCGACCGCCGAGGGCCGCCATTCCTCGTCGCCCGTGGTGAGCGTGAAGGTCAGCGCGTCGAAGATCAGCGCCTCGCGCTCGAGGCCGTGCGCGGCGCAGAGGTCGGTGATGCGCTGGGCGATCTCCACCTTGCGCTCGGCGGTCTTCGCCATCCCGACCTCGTCGATCGTCAGCGCGATCACGGCGGCGCCGTGGGCGACCGCGAGCGGGACGACCTCGTCGAGCTTGCCCGACCCGGCCTCGAGGTTGACGGAGTTCACGATGGCCCGGCCCGAGGAGGCTTCAAGCGCTGCGCGGATGACCACGGGCTCGGTCGAGTCGATCTGGATCGGCGACGGCTGCGATAGCGAGACGCGCTTGACGACCTCGCGCATCTGCTCGTCCTCGTCGGTGCGCTCGGTCAGCGCGACACAGAGGTCGAGCACGTGCGCGCCGCCCTCGACCTGGTCCTCGGCGATCTGCACGAGCCCGTCGTAGTCATCGGCGAGGAGCAGCTCCTTCGCCTTGCGCGAGCCCTGCGAGTTGACGCGCTCGCCGACGATCGTCGGCGTCGGATCCTGGACGAGCGCCGTGGCCGTCATCAGCGAGCTGACGCGCGCCGGGCGGCGGGCCGGGCGGGGGGCGGGGGTGCGCCCGCCGCAGCGCTCGGCGATCGCGCGGATGTGGTCGGGCGTCGTGCCGCAGCAGCCGCCGACGATCCCGACGCCGTAGCGCTCGACGAATTCGCCGAGGACGCTTGCGAGCTGCTCGGGGCCCTCGGGGAAGATCGTCTCGCCGTCGGCGCCCTGCTGTGGGAGCCCGGCGTTGGGGATGCAGTGGACGGGGACGCTCGCGAACTCGCCGAGGAAGCGGATCGCGTCGCGCATGTCCTCGGGGCCGGTCGAGCAGTTCAGCCCGATGACGTCGACCTTCAGCGACTCGAGCGTCGTGAGGACGGCGTCGATGTCGGTGCCGAGGAGCATCTTGCCGCCGTTGGGCAGCAGGGAGACGGAGACCTGGATCGGCACGCGGCGGCCGGTGGCGGTGAACGCCTCGCGCGTGCCGAAGATCGCGGCCTTCACCTCAAGGATGTCCTGTGCCGTCTCGATGATGATGAGGTCGGCGCCGCCCTCGACGAGGCCGCGGGCCTGCTCCTCGAAGACGGTCACGAGCTCGCCGAAGCGGATCGCGCCGAGCGTCGGGTCGTCGGAGGCGGGGAGGTGGCCGGTCGGGCCGATTGACCCGGCGACGAAGCGGTGCTCGCCGACCGCCTTGCGCGCGATCTCGACGGCGCGGCGGTTGATCTCGAGCGTGTGCTCGGCGAGGCCCCACTCCTCGAGCTTCAGGCGGCTCGCCTGGAAGGTATCCGTCTCGACGACCTCGGCCCCCGCCTCGACCATCGTGGCGTGGACGCCCTCGATCACGTCGGGGCGGTTGAGGATCAGCGCCTCGTGGCACTTCCCCTGGAGTCCGCCGTAATCCTCAGCGGTCAGCTCGAACTGCTCGAGCGTCGCGCCCATGCCCCCGTCGAAGATGACGACGTGGTCGCGGACGGCGGCGAGGTAATCACGGGGCATCGTCCGAGGCTATCAGGGAAAGCAGGAACCTTGACACGACGGTGTCAAGGTTCCTGCCGCCATGCCAAGCGCTACTTGATGAACAGCATCTCGCTGTACTTGGGCAGCGGCCACAGGTCGTCCGCGACGAGCTTCTCGAGCCGGTCAGCGACCTCGCGCGTGGCATTCATCGCGGGGATGACCTTGTCGCGCATGTACTTCGCGTGGGTCAGGCCCTCCTCGGAGGGATGGTTCGCGTTGACCTTCTCGAGCACCTTGATCTGCTTGAGGAACTCGTCGGCGGTGCTCTTGAGCTCCGTCGCGGCCGGGGTCAGGCCGGCGGCCTTGAGCTCCGTGAGGTAGCGCACCGCGGCGGGGAGGATCATCGTGCGGGCCATCGATGCGGCGGTCTCCGCCTCGATGTTGAGCTTCGTCGAGTACTGCTCGACGGCCACCTCGTAGCGGGACTCGAGCTCGCGCTCGGAGAGCACTTCGTAGCGCTCGAATGCACGGATGGTGGCCTTCTCGACGAGCCACGGAAGGGCGTCCGGCGTTGTCGGCAGGTTGGCGAGGCCGCGCTTGGCAGCCTCCTTGTGCCAGGCGTCGGAGTAGCCGTCGCCGCCGAAGACGATGCGCTTGTGCTTCTTCCAGGCGCCCTTGACGACCTCGAGGACCGCCTCGTCGCGCGACTTGCCCTTCGCCTGCAGCGCCTCGATCTTGTCGACGAAGGCATCGATCGCCTCGGCGACGATCGTGTTGAGCGTCGTGTTGATGAGGCCGATCGACATGCTCGAGCCCGGTGCGCGGAACTCGAACTTGTTGCCCGTGAAGGCGAACGGCGAGGTGCGGTTGCGGTCGCCGCCGTGGAGCGGCAGCGGCGGCAGGACCGGCGTGCCGAGCCCGAGGAAGTTCCCCTTGTTGCTCTCTGAGCCCTTGCCGGCCGCGACGGCGTCGAACGCCCGCTCGAGCTCGCCGCCCAGGAAGACCGAGATGATCGCGGGCGGCGCCTCATTGGCCCCGAGGCGGTGATCCTGGCCGGCCGTGGCCACGGTCGCGCGCAGGAGTTGCTGGTGGGTGTCGACCGCCGAGAGGACGGCGGCGCAGAAGAACAGGAACTGGATGTTGTCGGCCGGCGTGTCGCCCGGATCGAGCAGGTTGTGGCCGCTGTCGGTGCCCATCGACCAGTTGTTGTGCTTGCCCGAGCCGTTGACGCCGGCGAAGGGCTTCTCGTGGAGCAGGCAGACGAGGCCGTAGCGACGCGCGACGTTCTGCAGCACCTGCATCGTCAGCTGCTGATGGTCGGAGCCGACGTTCGAGCTCTCGAACATCGGGGCCAGCTCGTACTGCGCCGGCGCGACCTCGTTGTGGCGGGTCTTGATCGGGACGCCGAGGCGCTGGAGCTCACGCTCGACCTCGAGCATGTAGGCGAGCACGCGCTCGGGGATCGAGCCGAAGTAGTGCTCGTCGAGCTCGTGACCCTTCGGCGGCTTGGCGCCGAAGAGCGTGCGGCCCGTCGTGTAGAGGTCGGGGCGCTCGTAGTAGTACTGCTCGTCGATCAGGAAGTACTCCTGCTCCGGGCCGACGGTCGTGAAGATCCGGGTCGTCGTCTTGTCGCCGAAGACCTTCAGCGCGCGCAGGGCGACCCTCGAGAGCGCATCCATCGAGCGCAGGAGCGGGATCTTCTGGTCGAGCGCCTCGCCGGTCCACGACACGAAGGCCGTCGGGATGCAGAGGAAGCTGCCGTTCGGGTTCTCGAGGATGAACGCCGGGGACGTGGGGTCCCACGCGGTGTAGCCGCGCGCCTCGAAGGTCGCGCGGATGCCGCCCGTGGGGAACGACGAGGCGTCCGGCTCGCCCTGGATCAGCTCCTTGCCGGAGAACTCGGCGATCGCGGTGCCGTCACCGGAAGGATTGAAGAAGGAGTCGTGCTTCTCGGCGGTCAGCCCGGTCAGCGGCTGGAACCAGTGCGTGTAGTGCGTCGCGCCGCGCTCCATCGCCCATTCGCGCATCTCCTTGGCGACGACGTCGGCGAGGGCTGGGTCGAGCGGCGCGCCGGCCGAGAGCGTGGCCTCGAGCTTGCGGTAGACCTCCTTGGGGAGGCGCTGACGCTGCACAGCCGTGCTGAAGACGTTCTCGCCGTAGACGTTCGCCGCGAGCTTGCTCAGATCGACGGTGCCGTCCCCGCCGACGCTGCTCCACTGCGCCGCGTTGACGTTGGCATGACGGTTCTTCGTGGCCATGGGGTCCTTGGATTCCTCTCGACGGTGACGCACTGACGGCGCGCATGACACTAGGCGCGCGGGTCGCACCAGACCTTATCCCGATGTCCAAAGTCGCAGCCGGTCCATTTGGACACGCGGTGGAGGTGTCGAAACGCCGCCTCCAAACCTTCGACATGGGGCCAATGGAGGACGCGCGAGCACAACGCAGACTGCGCTGCACACCCCGACCCCATGGAGGATCCATGAGACGTTCACTCGGCCTACGGGCCATGTGCGTGGTACTTGCGTTGTCGCTGCTCGCTCCGGCGGCGGCGAGCGCTGATGTCTGGCAGGCCAAGGGCGTGCCGGAATCCGTCGGCATCAACACCCTCTGGGTGGTGATCGCCGCCGTCCTCGTGATCTTCATGCAGGTCGGCTTCATGTTCCTCGAGATCGGCTTCTCCCGCGGGAAGAACGCCGGCACGATCGTCGCGAAGATCTTCACGAACTTCTCGATCGCCGCGATCCTCTACTGGGCGGTCGGATTCGCGTTCGCCTTCGGCGGAGGCCTCGGCCACGTGATCGGCACGGAGGGCTTCTTCCTGCGTGACTTCGGGAACCCGACGGATGCGTTCCCGATCATGGGCTTCTCCGACGCCACGATCGAGGCGAAGTGGCTGTTCCAGTTCTCATTCTGCGCCGTCTCGCTGGCGATCGTCTGGGGCACGACGCTCGAGCGCATCAAGTTCGGCGTCTACGTCATCTACGCGATCTTCTTCGCGGCGCTGATCTACCCGATCTTCTCGGGCTGGGTCTTCGGCGGCGGCTGGCTGCAGGCGAACGTCGGCATGCAGGACTTCGCCGGTTCGACGGCGGTCCACCTCATCGGCGCCACCGGCGGTCTCGCGGTCCTGCTGCTGCTCGGAGCCCGCAAGGGCAAGTACGGCCCTGACGGCAAGCCGCGGGCGATCCCCGGCCACAACATGCCGCTGTTCGGCCTGAGCGTCGGCATCCTGCTCATCGGCTGGTTCGGGTTCAACCCGGGCTCGACCCTCAACGCGCTCGACACCCGCTTTGCGGAGGTCGCCGTCGTGACGCTCCTCGCCGCGGGCGCCGGTGCGCTCGGTGCGCTCGTCACCTCGTGGAGGATCACGAAGACGATCGACATCGGCATGGTCGGCAACGGCGTGATCGGTGCACTCGTCGCGATCACGGCCCCGTCGGGCTACGTCGTCCCCTGGGCCGGCGTCGTCATCGGCCTCGTGGCCGGCGTGATCGTGCCGCTCGGCGTCTACGCGATCGACAAGAAGCTCGACGACCCGGTGGGTGCGCTCACCGCGCACGGCCTCTGCGGCATCTGGGGGACGCTCTCGTGCGGCCTCTTCACCCTCCCGGCACTGGCGGAGTTCAACACCGTCGGCAAGGGCGGGCTCCTCTACACCGGTTCCTTCTCGCAGCTCGGGAACCAGGCGCTCGGTGTGGTGGTCGTGTTCGTGGGCGTCTTCGTGACCAGCTACCTCGTGTTCTGGCTCATCAAGAAGACCTACGGCCTGCGCGTCACCGAGGAGGAGGAGTTCCAGGGACTCGACATCTCCGAGCACGGGATGTACGGGTACCCGGAGCAGTTCATTCCCGCATCCGAGCTCGTGGGCTACGGTGCGGCACCCCAGCATGGCGCAGCGGTCTCCGCCGGCGCTGCAACGACGGAGGTCACGGCATGAAGAAGGTGGAGGCATACATTCGCCACGAGGCTTTCGAGCCGATCCGGATGGAGCTGCTCGAGCTCGGATTCCCCTCGCTGACGGTCAGCGAGGTCAAGGGCTCCGGCCGGCAGAAGGGGATCGTCGAGACGTACCGCGGCGCATCTCTCACGAACTACCTGCGCCCGAAGATCAAGATCGAGTGCGTGGTGGCGGCGGCAGACGTGAAGACGATCGTCGACACGATCCTGAAGTACGCACAGACAGGATCGGTCGGCGACGGGAAGATCTTCGTGATGCCCGTCGATCAGGCGTATCGGGTGCGCACAGGAGAGTCGGGGGACGAAGTTCTCCAGACGCATCCTGGTGCGGCGGCGGAGGCCTAAGGCCGTAGGACCGCGCGGGGCGGCTTAGGATGAGCCGCCCCGCGCCCGCTGCGGTCAGGGGGCGCGGTGGATGACCGCGCCGGTGCGCGGGTTCACCGAGGACACGCGCGGACGGCGCGTGATGCGGACCGTGAAGGAGCCCTCTGGCACCGTGTCGGCCGGCGTACGGGCGATGGCGTTGCCGTTGAGGCCCGCGCCGACCCGGTAGCGCACGAGGTGCGTGCCGGCCGTCATGGCCGTCAGGACGAAGGTGAAGGTGCGCTCGCGCCCGGCGGCCAGCGGCCCGAGCGCCCAGGTGTTGACGTAGGCGGTCTTGCCGCCGACGGGGCCCAGGTCGATGACCCAGATCGGTCGGGAGGCGTCCATCGCGTCGGGCTGCGCCTCGCGCGCGGCCAGGCCGTCGACGGTCAGCGCGACGTCGGGAATCGTCTCCCGGCCCGCGTTGCGCACGGTCACGCGCATGCGCGACGTCTGCCCGAGGCCCTGGAGTGGCGGGAACGACGCCTGCGTGATCTCGGCGGTGTATGTGCCGCGAGGCTCGTCCGCATCCTGTGAGGCACCACCGCCGCAGCCCGCGAGCGCGATGAGCGCGGCGATCACTGGGGCGGCGCCCAGCACCCGCCGAAGCCCGCTGGAACCGCTGCTCGTCACGACTCGCGACGCTACCACAGGGCCCGGTGCGCGCCCGCAGCTGGAGGGCCGATGCGCCCACTCCCGATGGGGTTTGCGACCGATCCGCAGGCTCGCATAGAGTCCACCGGCACCAGTCGGGTCGATCCAGCGAGCAGGGGGAGGAGGTGCACGTGGTCCGCAGCGCCGCAGACCGGGCCACCGCGCCCGCCAGGAGCTTCTTCGAGGAGATCGGCGACATGATGATCCTCACGGGTCGCACGCTCGTCTCCGCGGTCCGGCCGCCGTATCCCTATGGCGGCGAGTTCGTCGCGCAGTTCCTCTTCGCGATGCGGCTCTGCTGGTTCCCGCTGCTCGTTTCGACCGTGGCGTTCGGCTACGCCGCCCCGGGCCTGCAGGCCGCGAACTTCCTCGTCCTCTTCGGCGCGCTCGATCGGCTCGGCGGGTTCTTCGTGCTCGCCTCGATCCGCGAGTTCGCGCCCTTCGTGACGGCGATCGTGCTCGCCGGCGTCGCCGGGACGGCGATCACGGCCGATCTCGGCGCCCGCAAGATCCGCGAGGAGCTCGATGCGCTCCAGGTCCTCGGCGTCGATCCGGTGAAGAACCTCGTCGTCCCGCGCTTCCTCGCCCTGATGCTCGTCACGGGCCTCTTCGACATCTACGCCCTGCTCTTCGGCATCCTCGGCGGCATCATGACAACGCTCGTGAACCACGCCCCGCTCGGGCCGTTCTGGGCGACGTTCTTCACCAACGCCTCGGTCACCGACCTCTGGGGGTCGGTGCTCAAGTGCACGCTCTTCGGGGCGATCATCGCGGTCGTCTGCTGTTACAAGGGGATGACGGCCTCCGGTGGCGCCGCGGGGGTCGGGCGCGCCGTGAACCAGGCAGTCGTCATCGCGTTCCTCGGGGTCTTCGCGTTCAACTACGTGTTCACGCAGACGCTGCTCGCGACCCATCCCGAGATCAACGTCATCCGGTAGACGCAGCCGTGCAACCGAACAGCTGGCTGAGCGTCCCACGCGACTGGATCGCCTCCTTCGGAGAGATCTCGAAGTTCGCCGGGCGCATGCTGCGCGACGTCCTCACGCTGCGCGTCCTGCGCTTCTTCGGCGAGACGCTGCGCCAGGCGGGCATCCTCATCGTCTCCTCGACGCTCGTCATCTGGGGCCTCGTCTTCATCATCGGCCTGCAGTGCGGGATCGAGGGCGCGTACTTCAACCGCTCGGTCGGCGCGCCGGCCTACGCGGGCGTCTTCGCCGCGTGGTGCGACCTGCGCGAGCTCGTGCCCTACGCGTTCGGGTACATGATGGCCGCGAAGGTCGGCACGGGCATCGTCGCCGAGCTCGGTTCGATGCGGATTTCGGAGGAGATCGACGCCCTCGAAGTGATGGGGTTCGACTCGATGCTCTTCCTCTGCGCGACGCGCCTGCTGGCGGCGTGGATGGTGCTGCCCTTCATGTACGTTGCCGCTGTGGGAGCCGGTTTCCTGGCGAGTTATCTGGCGGTGGTGGTCCAGATCGGCGAGGTGTCGCAGGGCGGCTACTCGCTGATCTTCTGGCAATTCCAGAACCCGCCCGACCTCCTCTTCAGCGCGGCGAAGGCGATGACGATGGCGACGATCATCGTGCTCGTGGGCTGTTACTACGGCTACACGGCGCGCGGGGGACCGGTGGGCGTCGGGACGGCCACCGCGAAATCGATGGTGCTGAACATCGTGCTCGTGCATCTCATCGGGATGCTCGGCACACAGGTCTTCTGGGGCGCGAACCCGCGCGCACCGATCGGAGGATGAGCATGAGCGGCGATCTGCAGAGCAGCGGTCCCGACGTCGTCGACGAGGTGCAGCCCCCGCGCGAGGACGAGTACCACTGGCATACGGGCCTCAACCGCCCGACCGGCGTGCCGGATGCCGTCGAGTTCCTCGGCGTGCACAAGGCGTTCGGCAGCAATCAGATCCTGCGCGGACTCAACATGGGGCTGCCCGAGGGCAAGATCTCGATGATCCTCGGGCCGTCGGGCACCGGCAAATCGGTCTGCATCAAGCACATGGTCGGTCTGCTCTATCCGGACGACGGCGACGTCCTCGTCCACGGACAGTCGGTCCCGTCGATGCGCGACCACGAGCTGTTCGAGATGCGCAAGAAGTTCGGCGTGCTCTTCCAGGACGGCGCGCTCTTCGGGTCGATGAACCTCTATGACAACGTCGCCTTCCCGCTGCGGCAGCACACCGACAAGGGCGAGGACGAGATCCGTGACATCGTCAGCGGCCGCCTGCGCGAGGTCGGTCTCGGCGACTCCGGCGAGAAGATGCCGAACGAGCTCTCCGGCGGCATGCGCAAGCGCGCCGGGTTCGCGCGGGCGCTCGTCCTCGACCCGGACATCGTCCTCTTCGACGAGCCGGACTCGGGCCTCGACCCGGTCCGCACCGCGCTGCTCTGCGAGCTGATCCAGGAGATCCACGCGGAGAACGGCGGCGCCTACACGGTCATCACCCACGACATCATGAGCGCCCGCCGCGTGGCCGAGTACATCGCGGTGCTCTGGCGCGGGCGGATCGTCGAGGCCGGTCCCGCCGAGGAGCTCTTCAACTCCGAGAACGCCTTCGTCCGTCAGTTTCTCTCCGGCGCGGCCCAGGGCCCGCTCGGGATGGAGTGAGCCGGACCTCCGCTCGATGCCGACGACCGTCCATCAGACCGCGCCGGGGTGCGCATGAGTCCCGCGAGGGGAATCGTCGCGGGGCTCTTCGCCGTCGCCGCGGTGCTGCTGGCGGTCGTGCTCCTGACGGGGGACTCGACGCGCGAGTATCGGATCGTCTTCCAGACGGCCGGGCAGCTCGTCAACGACAACGACGTCCAGATCGGCGGCCGGCGGATCGGCGCGGTCAAGGACATCCGCCTGACCGACGACAACCTCGCCGAGGTCACGGTCTCGGTGAAGAAGCCGTACGCGCCGCTGCACCGCGGCACGACGGCCACGATCCGCGCGACGTCGATCTCCGGCGTCGCCAACCGCTACGTCGAGCTCTCGCCCGGGCCGACGAGCGCACCCGCGCTCGGGGACAACGCGATCATCGGTGAGGACCGCACGACCACGATCGTCGACCTCGACCAGATCTTCAACAGCCTCGACGAGGAGACGAGCAAGGGCCTGCAGGAGGTCATCCGCGGCTTCGGGACGTGGTACGCCGGCAAGGGCGCGGAGGGGAACGCCGCAGCCAAGTACTTCTCGCCCGCGCTGACGCAGACCCGCCTCCTCGTCGAGCAGCTCAATGCCGACCGGCCCGCGCTGGAGACGGTGCTCACCGAGACGTCGAAGGTCGTCGCGACGCTCGCCTCGCAGGCGCCGACGCTCACGGACATGGTGTCGAACGCCAACACGACGCTCGGCGCAATCGCCGATGAGAATCGGTCGCTCGCGCAGGCGCTCGACTACCTGCCGCAGACCCTGCGCCGTGGCAGCACGACCTTCGTCAACCTGCGCAACGCGCTCGATGACGTCGACAAGCTCGTCGCCGCCTCGGGTCCGGCGACCGAGGACCTCGCTCCGTTTCTCGCCGAGCTGCGCCCGCTCCTTGAGACGGCGACGCCGACCTTCACCGACCTCTCGCGACTCGTGCGCACCCCCGGCGCCAACAACGACCTCACCGAGTTGCTGCGCACCGCGCCGTCGCTCGCCGCCCAAGGATCGAAGACCTTCCCCGACTCGGTCAAGGCGCTCAACGCCTCGCTGCCGGTGCTGAGCTTCATCCGCCCGTACACCCCCGACCTCGTCGGCTGGCTGCGCGACTTCGGGCAGTCGACGGCGAACTACGACGCCAACGGCCATTTCGCCCGCGTCGCCCCGGTCTTCAACGCCTTCAGCTACGACTCCGGGTCGAACACGCTGGTCCCCGTCGCGCCGGCGAACCGCAAGCCGGGCCTGCAGAACGGTCTCCAGTACATCCAGCGCTGCCCGGGCGCCGCGAGCCAGGCGCCGGCGGACGGCAGCGCGCCGTGGCGTGATGTGAGCGGCACACTCGACTGCGACTCCTCGATCGTCCTTCCAGGGCCGTGATCGGACGATGAAGCGTCTTCTGGCCATCGCCGCCGTCCTGCTCTGCGCCGCCGCGCTCATCGTCTTCGCCGTGGGCGCCGGGAACGGCTCCGGCGGCTACAAGGTCCGCGCGATCTTCGACAACGCCGCATTCGTGATCCCCGGCATGGACGTGAAGATCGCCGGGGTCGTCGTCGGCGACGTCGACTCGATCGACCTCACCCCGCAGAAGCAGGCCGCGATGGTCCTCAACATCACCGATCCGGGGTACCGCGACTTCCGCGCCGACGCGTTCTGCACGATCCGCCCGCAGTCGCTGATCGGCGAACGCTACGTCGAGTGCAGCCCGTCGCGTCCCGGCGCCGTCGCGGCCCCGTCGCTGCAGCAGATCGCCGACGGCCCGGGCAAGGGTCAGTACCTGCTGCCGTCGAGCCAGACGAGCCGCTCGGTCGACCTCGACCTGCTCAACAACATCATGCGGCTGCCGTTCCGCGAGCGCCTCACGATCTTTCTGAACGAGTTCGGAACAGGGCTCGCCGGCAACGGCGCCAACCTGCAGGAGGCGCTGACGAAGTCGAGCCCGGCGCTGCGCGAACTCGACGAGGTGCTCAAGGTCCTCGCCTCCGAGAACCGGCGTCTCGCGCAGCTCGCCGTCGACGGCGATCGGGTCCTCGCCCCGCTCGCCCGCGAGCGCGCAAGCCTCGCCGGCTTCATCAACGCGTCCGCGGCGACCGCGCAGGCGACAGCCGAGCGCAGCGACGCGCTCGCGCAGGATCTGCGGTTGCTCCCCGGCTTCCTCAAGGAGGTCCAGCCGACCATGGACCAGCTCGGGGCGTTCGCGACGCAGTTCACGCCGATCGTCCAGGACCTGCAGGGCGTGACCTCGTCGCTCAACACGGTCGTGACGGGCGGCCCGCAGTTCACGAAGAACGCGACGATCGCGCTGGAGTCGCTCGGCGACACGGCCGACGTCACCGGCCCGCAGATCCAGAACTCGCTCGGCATGGTCCAGCAGGTCGGTGAGCTCACCCGTCAGGCGGCGCCGCTCTCGACGAACCTCTCCTTGCTGCTGCGCTCGACCGACATGAAGGGCGGCATCAACCGCCTGCTCGACTTCGTCTTCTACGGCTCGGGCGGTGTCAACGCGTACGACGAGTACGGCCACTACCTGCGCGCCCGGCTCATCCTCAACACCTGCCAGACGTACGCGACCGTCCAGCGCTCCGGCGACGGGTGCAGCTCGAACTTCCAGAAGGACTTCGGCGCCGTCACCACTCCGGCCGTGCCGAAGGGCGAGCCGACGAGCGTCCCGATTCCGTCGTCCCGCGCCACCCAGACGACCGTCCCGCGCGCCGTGACCCGCCGCAGCGCGACGAAGCCGGCGACGCCGGTCGAGACGCGCGACGCCCTGCCCCTCCTCGACTACCTCCTCGGCTCATGAGCGGCGCGCGCCGGACAGCCTCGATCGCGGCGAACCCGATCCTCATCGGGGCGATCACAGCGCTCGTCGTCGTCGTCGCCGTCTTCCTCGCCTACAACGCGAACTCCGGCCTGCCGTTCGTCCCCACGTACGCCGTCAACGTCCAGGTGCCCAACGCCGCCGGCCTCGTGCGCGGCAACGACGTGCGCATCGGCGGCACGCGCGTAGGGACGGTCTCGAGCATCAAGGCGCAGACGCTGAAGTCGGGCCGGGTCATCGCCGTCCTCGGGCTGAAGCTCGAGACGGTCGTGAAGCCCCTGCCGACCGACACGCAGGTCCTGATCCGCCCGCGCTCGGCGCTCGGCCTGAAGTACGTCGAGCTGACCCGCGGGACGCGTGACAGCCAGCTCGCCGAGGGGGCGACGATCCCGCTGCGCAATGCGACGCCGCAGCCGGTCGAGCTCGACGAGTTCCTCGACACGTTCAGCACCCCGACGCGCCGCGCGATCCAGCAGAACCTCCTGACCGCCGGCACCGCGTTCGCCGGACGCGGCCAGGATCTGAACTTCGCCGTTCAGGACCTCGCCCCGCTGCTCGACGAGCTCACGCCGGTGATGGCGAACCTCGCATCGGCGAAGACCGACCTGCGCGGCATGATCCGCGGGCTCGCCCAGAGCGCCGCTGTCGTGGCGCCGGTGGCCGGGGTCCAGGGCGACCTCGTGCGCCATCTCGACGTGACGATGTCGGCGCTCGAGTCGGTCGCGCGCCCCTACCTCCAGGAGTCGATCTCCGAGGGCCCCGCGACGCTCACGGCCGCGACCCGCGACCTGCCGAAGCTGCGCCCGTTCCTCGCCGACGCCACAACCCTCATGCGCGAGCTCCAGCCGGGCGTCGCCGCGCTCGCGAGCGCCGCTCCGGACCTCGCGACCACCGTGCGCGTCGGGACGCCGGTCCTCGCCGACTCGCCGGCGTTCAATGCGCGCCTTGAGGACACGATCCAGACGCTCGAGACGTTCAGCACCGACGCGCTCGTGAAGGCCGGCGTGCGCGACCTCACCCAGACGACGGTGCTGCTCAACCCGACGGTCCTGCAGCTCACCCCGGCACAGACGGTCTGCAACTACGTCGCGCTGTGGTTCCGCAACGTCGCGAGCCTCCTCAGCGAGGGCGGCACCAACGGCACGATGCAGCGGTTCGCCGTCATCACCGCGCCCGGCAGTCTCCTGAACGCCCCGAACAATGAGGGCGGCCCGTCGTCGGCCCCGGCGAACGGGCCGACCGGCCCGGGCTATGACCCGAAGAACTTCCTCCACGCGAATCCCTATCCGTACACGGCGGCCTCCGGCCAGCCCAAGACGTGTGCGGCGGGCAACGAGAAGTTCATCGGCGGGAAGACGGTGATCGGGAACGTCCCGGGCCAGCGGTCCACCACCCTCCACGACGACTCGGCCCCGTGATGACGCTGCGGCGCACACCCAGGGCCGAGCGCCCGCGCATCCTGCGCAAGGACCGCCGCGGGGCGAACCCTGTGACGGTCGGGCTGCTGATGCTGCTCGCCGTCGCGCTGATCGGCTACTTCGGGTTCACGAAGGACTGGCCGTTCTCGCGCGGCTTCGAGTTCCAGGCCGTCTTCAAGACCTCCAACTCGATCCGTCTCGACTCGCCCGTGCGCATCGCGGGCGTCAACGTCGGCAAGGTCAAGAAGATCGACGGCCAGGCAGGGACGAACAACGCCGTCATCACGATGGAGATCAAAAAGGACGGCCTGCCGATCCACAAGGACGCGCGCCTGAAGATTCGGCCGCGCATCTTCCTCGAGGGCAACTTCTTCGTGGACCTCCAGCCCGGGACTCCGGAGGCGCCGCGCCTGTCAGACGGCGACACGATTCCGGTCACGCAGACCGCCGGTCCGGTCCAGATCGATCAGATCCTGACGGCACTCCAGCAGGACACCCGTAAGAGCCTGCAGACGACGCTCGTCGAGCTCGGCACGGCGCTGACGGCCAAGCCCACCGCCGAGCAGGATGCGAGCCAGGAGCCGGTCGTCCGTGGCCTCACCGCCGCCGATGCGCTGAACTCCGCACTGACCTACGGCGGCCCGGCGCTCGAGTCGACGGCCGTCGTCAATGAGGCGCTGCGCGGCCTCGCGGCCGATGACCTCTCCTCGCTCGTCGGCGGCCTCGCGCGCGTCGGGCGCAAGCTCAGCGGCAGCGAAGAGTCGCTCGTCACGCTCGTCCAGGGGTTCAACACGACGATGGCCGCGATGGCGGCCGAACAGGCGTCGCTGCGCACCGCTGTCGGCGAGCTCGGCCCGACCGTGAAGACGGCGTACACGTCGCTCGGATCGCTCAACGCTGCGCTGCCGTCGGTGCGCGAGTTCTCGCTCGCGGTGATCCCCGGCGTGGAGGAGACGCCGGCGACGATCGCCGCGCTGACGCCGTGGATCGGGCCGACGAAGGCGCTGCTCTCGCCGGATGAGCTCGGGGGCCTCGTCGCAGATCTGCGGCCGGCGACCGCGAACCTCGCCTCTGCCGGGGCGAGCGGGGTCGGGCTGCTGCGCCAGGGCGATCTCCTGGCGCGCTGCATCGACCGCGTGATCCTCCCGGCCGGGAACGCCGTGATGCCCGACGGCCCGCTGACGACGGGCAAGGAGAACTACAAGGAGTTCTGGTACGCGATGGTCGGCCTCGCGGGTGAGGCGCAGAACTTCGACGGCAACGGGAACTACGTGCGCTTCCAGACCGGTGGCGGCGCCTATCCGGTCGCGCTCAAGGGCGGCAACCTCCAGAACAACCTGACGATGTACGGCAACTCCGCCGGCAAGCCCCTGGGCACGAAGCCCAAGTGGTACGGCGTCACCGCGCGGCCGCCCTACGTCTTCAACAAGGCGTGTTACACCCAGGCGCTGCCGGAGTTCTCGAAGACGGCCACGGGCCCATCGGACGCGCAGACACCCTGATGCGCCTCGTCCGCAAGCACCTCCGGGATCTCATCGCGCTCGCCGCCGTCGCGGTGATCGGCATCCTCGTGGGGGCGTACATCCTCTCCAACCAGCGCTTCTACGCCCCGTCGTGGGTGCCGGTGATCGGCAGTGACTTCGTCGACTACCAGGCGGAGTTCTCGACGGCGCAGGCCTTCACCGCCGGCCAGGGGCAGACAGTCATGATCGCGGGCGTCAACGTCGGCGAGATCGGCGCGGTCCACCTCGACGGCGGCCGCGCGCGCATCACGCTAAAGATCCGCAAGAAGTACACGCCGATCTACCGCGACGCGACGGCGCTCTCGCGTCCGAAGACGGGCCTCAACGACATGGTCGTCGAGCTGAACCCCGGCACCGCGGCCGCCGGACGGATCGCATCCGGCGGCGTGATTCCGATCTCGCGCACGCTGCCGAACGTCAACCCGGATGAGATCCTTGCGGGGCTCGACGTCGACACGCAGCGCTACCTGCAGCTCCTGCTCGGCGCAGCGGGGGAGGGCCTCGACGGCAACGCCGGCAACCTCTCCGCGACGCTCAAGCGGTTCGACCCGACGGCGCGCTACATGGCCCAGATCGGCGAGCAGCTCATCGTGCGCCAACGCAACATCAAGCGCGCGGTCCATAACTTCCGCCTGATCGCCGATGCGCTCGGCGATCGCAACACGCAGCTCGCCGAGTTCGTCGGCTCCTCGAGCGAGGTCTTCAGCGTCTTCGCGGCCCAGCAGGCGGACCTGCGCGCCGCGTTGCGCCTGCTCCCGAGCGCGCTGGCGAGCACGAACACCGCGCTTGCGAGCTCCCAGACGCTCACCTCGAGCCTCGGGCCGACGCTCGAGGCGCTGCTTCCGGCAGCGAACGGCCTCAAGGACGCGCAGACGGGCCTGCAGTCGCTCGCTGCCGACACGACGCCGGTGATCGAGAACCAGCTGCGGCCGTTCGTGCCCAAGGCCGCGCCGACGGTCACGGCGCTGAGGCCCGCTGCGCGCGACCTCGCGACCGCGACGCCGCAGCTCGGCCAGGCCGTGACGGTCGTCAACAAGCTCCTCAACGGGCTCGCCTACAACCCGTCGGGGAAGAACCCGGACGGCACGCCGAAGGAGGGCTTCCTCTTCTGGCTCGCCTGGGCGAACCATGCGACCGCGTCGATGTTCGCCTCGCAGGATGCGATGGGTCCGATCCGCCGCGGCATCGTCTTCGGCAACTGCACGACGCTGCAGACGCTCGAAGTGGTCGGGACGGCCAACCCGGTGCTCGGCACGATCGCATCGCTGCTGAATCCCCCGACGTCGGGGGAGGCCTGCCCCACCGGCGGGCGGTAGCTGCCCCATGAACAAGCAGGGGCCCAGCACCGGCCGGCTACTCGCGATGGCGCTGTTCACGCTGTCGTGCTTCGGTCTGCTGCTCTTCCTCTGGACCGCCTTCGGCGGTTCGACACCGCTGCGCGCCGGCGGCTACCGGGTGACGATCCCCTTCCGCGAGTCCGGGCAGCTCGCGCAGGAGGCCGACGTGCGGATCTCGGGGATCCGCGTGGGCAAGGTCAAGTCGATCACGGCCGATCCGCGCACCGGCGACTCGAGCGTCGTGGTCGAGATCGAGCCCGACTTCGCGCCGCTTCCGAGCGACTCGCGCGTGACGCTCAGGCAGAAGACGCTGCTCGGAGAGACATATGTCGAGCTCACCCCGGGGACGCCCGGCTCCGCGAGCCTTGAGGATGGCGGGACGCTCCCGCAGGGGAACATCGCGAAGACCGTCGAGCTCGACGAGATCCTGCGGACCTTCGACGCGCCGACGCGGCGTGCCTTCCAGGTGTGGCAGGAGCAGATGGCGCTCGCGGGCGCCGGTCACGGCCGCGACTTCAACGACGCGCTCGCCCAGCTTCCGGCGCTCGAGGAGCAGGCGACCGCCTTGCTCGGGGTGCTGCGCTCGCAAGATGGCGGCCTGAGCACACTCGTGCGGGATACGGGCGTCGTGAGCAGTGCGCTGAGCGCCCGCGGGACGGAGCTCGCGCAGCTCATCACGAACGCCGATGCGGTCTTCGCGACCACGGCGTCGCGCGACGAGCAGCTCTCCGCGACGATCGAGGCGCTCCCGGCCTTCCAGCGCGAGTCGCGGGCGACGCTCGATCGCCTTGTGACCTTTGCGGACACGACCGACCCGCTGGTGCGCCAGCTCCAGCCGGTCGCGCGCGAGCTCGGGCCCACCATGGCCGCGCTCGACCGGCTCGCGCCGCAGCTCAGCGGCCTCATGCGCGGGCTCGGCTCCGCACAGGACGCGTCGGTCAAGGGCCTCCCGGCGGTCGACACGTTCCTCACGGACGCCACGCCCTTCGTCCAGGACCTGACTCCGGCGCTCACGCAGCTCAACCCACTGGCGCAGTTCATCGGCGCCTACCCGAGTGAGCTCACCGCCTTCTTCGCGAACACGGTGGCCTCCACGAACGCGGAGTCCGAGGTCCGCGGTGCGACGCTGAAGTACCTGCGCCTGACGAACCCGCTCTCACCGGTGAATCTGGCGCCGTACCCGCGTCGGGTGACGGCGGATCGCACGAACGCCTACGCCCTGCCGCGGATCGCTGACCGGCTGGCGACGGCGGACATGCCGGTGTACGACAGCCGCGGGTGCACCGGCGGGATCACGCCGACGCTCTCCCCGAGCACACCAAGCCTCGTCGGTCAGCTGCTGACGGACCGCATCGTGAAGTACGTCTTCGGCGGATCGCAGACGTCGGTGCCCGCACCCGGGTGCACCCAGCAGGGGCTCTTCACGGCGGGCGGCGTGACCACGCAGTTCCCGCACGTCGGGCCCGCTGCGCAGCCTTCCCCGCTGGGTCTCCCGTGATCGGGGGGCTGCTCAGCGCGATCATGGCCCTCGCGGTCCGGCGGCCCCTGATGGTGGCTGCCGGCGTGCTCGTCCTCGCGCTCGGGGGCGGTGTGCTCGCGCTGCGGCTCGAGCCGAGCGCCGACATCGAGACCCTCGTCGGGTCGTCGACGCCGGGGTTCGCAGCCACGCAGGAGCTTCAGCGCCGCTTCGGTGACGACGCCGTCTACGTCGTCGTCCGCGAGCCGGTCTCCGAGGTGGTGCTCACCGCGGACCTTGCGCGCGTGCTCGGGCTGGAGGGGTGCCTCTCCGGCAACGTCCCGGCGGGCGCGACGCCGCCGGGCGGGCGCGCCGGCCCATGCGGCCGCCTTGCGCGCACGCGCCCGGCGAAGGTCGTGTTCGGCCCCGGGACCTTTCTCAACACCGCCGTCACGCAGATCGGCGAGCAGTTGACGGCCACCGTCGCAGCGCAGCAGCGCAAGTCGGCCGCCGCGGGAAACGCCGCGGAGCGGCTGGCGCGGGCGCAGGGGAAGACGCCACAGGAGGCGCAGCAGCTCGCAGCCCAGGCGCGCAAGCTCGTCGAGGCGCAGTTCGTGCGCGATCTGCTCGCCATCGCGCTGCGTTACGGCATCACCTCGGCGCCCCGGCTCGACGACCCGACCTTCATCCAGCGCCTCGTCTTCGATCCGGCGCGGCCGGCGGGCACGCCGAAGACCCGCTTCGCGTCGATCTTCCCGAGCAGCAGCGGCGCACTCATCCAGGTGCGGCTGCGCAGCGGCCTGACGGAGGAGCAGCGACGCCGGGCGATCGCGGACATCCGGGCGGCCGCTGCCATGCCGCGATGGGGGCTGTCGAAGGGTGACTACGCCGTGACCGGCGCACCCGTGGTGATCCAAGAGCTCTCGCGCTCGATCTCGCGGTCGATCATCGTGCTGCTCGGCGCGGCGCTGCTCATCATGGCGCTCACGCTGCTGCTCGTCTTCCGCGCGCGGCTGCGACTCCTGCCCCTGGTCGTCGCGCTCGCGGCGCTGGCGCTCACCTTCGGGCTCATGGAGCTCCTCGGGATCGCGCTCACGATGGCGGCGGTCGCGGTGATTCCCATCCTCATCGGGCTCGCCGTCGACTACGCGATCCAGCTCCAGGCGCGCCTGCAGGAGACCGGCCTCCCGCTCGCCGCTGCCGCGCCCACAGCAGCGCGGCGCGGCGCGCCGACGATCGTCCTCGCCGCCGCGGCCACCGCGGCCGGGTTCCTCATCCTCGCCGCCTCGCCTGTTCCGATGGTCCGCAACTTCGGGATCCTGCTCGTCGCGGGGATCGCCTTCGCCCTCGCCTGCGCCCTGACGCTCGGGGTGGCGCTGCAGACCCTCGCCGAGCGCCGCGCCGCCCGTCGTGCCGCAGGTGGGCGCGCCCGAGCGCTCATCGCACCCGTCGCGGCCGCATGGCGCGGCGCGGAGGCGATCGTCGCGGGCTCGCGGCCGTGGCGGTTCCTACGGAGCGCCGGTCGCCGCACCTGCGCCCGCGCCCTGCGCGCCGCCCTCACGCGGCCGGCCGTGACGCTCGCGGTCGCGGCGACGCTCGCCGTCGGCGGCTGGGCGCTCGAGCCCGCCACCCGCGTCGAGTCGGACATCCAGCGCCTCGTGCCGCAGGGGCTGCCCGCCCTGCGGGACCTCCAGGACCTGCAGCGCGTGAGCGGCATCGGCGGCGAGGTGACCGTGCTCATCGAGGGGCAGAACATCACCGACCCGAAGGTCGTCACCTGGATGACCGACTATCAGCGCCGGATTCTGCGCGCGCTGCGCTACTCCGAGCAGGCCGGGTGCGGCCGGTCGGACATCTGCCCCGCATTCTCGCTGCCGGACCTCTTCACGACCAAGGCGTCGCTCGCTTCGCAGGAGCGGATCGAGGGGCTCCTCGACGCGGTCCCGGCGTACTTCTCGCAGAACGTCATCACGCCGGATCGCCGCGCCGCCGCGCTGTCGTTCGGGCTGCGGCTCATGCCGCTTGAGCGCCAGCTGGGCGTGCTGCAGCGGATGGAGCGCGAGCTCGACCCGCCCGTCGGCGTGCGGGCACGCCTCGCGGGGCTCCCGGTCCTCGCTGCGCAGGCGAACGACCGCATCGCCTCGCCGTGGCGGCGTCTGGCGACCCTCCTCGGCGGCCTGCTGCTCGTGGCGGTCGTCCTGCTCGCCGCGCTGCGCAGCCTGCGTCGCGCCCTGCTGCCGCTCGTGCCGATCGTCCTCGCGACCGGGTGGGCGGCGCTCGCCGTGTTCCTCACGCGCATCCCACTCAATCCGCTCTCCGTGATGCTCTCGGCCCTCGTGATCGCGATTGCGACCGAGTTCTCCGTCCTCCTCAGCGAGCGCTACCGCGCTGAGCGGGCCGGGGGGTACGGAGTCCATGATGCGCTGCAGCGCACCTACAGCTCCACCGGTGCGGCGGTCGCCGCGTCGGGTGTCACGGCGATCGCCGGCTTCGCCGTCCTGATCGTCTCCGACATTCGCATGCTGCGGGACTTCGGGATCGTCACGGTCCTCGACCTCGCGGTGGCGCTCGTCGGCGTGCTCCTCGTCCTGCCCGCGGTGCTCGTCCTCGCCGAGCGCCTCCCCGCGGTCAAGCGGCGCCAGGCCGCCGCGACATCACGGGGCGTCCCCAGCGCATGAGCGACGACCCGCGCGGCCCGCTGAGCTTCGGCGACGAGCGCCCGATCGCGGGCGGGACAGGGGAGCCCCAGGGCCCCGGTGAGCCTGCGCACGCCGCGCCGGCCGCCCAGCGGCGTCTCCCGCGGATCCTGCTCGCGGTCGCGGGCCTCGCGCTCCTCGCGCTGGTGACGGTCAACACGCTGCGGACCGACGGCGCCTCATCGACCGGCCCGCCGCCGGGGAGCGTGATGACCCCGTTCGCCGCGCCCCTGGCGACCTCCTCGCTCGTCGGCGACGTGAACGTCGCGCGCCGCGCGGGCCAGGGACCCGCAGGGGCGGTCGCTGCCTGCGACGTGCGCGGCGCTGCGGTGCTCAACTCGTGCGACCTCGTCGATGGACGGCCGGCGGTCCTCGTCTTCTTCACGGCATCCAAGGCGCGCTGCGTCGCGCAGGTCGATCGGCTCGCGGCAGCCGCCGTCGGCCAGCCGGGCGTGCGGGTCGCGGCGATCGCCCTCGGTGGCGATCGCCGCACCCTGCGCGAGCTCGTGCTCGCCCATGACTGGACGATCCCCGTCGCGCACGACCGTGACGCGGTGCTCGGCAACCTCTACGGCGTCGTCGTGTGCCCGCAGATCACCGAGCTGCGGGCGGGCGGGCGGGTCGGCGCCACCACGGTCGGTGAGCTCTCGCAGGCGGCGCTGGACCAACGGCTCGCGACACTCGCGGCCGGCGGGAGCCGCTGACGTGTCACGGCCGCGCCGCGAAGATGCGCCGCGCCCGCCGTGGCACCCGGTCCCGCTGACGGAGCTCTGCCTGCTCGTCGGGATCATCGTGCTGCTCGTCGGCCTCTTCGGCAGCGGCTCGCGCGGTCTCCTGATCGCGTTCGGCCTCGCCCTCGTGTCGGCTGCGACGGTCGAGCTGACGCTGCGTGAACACCTCGCCGGCCACCGCTCGCACAGCCTCCTGCTCGCGGGTGTCGCGGCGGCCGTGGTCGCCGCACCCGTCGCAGCGTTGGCACACCCGGACAAGGCGGTCGTCCTGCTCATGGCCGCCGTGGTGTTTGCCGTCGCCTTCGCGGGTCTGCGGGCGGTCTTTCGCCGGCGGTCGGGCGGCGCGGGCTGGCGTGCGTGACCCGGACGCCGGGCCATGATCTTTCATATGATGCCATGAGCGCGCTCGACCAGACTCCCGGGGGCCCCGCGCCGCGCATGCGCATCTCGGGGCTCCACCACGTCACGATGATCAGTGCGGACCTGGAGCGCACGACGGCCTTCTACCGCGACACGCTCGGTCTCGCCCTGTGGCGGCAGGGATCGAACGACGACGATCCGGGAGCGCGGCACTTCTGGTTCTCCGCCGACGCGCAGGGGACACCCGGGACCGTGATCTCGTTCCTCGAGTATCCGCAGATGGGGCGCGCGACCGAAGGCACGGGCGCCACGCACCACCTCGCGCTCGCGGTCGCGTCGGCGCAGGAGCTCGACGCCTGGCGCGCCTACCTCCAGTCGCGCGATGTCGCGACGACGGACGTGCTCGTACGCGGCGGCCTCGCGTCGCTCTACCTGCGCGACCCGGACGGCCACATCCTCGAGCTCTGCGCCCCGCCCGGCTGAGCGTCGGGCGCAGGCTCACCCTCAGGTGGAGGCTTAGGCAGCGACCAATGCGGGGCGGGTGCCGAGCAGTTCGGCGACCGCTGCCCGCTGGCGATCCGTAAGCGTTCCGATGGTCTTCGCCTCGGACATCGGGATCGCCTGCAGGAAGCGACGCACGCGCGTCACGCCCCACCGGCGCTGGCTCGCCAGCAGATCGGCGACCGTCATCGACTCGGCCTCCCACGGGCAGGTGAGCACCACCTGTGCGACGTCGAGCTCACCGGCGGCGACGGCGCGCTTGAGCGCGGCGCGCGCGAGCCGCACGGCGTTCGCGCGCTCGAGCGCCTGGAGGTGCTGCGGAGCGATGGAGGAGGGCATCAGGGCGATTGCTGGCAGGGCGATGGGCGTCATGAGTTCTCCATCCGCCCGGGCAGGGGCGGTCGTTCAAGGGCTAAAGAGATGGTCGTACAACCGTCGATGTGGGGGGACCCAAAGGCCTCATGCGGTGGGAGCGATCCGGTGCGCGGTGCCCTCGTTCGGGGGGCCGCGCTGACCTCGATCGTCCCGACTTCGGGCACCTCGTCGGCTGTGGGACCACGCTACGAAAGAGAGGCCCGGATCGTCAACGCCGCGTCAACGCAAATCGCCGCTCAGAGCGCGCAAATCATCTGCGCGCCGCGGCGGCCGGGGTCAGTGCGCGCCCGGTCCGGGCAGAGGGCCGTGCTCGGCCTCGAAGCTGCGCTTGACGTCCGCGAAGATCTCGAGTGCGCGGCCGATCGTCGTCGCGTCGTGCGTCGCCATGACACTCGTGCGCAGCAGCGCCCCGCCCGGCGGGACGGCCGGGTGCAGCGCGGTGTTGACGAAGACGCCGGCATCCCAGAGTGCGCGCCAGAGGAGCACGGCCTTCCAGTCGTCGCCGACGACGATCGGGATGATCGGCGTGACGATCGCGCCATCACGCACGCCCGGCGCATCGAGCTGCGCATCGGGCCCGGAGAGCTGCTGCGGCTGGACGACGCAGTAGCCGAGCTCCTCAAGGCCATCGCGCAGCGCCCAGGCGTTATCGAGGACGGCCGAGAGGAGGCCCGGGCCCTCGTCGGAGCGCAGGATCCGCAGCGCGGCGAGCGTGGCGCCCACGGCCGCGGGGACCGCCGATGCGGTGAAGAGGTAGGCGCGCGACTGGACGCGCAGGAAGTCGATGACGTCCGCCGGTCCGCCGACGAAGCCGCCGCACGCCGCGAGCGACTTGCTGAAGGTGCCGACGCGCAGATCCGTGCGGTCCTCGATGCCGAGGAGCTCAGCCGCCCCGGCGCCGCGGTGGCCGAGCACGCCCGAGCCGTGCGCCTCGTCGACGAGGAGGCGCGCCCCGTAGCTGGCGCAGAGGTCCGCGATCGCGGGGAGCGGCGCGACGTCACCCTCCATGGAGAAGACGCCGTCGACGACAACGAGCACGCCGCCGCCGTCACCCTGGGCGCGATCGAGCGCCTTCTCGAGCTTCTCCATCCGGTTGTGCCGGAAGGGACGCAGCTTGGCGCGTGAGAGCAGGCAGCCGTCGAGGATCGACGCGTGATCGCCCGAGTCCGCGATCACGGTGTCGCCGGGGGCGAGGATGGTGCCGAGCACCCCGAGATTCGCCTGGTGCCCCGTGGTGAAGACGAGCGCGTCCTCGGTCCCGAGCCACTGCGCGAGCTCGCGCTCGAGCTCGAGGTGGAGCGGGATCGTCCCGTTCAGCAGGCGCGAGCCCGTGAGGCCGGTCCCGTAGGTCTCCAGCGCATCAGCGGCGCCGCGCATCACGCGCTCGTCGGCCGTCAGTCCGAGGTAGTTGTTCGAGCCGAGCATGATCCGCTCGGCACCCTCCATCTCGACGACCGGGCGGGCCGGGCCTTCGAGCACGCGGAAGTACGGCAGGAGGTCGGCCTCGCGGGCGGCGCGCAGCTGCTCCAGCCGCTCGTGGGTGCGGGCCTTCTCGAAGACGTCGGTGCGAGTCTCGGACATATAGGGTGGGCTCTCGTGAGCGTCGCGGTCAGCCCTGTCGAATCGCGCTGCGACCGGCGCGCATTCGTGAACCTCCCGTTCCGGCTGCATGCTACCGAGCCGCAGTGGATCCCTCCGCTCAAGCTCGAGCGTCATCTCTTTCTGAGCCGTCGCGTCAACGCGTATTTCAAGCATGCGGAGGCGCAGCTCTTCCTCGCCCGGCGCGACGGACGCGTCGTCGGGCGCATCAGTGCGCAGATCGATCACGCCTTCAACGCCCATCACGGGAACCGCTGGGGGATGTTCGGGTTCCTCGAGTTCGAGAACGACCAGGAGATCCTCGACGCGCTGCTCGCGACGGCTGAGGACTGGCTGAAGGCGCGGGGGCGCGACCGGATGGTCGGCCCGATGGACTTTGCGATGAACGACGAGAGCGGCGTGATCGTCGAGGGCGGCGATCGTGAGCCGCTGATCCGCCAGCCGTGGCAGCCGCCCTACTACCTCGAGCGGTCCGAGCAGGCCGGGCTCGAGAAGGCCGTCGATCTCCTGATGTGGGAGCTCTACGTCGGCGACCGCTCGAAGATGCTGCCGGTCATCGGAGACCTCGCGCAGACTGCGCAGACCGATCACGGCATCCGCATCCGTCACATGACGCGCCGCTCCCTGCGCCGCGATCTCGACGTCTTCGGCGAGATCTACAACGAGGCGTGGAAGCGCAACTGGGGCTTCGTCCCGTATTCCAAGAGGGACCTCGACGCATACGCGCAAGAGCTCCAGCTCGTCTTTGACCCCGCCTGGTTTATGGTCGCCGAGCGCGAGAGCGACGGCAAGCCGGTGGGGATCGCCATCACGATCCCGGACATCAACCAGGTGCTCCAGCGGATGAATGGGCGCCTGCTCCCGCTCGGGTGGCTCGCGTTCCTGCGCCGGCGCCGCATCATGGACCGCCTGCGGGTCGGGTTTCTCGGCGTCCTGCCCGAGTTCCAGCACGCCGGCGTCGCCGCGCTGCTCTACGTCGCGCACTTCGACATGGCCGCCGTGCATCGGATCTCCGGGGGCGAGATGGGGTGGATCTTGGAGACGAACACCGCGATGAACCGCGGCATGGAGGCGATGGGCGGCCGGGTGGTCAAGCGCTACCGCGTCTTCGAGCGCCGCTTCGAGGCCGATGCCGAGCCTGCGTGGCCGCGCGACGCGAAGGTCTGGAAGCCGCGCCGCACCGACCACTCCACACAGGGCTGACGGCGCGGTAGCCTCCGACGATGGCCGAGCGCGCACCACTCGAGCAGGACTCCGAGGTCGTCGACGGAATCGTCGTGGCAGCGGCGCGTCCGCTCCCCGAGCGCCGCGTCACCGGCCGGCTCGTCCGCACGCAGGCCGCCGTCGTCGCGGGATCCTTCGCGATCGGCGCGGCGACCGCCGTCGTCGTCGCACAGCGCCGCGCGCGCGCCCTCCCCGCCGGACGCAAGCGCCGCGGCAAGGCCTCAGCGCAGCGCGTCGCCGCCTCGCGCTCGTTCCTGGTCGACGTGCACCTGCTCGACCGCGGGCGCTGAGCACCCGCGGCCTGCAGGGCGGCGATCAGGTCGCGAGCGGCGTCGAGCCGGCGTCGCCGACGCCCTCGCCGGGAAGGAACTCGTTGCTCAGCGCCTGCTGGACGCCGGTCGGCCGCGCGAGCAGGTCGTTGCGGCGCATCCAGTCCGCAAACGTCTGCCAGCGCCCGTAGCTCATCCAGCCGAACGGGACCTTCGGGTCGTCCGGGACGAGGACGGGCAGCGTCGCCGCGACGCTGGCGGTGGTGAAGGTGCGCTTCAGGTCCGGGACTGCGGCGAGCAGTGCGTCGACACCCACGCTGGGGGTGTCGCGGGCGGCGAGCGTGCCGCGATAGAGCGCCTGGATGAATCGCCGCAGCATCGCGCCGTCCTCGCGTGCCGTCGCCTCACGTGTGACGAGCACGAGTTCGTCGTAGGTCGGGACGCCCGCCTCGTCGACGGGCATGATGCGCGGGCGACGCTTCTGGAGCTTCAGCTGGACACCCTCGATGTTCCAGAACGCGCCGAGGGTCGCGTCGACCTTCTTCGAGAGCATCGCCGGGATAAGGTTGAAGCCGACGTTGATCTTCGTCACCGATGCCGGATCAACTCCGGCCTTGTCGAGGATCGTGTCGAGGTAGGCGTCCTGATAGGGGATCCCGGCGGTCCCGATCCGCGCCCCCGCGAGCTTGCGCGGGTCCACGGGACGGTCGCCGGTGCTCATCAGCGAGGTCAGCGGACGCTGCGCGAGTGCGGCGATGCTCAGAAGCTCGGCGCCCTTGTCACGCGCGAGCAGGACCTCCGGCTGGTAGGAGATCGCGAGGTCCGCCTTGCCCGCGGCGAGGAGCTTGAGCGGGGAAGCGGGATCGCTGGGCGTCTGGATCTCGACGTCGAGCCCGGCCTTGCGGAAGTCCCCGCGTGCCATCGCGGTGTAGAGCCCGACGTGGTCGGCGTTCGGGAGGTAGTCGAGGATGATCGAGACTTTGCGCAGCTGCGGCGGGGCGGTCGAATCCTCCTTCGACGCGCAGGCGCTCAGGGCGAGCGCGGCGATGGCGGCGAGGAGGAGGGCGGCGAGCGGACGGCGGGTCATAGGGTGCTCCGGTCGGGGTCGGTGCGCGTCCATGGGACGAGCAGGCGTTCGGCGAGGCCCAGCAGGGCGAAGAGGAGGACGGCGAAGAGCGCGAGCAGCACGACGGCTGCGTAGGCGCGGGCGGTCTCGAGCTGCGGGATCGCCTGAAGAATCACGTTCCCGAGGCCCGCGCTCGACCCGGCGTACTCCGCGAACACGGCGCCGATCACGGCGATGGCGACGGCGATCCGCGCTCCGGAGATCGCCCCTGGGAGGGCGGCGGGGAGCTCGACCCAGCGCAGCTCCTGCATGCGGGAGGCGTCGAGGGTGCGCAGTAGGCGGCGCTGGTCAGGATCGACGCGCCGCAGCGCGTCGAGGGTCGTCACGACGACCGGGAAGAAGCACACGAGCGTGATGATCGCGAGCTTCGGCGCGAGGCCGAACCCGAACCACACGACGAGCAGCGGCGCGACAATGACGATGGGGACGGCCTGCGAGCCGACGAGCAGCGGGTAGATCGCGCGGCGCAGCGTGGGCGAGAGGTGGATGAGGATCGCGAGCGCCAGTCCGGTGATCAGGGCGGCGAGGATCCCGAGGCCGACCTCCTGCGCCGTCACGCCGAGGTTGTCGGCGAGCAGGGCGCGGTCATCCCAGAGCGCCGTGGCGACGTCGCTCGGCGCCGGCAGGATGAAGTCGTCGACATGGCCGAGGCGCGCGTAGAGCTCCCATGCGCCACCCAGCGCGATGACGATGAGGACCGCGTAGATCATCCGCGGAGCGCATCGGTGACACGGCGGCGGAGGGCGACGACATCGGCCTGTGTCGCCTCTCGTGGGCGGGGGAGCGCGGCCTCGATGACCGCCGCGACGCGGGCGGGGCGCGGGGTGAGGACGACGATCCGGTCGGCGAGGACGGCGGCCTCCTCGACGTCGTGGGTGACCAGCAGGACCGTCCGGGGCTCCTGCGCGAGCGTGTCCGCGAGCCACCGGCGCATCTCATCGCGGGTGATCGCGTCGAGCGCGGCGAAGGGCTCATCGAGGCAGAGGACCGGCTTGCCGCTCAGGAGCGTGCGCAGGAAGGCGACGCGCTGGCGCATCCCGCCCGAAAGTTCCGCCGGCCTCGCGGTCTCGAAGCCCGCGAGGCCGAAGCGCTCGAAGAGCGGCGCCGCGGCGGCCCGTGCGCTGTCGCGCCCGTCGCCGTGAAGCCGCAGGGCGAGCGCGGCATTCCCGAGCGCGTCGAGCCAGGGGAGCAGGAGGTCGCGCTGCGGCATGAGCACCGCCGGGTCGGCCGCCACCGCTCCGCCGGTGGGCAGCCGCAGCCCGCAGACGAGTTCGAGCAGGGTGCTCTTCCCGCATCCGGAGGGGCCGACGAGTGCGACGACCTCGCCGGGCGCAGCGCTGAACGTCACGTCGGCGACGGCCTCGACGGCGAGTCCACGACGACCACGGGGCGGGTACGTGAGGGAGGCGGCATCGAGCCGCACTGCGCCGATCGCTCCACGCTCCGGCGCACCTGGAGGTGCCTCGAGGCTCGTCGTCATCACTCCCTTCGCGGGCATTACCCCACAGGTTCTGCGGGTCCGCACCGGATGGGTGCGATCTCAGCCGGCCTGCCGCCAGCTCCCCGGGTGGTCTGATCCTCGTGGATGCTACTCGGCGACGCCGCCGCCGCGGCTCGCATCGTCGGCGAGCCTGCGCACGAGCTGGCTCTGGATGCGCTCCGCCAGATGCGGCTGCTCGGTGAGGAGCCGGGGGAAGTGGCGCTGCGCGATGACGAGGAGCTCGAGCTCGGTGATCGCCGTGACCGTCGCGGTGCGCGGCACGGCGGCGACGAGGGAGATCTCCCCGAAGAAGTCGCCCGCGGTGAGCACCGAGAGCGGCGAGCCGCCGCGCGAGACCTGAGCCGTGCCGCCGGTGATGACGAAGAAGTCGCTCGCGATCGCCCCTTCAGCGACGAGGATGCGCCCAGCGGGGGCCGTCGTCTCGCGGCAGAGGTCGGCCGCGCGACGCAGCTCGCGCCGCGACGAACCCGCGAAGAGCGGGATGCGGCGCAGGCCGCGCACGCGCGAGTCAGCGCGCACGACATCGAGGATCGAGGTCCACAACACACGACGAAAGTAACAGGTATGCTCGGTCCTCAATGGGTGCCATCGACGATCTTCTCCCGAGCGCCGCGTCCTACCACCGCACGTTCGACCGCAGCACCCTCCAGCGCCCCCCTGCGCGCCGCCTGGCGGTCGTCACCTGCATGGACTCGCGCATCAACCTCTTCACGATGCTCGGGTTGCGTGAGGGCGATGCGCACATCATCCGCAACGCGGGCGGCGTGATCACAGACGACGAGATCCGCTCACTGGCGATCTCTCAGCGCATCATGGGCACGCGTGAGGTCCTGCTGATCCATCACACCGACTGTGGGATGCAGGCCTTCAACGACGAGGACTTCCGTCGCGAGCTCGAGGCCGAGACCGGCATCCCGGTCCCGTGGGACACGGAGGCCTTCAGCGACCTTGATCTCGACGTGCGCGAGTCGGCGCGCCGGATCATCGAGAGTCCGTTCATTCCCCACAGCGACGGGGTGCGCGGCTTCGTCTACGACGTCGTCACCGGCGAGCTGCGTGAGGTCGAGCTCGACCGCGCGATCTGACCGCGCTTCAGCGCTTCATCGCGTGCGGCGCGGTGAGCGCCTTGACGAACTCCTCGAGCTGCGCGGTCGTCCAGCACTCGAAGGTCTCGCAGTACGGCGCGTACGCGCCGATTACGCTGTCGCCGTAGTTCCAGTACAGCCGCGGCTCGGGGTTGAGCCAGTACGTGCGGCCGGCGCGCGCGGCGATCTGCGCGAACACATCCACCGCCGGGTCGCGTCCGTTCGTCCGGGCGTCCCCGAGCACGATGACCGTCGAGCGCGGCTGCAGCTCGTCCTCGACCTGCTCGAGGAACTCGCGCCACACGCGTCCATAGTCGGTGTAGCCGGTGATGTCGGCGACGCCGGCGTCGCGGCCGATCGCGGCGCTCGCGGCCTTGAAGTCGCGCTCGCGCTGGAGGATCTCGGTCACCTCGCTGATGCGCTCGATGAACACGAACGAGCGCATCCGGCGGAAGGAGTCGTGGAGCGCATGGAGCACGCTGAGGAAGAAGACGGAGGCGCTCGTGACCGACGTCGAGACGTCGCAGAGGACGAAGAGCTCGGGGCGGCGCGGGCGCAGCGGGCGGTATTTCAGGACCACGGGGACGCCGCCGGTCTCCAGCGAGGCGCGCATCGTGCGCCGCACGTCCACGTGGGCATGGCGCCGCGACCCGCGTTGCTCGAGCCCCTGGGTCTTGAGCCGGCGCTTGAGCTGCGCGACGACCCGGTGGACGTTCGCGAGGTCCGCGAGCGGCCCGCTCGGGAGGGCGCGCGAGAGGTCGCTCAGCGGTCGCGCAGGCGGCAGCGCGCCGGTGCGGGCGATCTGCCGGCGCTCGAGCTCCTGGCGCAGGACCTGCTCGAAGCGGCGCAGGCCCGCCCGCGGCAGCCCGCCGTGGCGTGGATCCTCCGGTGGGAACTCCGGCTGGGGATCGGTGCGCAGCTCGAGCCGTCGCCGGATGCGCTGGACGTCGACGCCGACCACGCCGGAGCCCTCGCCCTGCTGACCGAAGGCGAAGATCGCCAGGCGCGCGAGGTCGCGCAGCGCGTCATCGTCGCCCGCGTCGATCATGGCGGCGATCTGCCGGCGCAGATCGTCGAGGTCGACCTCGTCGGGGGACCCCTCGCGGCCCGCGGCCATGGCGCCCTCATCGACGCCTTCCTCAACGGCCGCGAGCTCGCTGGCGCGGAAGAAGAACCGGTCGAAGACGAGGTCGAAGGTGCGGCGGTCGTCCGGCGACTTGGCGAGCGTCGTCGCCAGCGTCTCGCGGAAGATCGACTGCTCCTCCCACGGCACCTGGGGGAGGGCCGCGAACGCATCGAGGAGCTCGCTCGTCCCGACGGCGACGCCCTCGCCGCGCAGCTCCTCCCCGAACTCGAGGATGTGCGCGACGAGGCCCTCCGGCGGCCCTGTGCGGTCCGCCGCGAAGAGCGCCGCGCGCCGCGAGGCGGGGACTGCGGGGCGCCCCGAGCGATCAGGCCGCGGGGGCGCCACCGGGCGCCTCCTGGGCCGAGCTGAGCTTGACGCCGACGCGCTCTGCGACGAGGTCGAGGTCGGTGCGGTGCTTGACGATCACGGACATCGTCTCGCGGAAGATCTGCTCGTCGATGTCCTGGACGCCGAGCAGGAGGAGCGCGCGCGCCCAGTCGATCGACTCGGCGATCGACGGCGGCTTCTTCAGGTCGAGCTCGCGCACCATCGCGACGACTTCGACGAGACGGCGCGCGACCTGCTCGCCGAGGCCGGGAACCTGCAGGCGCACGATCGCGAGCTCGTGCTCGAGCTCCGGGTAGTCGAGCCAGAGGTACAGGCAGCGGCGCTTGAGCGCCTCAGTCAGCTCGCGCGAGTTGTTCGATGTGAGCAGCACGAGCGGCATCGACGACGCCTCGATGCGGCCCATCTCCGGGATCGTGATCTGAAAGTCGGAGAGGAGCTCGAGCAGCATCGCCTCGAACTCCTGGTCGGTCTTGTCGATCTCGTCGATCAGCAGGACGACGGGCTCGGGGCTCGCGATCGCCCGCAGCAGCGGCCGCTCGAGCAGGAACTCGGGGCCGAAGATGTCGTCCTGGACGTCGTCCCAGCCGGTGCCGTCGGCTTCCGCCTGGATGCGCAGGAGCTGCTTGCGGTAGTTCCACTCGTAGAGGGCCTTCGCCTCATCGAGTCCCTCGTAACACTGCAGGCGCACGAGCGTGCGGCCGGTCGCCTGCGCGAGCGACTTGGCCAGCTGCGTCTTGCCGACGCCGGCGGGGCCCTCGACGAGGATCGGCTTGCCCAGCTGCGCAGCGAGGTAGGCGACGAGCGCGGTGGCGTCGTCGGCGAGGTAGCCGACGTCGCGCAGTCCCTGTGCGACGTCCTGCGCGCTTGCGAGCTCGGCGGCCATGGTCTGCGAATGATAGGAAGGCCGGGTGCCCGCGCTCCTCACGCTCCTCGCCGCCGACGTCTTCGACCTGCAGCGCGAGGGGAACATCACGCCGTTTCTCGTGATCTTCCTCGTCGGCTTCGCGGTCGGCATCGCCGGTCACCTGACGGCGTCGGCGGACCTCGTCATCGCGGGCATCCTCATCGCCGGGCTCGCCGCGGCAGCCCCGATGGTGCTCTGGCTCTAAGGCTGCGGCGGGTCCTGCTCGTCGAAGCTCATCTGCTCCTCGAACTGCCCGTCAGCGCGGCGCGCGCGCCGTGTGGCGGGGGCGGCGGTGCTCGAGGATGACGGCGGCACGGGACGCTCGATGCGGACGGTCCGCGGATCGTCGCCGTCGACGACGGGCTCGGGGCGCCGCGTGGCCTTCAGGTGCCAGCCGGCGTAGGTGATGACGGCGCCGCAGAGGAAGGCGAGGAAGATGCCCCAGCTCACGCCGACGGCGACGTTCGGGCCGCCGTCCGGGTGGTCCACCTGGCGGTAGAAGACGAGGAACATCACCCAGCCGCCGGCAGCCATGAGCACGACGCCGTCACCGAACGGCAGATGGAAGGCGCGGCGGTCGGCGCGCGCCCAGATGAGGGCGAGGATCCCGATCGCGACGAGCAGGATCGACGCCTCGATGAAGCCCCAGGACTGGAAGGCCATCAGGGTGCGCGACCGCCCGGCGATCTCGACCGGGGTCTGCGTGTACCAGGGGAGGAACATCGTGATGAACAGGCCGAGGGCCGCCGCAGCCGCGAGGCGCTGCTCGCCGAAGAGCTCCGCCCAGCCGGAGCGTGCGCGTGCGCGGGGCGAGGGATGCTGACGCCGTGGCCGCTGCGGCTCGCGCGGCGGGGGGGCGTCCCACTCGGGGCGGGTGCTCATGCCGGGACGCCCGCTGCCTGGCGCATGCGCCCCAGCAGGAGGTCGGCATCGGCGGGTGAGATCGTCCGCAGCTGCCCTTGAAACGCGAGGCGCCAGTGCTCGGCCGGCCACTTGCGAATGTGCTCGAGGTCGTCACGAACCTCGATTGCGGGAAGCATCCGCTCCTCGTCGAGGATGAGCTCCGGCACACAGTCGAACCGCCAGGGGTAGGCGTCGGGGTTGCCCGGCTTGCCGGGCCAGAGCGGCGTGCGGTCCTCGTACATGTCGGACGTCAGCACGACGCTGGCGCCGAAGGCCGCGATCCGCGTGAGGTAGAGGATGATCCGATTGCCGGGCACCATCTCGAGGGCCTGGCGGTGTCGGCGCTCCTTCATGCCGACCACGCGAAATCCGTGGTCGCGGGTGGCGGCGAAGTTCTCCGGCGAACCGGTGAGGATCCACGTCGTCGGCGGCGCATCCTCCATGGATGCAGTGTACGTCGGGCGAGCGACGGTCCCTGCCCGCGTGAGACCCCATCGCTATCGAGCAAGAACTGGTCTGCGCGGCGCTCGGATCGTGATCTTGACGGTTTGGTCGCGCACCGATGCGACCAGCGCTTCGACCGTGGGACCGGCCGTTCGCTGAGCAAGCGTGCACGTACCGAAAAACAATGCGACGCTCGTGTGACGCAGATATCGGTTCTTGGCGAGTCGCGTGACCGCCGTAGCGACCGTGTGCTGACGCGGGTTCGTTGGCAGGTTCTCCTCCGCGATGATGACGTTCTCCTCGAAGGCGAGCCAGTACTCGCGAGCGCTGCTGACACCGAAGGCGATGGCGTGGGCATCGCGGGGCGGTCCGCTCGGAACCGTGAAGGTGAAGTCCGGACTGGGGATCCCGCCCATCGCGCTGTCCTTGATCGCGAGCAGAACCTCGCGTGTCGTGACCCGCGCCGTGCATCCGCCGCCGAGGTCCTCTGCCGAGTAGCGGTAGGAGGATGGCCACCAGGCCGTGCTCGCGTTCTTCCAGCGCGTCGGCCACGGGTAGCTCACCGTGCCGGAGAAGGTCTTGCCACCGAGCGTTTTGTTGATGACGTCTGTGCGCGTGGGGTCCGAGGCGGATGCTGCGGCCGGAACCGCGAGTACTGCCGCGAAAGCGAACAGCGTCGCCGTACGTCGTGACATGAATCCCAACGTACCCGAAAAAAAATGGTGCAACTCGGGGTGAATATGCCCAAGCGCGGGCTCAGAACGACGGGGCGGGCAGGCCCGCGGCGCGCCGTCGCGCGTAGAGGTACTGCGTGAACTGCTGCGCCGTGAGGCAGTAGGGCTCTGGATCCGGCCAGCGGCCGAGGTCGCCGAGGACCGCTCCCGGGTCGCCCGTGATGTCGCGCAGCTCGAGCACGGCGCGCTGTCGGTCGCGATTGAGTCGCAGGCAGAGACCCTGCGCGAAGTCGCGCAGAACGGTGTGGTAGCCGAGGGAGGAGAGGATGCCTGGCTGGTAGAGACTCCAGGAACCGGTGTCGGCCTGCACGATCTCGCGTCGTGCTGCGCGCTCGCCGTCGAGCCAGAGTCCCAGCGCGAGCGGGTCGTTCGCGATCCCTGCGTAGTCATGGAGCCCGATGAGCGACTGGAGGAACGCGTTGTAGACGCGTTGTCCGGGGGCGAATGAGTAGATGAGGTAGTGGGCGCCGATCTCGCCCGTCGGGCTCGTCGTGGTGACGCGCACGCCCGTCGGCGGCGCTGTGCGGAAGACCCCCAGCGCGGACCGCGCGACGTGCAGCCAGCGCATCGTGTGCAGCCGAGCGCCGCTGCGCGCGAGTGCCTGGATCGCCGTCCCCTGCGTGAGACCGCTGACCCATGGCGGGCGTCCGCCGCCGAAGCGGAAGAGCGACTCCCAGGCGATGCCGCCGGCACGCGGCGTCGCATAGCTGACGAGCTCGACGATCAGGGCTTCGAGGTCGGCGTCGCGGCCCTTCGCGAGGAAGAGCTGGTTGGCGCGGGCGAAGCTCGCGAGCCACTGGATCTGGATCCCCTGGCCGGGGTACGCCTGCCAGGTGAGGGCGCTGCCCTCGAACGCCAGCCGCTGACCGTAGGCGACAGGTCCCTTGGCGCCCCACCACTGCGCGTTGCGCCGCACCGTCTCCATCACGGGCTTCAGGCGCGGCGCCGTGAGCGTGCGGGCGGTTGCGAGGTCATCCGCCGTGCGCAGAACCGCGAGGAGCTCCTTGCGGCGCACCCCCTTGAGGCGCCGCGCGAGCCGGCGCGCGGCGAGATATTCGCGGCGCGCGGCGTCCGCGTCCGCGGGGGTGATGCTCCCTGCCTTGACGAGCGTCCGCAGGGCGTCGGTGACACGCAGGCGCCGGACCTTGGCGCGCGCTGCGCGGACATCGGCGCCTCCCGATGCGGTACTCGACAGCGCCAGCGCCAGCGCCGGCGCCGGAAGCTCGGTGCCCGTGCCGAGCGGCGTGTGGACCCGGTGCACACGGCCGCTCTCGTCCATGACGAGCACGTCGGCTGGCACTGCCGCGCGGGCCACCCCGGGGAAGGTGAAGAGGAGCACGATCAGGGCCGGGAGAAGTGGCATCCGGCGCACCCCTCCGATGCTACGGTGACCGTCGCCTGCCGGTCGCACCACCGCTTGCATGAGCAATGGCTCACCTGCACCGACTTCCGATATTCGTCGCGGCGCTCGCAGCGGTGATGCTCGCCCTGGCGGGCTGCGGGGCGTCAACGTCCGGGCAGGATCCGAAGCGGCTCCTCGAGGATGCCTTCGGAACCGGGCAGAAGCCCGTCACGAGCGGGCGCCTCGGCCTCGACGCGCGCGTGCGCGCTGCGGGCATCGAGGGGATCCCATCGCCGCTGCGGCTCACGCTCGACGGGCCGTTCCAGAGCCGTGCGGCGGGTGGCACGCCGAAGTTCGCCTTCACGATCGGGCTCGCGACCGCGGATGGCTCCGTGAAGCTCGGTGTGCTCTCGACCGGAACGCGCGGCTGGGTGACGCTGGGCCAGCGCGCCTACACGCTCTCGCCTGCGCAGTTCGCGCAGCTCGGCAAGGCCGGGTCGCCGTCGACTCCCGGCGGTTCGGGCGTCAGCCTCGCGACCCTCGGCGTCGATCCGCGCGCCTGGCTGCGCGACACCGAGGAGGTCGGAGTCGAGACGCTCGACGGTGTCCAGGTCGTCCACCTGCGCTCCGGCGTCGACACCGCCGTGATGCTTGAGGACCTCGGCCGCCTCCTCGATCGCGCCGGCGGCGTGGGGGCCGCAGCCGGCGTCGGATCGCTCTCGGCGCTCGATCGCACTGCTGCGCAGAAGGCGCTGAAGTCCGCGCAGGTCGATCTCTGGATCGGCGAGCGCGATCACATCCTGCGCCGGCTGCTCGTCGTCGCGCGGGTCGACACGGCCGCCCAGCGGGGCGGGACCATGCGGCTCGACCTGACGCTCGAGGGCGTCGGCAAGGAGCAGGCGATCGGCCCGCCCGCGAATCCGCGACCGCTCTCCGAACTCGCCGCGGCGCTCGCACAGCTCGCACGCCTTCGCGCTCCCGGAGCGCAGAGCGACCAGGGTGCTGCCAGCGGCTCGAGCGACCTCTATGACAGCTGTGTGACGAACGCCGCCGGGAACGTCACGAAGGTGCAGGCGTGCTCCGCGCTGCTGCGCTGACGCGCAGACGGCGCCTATGCTCGGGCGCGTGACCGCCCAAAGCCCCATGCGCCCGTCGTCGCTGCTGACGTCCGACGGCTGGCCGTATCTGCTCGTTCCGTTCATCCCGCTCGCCGTCGTCCTCGATCTCGTCGGCGCGGGCGCAGTCGCGATCTTCACCGTCTCGGCGCTCGGCGTGATCCCCACGGCAGCGATGATGGGCCGCGCGACCGAGGAGCTCGCAGCGCGCTCCGGCCCTGGGATCGGTGGTCTGCTGAACGTCACATTCGGCAACGCGCCGGAGCTCATCATCGCCCTCTTCGCGCTCGAGGCGGGCCTCCATGAGGTCGTCAAGGCCTCGATCGTCGGCTCGATCATCGGCAACGTGCTGCTCGTCCTCGGCGCATCGATGATCGCCGGCGGGGCCCGGCGTCGCGGAGAGATTCAGCAGTTCAACCGCAGCGCCGCGAGCTCGCAGGCATCGATGCTGCTGCTCGCGACGGTGGCCGTGATCATGCCGGCGGTCTACGTGATGGTCGACGCGAACGGCCTCCCCTCGCCGACCGCGGAGCTCACGAACTTCACGCCGGAGGTCGAGCACCTCTCGCTGATCACGGCGATCGTGCTGATCGGTGCCTACCTCGCCGGCCTGCTCTTCTCGCTGCGCACGCACAGCAACCTCTTCAACCTCGAGGAGGGTGAGGAGCTGGCGGAGGACGCGTGGAGCGTCAAGCGCTCGGTGACGATGCTCGCCATCGCCGGTGCCCTCGTCGCGGTGATGTCCGAGATCCTCGTCGGATCGATCAGCGAGACCGCCGAGAAGGCGGGGATCAGCGAGTTCTTCATCGGCGCGATCGTCGTCGCCATCGTCGGCAATGCGGCGGAACATTGGGTCGCCGTCCTCGTCGCGCGCAAGGGCAAGATGAACCTCGCCGTGAACATCTCGATCGGCTCGAGCGCGCAGGTCGCGTTGTTCGTCGCGCCGGTCCTCGTCCTCGCGAGCTATCTCATCGGCCCGGGCCCGATGCCGCTCGTCTTCAACGGCTTCGAGCTCGGCGCGCTGGTGCTCGCCGCGCTCATCGCCAACCAGATCACGAGCGATGGCGAATCGACCTGGTTCAAGGGCGTCCAGATGATCGCGGTGTACGTGATCATCGCGGTCGCCTTCTACGTCGCCTGACCTGCGGATTCGGCTGCCGGAGCAGCGCCGGATAGCCTGTTGACTGACGAGTCAATCGGGTGATCTGGCGCCGTGCCCGCGCCGCTCACCACCCCTTCAAGGAGAACCCTGTGGTCGACTTCAGCCTCACCGACGAGCAGCAGGCGCTGCGCGAGATGGCCCACGACTTCGCGGAGAAGGAGATCCGGCCCGTCGCCTGGGAGTTCGACGTCGATGGCACCTGGCCGCAGGAGATCATCGAGAAGGCCTGGGAGCTCGGGCTGATGAACAGCCACATCCCCGAGGAGTACGGCGGTCCGGGCGCGTCGACCTTCGAAGGCGCGCTGATCGAGGAGGAGCTCGGCTGGGGCTGCTCGGGCATCGGGACGTCGATCTCGTGCAACGGGCTCGCCGCCGCCCCCGTGATGCTCGCGGGCTCCGAGGAGATCAAGCGCGAGTTCCTCGGCAGGCTCACCGAGGCGCCGAAGCTCGCGTCCTTCTGCCTCACCGAGCCGGACGCCGGCTCCGATGTCTCCGGCATGCGCACGACGGCGGTGCGCAAGGGCGACACGTACGTCCTCAACGGTTCGAAGTGCTTCATCACCAATGGCGGGCACGCCGATTGGTTCACGGTCTACGCGAAGACCGACAAGGACGCCGGTCACCGCGGGATCTCCGCCTTCGTCGTGCCGAAGGACGACACGGTCACGGTGGACAAGAAGGAAGACAAGATGGGGCAGCGCGCCTCGAACACGGCGACGATCACCTTCAACGACACGGAGGTCCCCGCGCGCAACCTCCTCGGTGAGGAGAACCACGGCTTCAAGCTCGCGATGATGACGCTCGACCGCACACGGCCGGGCGTCGCGTCCATGGCCGTCGGCATTGCACGGGCGGCATTCGAGATGGCCTGCGACTACTCCAAGGAGCGCGTCCAGTTCGGCGTGCCGATCGCGATGCACCAGGGCATCCAGTTCCTCATCGCGGACATGGCGACGAAGATCCACCTCGCGCGCCTCGCGACCTGGAACTCCGCGGTCCTCCTCGATCAGGGGCGCCGCAACACCATCGAGTCCTCGCATGCGAAGCGCTTCGCCGCGGACACCGCGATGGAGGTCGCCACCGACGCGGTCCAGATCTTCGGGGGCTACGGCTTCATCAAGGAGTACAAGGTCGAGAAGTTCATGCGCGACGCCAAGATCATGCAGCTCTACGAAGGCACCGCGCAGATCCAGCGGCTCGTCATCGCACGCGAGACGCTCCTCCCGCGCAGCAGCTGACAACGCACGCCGTCCGCAGCCGCGCCATCATGACCGGCGTGCGGCTCGACGGCATCGACCCAGGGGACATCGTCCGCGTCAGCGTGCGCGGGCGGCTGTTCCATGGGGTCGTGCGCGGAACGACGCCCGGTGGCCTTGAGGTCGAACCGATCGAGAAGGGCATCAGCTACCGCCAGGTCAAGGCGCGCGACGTCCTTGAGCATTGGGGGCGCCGCGGGCGTCCGCGCGCGCAGGCCGACCGCGAGGTCAACCCTGAGCAGCGCTCGCTCGACGACCTGCTCGATCGCTGAGGCGCGCAATGAGCCGGGTTTCAGCCAGAGTCGAGCTGCCCACGGCTCGGATCCCGCAGGTCGAGGAGCTCTGGTACGACCGCGAGCGGTGGCCCGCCTTCATCGAGGGGCTGCGCAGCGTGGTCGTTCGCGAGGGTCCCTATCCCGAGCCGGGCGCGCGCACCGTGTGGGAATCGGTGAGCACCGGCCGCGGCCGCGTTGAGGAGGAGGTCGTCGCCTATGCGCCCGGCGCGAGCCAGGAGCTCGCCGTGAGTGACCCGCAGCTCACCGGCCGTCAGTGCGTGCGCTTTGAGGCGCGCCCGGGCGGCGGGCCGGGGGTGCGCGTCACGCTCGAGCTCGACTATCGCCTGCGCAAGCGCGGCCCGGTCGCCGCAGTCGTCGACCTGGTGTTCGTCCGCCGCGCCCAGGCCGCGGCGCTTGAGCGCACACTGCTGCGACTGCGCGCGGCGCTCAAGGACGGCGAGTGGTGATGGAGCGCGCGCAGGCCATCGAGCGGCTTGCGGACCTCGTCCGCGCAGCGAGGTCGGTCGTCGCGCTCACGGGTGCCGGAATCTCGGTGCCCTCCGGCATTCCGGACTTCCGTAGTCCTGCGACGGGGCTCTGGGCGAATGTCGACCCGATGGAGGTCGCGCACATCGAGGTGTGGCGCACCGACCCGGCACGCTTCTGGGAGTTCTACGGCAGCCGGTTCCAGACGCTCGGGGACACGCGCCCGAATGGCGCGCACGCGGTTCTCGTCGAGCTTGAGGAACGCGGGCTGCTCGACGCGGTCGTCACGCAGAACATCGACATGCTCCATCGCGCTGCAGGCACGCGCGACCTCATCGAGGTCCACGGCACGATCGAACATGCCTCGTGCCTCTCGTGCGGCGAGCGTCATCCGCTGGCGCAGACGCGGGTGCGGCTCGACGTCGACCCCGAGGGCATCCCGCGCTGCGACTGCGGGCGTCCGCTCAAGCCCGACGTCGTGCTCTTCGGCGAGATGCTGCCCGCCGAGGCGATCGACCGTGCCTTCGAACTCGCCGCGCGGGCCGACCTCCTCCTCTGCATCGGCAGCTCGCTTGAGGTCCACCCGGTCGCGCAGCTGCCCGGCATCACGCTGCGCGCCGGCGGGGAGATCGCGATCGTCACTCAGGGTCCGACGCCGTATGACCACCGGGCGGCTGTGAAGCTCGACGGCGACGTCGTGACGGAGCTCGAGGCGCTCCTCGCGGCGCTCGTCGTACCCTGAGCAGCGCGATGGACGATCGGCTCTTCTCCTTCCCGAACCCTGTCAACGAGGTCTCGGCCCGGCTCGTGGCCGGCGGGGTCGTCGTGCTCGCGCTCGCGACGATCGTGTTCGACCTCCCGTGGATGACCGTCGTGATCGCGCTCGGCTTCATCGCGCGCGTGCTCTCCGGCCCGAAGCTCTCACCCCTCGGGCTGCTGGTGACGAAGGTGCTCACGCCGCGACTGCCGTTCGACGAACGCCTCGTTCCCGGCCCACCGAAGCGCTTTGCGCAGGGGATCGGTGTGCTCTTCTCGGTGGCCGCCGCGGTGCTCGCCGTCGGCTTCAACGCCACCACTGCGGCCTACGTCGTGCTCGGGGTCCTTGCGTTCTTCGCCACGCTCGAGTCCGTCCTCGGCGTGTGTGTCGGGTGCAAGGTCTTTGCGCTCCTCATGCGGGTCGGCGTCATCCCCGCCGAGGTCTGCGAGGCGTGCAACGACATCTCGCTGCGGCGCTCCGCCACGACGGCGTCCTGAACAATCTGATCAGGCGCAGGCGAGCGCGGCGCGCGAGCGCAGCGCCGACTCAAGGCGTTCGAGGACGTTGCGCGCTTGTCCGATCTGCGCGTCGTCCAGGCCGCGTTCCAGCGCGCCGTTCGCGAGCGCCCCGGTCGCCTCGCGCAGGCTGCGCAGTTCGCTGATGCGCGCGTCGATGTCGCCTTGCCCCGCCCAGGGCGCGAACTCCGCCAGCGCGGCCTCAAGGCCGACGCGCAGCTGAAAGGCCGCCTCCCGCCAGCGTCCCGCGTCGGCGTCCTCGCGGGCGCGCAGCACGAGCACCTCGCATGCGAGGACGACGTCGCGCCCGCCGAGGACGGCGGCGAGCCGCTGGGTGGGCTCGAGAGCGGTGCGTCCGCGCGCCGTCGGGGCCGGGGGCAGGGTCACGGCGTGATCCCAGCGTCCATCGGCGACGAGGTCACCCGCGCCGATCCCGACGCGTGTGACTGTCACCCGCGAGCGCGTGAGGGGGACGAGCGCCGGGTCGTCCGCGGCGATCCGGTGGACGCGAATGACGTCGTTCAACACGCCGAGCGCCCGCGTGACATCGGCCTCAAGGTCGCGATCCTCGACGAGCCGCTCGGGGACGCCCCCGACCGAGCGCGCATCGATCAGCGTGGCGCGCGTCACCGGGACCGGTGCGACGCCCGGCTCTGGGGCCGCGCGCCGCGCGCGCCGCAGCCGTAGGCGTCCGGGCAGTCGCGGTGGGGCTGTGACCGTCGCGATGACGAGGATCCAACGCGGCTCGCCGGCGTGTCCGCGGATGACGTAGCGCCCGTCGCCGGGCCCGAGGACCCACGGGGCCTCGACCTGGACAAAGCGAAAAAGGGGCGATCCGGACAGGGTCCGCGGACCGTACCAACGGTTACGGACCAGCCCGCCGATCTCATCCTCTCATTGAGACTGAGGGTTTGGGATGGCCACGGTGCGGTAGCGTTCAACGACGACGTCTCACTGACTCGACGAGGGGATTCCGGCATGACCGACGAGCAACAGCAGTGCGACGGACTGCGCGAGCGCCTGACCCGCAGCGGTGAGGAAGCCCTCGGCCGCATCGCTCAGGACCTGCTGGAGAACCCTGTCGTCATCGGCACGATCACGCGCGCCTTTGCGGCCCGCGAGCGGGCGACGCAGGCGCAGGAGGTCGCGATGAGCGCGCTGAATCTCCCATCGGCGGCCGACCTTGAGCGCCTCACGCGTCGACTGCGGTCGGTCGGCCAGCGGCTCGAAGGCATCGAGGAGAGCCTCGATCGTCTCGAGGAGCGGATCCAGCGCTCGTCCGGCGGCGCGGTGAGCGAGCGCCTCGACGCCCTCGCCGCCCAGCTCGCGAACCTCGAGAAGAGCCTCACAAAGCGCCCCGCGGCAAAGCGTCCTGCGGCGAAGAAGCCGGCCGCCCGGGCAGCGAAGCCCGCGGCCCCCGCCACGCCATCGGCCGAGCCGCCGACCGCGGCCTGACGTCAGACGCCCGCCGCGAGGAGCGCGGCGAAGCCCGCATTCCCGAGCCGCTCGCCGCCGGCCTCCACGGCCGGCGCATCGAGCGCGTCACTGCCGTCTCGCCCGCGCTCGCGCACGAGGAGCACGCAGCCGATGCGCACGCTGCGCTGCTGCGCCGCGGCGAAGACCGCAGCGGTCGAGAGATCGACGGCGACCGCGCCATCGATGTCTGGGTGCGGCTCCTCGGGCGCGTGGAAGAGATCGCTGCTCAGAACGATGCCCGCAGCGTCGGCCTCCTCGCGCAGCGCCGCGAGGATTACGGCGTCGGGTTCGAGCGGCGCGTGGGCGCCCAGCGCGGCACTCGTCCCGTCCCGCGGAATCGCGTGCGTCACCGCGAGCAGGTCGCCCGGCGCCGGCCCATGCTCAAGGGCGCTGCATGTGCCGATGCGCACGGCCGTTCGCAGCCCGAGGTCGGCGAGTTCATCGAGCACCGCCACAGCGCTCGGACCGCCGAGCCCGTGACTCATGATCGTCAGCGGCTCACCGTCAGCGGCGCGGCCGGTGTAGCCCCAGAGCCCACGATTGTGGTTGAACATCTTCGGGTCGGCCATCAGGTACTGCGCGAGCAGCAGCGCCCTGCCGGGGTCGCCCGGAAGGAGCGCGCGCGGCGCGAGGACGGCCGTCGGGTGCACGATGCGGGTCGGCGACATCATCGGGCCGCGAGGATAGGGCGCCTCGCGACGTAGACTCGGACGATGCCCCAGGCAGCGGAGGCGATGCTCGAGCGGGTCCGCGCGACCGGGCTTCTGCCGGAGGGCGGGTCGGTCGTCGTCCTGCTCTCCGGGGGGCGCGACTCGGTCTGCCTCCTCGACGCCGCCGTCCGGCTCGCGGGCTCGGGTGCGGTCGGCGCGCTCCATGTGCACCACGGCCTGCGCGCCGACGCCGATGCCGATGCGGAGCATTGCCGAGCGCTCTGCGCCGCCCTCGGCGTAGCGCTCACCGTCGAGCATCTGACACCGCCGTCCGTCGGCAATATTCAGGCCTGGGCGCGTGATGCGCGGCATGAGGCCGGCACGCGCGTCGCCGCGTCCGCGGGCGCGCGGCTCGCCGCCGGCCACACAGTGAGCGACCAGGTCGAGACGATCCTCTACCGCCTGGCGGTCTCGCCCGGCCGCCGTGCGCTGCTCGGCATGGCCGACGAGCGTGGGCTGCTGATCAGGCCGCTGCTGCGCGCCGGGCTCACGCGCACGGACACCGCGGCCTGGTGCGACGCGCGCGGGCTGGCCTGGGTCAATGACGCCTCGAACGAGGCGCCGAAGTACGCACGCAGCCGCGTGCGCGCGGACATCGTGCCCGCGCTGCGCGGCCTCCACCCCGCAGCCGAGGCCAACATCCTGCGCACCGCGAGCATGCTGCGCGATGAGGCGCAGGTGCTCGACGGCGTCGTCGACGCCGCGCTCGACGGGGAGGGCCAGATCGCCCTCGAAACGCTCGCCTCACTGCCGCCCGCCCTCGCGCGACTCGTCGTCCTGCGCCTCGCGGAGGACGCCTGCGGAAGCCTCTGCCCGCGGGCGGCGAGTCGCCTCGACGACCTCCTCGCGTTCCGGCACCGGACGGGGCGCGCTGCGCTCGACGTGGGCGAGGGCGCGCGCGCAGTCGTGGAGGATGGCGTCCTGCGCTTCGAGCGGACGCCGCCGATCGGGCGACTACGCTCCACCGCGCCGTGACCGACAACTCCGCACCGCCGATCGGCGCCATTCTCGTTGAACAGGACGACCTGCGCGAGCGGGTGATCGCCCTCGGCCGCCAGATCAGCGCCGACTACGAGGGCCGCGACCTCCTGCTCGTCGGCGTGCTCAAGGGCGCGATGCTCTTTCTCTCCGACCTCATGCGCGAGATCAGCGCCCCGTGCGAGGTCGACTTCATGGCCGTCGCGTCGTACGGCTCGGCGACGGACTCGTCGGGTGTCGTGCGGATCCTCAAGGACCTCGACGCGCCGATCGAGGGCCGTGACGTCCTGATCGTCGAGGACATCGTCGACTCCGGCCTCACGCTCCAATATCTCCTGCGCAATCTCGGGGCCCGTGAGCCGCGCTCGCTCGAGGTCTGCGCGCTGCTGACGAAGCCCGAGCGGCGCAAGGCGGACGTCGCGATTCGCTACACGGGGTTCGAGATCCCCGACCGCTTCGTCATCGGGTACGGCCTCGATCACCGCGAGCGCTGGCGAAATCTGCCGTACGTCGCTGAGTTCGCCGGCTCCTGAACCTGGCGCGGTACGGGCCTCCTCGGGCGCCGAACCTGCGGGTTCGAAGCCCGGCTGCTGGTACGCTCAGATCCTTGACCGGCATGCCCGATCACCCCCGTCGTAGCGCCGTCGCCTGATGAACAAGTTCTTCAAGAGCGCCGCGTTCCCGATCCTCATCGTGATCGTGCTGGCGTTCTTCGCCCAGCGGCTCATCAACACGAGCACGAAGGAGAAGCCGCCGACCTACAGCGAGTTCATCCAGCAGCTCGACAGCGGCCAGCTCAAGACGGTCGAGCTCAAGACGAAGAACAACACGGTCGTCGTCACGCCCAAGCAGGGTGCCAAGTACGAGACGGGCTTCACCGACGGCGGCGTCGATCGCCTCGACGCGCAGCTCGCGGCGGCCGAACAGGCGAAGAAGCTCGACAGCTACAACATCAAGGGTCGCAAGACGAGTGGCTGGCTGTCGCTGCTGACGTACATCCTGCCGTTCCTCATCTTCATCGGGTTCTGGATCTTCCTCATGAACCAGGTGCAGGGCGGCGGCTCGAAGGTCATGTCGTTCGGCAAGTCACGTGCCAAGCGGATGACGGCCGACTCGCCGAAGATCACCTTCCGCGACGTCGCCGGCGCCGATGAGGCCGTCGAGGAGCTGCACGAGATCAAGGAGTTCCTCGAGAACCCCAAGAAGTTCCAGGCGCTCGGCGCACGGATCCCCAAGGGCGTGCTGCTCTTCGGCCCTCCGGGCACCGGCAAGACGCTGCTCGCGCGTGCCGTCGCCGGCGAGGCCGGGGTGCCGTTCTTCTCAATTTCGGGCTCGGACTTCGTCGAGATGTTCGTCGGCGTCGGCGCGAGCCGCGTGCGCGACCTCTTCGAGCAGGCGAAGCAGAACTCGCCGTGCATCATCTTCATCGACGAGATCGACGCCGTCGGCCGCCATCGCGGCGCCGGAATGGGTGGCGGTCACGACGAGCGCGAGCAGACGCTCAACCAGCTGCTGGTCGAGATGGACGGCTTCACGATGACCGACAACGTCATCCTCATCGCCGCGACGAACCGCCCCGACATCCTCGACCCGGCGCTGCTGCGGCCGGGCCGCTTCGATCGCCAGATCGTCGTCGACCGGCCTGACCGCAAGGGCCGCGCCAAGATCCTCGAGGTCCACACCCGCGGCAAGCCGCTCGGCAAGGGGATCGACGTCGACACGCTCGCCGGGCAGACCCCGGGCTTCACCGGCGCCGACCTCGCAAACCTCGTCAACGAGGCGGCGCTCCTGGCAGCGCGCAGCGGGAAGCGCGAGATCACGCAGATCGAGCTCGAGGAGGGGATCATGCGCGTGATCGCCGGCCCCGAGAAGAAGACCCGCGTGATGGGGGACAAGGAGCGCCTGATCACCGCGTACCACGAGATGGGTCACGCGATCGTCGGGCACTATCTCGAGCACTCCGATCCGGTCCACAAGATCTCGATCGTCGGCCGCGGTCAGGCCCTCGGCTACACCATCTCGATGCCGCAGGAGGACAAGTTCCTCACGACGCGCGCCGAGCTGCAGGACCAGATGGCGATGACGCTCGGCGGCCGCGCCGCTGAGGAGATCGTGTTCGCCGAGATCACCACCGGCGCCTCGAACGACCTGGAGAAGGTCACGGCGACGGCGAAGCAGATGGTCATGCGCTTCGGGATGAGCGAGCGTCTCGGTCCGCGCGTCTTCGGCCACAACCACGGGCAGCCGTTCCTCGGCCGCGAGTTCTCCAGCGAGCCGGACTACTCCGACGAGATCGCCCGCGAGATCGACGATGAGATCCGCCGCATCGTCGAGTCGGCGCACCAGCGCGCCAAGGACATCCTCAACGAGTACCGCGATGCCCTCGAGACCACCTCACAGGTGCTGCTCAGCCGTGAGACGATCGAGAAGGACGAGTTCCTCGCGCTGCTCGACGGCAAGACCGAGGAGGAGATCTTCGGTCCCGACGAGCCCGCAACGCCGCCGGAGCTTCCGCAGGAGCCGCAGTCTGCGGACGACGGCCTGCGCGATGGTCCGCGTCCCCTGCCGCGCCCGGGCCTCGCCGGTGGCGGGCTCGAGTCCCGCGGACTCGACCTGCCCGAGAAGCCCGAGCTGGCCTGACCGGCCCGCCGGGCCGGCACGACGGAGCAGTGCGCCCCGTGACACGTCGTTTCACCGTGATGGGCATCGTGAACGTCACGCCCGACTCGTTCTCGGACGGCGGGTGCTGGCTCGATGCGGGCGCCGCGATCGCGCACGGTGCGGACCTCGCGCGTGAGGGCGCGGGGATCCTCGACATCGGTGGCGAGTCCACGCGGCCGGGCGCCCAGCCCGTCGCCGCCGATGAGGAGCTGCGCCGGGTGATCCCGGTGATCGAGGGTCTCGCCGCCCTGTCTGCGCCGGTCCAGCTGAGCGTCGACACGTCGAAGCTCGCGGTCGCGCAGGCTGCCCTGGGAGCGGGCGCGTCGCTCGTCAATGACGTCTCCGCGTTCCGTGCCGATCCAGCGCTCGCGGGCCTCGTGGCCGACGCCGACTGCGACTGCTGCCTCATGCACATGCGCGGCGAGCCGCGCACGATGCAGGACGATCCGCGCTACGACGACGTGGTCGGCGAGGTCGCCGCGTTCCTTGAGGAGCGGGCCGCGTTCGCGATCGGGGAGGGCGTCGATCCGGCGCGCATCATCGTCGATCCGGGGATCGGCTTCGGCAAGACGACCGCCCACAACGTCGAGCTGCTCCGGCGGCTCGACGAGATCGTCGCCCTCGGCTTCCCTGTGCTCATCGGCGTCTCACGCAAGTCCTTCCTCAGCGAGCTCACCGGGCGGGCGCAGGTCGGCGACCGCGTTGCGGCGACGGTGGCGGCGAATGTCCTCGCCTTCGAGCGTGGCGCGTCGCTGTTCCGCGTGCACGATGTCGCGCCCACCATCGATGCCCTGCGCGTCGTCGTTGGTACGTTGCCGGGCGATGACTGCTGACGACGACCGCGAGCCCGACGAGCCGTTCGACGACGACGACGATCTCGACGACGACGATTTCGACGTCGATGACGAGATCGAGCGGACCGCGGTGACGGTCGAGGTCACCGGCCTCTCGCTCTACACGCACCATGGCGTCACCGAGGCGGAGCGGGAGATCGGCCAGCGTCTGATCCTCGACCTGCGCTTCGACGCCGGCGCCTGCGACGCGACGGTCACCGACCGGGTCGAGGACACGGTCGACTACGGCCGCGTGTGCGAGGTCGTCGCCCTGATGGCGCAGCGGCGTTCGTACCGCACGCTCGAGGCGCTCTGCACCACGATCGCCGACCGCCTGCTCGCCGAGTTCGAGACGACGGAGGTCTGGGTCAAGGCGTCGAAGCCCGAGCCGCCGATCGCACTGCCGGTCGAGTCGGTCTCCGTCGAAGTCTGGCGCACCGGCCGTCCGGACTGATGAGCCCCGCGTTCGACACGGCGACCGCCGTGCAGGACGCCGGGGACGGCGGCTGGGCCGCCGAGAGTCACCGTGACTGGGAGACGCCGCTGGGCGCCAACGGCGGCTACCTCGCCGCGGTCGTGCTGCGCGCCATGGCACGGCAGCTCGACGATCAGGCCTACGAACCCCGCTCGCTCACCGTTCAGTTCCTGCGCTCGCCGCATACGGGCCCGCTGCGGATCGAGGTCGAGGTCGTCCGGTCCGGCCGCCGCACGGCACAGCTGACGGCGCGCGGCCTGCAGGACGACCGCGTGTGGGGCACGGCGCTTGCGGTCTTCGGGACAGCGGGAACCGTCGATGAGCGGTTCGGCACCGCGATGCCGCAGATCCCGACCGCCGAGGGGATCGAGCCGCTGCGCCTGCCCGTCGAGTTCTCACCGATCACGCACCGCGTGGACATGCAGCAGGTCGTCGGCGATGCGCCCTTCAGCGGGTCGACGCAGTCGCGGATCGGCGGTTGGGTGCGCTTCACCGAGCCCCAGCCGTTCGATGCCCCAGCGCTCGCGATGCTCGCGGACGCCTGGCTGCCCGCCATCTTCCCGCGCGTGACGGAGCCGCTGTTCGCGCCCACGCTCGACTACACCGTCCATTTTCGCAACCCACCTGCGGCACGCCGCATCGCGATCGGAGAGTCCGTGCTCGGCATCTTCACCACCGACCATGCCGCCGAGGGATACGTCGAGGAGGACGGCGAGCTGTGGAGCCGCGACGGCGTCCTGCTCGCCCAGGCGCGCCAGCTCGCGCTGCTCGTCCCCGGGGAGGTGCGATGATCGGCCACCTGGGCCTCGGATCCAACGTCGGCGATCGCCGCGCCAATCTGCAGGCAGCCGTCGACGCCCTGCCCGCGCACGGCGTCGAAGTGCTCGCGAGCTCGGCGACGTACGACACCGAGCCGGTCGGGCTGGTGCTCGATCAGCCGGCGTTTCTCAACGCGTGCATCCGCATCGAGACGCAGCTCGGCCCTGAGGCCCTGCTCGACGCCTGCAAGGCGATCGAGCGCGACCTCGGCCGCGACCTCGAGGGCGGCGTGCGCCACGGACCGCGCCCGATCGACATCGACCTGCTGCTGCTCGGCGACCTCGACTACGCGAGCAAGCGCCTCGTCCTGCCGCACGAGCAGGTCACCGCGCGGCGCTTCGTCCTGATCCCGCTGCTCGAGCTCGACTTCGAGCTCGCCACGCCGGATGGCACCCGCCTGAGCGACTGCCTCGCGGTACTCCCGGTGGCGGGCGAGGCGGTCCGCCGCGAAGGCGACCCGCTGACGCTGCCCGGCTAGGCCGGGAGGAGATCTGCGGGGATCAGCCCGGTGGGTGCGTCGCCTGCGCGTGACGGGAAGACCTTCAGCGCGAGCGCGCCGGCCGGGCGCGGCTCGATCAGCGGCCGTAGATCCCCGAGACACATGAGCAGGCGCAGACTCGCCGCGATCTGCAGATCGGCTGCGTTCGGCGACGCGGCGCCGAGCACGCCGGCGGCGATCCAGCCGTCGATCCGGTCGAGCAGCGTGAGGAGCGCGCGCAGGTCGGCGCGGTAGGTCGCGTCGGTCGCGCCGTTCATCCGCATCTCAAGGCGCGTGGCGCCCGGCGCGATGAGCCGCAGCACGGGCAGGGGGAGCGGCGGCAGCTTGCCGCCCTCCTGGAAGCTCGCCATCGCCTCGGGGTGCGCGCGGAAGGTGGGCCAGAGGACGCGGCGCACGAGCGGCTGGAGCACCTCGTCGCCCCACGCCTCCGCTTCGAGCACCGCGGCGCGCTGGTCGGCATCTGCAGGCAGGAGGGCGGGCTCAGGGACCAGCTCGTCGAGCCGCCGCAGGATTGCCCGGGAGCCCGAGATCTTCTCGCCGTCGATCGTCATCGCCGGCACGGTGCGTCGGCCGAAGAGAACCCGCATCACCGGGGCGTGCAGCGGCGGTATGAGCTCGACGATGCGGTAGGAGATCCCCTTGAGCTCGAGCGCGGCCTCCACCGTCGCGCAGGGGTGAGAGCCGTTGACGCGGTAGAGCCGGACGCTCATGACGCCGACTCTACCCCCGGGCGCATAGGCTGACGCGATGCTTCTTGTCGTCGACGTCGGCAACACCCAGACCCACTTCGGCACGTATGAGGGCGATGAGCTCGTCGAGCATTGGCGCTTCGCGTCGGACCGCGAGTCGACCGCCGACGAGCTCGGCGCTGCGCTGCGCAATCTGCTCGAGCTGCGTGACGTGTCGCTCGCGGATCTCAGCGCGTCGATCGTGTCGAGCACCGTGCCGCAGCTCGAGCCCGAATGGGTCTCGATGGCGGAGCGCTACCTCGGCCATCGCATGCTCGCCGTCGGCCCAGGGCTGAAGACGGGCATGCCGATCCGCATCGACAATCCGCGCGAGCTCGGCGCCGACCGGCTCGTCAATGCCGTCGCCGCGCACGACCGTCTCGGCGGCCCGTGCATCTCGGTCGACTTCGGGACGGCCGTGAACTACGACGTGGTCTCGCCGGACGGGGACTACCTCGGTGGGGTGATCGCGCCGGGCGTCGAGATCTCGCTCGACGCGCTCACATCGCGCGGCGCGAAGCTCCCGCGCATCGACCTCGTGGCGCCGCGCGCCGCGATCGGCAAGGGGACCGTCGAGGCGATCCGCTCGGGGATCATCTTCGGGTTCGCGGCGCAGGTCGACGGGATGGTCGCCCGCATCCGCGACGAGCTCGGCGCCGATGCGCCGACGATCGCGACCGGCGGACTCGCGCGGCACATCGTCCCGCACACGCAGACGATCGATGAGATCGACGACTTCCTCACACTCCGGGGACTGAAGCTCCTCCACGAGCACAACGCGTAGATACCCTCAGCGCGTGGCCCAGGCCCCGCTCAGCGACCCGTTCGACATCGGCGGCGTCGTGATCCCCAATCGTGTGCTGCTCGCGCCGCTCGCCGGCATCGGCAATTGGTTCGTGCGCCTGCAGGCGCGCCGCCACGGGGCCGGCATGGCCTACAGCGAGATGGTGTCGAGCTTCGCCATCCACCATCGCAACGAGAAGACCCTCACGGAGCTGCTGCACATCGATCCGCGCGAGCGGGCCATCGCGCCCGCGGGCCCGGTCGCGATCCAGCTCTTCGGGCAGGACCCGGAGATCATGCGCTCGGCGGCAGCCACGGCGGCCGAGCGCGGCGCCGACATCATCGACCTGAACATGGGATGTCCGGTCCCGAAGGTGTTTCGCACGGGAGCCGGAGCTGCGCTGCTGCGCGACCCGGACCTCGCCGTCGCGGTCGCCCGCGCGGCAGCAGAGGGCGGCGGTGTCCCGGTCACGGTGAAGCTGCGGTCCGGCCTGCGCGCCGGGGACGACAGCGGCGTGGAGCTCGCACGCCGGCTCGTCGAGGACGGCGGCGTCGCTGCGATCGGCTTCCACCCGCGCTCCGCGCAGGTGCAGCACAAGGGCGTGCCGGACTATGAGCTCGCCGCCCGCCTCGTGGAGGAGCTCCCCGTGCCCGTCGTCCTCTCGGGCGGCCTGAGCGACGAGCAGCGCGTCTGGGCGGCGTACGAGCAGACCGGCGCGGCCGCGGTGATGCTGGCCCGCGGCCAGCTCGGCGATCCGTGGCTCTTCGAGCGTGTGCTCGGGCGACGTGAGGGCCCGGCGACGCGCGCGGAGATCGTCGCCGAGCTCGAGTGGATCATGGACTGCGCGATCGAGCATCTCGGCGTCGATCGCGCCGGGCGCTACCTGCGCAAGTTCTATCCCTGGTACCTCACGCAGTTCGGCTGCTCGAAGGCCGAGCAGCAGGCGTTCCAGGCTGCTGAGGGTCTCGCGGCGGCGCGCGAACTGCTGCACGCTGTCGCGGTAGCGCGGATCGATCCCGTCGGAGCAGGGGCGTAGCGGCGGCTATACTGCGCGGCCGATCGCCGGACCTTCCCGGCTTCCGACCAACCATGCCCAGGGACGTCATCCTCACGCCGGAGGGTCTGCAGAAGCTCCAGGACGAGCTCGAGACCCTCACCACCGATCGCCGTCGGGAAGTCGCCGAGCGCATCAAGGAGGCTCGCGAGTTCGGTGACATCACCGAGAACTCCGAGTACGACGACGCGAAGAACGAGCAGGCGATGCTCGAGACCCGCATCGCGCAGCTCGAGGATCGCCTGCGCGCCGCCCAGGTCATCGACGCGAGTCACATCTCGACTGACGTGGTGCAGATCGGCTCGATCGTCCACGTCAAGGACGAGAAGACGGGCAAGTCCTCGAAGTACACGATCGTCGGGTCGGCCGAGGCCAACCCGGCGGTGAACCGGCTCTCGAACGAGTCCCCGGTGGGCCATGCGCTGATGGGCAACAAGCGCGGCGCCATCGTCTCGGTTCGCGTGCCCCGTGGTCCTGCGCGCAAGCTCAAGATCACGAAGATCGACGTCGGCCTCTGAATGAGCGACGGGGAGCAGGTTTCGGACCTGCTCGCCACCCGGCGGGCGAAGCTCGAGCGCCTGCGGGCGAGCGGCATCGATCCCTTCCCGCACGCCTTCCCCGGCGTGCGCGCGTCGGCTGAGGTCCTCGCCGGCTATGAGCACCTCGAGCCGGGCGATGAGTCCGACGATCCGCATCGCGTGGCCGGTCGCCTCGCCGCCCGCAGGGGCCAAGGGAAGATGGCCTTCCTCGACCTCGTCGACCGCTCTGGGCGCATCCAGCTTCAGGCGCGTGCCGACGTGCTCGGCGAGGAGCGCATGGCCGCGCTGCTCGAGCTCGACCTCGGCGACCTGATCGGCGTCGATGGAGCGGTGCTGCGGTCCAAGCGCGGCGAGCTGACCCTGCGCGTCGACGCCTTCACCGTCCTCGCCAAGTCGCTGCGGCCGCCGCCCGACAAGCACCACGGCCTCACCGACGTTGAGACGCGCATGCGCCGGCGCGAACTCGACCTCATGTCGAACGCCGACGCCCGCGACGTCTTCGTGACCCGCGCGAAGGCGATCGCGACGCTGCGGCGCCACCTCGACGACCGCGGCTTCATCGAAGTCGAGACGCCCGTCCTGCAGCCGCTCTACGGCGGCGCGCTCGCCCGGCCGTTCGTCACGCACCACAACCAGCTCGACCGCGACCTCTACCTGCGCATCGCGCCGGAGCTCTACCTCAAGCGCTGCATCGTCGGCGGGCTCGAGCGCGTCTACGAGCTCGGCAAGGACTTCCGCAACGAGGGCGTGTCCTTCAAGCACAACCCCGAGTTCACGATGATCGAGTGGTACGAGGCATACGCCGACTACACCGACGTCATGACGCGCGTCGAGGAGGCGGTCGCGGAGATCGCCGGCGTCTGCGGCGTGCCCGAGGGGGGACCGAACCTCGCGGCGCCATGGCGCCGCGTCACGCTGCGCGACGCGATCGCCGAGCACGCCGGCGGCCTCGATGTCCTGGCGCACCGCGACCGGGACGCGCTCGCCGCCGCGATCGCCGCGGCCCCGGGTGTCGAGCTCGAGACCGACGGCCGCACGTGGCCCCAGCTCGTCGACGACCTGCTCTCCAAGTACGTCGAGCCGCAGGTCACCGACCCGGTCTTCATAACGGACTACCCGAAGGAGCTCTCGCCCTTCGCCAAGGATCACCGCACGCACGAGGGCCTCGTCGAGCGGTTCGAGGCCTTCTGCGCCGGTATGGAGATCGCCAACGGCTTCACCGAGCTCAACGATCCTGACGAGCAGCGGCGCCGGTTCGACGATCAGCAGCGACTCGCGCTCGAGGGCGACGAGGAGGCCCAGCCGTACGACGAGGTCTTCGTCGAGGCGCTCGAGCAGGGGATGCCGCCCACCGGTGGCGTCGGGCTCGGCATCGACCGCCTCGTGATGGTGCTCACGGGACAGCACTCGATCCGCGAGGTCGTGCTGTTCCCCGCTATGCGCGACTGAGCACAAAACCCCCGCAGAATGCGGGACGAAGCGGCCAATTCGCCCCATGTTGACCGGCGGGCCGTCCGCTGCCCGTTGGTAGACTCGAAGAGCCGCCGATCACACCGTCCGTTGATCCATCCAGCCGTCTCGGCCGGTATCTAGGGTTGACGTACGGGAGTTCGGCGACCCGCAGCGCCGTTGTCAGATTCCGGGCCCCAGTACCGACCGACCAGCAGAAGAGCTTCTTAGGAAGGACAGATTCCAAATGTTCGAGCGATTCACCGAACGAGCCCGCCAGGTGGTCGTCCTCGCCCAGGAAGAGGCCCGGACGCTGAAGCACAACTACATCGGCACCGAGCACATCCTGCTCGGGCTGCTGCGTGAGGAGGAGGGGCTCGCCGCGCGGGTCCTCGAGAGCCTCGACATCACCGTCGAGCGCGTCCGTGCGCAGGTCGTGCGCATCGTCGGCTCCGGCGAGGAGGTCACCTCCGGCCAGATTCCCTTCACGCCGCGCGCGAAGAAGGTCCTCGAGCTCGCCCTGCGTGAGGCGCTGAGCCTCGGCCACAACTACATCGGCACCGAGCACATCCTGCTCGGCCTCGTGCGCGAGAACGAGGGTGTCGCCGCCCGCATCCTGCTCGACTTCGACGCGGACTCCGAGAAGATCCGCAACGAGGTCATCCGCATGCTGTCCGGCCCCGGCACGCGCCGGCAGGGCAGCAGCGGGGCCCAGGCCCAGGGCGGCCCGCAGGCCCAGGCCGCCGGCGAGGGCAAGAAGTCCTCGAAGCTGCTCGACCAGTTCGGCCGCAACCTCACGAAGCTCGCCGCCGAGGGCAAGCTCGACCCCGTCGTCGGACGCGAGACCGAGATCGAGCGGATCATGCAGATCCTCTCGCGCCGCACGAAGAACAACCCCGTCCTCATCGGCGAGCCGGGCGTCGGCAAGACCGCCGTCGTCGAGGGCCTCGCGCAGCGCATCACGAACGCCGACGTGCCCGAGCTGCTCAAGGGCAAGCAGATCTACACGCTCGACCTCGCGGCGCTCGTCGCCGGCTCGAAGTACCGCGGCGAGTTCGAGGAGCGCCTGAAGAAGGTGATGAAGGAGATCACCCAGCGCGGGGACATCATTCTGTTCATCGACGAGATCCACAATCTCGTCGGCGCCGGTGCGGCCGAGGGCGCGATCGACGCCGCCTCGATCCTCAAGCCGGCGCTCGCCCGCGGCGAGCTGCAGACGATCGGCGCGACGACGCTCGACGAGTACCGCAAGTACCTCGAGCGCGACAGCGCGCTCGAGCGCCGCTTCCAGCAGATCCGCGTCGAGCAGCCGTCGGTCGACGAGGCCGTGCAGATCCTCGAGGGGCTGCGTGACCGCTACGAGCAGCACCACAAGATCGAGATCACCGACGAGGCGCTGCGCGCTGCGGCGGAGCTCGCCGATCGCTACATCTCCGACCGTCAGCTCCCCGACAAGGCGATCGACCTCATCGATGAGGCCGCCTCGCGGATGCGCATCAAGTCGATGACCTCCCCGCCCGTGTACCGCGAGCTCGAGGAGAAGATCGAGTCGACGCGGCGCGAGAAGGAGGCTGCGATCGAGAACCAGGAGTTCGAGAAGGCCGCCGCTCTGCGCGACGACGAGCGCAAGCTCACGCAGGAGAAGCGCGAGCTCGAGGAGCAGTGGCGCGCCGGCGAGGGCGAGGGCCCCCGTCCGTCGATCGGCGAGGAGGAGATCGCCGAGATCGTCTCCATGTGGACCGGCATCCCCGTGTTCAAGCTCACCGAGGCGGAGACGGCGAAGCTCATGCGCATGGAGGAGGAGCTCCACAAGCGCGTCATCGGGCAGCACGCCGCAGTCGAGGTCATCTCGAAGGCCATCCGTCGCTCACGCGCCGGCCTCAAGGATCCCAAGCGCCCGACCGGCTCGTTCGTCTTCCTCGGCCCGTCCGGCGTCGGCAAGACCGAGCTCGCTCGCACGCTCGCCGAGTTCCTCTTCGGAGACGAAGACTCGATGGTGCGCATCGACATGTCCGAGTACATGGAGAAGCACGCCGTCTCGCGGCTCGTCGGGTCGCCTCCCGGCTACATCGGGTACGACGAGGGCGGCCAGCTCACCGAGGCGGTCCGCCGTCGCCCGTACTGCGTGCTGCTCCTCGACGAGATCGAGAAGGCCCACCCGGACGTCTTCAACATCCTCCTCCAGATCCTGGAGGACGGTCGGCTCACCGATTCGCAGGGCCGCACCGTCGACTTCCGTCACGCGATCGTGATCATGACGTCGAACATCGGAGCGCAGGAGATCGCCCGTAACACGCCGCTCGGCTTCGCCATCAGCGACGACGAGACGGGCATCACCTATGACGACATGAAGGCCCGGATCATGGGCGAGCTCAAGAAGGTCTTCCGGCCTGAGTTCCTCAACCGCATCGACGACGTCCTCGTCTTCCACAAGCTCCAGAAGGACGAGATCAGGATCATCGTCGAGCTCCTGCTGCAGCGCATCCGCGCGTCGCTCGCCGACCGCGAGCTCCAGCTCGATCTCACCGAGGAGGCCAAGGACTTCCTCGTCGAGAAGGGGTGGGATCCGGGGATGGGTGCACGGCCGCTGCGCCGCGCGATCCAGCGTTACATCGAGGACCCACTCGCCGACTTCGTCCTGCGCTCGGAGCTCACGCCCGGGGGCACGGTGCTCGTCGGCATGACGCCGGAGGGTGAGGAGAAGGACGTCGTCCTCTCGATCATTCAGCCGGAGAAGGTTCCGGCGGTCGTCGGGGCGCCCGAGGATGCGCCCGAGGACGAGCAGTCGTCCCCGGACGACACCGCGGCCGACCACGAGGGCTGAGCTTCACCGCCGTGCCAGGGGGCGGACCCGACCGGGGCGCCCCCTAGGCTCGGCGAGCCATGGCCCGCCCAGCGACCGTCCACATCTGCTCGCAGTGCGGTCACCAGGAGGCCAAGTGGCACGGTCAGTGCCCCGGCTGCAGGGCGTGGAACACGCTCGTCGAAGAGCGGGCGCCTGAACCCGCTGGACGTGGGCGCGGCCTGCGCGCCGCCGGCGCCGCCGGCACACCGGTGCGTCTGCGCGACCTCGCGGCCGATCAGGCGCCGCGGATCCCGACCGGGATCGGCGAGCTCGATCGCCTGCTGGGCGGGGGGATCGTGCCCGGGTCGCTCGTCCTGCTCGGCGGGTCGCCGGGCATCGGAAAGTCCACGCTCACGACGATGGCGCTCGGACTGCTCCAGGGCGCCGGGAGGCGCACGCTCTACATCTCGGGTGAGGAGTCGGCCGCCCAGATCCGGCTGCGCGCCGAGCGGCTCGAGGCGGGCTCGGCTCCGGGCGCCCTCGACATCCCGATGCTCGCCGAGACCGACCTCGCCACCGTCCTCGCGACCATGGAGGCGGAGCGGCCCGAGGTCTGCGTCGTCGACTCCGTCCAGACGCTCGCAGCGGGCGACCTCACGGGAGCCGCCGGCACCGTCGGTCAGGTGCGCGAGGTCGCCGGGCGGATCATGGAGGTCGCCAAGCGCAACGACACCGCCGTGATCCTCGTCGGCCACGTGACGAAGGACGGCGCCTTGGCGGGCCCGCGGGTCCTCGAGCACCTCGTCGACTGCGTCCTGCAGTTCGAGGGCGAGAAGGAGCGCACGTACCGCACGCTGCGCGCGCTCAAGAACCGCTTCGGCTCGACCAATGACGTCGGTGTCTTCGAGATGCGCGACGGGGGACTCGTCGAGGTCCTCGACGCGAGCGCCCGCTTCGTCGCTGAGGCCACGCGCGCGCCCGGCAGCGTCGTCCTCGCGGCTATGGAGGGGTCGCGCCCGCTCCTCGTCGAGGTGCAGGCGCTCGTATCGCCGAGCGAGCTCGTCCCGCCCCGGCGCGTCTGCGCCGGGATCGATCGCAACCGCCTCGCGCTCGTCCTCGCCGTCCTCGCACGGCACGCGGGCGTGGGCACGGGCACCGCCGACGTCTTCGTCAACGTCGTCGGCGGCGTGCGGGTCGACGAGCCCGGCGCCGACCTCGCGATCGCCCTGGCGGTGGCGAGCGCGGCGCGCGGCGTGCCGCTCGGCGGGGAGGATGCGCGGGTGCCGGCGTGCGCCTTCGGGGAGATCGGCCTGACGGGGGAGCTGCGCACCGTGGCCCACCACGATCGCCGCACCGACGAGGCCGCGAAGTTCGGCCTGGGCATCGTGATCTCGCCGGATGTCGCGCCGACGCTGCGCGCGGCGCTCACGGCAGCGCTCGGACGGGCCTCGGGCGCCCGACGCGCAGCCTGACACACCGGTTTCAGGAAGCGGACGGCCGTCCCGCAAACCCTCAAGCTCTGGTAAAGTCCTCCGTGATGGCGCAACGTAGCGGGGATGAATCACACGACCTTGAAGGTCGTCAGGAACCTCGCCTCGTCAAGTCTCTGGAGATGGTCGCGCCGGGGACGGCACTGCGCGAGGGCATCGACAGCATCCTGCGCGCCCGCACCGGAGCGCTGATCATCATCGGCGACACGGACGAGCTGAGCTTCCTCTACTCCGGCGGCATCAAGCTAGATATCGATTATTCGCCGGCATTTCTGTATCAAGTCGCAAAAATGGACGGCGCGATCTGCCTGAGCGCGAACGCGACGAAGCTGTCGATGTGCAACGTCCAGCTGATGCCGGACCCGACGATCCTGTCGCTCGAGACCGGAACCCGGCACCGCACGGCCGAGCGCGTCAGCAAGCAGACCGATGCGCTCGTGATCGCGGTCTCCGCCCGTCGCGACGTCGTCTCGCTCTACGTCGACGGCGCGAAGTACATCCTCGAGGACATTCCGACCGTCCTCGCCAAGGCGAACCAGGCGCTCGCGACGCTCGACAAGTACCGCGCGCGACTCGACCAGGTCTCGACACGGCTCACGGCGCTCGAGTTCGAGGGCGGCGCCACGCTCCACGACGTCCTCACGGTGCTTCAGCGGTCTGAGCTCGTCACCCGCATGGCGGTCGAGATCGAGCGCTACATCGTCGAGCTCGGCACCGAGGGTCGCCTGATCGAGATGCAGCTCGAGGAGACGATGGTCGGGACCGCCGCAGACAAGGCCGCGCTCGTGCGCGACTACCTCGTCGTCGACGGTGAGGAGGCGTTCGCCCAGGCGCTCGACCTGCTCGGCCGACTGCCGCACCAGGACCTGCTCGACTTTGGTCGGCTCGCCGAGATGCTCGGCTACGACCGCAAGCTCAACACGCTCGACTACCCCGTCTCGCCGCGGGGCTACCGCGTCCTCGGCCGCATTCCGCGACTGCCGAAGATCGCGGTGGCGAGCATCGTCCAGGCGATCGGGGGGCTCGACCAGCTCCTGGCCGCCGGCGATGGCGAACTCGAGGGGATCGAGGGGGTGGGTGAGCTCCGCGCGAAGGACATTCGCGAGGGCCTGCGCCGACTCCAGGAGATCAACCTCGTGGATCGGTACCTGCAGACGTGATCAACACACGTGCAGAAGGAGCGGCCGACGCCCTCAGGCGCAGCCGATGACGAAGGAGGAGACCATTTCCGAGGAGAAGGACGACCTCAACCTGGAGGACCTCGAAGTCCGGGTCATCGAGCACATCGAGTTCGAGTGCGGTGACAGCGTGGTGTACCCACACCACGGGGCCGGCAAGGTGCTCACGAAGGAATCGAAGGTCATGCTCGGGCAGGAGCGGATCTATCTCACGATCAAGATCCTGCACAACAACATGACCGTGATGGTGCCGTCGGATACGGCGACGCAGGTCGGTCTGCGCCGCGTCATCGACGAGGAGACCGTCGAGAAGGTGCTGGCGGTGCTCCAGGACGACATCTCGGAGATGCCGAAGAACTGGAACCGGCGCTTCAAGCACAACCGCGACAAGATCAAGACCGGCGACATCTACGAGCTGGCCGAAGTGGTCCGCAACCTCGCCATCCGTGAGCACCAGAAGGGGCTCTCGACCGGTGAGAAGCAGATGTTCGTCCGGGCCAAGAAGGTCCTCGCCTCCGAGCTGATGTACGCGCTGGAGATGGATGAGACCGAGGCCGAGGAGCATCTCGACAACCTGCTCGCCGAGTCGGCGGGCGCCAAGGTCGAGGTCTGAGCGCAGCTGCGTCCATGGCGGTCGCGCTCGTCGTGGCCGCCGGACGTGGTGAGCGGCTCGGGTCCGACGGCCCGAAGGCGCTCGTCACGCTGGGCGGCCGTTCCCTGATGGACTGGAGCGTCGCGGCGCTGCGCGCCGTCCCGGCGATCGACCGGATCGTCGTCGCCCTGCCTGCGTCGCATCTGGACGCCGCTCCGGACGGCTGTCTGGCCGTCGCCGGTGGCGCCGAGCGCTCGCACTCCGTCCGCGCGGCGCTCGCCGCGGCAGGTGAGGCGGACGTCGTGCTCGTCCACGACGCGGCGCGCCCGCTGCTGACGCCGGCACTCGCCGCGCGCTGCATCGCGGCGCTCGACGAGGATGGAGGTTGGGACGCCGCCGTCGCCGCCGCCCCGGTCACCGACACCATCAAGCGGGCGGGAGCTGGACTGGCGGTCGAAGCGACGCTCGACCGTTCCACCCTCTGGGCCGTCCAGACGCCGCAGGTGTTCCGGCGCGCGGCGCTCGAGCGCGCGCTCGCCCACAGCGACGCTGAGCTGGCGGCGGCGACCGACGACGCCATGCTCGTCGAGCGCGACGGCGGCCGCGTGCGGATCGTCGAGGCCTCAGGCGAGAACCTGAAGATCACGACCCCGCGGGATCTCGAACTCGCCGCCCTGATCCTGCAGCGACGGGCCTGAGTGCTTGAATCAACGCCCGTGCTGACCGACTACCACGTCCATCTGCGCCCCGACGGCCCCGGCAGCGACGCCGCCGAGTTCTTCACCGCCGAGAACGCGGAGCGCTACCGCGAGGCGGCCGCAGGCCGCGGCATCGCCGAGCTGGGAGTCAGCGAGCACATCTACCGCTTCACCGAGGCGCTTGAGATCTGGGACGCCCCGCTCTGGCAGGCATGGGCGTTCGACGACGTCGACGCCTACTGCAGCTTCGTGCGCGGTCAGACGGACCTGCGCCTGGGGATCGAAGCCGACTACATCCCCGGCCGCGAGGACCGGCTCGAGAGCTTCCTCGAGCGTCGCGACTGGGACTACGTCATCGGCTCCATCCACTTCGTCGGGCAGGGCGCCCTCGACCACCCGGACTACGACATCTGGGGCATGGGGGTGGGGGTCGAGAAGGTCTGGACGACGTACTTCACCTGGCTCGGCGAGGCAGCGCGCACTGGGCTCTTCGACGTGCTCGCCCATCCCGACCTCGTCAAGCATTGGGGCAGCACCCGCCCGATGCCGGAGGGTGACCTGCGCCGCTTCTACGAGCTCGCGATGGACGGGATCGCCGAGTCGGGCGTGGCCATCGAGCTCTCGACCGCAGGGCTGCGCAAGCCCGTCGGCGAGCTCTATCCCTCGACCGCCTTCCTGGAGATGTGCCTCGACGCGGGCTGCCCGGTGAGCCTGTCGAGCGACGCGCACACGCCCGACATCCTCGGGTACGGCTACGACCAGGCGCTCGCGGTGCTCGCCGAGTGCGGCGTCACCGAGCTCGCCGTCTTCGAGGGGCGCGAGCGGCGCCTGGAGCCGATCGGTCCCTCATGAGCGGCGTGCGCACCGGGATCGGCTGGGACACGCATCGGCTCGAGGCGGGCCGCCCGCTGATCCTGGGCGGCGTGGAGATCGAGCATCCAGAGGGCCTCGGACTGGCCGGGCACTCCGACGCCGACGTGCTCACGCACGCCGTGATCGACGCGCTGCTCGGCGCTGCAGGCCTTGATGACATCGGGACGCATTTCCCCGACACGGACGAGCGCTGGCGCGGCGCCGATTCGATTGCGCTGCTCGAGGCGAGTGTCACGCTCGTACGCGCCGCCGGGTTCGCGGTGGGGAACATCGACGCGACGGTCCTGCTGGAGATCCCGAAGCTCGGCGCGCGCAAGCACGAGATGCGCGATCGGCTCGCCGCCGCCTGCGGCATCGCGCACACGCAGGTCAACGTCAAGGCGACGACCGGCGAGCGCATGGGCTTCGTCGGGCGCGGCGAGGGCATCGGCGCGCTCGCGATCGCGACGATCAGCGCCGCCTAGCCGCCGCCGCGCCGCCGCACTCGCGTACCCTCCGGGCGATGCGCGCCATCCGCCTGCACGACACCCGCCGCGGCGGCATCGTCCCGCTCGAGCCGCGCGATCCGGGCCGGGTCGCGATCTACGCCTGCGGTCCGACGGTCTACAACCGCATCCACATCGGGAACGCGCGCCCCTTCGTCGTCTACTCGCTGCTCAAGCGGTTCCTCGAGCACGAGGGGTACGCCGTGACCTTCGTGGCGAACATCACGGACGTCAACGACAAGATCTACGACGCCGCGCGGCCGCTCGGCATCCCGAGCGAGCAGCTGGCGCAGGAGATGGCCGCTGCGTACATCGCCGACACGGATGGCCTCGGCCTCGGGCGCCCCGACCATGAGCCCCTTGCAAGCGCGACGATCGGGCCGATCATCGGGATGATCGCCGCGCTGATCGAGAACGGCAGCGCATACGCGGTCGACGGCGACGTGTACTTCCGCGTGCGCAGCGACAGCGATTACGGCTGCCTCGCGCACCGCGCGGTCGATGAGATGGACCAGGGCGAGGGCGTTGAGGGTGCTGCACGCAAGGAGGACCCGCTCGACTTCGCCCTCTGGAAGGCGTGGAAGGAGGGCGAGGACACCGCCTGGGAGGCGCCCTGGGGCCGTGGCCGACCCGGCTGGCACATCGAGTGCTCGGCCATGGCCGAGGAGCTCCTCGGCGTGGGGCTGGACATCCACGGCGGCGGGAACGACCTCGTCTTCCCGCACCATGAGAACGAGGCCGCCCAGACACGCATGGCGCGTGGGAGCGAGCTCGCGAACATCTGGATGCACAACGGGATGCTCCAGATGGGCGAGGAGAAGATGGCCAAGAGCGTCGGCAACATCGCGCTGCTCGCCGACGTGCTCGACCGCTGGGGGCGCGACACGGTCGTTCTCTTCTTCTCCACGGGGCACTACCACCAGCCGCTGCGGTTCTCCGACGAGACCCTCGCCGCGGCCGAGGCGAGCGCCCGGCGCATCCGCGAGGCGGGGAGGCGGCTCGTGCCGGGCGCATCCCCAGAGGACCTCGCGCCGCTGCGTGAGCACTTCCTCGACGCGCTCGCCGATGACTTCCACACACCGCGGGCGCTCGCGGCGCTCTACGAGTGGGTGGCTGAGGCGAACAGGCGCGAGGAGGTCGGCGACGCCGACCTGCGCCTGATGCTCTGGCTCCTCGGCCTCGAGACGCTGCTCGATGCGCAGGATGACGCCCCCGAGGCCGCAGTGGCGCTGATGGAGGCCCGCGAGGTCGCGCGCGCGGCGCGCGACTGGCCCGAGGCCGACCGCCTGCGCGACGAGCTCACAGCGCTCGGCTGGCAGGTGCGCGATTCCGCCGACGGCCCGTCCCTCGTGCGCGCATGATCGTCTACGGGCGCAATGCGGTCCACGAGCTGCTGCGCGCCGGACGCCGGCGCGTCCACGAACTGTGGGCCACGAGCGGCGCGGCCCGTGAGCCGTGGCTCAGCGGCCCCGGGGCGCCCCGGGTGACCGTCGCCACCGGTGAGGAGATCGCGCGCATCTGCGAGTCGGACGGCCACCAGGGCGTCTGTGCCCGGGCCGACGCCTACCACTACGTGGGCCACGCCGAGCTCCTCGCCCGTCCGAACCCGCTGATCGTCGCCCTCGATGAGATCCAGGATCCGCAGAACCTCGGGGCGATCTGTCGCACGGCTGAAGGCGTCGGCGCCACCGGCGTCGTGATTCCCGAGCGCCGCGCCGCAGAGGTCACGCCCGCCGTGTGCAAGGCCTCGGCGGGCGCCGTCGAGTGGCTGCCGATCGCGCGGGTGCGCAACCTCGCGGATTTCCTCGGGGAGGCCAAGACCGCCGGCGCCTGGTGCTACGGCGCCGCCGCCGGCGACGCCTCGGTCGACTACCTCGAGCCCGACTGGCGCGGCGGGGTCGTGCTCGTGATGGGCGCGGAGGGGAGCGGCCTGCGACCGCGGGTCGCGGACTCGTGCGATCAGCTCGTGCGCCTGCCGCTGCACGGCAAGCTCGATTCGCTGAACGTCAGCGCCGCGGCAGCTGCACTTCTGTATGGAATCTTGCAGCGCCGGTCTTGACAGGGCTCCATAACTGTGCGATAAACCGCGAGTCCTGAGGGTCGACCTCAGGTCGAGAAATCTATCTTTCTGCGTTCGCAGTTGGCGCCTCGGGAGGAGTGCGCCACTGAGTTCGACCAAACTTTCCCCTGTAAATGGGGAGGAGGTCTGTACTCGTGGCTCGTCTTTCCGCATCGTCTCAGGGTCAACTTCAGGTTGAGGATGGCTACCTCATCGCCCTCGCCAAGCAGGGGGATCCGACGGCGTACGACCGTCTCGTGCGTCGGTACTACGGCTTCGTGCGCCTGAAGGCCTCGTCGTACTTCCTCGCCGGGGGGGACAGCGAGGACCTCATCCAGGAGGGCCTCGTCGGCCTTTACAAGGCGATCCGCGACTACCGCACCGATCGCGAGTCGAGCTTCCGCAACTTCGCCGAGCTCTGCATCACGCGGCAGATCATCACGGCGGTCAAGACGGCAACGCGCAACAAGCACACGCCGTTGAACCAGTACCTCTCGTTCGCATCGACGCCGGCAGGGGCCCTCGATGGCGAGCCGACGCTCGAAGAGGTGATCCCCGGTTCCCCGATTTACGACCCGGCGAACCAGGTCATCTCCTCGGAGGAACTGCGCTCGCTCGTGGGCTGCCTGTCGACGAGCCTCTCCGAGCTCGAGTCGCGTGTCCTCTCGCTGTACCTCGACGGACGCTCCTACGAGGGCATCGGCGAGCTGCTCGGCTGCGACACGAAGACCGTCGACAACGCCCTCCAGCGCGTCAAGCGCAAGGTCGGCGTGCATCTGAACTCTCGCAACATCCTGAACTAGCGTCGCCGCGCCCCGAACATCGGCGGGGCGCTGCGTCGCGCAGGTGCTGCGGCACGGGTGCACGGCCGGGTAGGGTCGGCGCTCATGAACGATGAGGACCAGGCCTCGGAAGCCGCCGGGCTCGTCGGACGTCGCAGCTTCCTCGCTGTCGGAGCCGGTGCGTTCCTCTGCACGATCGGCGGCGAGCGCGTCTCGATCTCCGAGCGCGGGGATGTCGCGAAAGCCGATGCGGCAGCCGCGCGGGTCCCGCGGCCGGCGTCGCTGGTCGGGGCCGGAGCCGCCCCCGGGACGGACCCGGTCGATCGACTGACGTTCACGACGCCCACGCCTGCGCCGGGCGGGAAGGTCCGCGAGTACTGGCTCGAGGTCACCGATGCGCTCTGGGACATCGTCCCGTCGCGCCCGCGACGCGACCAGTGGCACGGAATGCCGATCCGGGGCCGGAGCGTCTTCCGCGCCTTCGTCTACCAGCCGATGACCGCCGGGTTCGCCGGCCCGGCCGGCCCGGCGGCGATTCCCGGACCGACACTCGAATGCGAGGTTGGTGATGTGCTCAAGGTGCACGTACGCAACGGGCTCTCCGCCCGCTTCGAGCAGGCGATCACGCTCCACCCGCATGGCGTGCGCTACACGCCGGAGTACGACGGCGCCTACATGGGGGACTTCACGCGGGCTGGCGGCTTCATCGCCCGCGGTGAGGAGTTCACCTACGCCTTCGAGGCGCGCCCGGACTCAGTCGGCGTCTGGCCGTACCACGACCACGGCCCCAACCACACGATGAACACGATGCGCGGGCTCTTCGGGGCGATCATCGTCCACGCGAAGGGTGCCCGGCGGCCGGACGTCCAGCAGGTGCTGTTCCTGCATCAGCTGCTGCCGCCGACGACAGGGCTCGAGCGGGCCTTCCAGTGCATCAATGGACGCGCTTACGCGGGCAACACACCGACGATCCGCGCACGCGTCGGACAGGACGTCGCGATCCATGCGATCGGGATGGACAACAACTTCCACGACTTCCACATCCACGGCCATCGCTGGCTGCAGGAGGGAATCGGGCCGATCACCGACACACCATCGGTGGGCCCGAATGAAACCATCACGGCCCGCTTCACGGAGGACAATCCGGGACGCTGGCTCTACCACTGCCACGTCTTCTCGCATATGGACGCGGGAATGGCGGGGTGGTATCTCGTCGCACCATGATCCGCCGGGCCACCCATCAGAGAAGCATTCGCATGACCGCACGCATCCGCACCGTCGCCTTGGCGGCGGTGATCGCCGCCGTCAGCAGTCTCGCGCTCGGCGGCGTCGCACAGGCCGTGGACTACCCGGCGCCGAAGAACCCGCTCGTTCCTTCCTCGAAGCCCAAGGGTCCGTTCAGGACGCTCACGGTCTGCACCAAGGGCTGCAAATACACGACCATTCAGCGCGCGGTCAACGCCTCGCGTGCGGGTGACACGATCCGGGTGCGCGCCGGGATCTATCGCGAGCGCGTCGTGGTCAAGGGCGCGAAGAAGCGCTTCCTGAAGATCATCGGCGATCCGCGCAAGCCCAGGCGCGTCGTGCTCAGCGGGCTGCGGTCGAAGCCGCTCACCGTGCCGAGCAACGGCATCGTCGTCAACGGCGCCGACGGGGTCTTGATCAACGGCATCACCGCGCAGGACTACGGGTCCAACGGCATCTTCGCGGTGAACGTCAACGGGTACACGATCACGAACGTCGTCGCCAAGCGCTGCGGCGTCTACGGCGTCTACGCCTTCAACTCGGTCGGCGGCTCGATCACGAACGCGACCGCCGCGTGGAACAGCGACTCCGGCTTCTACGTCGGGCAGACGCCGCCGCAGGTCAAGCCGAAGCGCACGCTGATCCGCAACGTCACCTCGTACGGCAACGTCCTCGGATACTCCGGCACGAACAGCCGCTACGTGACGATCACGAAGAGCCGCTGGTTCAACAACGGCCTCGGCATCGTCCCGAACGCGCTCGACTCCGAGAAGTACGCGCCGCCGGAGGACAACGTCATCTCCGATAACGACGTCTACTTCAACAACTGGAACTACTACGCGGGGGCGCCGTTCCAGGTGCGCGGCGCGGCGACCGGCGTTCCGTATCCGATCGGCGTGGGCATCCTGCTCTTCGGCGGCCGCCGCACGATCGTGGAGAACAACCGCGTGTACGGCAACTACCTCCTCGGCGTGGGCATGCTGCCGCAGATCCTGCTCAACCAGAAGGACGCCGTGGACCTCATCGGCAATCAGATTCGCGCCAACCGCTACGGGAACTCCGGGAAGAACCCGAACGGCCGCGACATCTTCTACGACGGCTCGGGCATCGATAACTGTGTGGACGGAACCGGGGCGTCCACGACGCTCCCCGTCGACCGCGGGACATTCGCCTCGTGCCCATTCACCGGGACCAACACCTACAACAAGGCGGCCCAGGACGAGGCCTTCGGGTGGGCCATCGCGATGATCGGCGTCGATAAGAACCCGGCGCTCGCCGAGGCGGCCTGGATCAAGGGCACGCAGCAGCCGGTCGACGGGCTCTTGCCGATGGAGCATTGGACCACCGCGATCGGGGCCCGATAGACGTGCGGCTCGGTCGCACCCGCGCCGTCGCGGCACTCGTGGCCTGCGCCGCCCTTGTGGGCGGCGCGGCTGCGGGCGCCGGCGCGGCGTCGCGTAAGCCGCAGAAGGTCCGGGTCGGCGTCTTCGACAACTACTACAAGGCCGCCAGGTCGCCGGCCGGCAAGCTCACGGTCAATCGCAATTCGGCCGTCACCTTCGTGTGGGGTGACACCGTGGCGGATGTCCACGACGTGCGCCTCGTCAAGGGGCCGAAGGGCGTCAAGGGCTTCACGTCGGACCCGTCGGCCGCCGGCTTTGAGTTCACCAACCGCACGCTGCGCAAGCTCGCGAAGCCGGGGGTCTACAAGTTCATCTGCACGTTCCACGAGAGCGACGGGATGACCTTCACCCTCACCGTCCGCCGCTAGGTGACGAAGGGCAGGACCGCGAAGGCGATCACGGCGTAGTGCGCCGCGGCCGCGCCGGTGACGAGCGAGTGGAAGAGCTCGTGGTACCCGAAGACCTCGGGGGCGGGGTCCGGTCGCCGTACCGCATAGATGACCGCGCCTGACGCGTAAAGCGCGCCGCCCGCAGCGATGCCGAGCACCGGGAGCCAGCCGAGCGCCTCGAAGATGTCGGGGACCATGACGAATCCCGCGCCGCCGATCAGCACGTAGACGATCACGTTGAGCCAGCGCGGCGCGCCGACCCAGAGCAGCGAGAGGACAACGCCCGCAGCCGCGCCGCCCCAGACGATGCACAGCACGGTCGTCGCGAGGCGCCCATCGACCACGAGCAGCGCGAAGGGCGTCGTCGACGCGGCGATGAAGACGAAGATCATCGAGTGATCGAGGCGCCGCATCCACGCGCGGGCGCGCGGTCGCCACGTGACCCGGTGGTACAAGGCGCTGACGCCGAAGAGCCCGCAGATTCCCGCGGCGTAGATCGCTGCCGCTGTGAGTTCGCGGCCGCTGCCGGCCCGCCAGACGAGCAGCCCACCGAGGATGAGCGCCGCGAAGAAGGCGTACTCGTGGATCACCCCGCGCATTCGGGGTTTGACGCGTGCGACGGTGGCCTCGAACCCGCGGATCATCGCCTCTTGACTGTACCCCCAGACACGCAGAATGTGACCTCACTGGGTGGGGTGCCGGCGCATCAGCGTCCGAATTGCGACATATCTTCGTAGTCCGATGATGCTCTCCAGAATCGCCCCGCTGACCGTGGGACTCGCGCTGCTGCTCCTTGCGGCATGCGGTGGGTCGCCCGCGGCCGCCGCGACCTGCTCCGACTACCCGAACCAGACCGCCGCCCAGCGCGCGGCGAACACGCACGATGGCGACGGAGACGGGGTCTACTGCGAGAGCCTGCCGTGTCCGTGTTCCAAGGACGCAGCCGGGACGTCGCCGACAGGTCCCACGGCGCCGACGAAGCCGCAGATCCTCGGGCTCGGGAAGACGATCCGGCTCGCGCCGTGGCGTCGGCGCTACAACTGCCGCGTTCGCGGGCCGCTGCCGGACGGTGACTGCACGCCCGGGACGCGGTTCGATGGCGCCACGAAGCGGCGCATCTGCACGTCCGGGTACGCCCGGCAGGTGCGCAACGTCCCGGCGGCCGTCAAGCGCCGGGTGTACGCCATGTATGGGATGTCGACCGGGTTCGACGGCACCAACGGCCAGCTCGATCACCTTGTCAGCCTCGAGCTGGGGGGCACGAACTCGATGGCCAATCTCTGGCCGCAGGCCGCCTCCCGGTATTTCGGCGCCAAGCAGAAGGACCGCCTCGAGAACCGCCTGCACGACGAGGTCTGCGCCGGCCGGCTCACACTCCGTCAGGCGCAGCTCAAGGAGGCGCGTGACTGGGTCTCGGCCTATCGCCGCCGCTTCCTCTGAGCAGGGCGGCGGTGTAACACCCGCTCCGACGATTATGCCGCGCGTCATGTACCGAATCCGCGCAGCACTAGCCCTCGCCGTCGCCCTCGTGGCGGCCGGCTCCCTCACCTCCACCGCCGTCGCGAAGCCGACCGGCATCTATCCCTCCTGGACGATTACGCCCGCCGACTCGGCGGCGCAGACCCACACCGGCACGATCACGTTCGGCATCACCGGGATGCCCGATGCGACCTTCACGATCACGAAGCCCGTTGCGAACGCGGATGCCACGAGCGAGCTGCTCAACGCCAGCACCGGTGGCGACTGGTTCGGGACGGAGACGCCGTTCGGCGCGATCTTCGGCGCGAGCGGTCCGGCGCAGCCCTTCCAGTACATCGAGGCCTCTGCGGCCGACGAGTCCGTCACGACCACGATCACCTTCGCGTCGCCCGTCCCCGCAGGCGTGCTCGGGATCGCCGTCGGCGACCTCGATGTCGATGAGGCCGTCTTCACCGGGAAGAACGGGTCGACCACGCTGACCGGCGCGCAGCTCCAGGGCAGCGCCGATCCGGTGGGCTTCAACTTCTGCAACGTCACCGCGGATATTCCGACCAACTGCGCTGTCGTGACGTACCGCATCCCCAGCGCGTCGGCGAGCGGCAGCGTCACGACGTTCGACGTCCCGACGTGGACCGCCGGCAGCAAGAGCGGCACCGCCAAGGGCACGATGGCCACCTCTGACGGTGCAACGGCATGGCTGCGGCCCAGCACCAAGATCCGCGAGCTGAAGATCGTCTTCCGACGCGCTGACGGCGAGACGGGCAGGAGCTCCTTCCGCCTCTGGGCGGCGGCGCTCCTCAACAACGTCGCCGGCAAGGTCACGAAGGCCGGGCGCGGCGTCAAGGGCGTCACGGTGAAGCTCTACGGGCCCGGGTCCTCTAAGGCCCTCGCCACCACGAAGACCGCGGCCGGCGGCCTCTACGTCTTCCCGGGCATCGCCGCCACCAACGGCTACAAGGTGAAGATCACGGCGCCCAAGGGCACCACCGCGAGCCCGGCGTCGAAGACGGCGAACATCGCCGTCAACGACGCGCTGACGGTGAACTTCACGCTGCGCAAGAAGGCGACGACGCCGAAGTTCACGGGCTGACGCCCGACGGAGTGCGCGTGGCCGGGCTGCCCGCCCGGTCGCGCGCCTGCGCGCCGTGCCGCGGTAAGCCGGAGAGGGGACTCGAACCCCTGACCTACCGCTTACAAGGCGGTTGCTCTACCAGCTGAGCTACTCCGGCGCGGGCACGCGCACGCTAGCGCGCAGGGGTGTGCCGCGCGTCCCGCGCGGACCTTCCCGGAAGGCTCAGCGATCGTCGGGCGGTGCGACGGCGGATGCTGACCGCGGCGCCTGGTGCGCCTTGCGGTCGCTCGCCTCGCGCAGCGCCGCGAGCTCGCGGCGACTTGCGCGGCGGACCTTGAGGCGACCGTCACGGATCTGCGCCTCGATCTCGGCGAGCTTCTCGCTGCGCCGGTCGTCGGCCTTCTGCTGCGTGGGACTGGGCTTGTTCATGGGCCTCTCCTGTGATGGACGGCGTCGACCCAGTTCAACCCTCCAGCGGCCCTGAAGTTGCGGCCCGGCGGTCCGTCCTACGCGTGCTCGGCGTCCGAGATCTGCGAGGGGTCACCGTGGCCGTTGAGCGAGACGGCGACCGCGATGCCAGCCGCCTCGACGTCGTCGTGCACGACGGGCGCGGCCACCGGCGCCGGGCCATTGAGCGCGCGCTCGAGTCCGCCGAGCACCGCGCCGAAGAGCAGATGGCGCCAGGTGGCCTGCGCGAAGGCCGCGCGGCTGCCCCACAGCTGGGGGAACTCGTCGCCCGCAGGATGCAGCTTCGCGACGGCGGCGGTGCTCGGCCACGTCAGCAGGTGCTCCGCCATGCCCGCGGCCGGACCGCGCAGCCATGCGGGGCCGGGAATCCGCGGCGCGACGTTGGCGTAGACGGCGCCGAACAGGGCCCCGTTGGCCAGGTGCATCGCGGTGCCGACGAGGGGCCAGGAGCGTCCGCGGGTGACCGCCTTCCCGAGGAGTTCCGTGTCGTCGTACGCCACGCCGAACCGCTTCATGTCGAGCGGTTGCTGCGCGGCCCAGACGCCGGCTGCGGCCGCTCCGGCGAGGGCGCCGCGGAGGGTGCGATCGAGTGCGATGGGCATGCCCGCAGACTACCCCGCAACGTGTAACCGCAGGCGGGGCCGGCGGTATCGGCAGACATGGACAAGGCCGAACTTCTGCGCCGCGCCGGCGAACGTGGCGTCAACCCCGTCGTCTACCGCCTTGCCCGTGCCGCGCTGATCCCCTTCTTCAAGGTCTACTTCCGGCTGCACGCGGACGGTCGCGAGCACCTCCCGAAGACCGGTGGCGTGATCTTTGCGCCGAATCACCGGTCCTTCCTCGACCCCTTCGTGATCGCTGCGTCGCAGCGCCGGCCGGTGTACTTCGTGGCCAAGCGCGAGCTCTTCCGCAAGAGCCGGCTGCAGGCCTGGTTCCTCAACGCCGTCGGCGCATTCCCCATCGATCGCGGCAGCGGCGACGCGGCATCGATGGACACCGCCAAGGCCATCCTGGCGCGCGGCGACTGCGTGATGATCTTTCCCGAGGGCACGCGCGTGCGCCCTGGTCCGCTCGGCCACCCGCGGCGGGGGATGGGCCGGCTCGCGCTCGAGTGCGGCGTTCCGATCGTCCCGATCGCCGTCCACGGCACCGACGACATCCGCACCGGCTGGAAGATCCGCCCGCACAAGGTCCGCGTGCGCTTCGGCAGCCCGCTGACGTTCCCGCAGACCGACACCCCGTCACCCGGGCTCGCCAAGACGGTCACCGATCGCGTCTGGCCATGTGTCGAGCTGCAGTGGGAGGCCTACGGCGGGATCGCCCCGCTGCGGCGCATCGCGGTCATCGGCGCCGGGTCGTGGGGCACGAGCCTCGCGGTCGCGCTTGCGCGCTCCGGCATCGCCGTCGAGCTCGGATGCCGCACGGCCGACCAGGCGCGTGTGCTCGCAGAAGCGCGGGAGAACCGCCAGTATCTGCCGGGCGTCGAGCTCCCGCCGGGCGTTGAGGTGCAGCGCGCGCATGAGATCGACCCGTCGGGGGTCGACCTCGTCTGCCTCGCGGTCCCGGCGAGCGCGCTGCCGGGCGTGATGGCCGAGATCGGGGACCGGCTCACCGAGCGTTCAAGCCTCCTCGTCATGTCCAAGGGCCTCGTCGCCCCGGGCGGCGAGCTGCCGACCGCCTTCTGCGCAGCACGCGCGAGCGGGCGCCCCGTGAGCTGCCTCGGCGGCCCCGCCCACGCTGCCGACGCGCTGACCCACGGCGCATCGATCGTGCTCGCGTCGGCCGACGTGCAGATCCTCGCGCAGCTGCGCCGCGCCTTCGCCGACGCGCGGTTCGACGTCGAGACCTCGCGCGACGTGCTGGGCGTCGACCTTGCGGGCGTCGCGAAGAACGCCGCCGTCCTCGCCGCCGCGACCGCGGCCGTGTCGGGCCCCAACGCCTCGGGCTCCGCCGCAGGAAAGGTCTTCTCCGAGGTCGCCGCCTATGCGTCTGCACTCGGAGCCGACCCGCGCAGCTGGTCGGGGCTCGCAGGGGCCGGCGACCTCGTCGCCTCGGTCGTCGCCGCGGGGGGACGCAATCGCCGGGCCGGCGAGATGCTCGCACGCGGCGTCCCCGCAGGCGATGTCCGCCCGGCGCTCGGCCAGGTCGCCGAGGCGCTCGACACGCTGCCGCTGCTCGCAGCGGCGATGCGCCGGGAACGGATCGCGTCGCCCGCCGTGGACGAGCTCGCGCGCGTCGTCGCAGGTGACGGCACGGCCGCTGCATTCGCGGAACATGTGACGCGACCGCGGCGCATCGTCGGGGCGCGAGTGGTCTAGGCGCAGGGGTACGCTGCGATGCGTGGACAAACCCGAGCTCGACCGGCGCTTCACGGAGCTCTATCGCGATCACCTGCGCGACGTCTATTCGTACGCCTACTACCGGGTGGGCAATCACCACGACGCCGAGGACCTCACGGAGCAGACGTTTCTCCAGGCCTACAGGCACTACGAGCGGGCGCTCGCGGAGTCCGACGGACGGCCGCTGCGCCCGTGGCTCATCCGCATCGCCCACAACCTCGCGGCGAATCTCTACCGCGACCGCTCGCGCAAGCCGCAGACGCCGCTCGATGCGGTCGCCGAGCCCGAGTCGCTGCACACGACCGAGGGCCTCGTCGCGGGCCGCGAGGAGCTGCGCGAGATCCTCGCCGGGGTCCAGGAGCTGCCAGACGACCGGCGCGAGGCGTTGATCATGCGCTTCGCCCTCGGGATGGACAACAAGGAGATCGCGCGTGCGCTCGGGCGCACGGATGGCGCCACGAAGGTCCTCATCCATCGTGCGCTGCGCCAGCTCGAGCAGATCATCCGCGAGCCCCAGCCCGAGGCGGCGTGACCGTGGAGGCCCGAGCATGAGCGTCAATCACGGAGCCGGAGACGTCGAGGGGCTGCTGCGACTCGCGCTCGCGCCGATCGAGCCGCCCGAGCACCTCGCCGTCCAGCTCGAGCAGACGCTCGAGGCGCTCACCGCCGCCGCTGCCGAGGACCTCGACTCCTGGGAGCTCGTCGCCCTTCACGACCCGCGCACCTGGCTGAAGCCCGCGACGGCCGTGGCCGTCGGCACGACCGCGGCCGCCGCCCTGGCGCTCGTGCAGCTGCGCCGCCGGCGCGGCCGCAGGCACGACGGCGACGCGGACCCTGTGCGGTTCGCCGCCGACGCCGCACGCACGATCGCCGATGAGATCTCCCGGCGCACCAGGCGCTGACGCGATGAGCGAGGCGCAGACGTGTTACCGGCACCCGGGCCGCGAGACGCGCGTGCAGTGCTCCAGCTGCGGGCGTCCGATCTGCCCCGACTGCATGCAGCCGACGCCGGTCGGCATGCGCTGCCCTGAGTGCGGCGCGCAGAAGACAAAGGTCCGCACGGCCGCGTCGGTCGCCGCCGGCGCGACCCCGGTCGTGACCTTCGCGATGATCGCGGCCTGCGTCGTCGCCTACCTCGCTGAGGGCGGGATCGGTGTCACGGGCGCCGGGGGCTCACTGGTGCGCAACTACGCGCTCTGGGGCCCGGCGGTCGAGATCGGTGACTGGTGGCGGCTCGCGACTTACGGCTTTCTTCATGCCGGGCTGCTGCACATCGGCTTCAACATGTTCCTGCTGTTCCTGCTCGGCCGCGAGCTCGAGCCGCAGCTTGGCTCCGGGCGCTTCGCGGCGCTCTATGTCGCAGCGCTGCTCGCCGGTGCCTTCGGCGCGCTGGTCTTCGACCCGAACGCCGTCACGGTCGGCGCGTCCGGTGCGATCTTCGGGGTCATGGGGGCCGCCGCGGTGATGCTCTGGCGACGGGGGATGAATCCGCTCCACACGGATATCGGGATGCTCATCGTCTTCAACCTCGTCCTCGGGTTCGTGATCCCGAACGTGTCGGTCGGCGGCCATATCGGTGGACTCGTGGGCGGCGCGCTGGCGGGCCTCGGGATCGCCGTGTCGCAAGAGCGCCGCGCGCCGTGGATCGGCTGGCTCGCCTGCGTCGTCGTCGCCGCAGTGGCGGTCGTCGGCTCGGAACTCGTCGTGCGCAGCGGCGCCGGCGGGCTCGGCCTCTGAGCGCGGCGCGCTAGAGCTCGACGTGCAGGACGGTGCTCGGCGCGTCCGGCGTGAGGTCCGGATGCAAGACATGCGCGAGCGTTTCGAGACCGTCGATGAGCCGGGGTCCCGGACGCGAGAACGTCGCGTTCGCGTCGAGCGCGACGACGGCACGGGCACCGAGCGCGCGCAGCTCGCCGGCATGCCGCTCGGCCTCCTCGAGGGCATGCGCTGCTCCATAGCCGCACGGCATGACGAGGACGACCTCGGGGGCCGCCGCTGCGACGGCCTCCCAGGTCGAGCGCTCCGATGGCTCTCCGGCGAAGCCGCAGAGGTCGAGGCCGCCGGCCATCTCGATGAGCTGCGGCGTCCAGTGACCGGCGGTGAAGACCGGGTCGAGCCACTCGAGCGCCACGGTGCCGACGCGCTCCACGTCCCGCAGCGCGCTTTCGACACGATCGATGCGCTCGCGCTGGCGGGCGATGAGGTCGAGGGCCTCCGCGCGGGCGCCCGTGGCCTGGGCGAGCGTGCGGATGTCACCCATGGTCTCACCGAGTGTGCTGGGCGCGAGCGCGACGATCTGGGCGGGCTCCGCGAGCTCCCCCGCGATCGCGACGACATCGTCGGGGCGCACCGCGCAGACCTCGCACAGCGCCTGCGTGACGATGAGATCGGGCTCCAGGTCGAGCAGCAGCTCGCCATCCAGGGCGTACAGCGGCTCGCCCCGCTCGCTGCGCTCGCGCACGGCGAGGTCGACGGCCGCCGCGCCCGTGTCGTCGGCGAGCAGCGACCGCGTGAGCTGCGGCAGGTCGCGCGCCTCGGGCGGGAAGTCGCAGGCGTGGCTCACCCCGACGACGCTCTCGCCCATGCCCAGCGCGAAGAGGAGCTCGGTGGCATGCGGGACGAGGCTGACGATGCGCACCCGCGGATCCTACGGGTGCGGGCGTAGAATCGTGGCATGCCGCTCGACCCATCCGCCGTCGCCGAGCGCCTTGCCGGCAGCCCCTGGACGGTGGCCGGTGATGCGATCGTGCGTGACATCCAGGTCCCGGATTTCCTCGCGGCGATCGCCCTGGTGAACCGCGTCGCGCAGATCGCCGAGGAGCTCGACCATCACCCCGACATCCTCGTCCACGAGTGGAACCACGTGCGCCTGACGTTGTCGACGCACAGTGCGGGCGGCATCACCGAGCTGGACCTCGGGCTGGCTGAGCGGCTGGACGCGCTCGCGTGAGCCCCGCCCGCCCCGCCCGCCCCGCATGACCGCCTTCCTCCTCATCGCCGTCCTCATCCTCGTGCTCGTCAACGGGTTCTTCGTCGCGGCCGAGTTCTCGCTGGTGCGCGCGAGTCGGCCGCGTCTGCAGGAGGCCGCCGACGCGGGACTGCGCGGCGCTGCGCGGGCGTACGCCCAGCAGGCGGACCTCAGCCGCTATCTCTCGGCCTGCCAGTTCGGCATCACGCTCGCGTCGCTCGGGATCGGCTTTCTCGGGGAGCCGGCGATCGCGACGATCTTCGAGCCACTGCTCGGCGGGCCGCTCTCACACGGGGCGGCCGCGGCGATCTCGATCGCACTCGCCTACATCATCGTCACGACCGTGCATGTCATCGCCGGCGAGCAGGTGCCGAAGATCTTCGCGATCGTCCGCGCAGAGTCGGTGGCCCGTCGCGTGGCGCGCCCGCTCGGGCTCTTCGAGCTCGCGATGCGCCCCTTCATCCGCAGTCTCGACGGGGCCGCGAACAGCCTCCTGCGGCTGGCGCGCATCGACCCGAGCGACGTGCACGACGGTGGCAGCGCGGAGGACCTGAAGCTCCTGATCACCCAGGCCAAGGTCGGCGGGGAGCTCGATGAGGGCGAGGCGGGAATGCTCGCCGGCGTCTTCCACCTCCACGAGCAGCAGGCGCGCCGCGTGATGACGCCGATGCCCGCGGTGATCACGGTGGACGTCGCCGACGACGTCGAGACGGCGCTCCGTGCGTGCGTGACGAGCGGCCACACCCGGCTCCTCGTCATCGAGGACGACAACGCCGACCGGATCCGCGGCACCGTGCATGCGAACTCGCTCGCACGCCGCTATATGGCCGACGGCCCGGGGGCGTCGATCGAAGGGCTCGTCAAGCCGGCGCTGATCATCCCGGAGACGAAGCCGCTCGACGACCTGCTGGCCGACCTCCAGCGCGAGCGCTCCTCACTCGCCGTCGTCGTCGACGAGTACGGCCGCACCGCGGGCATCGTGACCGTCGAGGACATCGTCGAGGAGGTCGTCGGCGAGATCGACGACGAGACCGACCCGGCCGGCGGCGCGGTGCGGCGCCTCGCGGACGGCGACTGGTTCGTGCGCGGTCACGTGGCGGCGACCGACCTGATCGACCACGGGATCGACATCCCGCTCGACACCGACGCCTACAACTCGGTCGGCGGGCTCGTCTTCGCGGCGCTGGGTCGCCTGCCGAAGCGCGGCGACACCGTCAAGGTCGACGGCTACTCGATCCGCGTCGAGTCGGTGCGTGAGAACCGCATCGAGGCGGTGCGCATCCGGCCGCGGCCCGCCGGCGGCGGATCGCCTGCCGAGCCGGCCTGACCCCAGACGCAGATCAGCCCGCTCGCGGCGGGCCGATCCGGTGCTTCTGGGAGGAAGTGCGAGGTGCGTTCGCAGAAGCATCATCCGCCCGCATGCTGAACGCTCCCTAAACGGTCCCTTGGACCTTTCTAAGAATTCCGGGGGCGGTCAGCCCCAGCGCATGCCGGTCGGGTGCGCGCCGACGGGGAGCGGGCTCGACGGCAGGCCGTCCGACGGCTCGGGATCGTTGTAGCCGATGGGAGCGACATCGTTGGGGCCGTCCGGGTGGAAGAGCGACGCCAGGAGCTGGATGTGTCCGCGCCCGACGCCGAGCTCGAACTGCCCGCCGCCATACATCGCGATGCCGCGCGCCTCACAGGTCTCGTACATGTGGAACAGCTCGCGCAGCGGACCGAAGCGGCTGGGCTTCACGTTGACCATGCGCGGCGCGAACGGCAGCGCATCGAGGTCGGCGACGCTGTGCATGTTGGCGTCCCAGGTGATGCGCGGGCGATGCGCACGGAGAGTCGCGTCGGTCTGCGGGGTGAGCCATGGATCCTCCAGCCACGCGTCGGGAAACGCCTCGGCGATCCGCGTGTAGAACTCCGGATCAGGTGGTCCGGCCGCGCGCGAATCCTCGTAGAACCCCTTGAGGTCGACGGTGTCCACCGCTCCGGTCGCGGCGAGCGTGGCGATCACCTCGTCGTCCCACGCGGGGGTCGGGTCGAGCTTCAACCGCAGTCCCGGATAGCGCTCCAGCAGCGCGGTGACGCGGCGTACATCCGGGGGCGGGGCATCGGGACCCCAGTCCTCCAGCCGCCGCGAGCAGACGAAGCTCACGGGCCGCGGCTCGCGGGCGATCGTCTCCTGCAGATTGATGCCCGCCTGGTGCAGCGCGAGATCGAGGGCCGCCGACTCATACGCCCAGATGCGGTAGGGGACCGCGGCCGGAGCGCGCGGCGGCTCGGGCCAGAGATCGAGCTCCTCGACCCGCGCGCAGAAGTCCCCGAGCGTCCACGCCCCGACGAGGGGCTGCACGGGGCCCGCGTGCTGGAGGGCGATCTGGTCGTCGCCGTCGTAGTCGACGTCCTCGCCGCGGCCCTCATGGCCGCGCCCGACGAGCACGATCGTCGTCGTGCGCCGCAGGAACCCGGATGACACGTGCGCTTCGGCGGGCTCGAGGTGGTAGCCCTCGACGATCAGTGGGAGCGCCGCGAGGGTCTCCCAGAGTCTCATGTCGACGGTGCCGGGTCGGCCCCCGGTTGGGCGCCCTGCTCGAGGCGGGCGACGAGCTCGTCGAGCTGGAGCTCCTCGAGCCCGCGGCTGACCGCGTCGAGCTCGCCCGCGCAGTACTCGACGAGACCTCGACCCTCCTTGACGAGGTCGAGCGTCTCGCGCAGACCGGCCTCGCCTGAGTCGAGCCGCCGGATGATCTCCTCGAGGCGCGCGGTCGCGCTCTCGTACGTGCGTTCAGTCTCGCTCATCGGTCCTCCACGACCTCCACATCGACGGATCCATCGGCGAAGTCCACCTGCAGGCGGCCGCTGGTGCGTGCCTGCTCCGCCGTGCTGATGACGGCGCCTGCGCCGTCCGTGACCATGGCATACCCCCGCTCGAGCACCCGATGCGGGTCATGCGCGGCGAGCGCGAGGGCGGTGCCCTCCAGCGTCCGCCGGCGTGCCGCAGCATCGGCGCCTGCAGCGGCGACCGCCTTGCGCCGCAGGACCTCGGCGCGCACACCGGTGCTCGCGCGCTCACCCGCCGTCTGGCGTCCCGAGGCGGCGCGGAGCTCGCGCAGCTTCTGGTGCAACGTGCGCCGCTCACGCGCGACGTACTCCTGCGGCACCCGTCCGAGGGCGATGAGGTGCCGTGCCCGATCGACCACGGCGATCCGCGCGTGGCGGGCGAGGGTGGCTCCGGAGCGCGTCAGTGCCGTGTGCGCGGCGGCGATGTCGAGGCCGACGGCCGCCTCGGCCGCGTGGGTCGGCGTCGAGCAGCTCACCGCGGCGACATCGTCGATCAGCGTGCGGTCGGTGTGATGGCCGACGCTGGCGATGACAGGTACGCGCAGCAGCGCGACGGTGCGGCAGAGGGTCTCATCACAGAAGGCGAAGAGGTCGGCGAGCGACCCGCCGCCGCGCGCGACGATGATCGTCTCAACCTCGGGCATCGCCGCGAGATCCTGGAGCGCCGCGGTGATCGCCGGTGCTGCGCGGCGGTCCTGCACGGGAGCGAAGGCCCAAACCACGCGGCCGGCCCAGCCACGGCGGCGCAGCCCGGCGAGCACGTCGTCGCGCGCCTTGCCGCTCTCACCGGTGACGATGCCGATCGTGCGCGGGAGCAGCGGGCGGGGGAGCAGCTGCTGCGGCTCGAAGAGACCTTCTGCGGCCAGCCGGCGGCGCAGCTCGGCGAGCTGGGCGAGGAGATCGCCCTCGCCCGCCACGCGCAATGCCGTGACGTCGAAGGAGAAACCCGGGGATGCCGTGCGGCTCCCGGGGTAGTAGTCGAGGCCGCCCCCGACGACGACCTGCGCGCCGTCGACGAGGGTGTCAGGCGGCAGGGCGAGCGCGTCGAGCTTCGTGAGCCAGATGGCGCAGGGGAGCGCACCCTCGGCGTCGCGCAGCTCGAAGTACGCGCGCGCCCGGGCGATCTTGAAGTTCCAGACCTCGCCGTACACCTGCACGCGCTCACGCCCCTGCAGGAACTCCTTGAGCCCGCGCGCATAGGCGCCGACCGCGTACGGGCCCTTGAGCGTGCTGCCGGCGATGCCCTCGGGGCGGTCGGCCTGCGGCTCGTCGGTCATGCGGCCACCATCGCGGCCGCGCCCGACGGATCTACCGGAAGGCCGGGTCGTCGACGGAGCGCAGGGGTGCGAGCCCGGGCTCCGCGCGATGCCCGCGCTGCTCGCCGGCGAAGCCGAGCGTCTCGAGGCGCGCGATCTCGGCCTCGCCCGCGATGCGCGCCGGATGCTCGGCTGGGAGCGGCGCGATGAGGTGACGCAGACGGCCGCGCAGCTGCAGCGCGAAGTGGGGGGTCGAGGCGGCCATCAGCGCGCGCACGTTATCGACGGTGACCTGCTCGGCGGGTGATTCTGCGTGGCTCATCGTGTGCTCGCTCGGGTCGTGACGCGCTGGATTTCGAGCAGACCGTCGATCGCGGTCTGCGCCCGGAGGCTGACGGCATCATCGTCGCCGATGATCCAGGCACGATTGTAAACGCCGCGCACCGGGTCGCTCGAATACCCCGGCTGGATGTCACGCAGATAGGCGTCCAGGCGCGGAGGCAGGCTGCCGTCGTCCGCCGCGAGCAGGAGCGGCCCGTACGACCCGCGTGCCGCTAGGGCCGCGGAGGCGCCGGCGTCGCCCGGCCGGCGCGGCGAGGCGATCTGCATGCCGTGGCCGGGATCGGAGACGCCCCAGCCGAACGCCCGGTCCCGAAAGCGGGCGAATGCGACCGCCGTCCCCTGCGCATCACGACCGGTGATGCGGGTCACGGTTCCCAGCGTGCGCAGCTCGCGCTCGACCGCACCGGACAGAACGGAGGCCGGTCCGAGGAGGTAGATCCGCGGACGGCCGTGGAGGCGGATGGCTGCGCGCGTGGCCGCCGGCACGCTCCTGCGCGTGGCGAAGAGCACCGGGTCACCCGACTTCGCGGCGAGCGCCGCGGCGGGCATCGCAAATGCGGCCTGCTCGCTCGAGACGACCATCACCGCGGCGCTGCGGCGGCCCGCGATCCGCGCGCGGTAGTCGTCGATCGCCGCGGCGAGGGTGAAGGGATCCGCGCCGGGGAGCGACGTGATGCGCAGCCCAGGCGGGCCGGCGGCGGCCCCGAGGCGGATCCCCTGGGCGCCGTTGGCGATCGCCGACCCCGGCGGCGCGAGCAGCTTGAGGGCGGCGGCCGTCTCGCTCGGCAGAGATCCCTGATCGGTGAGCAGCAGCGGCGCGCCGAGCGGGGGTGCCATCAGCACGGCGCCGGCGAGCGCCCCCTGCCAGTCCCGCGCGTCGGCGAGCACCACGGTTCCGGCGCGCTGGCCGGGCCCGCCGCCCGGGTAGGCTGCGACCGCGACGGCCGCAGCGGTGCTCGTGGGGGAGGAGGACGGGACGCGGACGGTGTTCTTCGTCGCGATGTCCGGGAACGAGGGCCTCGCGGGCGCCGCGCCCCCGGCGGTGACGGTCACGCTCCCAGCGGACCCGCCGCCGTCACCGCAGGCTCCGAGCGCGAGGGCGCAGCAGAGCAGGAGGGCGAGCGCACGTGCGGCTGCCAGCATCGGGCGAGCGTAGCGGCGCGGAGAGGCCGCAATCTCCGCGGATTCGATGCGGTCGGCGGGAGCGTGGGACCTTGGTTCCGTCCGGGGGGCTCCGTTAGGGTCGCGTCAACAATGCCGAATCTCCGTCCATGCGGAGACCGGGGGACCCAAGAGTTGGGGCGAGTTCCATGGTGATGTCCATGGGAGGCGCGACTCGTTGAGCGCCAGCCCGTCAGCTAACCCCGGAGGCGTCGAAACGACCCATCTGTGCTCCGTCGCGCAACGACCCTCTGCACCCTCGCCCTCGGCATCGCCGCGGTGGCTCCGGCCGGGGCATGGGCCGCCTCCGTCAACGGGGCCGCCTCGCCCGAGACCGGCGCCGGTGCGGTCCAGCCGAAGACGCCGACCGCCAAGCGCAATGCCGGCGCGAAGAAGAAGGTCGCGAAGCAGAAAGTCGCGCGCCCGAAGGTCGTGAAGCCGGTCGCGCCGCCCGTCAAGCGGTCCGTGATCGCTCAGGGGCAGGGCGTCGTCGGTGGTCAGGCGTTCGGCGAGGAGAACCTCGCCACGACGCCGACCGTTCCCGGTGACGTCGCCGTGCTGCTGCCGACCGGGCTCGCAGCGGCGCCTGAGAATGCGCCAATCGAGGTGCAGCGCGCGATCTGGGCCGCCAACCGGATCGTGGGGAAGCCCTACATCTACGGCGGCGGGCATCGGCGCTTTGAGGACCGGGGCTACGACTGCTCGGGCACCGTGTCGTATGCGCTGCACGGCGGCGACCTCATCGACACGCCGATGGACTCCTCCGACTACATGCGCTGGGGCCTGCGCGGCCGGGGTGCCTGGATCACCGTGTATACGAATCCGGGCCATGCATTCGTCGTGATCGCTGGCCTGCGGCTCGACACGAGCGCCGCCGGCGACCCGGAGGGCGGCAAGGGCCCCCGCTGGCGCCCGACGCTGCGCAGCACCAGCGGGTATCGCGCCCGCCACCTCGGCAACCTCTGAGCCGAGCCGACGGGCGCACAGACCGCGTTCAGTCGGGGATCAGGCCTTCGCCGGTGAAGGCGTGGCGTGATTCTGCGAACGTCGTGTCCGCGGGCGGCAGGATGACGTCCGAGCCGTGCAGCTCGTCGTCGGCGAGCGGCTCGCCCTCGGCGCGGACCATGGCGAGCATCACGTCGAGGGCGGTGAGGAATCCGGGCTCGTCGCCGGCCTCCGAAGCCGCGATGACCCCGGCCTCGAGTTCGTTCACACGCTCACGGACGTCGTCGGCGAGGCGGTACTGCGCCTCGCCGGAGATGCGGACGATCATGCCTTGCCCTCCTCGCCGGATCGGAGCTCGCCGGCCGGGCCACCGCCCGCACCGAGCTCCGCCTTCATCTTCTCGAGCTCGGCGTCGACCGCGCCCGCGCTCGACAGCTCACGCAGCTGGCGGTCGATGTCGTCCTCGCCCTGGCCGAGCGCGGTGAGGTCCTCGAAGGTCCCGGCCGCCTCGAGCTCGGACACGGCATCCGCGCGCGCCTTCATCTGCTCGGTCTTGTCGACCGCTCGCTGCATCGCGAGCCCGACATCGGCCATCTCCTCTCCGACGCCGGTCGCGGCCTCGGAGATGCGCACCTGCGCCTCGGCGGCGGAGTACTGCGCCTTGATGACTTCCTTCTTCGTCCGGAAGGCTTCGATCTTGGCGCGCAGCTTCTTCTCAGACTCGGTGAGCTTCGCCTGCTGGTCCTCGAGCTGGGCGATCTGCTGATCGAGCGTCTGCAGCTCGGTCTGGAGCCCGTTCTTGCGCTCGAGTGCGACGCGGGCGAGGTCCTCCTGACCCTGCGCGAGGGCCTGTCGCGCCTGCGTGTCGAGCTTGACGACCTGCTCTTCGAGCTTCGTCGACTGCATCTGGAGGCGCTTCTTCGCCGTGACGACGTCGGCGATGCCCTGCTTGACGTTCTGCAGCGACTCGAGCTGCTTCTGGTAGCTGTAGTCGAGCGTCTCCGCGGGATCCTCGGCCTTATCCAGGATCTTCGAGACCTTCGCCTTGATGACGGTGGACATGCGTCCGCCGAGTCCGGCCATCGTCTGCTCCTTCGCTCGTGTTCCGATCGGATCGACCCCGAGCCTACTTCCCCGGCGGCCCGTGTCGCAGGAGACCTTGCAGCGCTGACGCCGCGGCGGCGTACCGTCGATGACCCCATGCAGATGCGCCTGTCCGCTCGTCTCATCGTTCCCGCGGCCGTCTTCACGGCGGTCCTGCTCCTCTGGGCGATCCTGCCCATGGGCTCGCGCGGCGCAACATCGGCGGACCTCGGTCAGAAGATCCAGGAGACCGAGGCGAAGATCCAGCAGCGGCAGGGGACCGAGCAGCTGCTCACCACGGACATCGCAGCGTGGACGACGAAGATCCGCGCCCTCGAGCGCCGCATCGCGCCGCTCCAGCGTCGGCTGGACGCCGCGCAGGCCGATCTCGACACCGAACAGGGCCACCTTGACGGCCTGCGCTCCGAGCTGCGCAGCGAGCAGGAGCGCAAGGTGCGCCTGGCCGCGCGACTCGCCGAGGGCCGCACGCAGCTCGCCGCACGGCTGCGCGAGCGCTACGTCGCCGACGCTCCGGATCTCGTCACCGTGATCCTCTCCTCCGACGGCTTCGCGCAGCTGCTCGAGCGCAGCGAGTTCCTGCGCCGCATCAACGAGCAGGACCGTCGCATCCTCACGCTCGTCCAGGGTGCGCAGGCGGATGCGACGCGCAACGCCGCGCGGCTCGCCGAGCTCGAGACCAGCCAGCGAGTGGTCACGGCGCGCGTCGCCTCCCGCCGCGACCGGGCCGCTGCCGTCACGCAGGAGCTCGTCGACGTCCGCACGAGCTACGACCGCTCACATGCCGCGAAGACGGCTGCGCTGCGCAGCGTCAAGGCCGATCGCCACGAGCTCGAGGGCGACCTTTCGAAGATGCGCGCTCAGCAGGCGCGGATCGAGAGCACGCTCAACGGATCGCCGGATCCGGGTCCGATCCGTGGTGGCCGCGGCGACATGATCTGGCCGGTCAACGGGCCGATCACCTCGCCGTTCTGTGAGACCCGCTCGTGGGAGCGCTGCCATCCGGGGATCGACATCGGCGTCGGCGCCGGCACCCCGATCCGCGCGGCGCTCGGCGGGCGCGTCGCACTCGCCGGCCCGACCGGCGGGTACGGCAACTACACGTGCGTGCAGCACACCGCGTCGCTCTCGACCTGTTACGCCCACCAGTCGCGGATCGGTGTGAGCGTCGGCCAGCAGGTGTCCAAGGGGCAGGTCATCGGCTACAGCGGCTGCACCGGGTGGTGCTTCGGCGACCACCTGCACTTCGAAGTGCGCGTGAACGGGGCTGTGACGAACCCCATGAACTACCTGTAGCGCCCGTACGCCCTGCGACCTGCGAAGCTCTGGGGCATGCAGCCCGAGATCGTCATCCTCGGCATCTCGGTCAAGACCTTCGGCCTGATGTTCGCGCTGGGCTTCCTCGCCTCGGCCGCGGTGATCCGGCGCCGGATGGTCGAGATCGGCAAGCCGGCCGACTGGACCTACGGCATGATCTTCTCGGCGTTCCTCGGGGGACTGATCGGTGCGCGGCTGGCGTGGGTCATCGAGAACCCCGATGAGGTCAACAACGTCGGCGACCTCTTCGGCGGGTCGGGACTCGTCTGGTACGGCGGGGTCATAGGCGGAGCGCTCTTCGTCCTCATCTGGGCGCGGCGCCAGGGGTGGGCGAACGCCTCGACCTTCGACATGGCCGCCGTGCCGCTCGCGCTCGGCAACGCGATCGGCCGGATGGGCTGCCAGCTCTCCGGGGATGGCGACTACGGCAAGGCGTGGAACGGTCCGTGGGCGATGGGATACGCCGACGGCACCTCACCGACGGCCCCGGGGGAGACGGTGCACCCGACGCCGATCTACGAATCCATCGCGATGGGCCTCATCGCCTGGGTCCTCTGGACGCTGCGCGATCGCGTGCGCCCCGGGGCGCTGCTCGCCCTGTGGCTCGTGCTCGCGGGCCTCGAGCGGCTGCTCATCGAGTTCCTGCGCCGCAACCCCGACGAGGCGCTCGGACTGACGCTGCCACAGCTCCAGTCGGTCGTGATGATCCTGGGCGGCCTGCTCTGGCTGGCGATCGTGCGCCGCAGGCACGGCTCCGTCCTGCTGCCGGGCACGACGTCCGCAGCGGCCGCGACGCCCGCCGTCGCCTGAGCGCCGCGGTCGCCACGTCGTGCGATGATGCGCCCCGCATGGGGCAGGCGCAACAGCTCTCGCATGTCTACCCGCGCGGGAGCCGTGTCGACGACCGGGGCCGCATCGAGGTCGGCGGCTGCGACACCACGGAGCTGGCGCGCGAATTCGGCACGCCCGCCTACGTCGTCGTCGAGGACGACATTCGCGCCCGTGCCCATGCGTTCGTCAGCGCCTTCGGCGCGCACACCGACGCGTTCGATGTGATCTTCGCCTCGAAGGCATTCCCCTGCACCGCCGTCTATCGCCTCCTCTGGGAGGAGGGGATCGGCTGCGACGTCGCCGGGCCGGGCGAGCTCACCCAGGCGCTGGCCGCCGGTGTGGACCCGGCGCGCATCTATCTCCACGGCAACGCGAAGACGCATGCCGAGATGGCGCAGGCGCTCGCCGCGGGCGTCGGATACGTGATCGTCGACAACCTGCGCGATCTCGACCTGCTCGAGGAGCTGGCGGGGAGCCGTCCGGGAGCCGCGCCGCAGGCCGCCTTCCTGCGCGTCGCCCCGGGCGTGAGTCCCGATACGCACCCGGCGATCTCGACCGGCGGCCCCAACACGAAGTTCGGCTTCGACCTGGCCCACGCCCCCGCGGCGCTCGAGCGCGCGGCCGCATCGCCCGCCATCGACCTGCGCGGCATCCATCTGCACATCGGCTCACAGATCCTCGACACGGCGCCGTTCCGCACGGCGCTCGAGGCGGTGGCGCCGCTCGCCGCGGGCCTGCCCGAGATCAACTTCGGCGGGGGGCTCGGGGTCGCGTACGGCGCCCACGATGAGCCGCCGTCGATCGAGGCCTACGTCGCCGCGAAGGTCGCTGCGGTGCGCGACCTGCTCGGTGCGGACGTGCGGATGGTCGACGAGCCGGGGCGCGCGCTCGTCGCGAATTCGACGGTCACGCTCTACGAGGTGCAGTCGGTCAAGCGCAACGTCGACACGTACGTCGCCGTCGACGGCGGCATGTCGGACAACCTGCGGCCGATGCTCTACAACGCCCGCTACGAGGCGCGGATCAGCGGGCGCACGGGTGCGGGGACGAGGTGCCATGTCGTCGGCAAGCACTGCGAGTCGGGCGACATCCTCGTCCGCGACGCCGAGCTCGCCGACCCGCAGCCCGGGGACATTCTCGTCACGCCGGGCACTGGGGCCTACGGTCATGCGATGGCGAACACCTACAACGGGGCGCTGCGCCCGCCCGTGATCTTCGTGTCCGGCGGCAACGCCCGGGTCGTGGTCCGCCGGGAGACCCACGCCGATCTGCTCCTTCGTGATGTCGGCTGACACCTGCACCATCGGCCTGCTCGGCCACGGCACCGTCGGATCGGCCTTCGCCGATCTCGTCGCCGCGCGCGCCGACGACATCACGCGGATCACCGGCCGGCGCCCGCAGATCGGCGGGATCCTGACGCGCAGCCTGGGCGACGCCGACGCGATCCTCGCGGGGTCCGACATCGTCGTGGAGCTCATGGGCGGGGTGGAGACCGCGCGCGACCTCGTCCTGCGAGCGCTGCGCTCCGGCACGCCGGTCGTCACGGCCAATAAGCAGCTCGTCAGTCGCCATGGTCCGGAGCTCGCGCAGGCCGCTCGCGAGGGCGGTGTCGCGCTGCGCTACGAGGCTGCGGTCGCGGGCATCGTGCCGGTCGTCCGTGTGCTCGGCGAATCGCTCGCGGGCGCACAGGTCGACCGCGTGCACGGGATCGTCAACGGCACGACGAACTTCATCCTCAGCCAGATGGCCGCCACCGGCGCCACCTACGCCGATGCGCTCCGCGAGGCCCAGGAGCTCGGGTATGCCGAGGCGGACCCGACCGAGGACGTCAGCGGCGCCGACGCCGCAGCGAAGATGGCGATCCTCGCGCGCCTCGCCTTCGGCCATTGGGTCCATCTCGACGACGTCGTGTTCGAGGGGATCGAGCACGTCACGGCCGACGACATGGCCTACGCGCGCCAATTCGACCTCGCACTGAAGCTCGTCGGCACCGCCGAGCGCGTCGGCGACGGACTCTCCGTCCGTGTGCATCCCGCCTTCCTCCCGGTCGGTCACCCGCTCGCGTCGGTCGACGGCCCGTTCAACGCCGTCACGATCGAGTCGGCGGCGATCACGGAGATCACGCTCTCCGGGCCCGGCGCCGGCGGTCCGCAGACTGCGAGCGCCGTCCTCGGCGACGTCGTCAGCGCCATGATCGGCGCACCCGGGCCGCCCGAGCCGCACGCGCCCGCCGTGATCGGCTCCGGGGTCGCCAGCGCCTTCTACGTCCACCTCGAGGTCGCCGACCGGCCCGGGGTGCTCGCCCAGGTCGCCGAGCGCCTCGGCCTGCAGGGGATCTCCGTCAAGTCGGTGATCCAGGACGGCCTGGGCGAGACTGCGCGCCTCGTGATCGTGACCCATACCGTGTCGGAGCAGGATTTCGCTGCTGCGCTCGACCTCATCCGTGCCCTCGACGTCGTTCGCGCCGTACGCGCGATCCGCGTCATCGACGAACACTTCTCCTGATCTGATGCCCGGACTCATCGAGCGCTACCGCGACCGCCTGCCCTTCGGCCCCGACGACCCCGTCATCAGCCTCCAGGAGGGATCGACGCCGCTCGTCTACGCCTGCCGGATCTCCGAGCTGGTTGGCGCGCAGGTGTGGCTCAAGATCGAAGGGGCCAACCCGACCGGGTCGTTCAAGGACCGTGGTATGACCTGCGCGGTTTCCGCCGCCGTGCGCGAGGGCGCGAGCGCCGTCATCTGCGCGTCGACCGGCAACACGGCGGCGAGCGCCGCCGCATACGCCGCGCGCGCGGGACTGCGCGGCGCCGTGATCGTCCCGGAGGGCAAGATCGCCACCGGCAAGCTGGCGCAGGCGCTGATGCACGGTGCACGCGTGATCGCGCTGCGCGGCAACTTCGACCAGGCGCTCGAGCTCGTGCGCGAGCTCGCTGCGAAGCACCCGATCGCGCTCGTCAACTCGGTCAACCCCTTCCGGCTCGAGGGTCAGAAGACCGCGGCCTTCGAGATTCTCGAGGAGATCGGGCCGATCGATGCGCTCTGCATCCCGGTCGGCAACGCGGGCAACATCACGGCGTACTGGAAGGGCTTCCAGGAGTGGGAGCCCGGCGCCGCGCTCCCGCAGATGCGGGGCTTCCAGGCCGCCGGCGCCGCGCCGCTCGTGCACGGCGCGCCGGTCGAACGGCCCGAGACCGTCGCGAGCGCCATCCGGATCGGCAACCCGGCACGCTGGGAGGAGGCGATGACCGCGATGCGCGATTCGCGCGGCGGTGTCGAGGCGGTCACGGACGCGCAGATTCTCGACGCCTATCGCCTGCTCGCATCAAGCGAAGGCGTCTTCTGCGAGCCGGCGAGCGCCGCGTCCGTCGCCGGACTGCTCACCTACGGGGCGCCCGAAGGCGCAGAGCGCATCGTCTGCGTCCTCACGGGCCACGGCCTCAAGGATCCGCAGACGGCGCTCGAGCAGGCCGGGTCGGTCGTTCCCTGTGAGGCCGACCTCGCGTCGGTCGAACGGGCGATCTACGACGGAGCCTGATGGCCCGGCACGTCGTCGTCCGCGTCCCCGCCTCCTCGGCCAACCTCGGTCCGGGGTTCGACGTGCTCGCGGCCGCGCTCGGGATCCACATGGAGCTCGAGGTCGTCGAGACGCCCGGGGTCTTCGCGGTCGAGACCGACCTGCAGATCTCGCGCGACCGCCGCAACCTCGCCGTGCGCGGCTTTGAGCGCCTGCTCGCCCCTGACGACTTCACCTTCCGCATCCGCTCCGAGATCCCGCTGTGCGGCGGGCTCGGCACCAGCGCCGCGGCGTATGTCGCGGGCCTCGTCGCCGCCGACCATCTGCTCGGCGGGGGGACCACCGATCTCCTCGCGGCGGCCACCGACCTTGAGGGGCACCCCGACAACGTCGCCGCGGCCCTGCTCGGCGGCATCGTGATCTGCGTCGACGGCGGCACGGCGGGCATCGCGCCGCCGGAGGGTCTTGAGCTGCTCCTCGCCACGCCGTATGCGGCGGTGCGCACGCGGCAGGCACGCGAGGCGCTGCCGGCAGCGGTGCCGATCGAGGAGGCGGTCTTCAACATCGCCCATGCGGCGACGCTGACGCTCGGCCTTGCGACCGGCGACCTCGACCTCGTGGCGCGCGGCCTCGCCGACCGTCTGCACCAGGACCGGCGGGCGCATCTCTACCCGCAGTCGCTCGCGCTCGCAGCCCAGGCACGGGCCGCGGGGGCCCTTGGCGCGACGATCTCCGGCGCCGGTCCGGCGGTGCTCATCTGGGTGCGCAGCGCCCGTGCCGCCGAGGTCTTCGACGCGCTGGTCCCCGCGGTCGCCGGCTGGGCCGACCTGCGCCGCGTCGCGATCGAGGCCGTCGGCGCGCGCGTCGTCGGCTAGGAGAGGGCGTCGAGTCGCGCGGCCACGTGGAGGCGCGCATCATCGAGCTCGAGGCGCCGGAGGATCTCCTCGGCGACGCGCAGGTAGTCCGCTCCGAGGTCGGGGCGGTGCTCGTAGATCGGGACGGCACGTTCGGCCGATTCGGCGTAGGCGATCGACTGGCGTACCGTCGTGTCGAAGAGTCGGTCGCCCACGTGTTCGCGCAGCGACTCGAACGCCTCACGGGAATGGACGGTGCGCATGTCCGCGATGTTGAAGAGCACGCCGAGCCACTGGAGCCCGGGGTTGAGGCTGTCGCGCGCGAGCTCGATCACCTCGAGCGCCTGCTCGACGCCCTGGAGCGCGAAGTACTGCGCCTCGCTGCTCAGCAGCGCGTGGTCGGCGGCGACGAGCGCGTTGACGGTCAGCAGGCCGAGGGCCGGCGGACAGTCGATGATGATCAGGTCGTAGGCGTCCGCGACGTCGGCCAGCGCGCGGCGCAGCGTGAGCTCGCGGCCCATCCGTCCGGCGAGCGTGAGCTCCGCCTCGGCGAGGGAGAGATTCGCGGGGATGACGCCGTCGTGGGTCGCCGCCGCAGCGCTCGCGCGGCCGCTGAGCACGTCGCCGATCGTCGGGTCGGCCTCTGGATCGACGTCGAAGTAGTCGGAGAGATTGCCCTGTGGATCGAGGTCGACGGCGAGGACCTGCAGCCCGGCGTCACGAAAGGCCGCCGTGAGATGGCGCACGGTCGTCGTCTTGCCCGTACCGCCCTTCTGCGAGAGCACCGCGATCGTCTGCGCCATCGACGGGAAGTCTACGCCGGGTCGCCACCGTCTCCACGTAGTGCAGGCGGTGACACCCGACGGCGATCTCGTCGCCGTCGCGCAGCTGCCGCCATTCGATGCGGCGCCCGTTGACGAACACGCCGTTGAGGCTGCGGTCGTCGAGGACGCGCAGCCCGTCGGGTTGCCGGACGATCAGGGCGTGCCGCCGCGAGACGGTCGGATCGTCGAAGCGCACGTCGGCCGCGAGGCTGCGGCCGATGCGGGTCCACTCACGGCTGACGAGGTGCACGGCGGGGGTGACGCCGTCGTCCTCGCGCTCGAACACGAGGTAGGACCCCGGGTGCGCCAGGTCGTCGGCGACACTGCGCAGGAGCGCTGAGCGGGCTGGGTCGGGCGGTGGCGGGGGGATCCGCACCATCGTCAGCGCGGACGCGAACATCGACGCGCGGCTGAAGTGCAGCCCGCCGCACCCGGGGCACGCGTCAGGCAGCGCATCCTGCCGCACCAGCGTCATGAGATACCCGCAGTCATCGCAGCGGAACGATCCGGTCTCCGCCATCGTGCCTGAGAGATCGTCGTCCATGGGATCGGCCTCCCCGTCGCTCGTGGCCCGCAAACCCGAGTGCGGGCGTCTCTGGTGTCGAAGGGTACTCCTACGTACCAAATGTCACAAACAGAAATCGGGTGGGTCGGTCGCCGCTTTGCATCGCGGGGGAGCGGGAAGGACGGAGCCGATGCGCGGCGAACCACGAACGATGCTCCGTGACACGACGCTGTCCACCCCGGAACTCGAGTGGCGGCGGCTCCCCCGCGCCGAGGCGCAGGATCACTGCACCTGCGGCGGCTGCGGACGTCGGCCGCTGATCGGCGAGACCGTGCATCAGTTCGGCACGAAGGTCGTGTGCGATCTCTGCCGCCATCGCCGGCGCCAGTCCCCCGACTCGAGCCATCGCGTGCGCCATGCCGAGTTCGGCGCGAGCGTGCGGATCTTGTCGAAGGCCGCCTGAGCCGCACCGGCCAGTCGACGGCCGCACGGATAGACTCCGCCCGCGCATGCAGCCCTTCACCGTCGAGAGAACGGTCGCCCGGCCGCGCGAGGACGTCTTCACCTACCTCAGCGACGCCGCGAACCACCCGGAGTTCACCGACCACTTCCTGCGCGATTGGCGCATGACGCGCGAGGAGACGACAGGCGTCGGCGCCGGTGGGCGCTTCAAGGGGAAGCTCCCGTTCGCCCGCTTCCCATGGGGTGACTGGACGATCGTCGAACTCGATCCGCCGCTCACGATCGTGCTCCAGGGCCGCACCGGCAAGTTCAACCGCATCCGCACGCTCACGCTCATCGAACTGCGCGAGGCCGGCGCGGGCCGCACCCGCGTGCTCGTCACGATCGAGACCCAGCCGGTGTACCCGAGCGATCGATTCCTCGAGTCCCTCGGCCAGCGCTCGGCGCTCAGGCGCCATTGGAAGCGCGCGCTGCGGCGCCTCCAGCTCATCCTCGAAGAGGACCGCGGACGGGGCGAGCGCGCCACGATCGCCGGCGGTCCGCGCAAGCCCGCGTCGCGCCTGTCCGCCTGACGGCGCTCCTTCGGACCCATCGCATAGACTCCACCACCGTCATGAAGCGTCTTCCTCTGCTCCTCGCCCTTGCCGTCGCGGCCGTCACGCTCGCCGCCTGCGGTGCCAACACCCCCAAGACGGTGACGCAGGGAGAGTCTGAGGCGATCTACGTGACCCTCGGCCCGATGCAGTACCAGGTCCAGGTCTCGCGCCAGCTCAACCAGTACGAGGTCGGCGACCGCGCACTGCTCGCGGGCGTGGCCGAGGCCGAGAAGACGCTCGGGACCGACGACATCTGGTTCGGTGTCTGGGTCCGGATCTTCAACGGCACCGACGCCGACCATCCGGCTGCCGATCAGTTCAAGATCGTTGACACCAAGGGCGCCGAGTACGAGCCGGTGACGGTCAGCGAGGACAACGCCTTCGCCTACCAGCCGACGACGGTGCGCGCGAACGACGACTACCCGCAGCCGGGCAGCGCCGGCGCCGAGTCACCGACGACCGGTGCGCTCCTCCTCTTCAAGCTTCCGCGCCAGGCGCTGGACTTCCGTCCGCTCGAGCTCGAGTTCTCGAACTCCCAGATTCCCGGCGCGACGTCGACGGTCCGCCTCGACGTCTGATCGGGCGTCAGTCGCGCCGCAGGCCCGCTTGAAGGATCAGGCGTGCAGCGGGGGCGGCGGTGTCCTTGCTGGCGCCCGCGTTGCCCAGCAGGACGCCGACGACGATGCGCGGCTTCGTGCGGCCGCCGGCCGGGGCGAAGGCGACGAACCACGCATCGGTGTCCTCCGGGTTCACCGTCGTGTCGCCGGCCTTGCGTGAGCGCAGCTCGGCGGTGCCGGTCTTCCCGGCGACGGACACGCGCGGAAGTGCCGCCGCATAGCCCGTGCCGGAGCGCACGACGGCGAGCATCATGCGCTCGATCTGGCGTGCGACGCGCTCAGGGATGACGCGCCGGCCCCTGCGTCCGCGGGCGCGCTGCTCGCGGTCGTAGCTCAAGGTGAGCGGGGCGCGCACGCCGCGCCGCGCAATGATTCCTGCGGTCTCCGCCATCTGGAGCGTCGTCGCCTCGACCTGTCCCTGGCCGATCGAGGCCGATCCGACGGCGAGGTCGTCGGTGAGCGCAGCGGCGGGGAACCGGCTCGTCGCAGCGATCGGGAGCGCCGGGGGCCGGTTGAAGCCGAACGCCTCAGCAGCCGCCACCATGCGCCGCGCGCCGAGCTCGATCCCGAGCGGTGCGAAGACGGAGTTGCAGGAGGCGGCGAACGCCTGCACGAGCGTCCCGCCGCAGAGCTCCCCGGCCGCGTTCGCGATCGGGGTCCCGCGGACGTCCGCGGCCGTGGCGAACGCGTAGGAGGACGTTGGCGTCGCCGTGCGCGCCTGGAGCGCGGCCGCGGCCGTGATGATCTTGAAGGTCGATCCGGGCGGCTGGACGAGCGAGAACGCGGCACCGGCGTACGCGAGCACCGCCCCGGTACGCGGGTCGAGTGCCACGGCGCCGCCATAGCGGCCTGCGAGCGCCGCGATCGCAGCACGCTCGACCGGCGGCGAGATCGTCGTCTTCACGGTCGCCCCGGGCCGACCGACCGAGCGGACGATCGTCCTGCCACCGGCGATCAGCGTGCCTGCCGGGATGCCGGTCAGCTGCGCGTCGAAAAGGCGTTCGAGCCCGCTGACGCCCACACTCGCGTCGGCCGGGACGCCGAGCGAGGTCGCCCGAACCTGGTCCTCGGGCGGGATCGGGCCGAGGCGCCCGACGACCTGGCCTGCGACGTCGGGAACCGGCGAGCTGCGATCCGCGCCCTGAGCGAGCACCGTCGCGTCACGCGCGAGCAGCGTTCCCCGAGCGAGGAGGCGCGTGCGGCGCTCGAGTTCCTCGCCGGGGCGCAGACCGGGGAAGACGAGGTGGGGCTGCCAGGCGATGCGCGGGCCGTTGGGCGTGTCCTCGATCGGCAGCACCACGCTCCCGCGAACGGTGCCGAAGAGCCGCGTGCGAATGGCGACCGGCAGCAGCCACGTGTCTCCCTGGGCCTGCGGTTCGCCCGTGAGCTGCACGCCTCGCGCCCCTGCCGATGCGATGGCGAGTGCCCCGCGATGCGCCCGGGCGAATTCGAGGAGGGGAACCCGCGACTTCGCGGCCGGCGAGAGCTGCGCATGCATCTGCGCCCAGTCGCCCTTGGCCCACCCTGCGGCGTACGCGTCGACCACAGCACGCCGGGAGTCGGGGCCGCCGCCGGAGGCCACGACGATGATCATGATCACGAAGAAGGCCGCGACGAGCGAGCCTGCTGCGGCGATGCGACGCCGGCGCGCAACCGCGGCCGACGGACGGCCATGTGAGGCGCGAGCATTGGGGGTCGGCGCAGCCACGGTGGCCTGGAGACTAGACCGCGCCCGCGCCGCTGCCATGCCGGTTACGAGGGTGTTGCAGGACCGCGCACGACCGGTGGGCCGGTGCGGCGGGGAATCGGCTGGGCGCTATGGTGCCGCGCGATGGGAAAGACCCTCCTCATTGCTGAGAAGCCCTCCGTCGGTCAGGACCTCGCCAAGGTCTTGCCGGGCCCGTTCAGCAAGCACACCGGCCGCGCCGACAAGACGGCACGCTGGCTCGAGGGTCCGGAGCACATCATCACATGGGCCGTCGGGCACCTCGTCGGGCTCGCCGATCCGGACGAGTACGACGAGAAGTTCGCCAAGTGGCGGATGGCCGACTTGCCGATCGTCCCGCCGAAGTTCAAGCTCGTCGTGCGCGACGAGCGGTCCAAGAAGCAGATGGACGTCGTCAAGAAGCTCCTGCGCAGCGATGAGGTCGACCGCGTGGTCAACGCCTGCGACGCCGGCCGCGAGGGTGAGCTGATCTTCGCGTACCTCTACGAGAAGGCCGGGTGCACCAAGCCGGTCGACCGCCTCTGGCTCAGCTCGATGACCGAGACGGCGATGCGCCAAGCGCTCGACTCGATCTTCCCCGCGGAGGAGAAGCAGCTCCTGGAGGCCGCGGCACGCTCGCGCTCGGAGTCCGACTGGATCGTCGGCATGAATGCGACGCGCGCCGCCACCATCCGCCTGCGCTCGTCGTTCGACGGTGCCGTCTCGCTCGGCCGCGTCCAGACGCCGACGCTCGCGATCCTCACGCGCCGCGAGGAGGAGATCCGCGCGTTCGTTCCGGAGAAGTACTGGCTCGTGGACGCCTCGTTCGTCGCCGATGGTGAGCGCGCCTACAAGGGACGGTTCAACAAGGACATGGCGGCCCGCCTGAAGACGAAGCTCACCGCAGCGCAGGACGCGGAGGCGATCGTTGCTGCTGTCAGCGGTCAGACGGGCGAGATCACGAAGCTCGAGAAGAAGCACAAGACCGATCAGTCGCAGCTGCTCTACAACCTCACGGCGCTCCAGCGCGAGGCGAACACGCGCTTCGGCTTCTCGGCCAAGCGCACGCTCGCCGCCGCGCAGCGCTGCTACGACGAGCACAAGGCACTCACGTATCCGCGAACCGACTCGCGCTTCCTCCCGACCGATCAGATCGACCAGATCAAGCCCACGGCCGCAGCGGTCGGCGTGCATCCCGAGTACGCGGCGGCCGCCGCGTACGTCCAGAGCCTAGATCTGCTGCCGCTCGGGCGCGTCGTGAACGACGAGAAGGTCGGCGACCACCACGCCATCATCCCGACGAACGCCGCGCACAAGGTCGAGAAGATGGGCGACGACGATCGCCGCATCTACGACCTCGTCGTCCGCCGGTTCCTCGCCATCTTCCACCCGGATGCCGAGTTCGAGAACACGACGGTCGAGACGACGGTCGGCGAGTACATCTTCCGCACGAGCGGCAAGATCCTGATCGTCCCGGGCTGGCGCGGCGTCTACGGCGAGCTCCCCGAGGGCGAGGGCGACGACGACGAGAAGGACGAAGGCAAGGACCAGAACCTTCCGCGTCTCGAGCAGGGCGAGCAGGCGCTCGTCGCGGCCGTCGCGCTGTCCGAGAAGGAGACTCAGCCGCCGCGGCGCTACTCCGACGCCTCGCTGCTCGGAGCCATGGAGGGCGCGAGCAAGCTCGTCGACGACGAGGAGCTGCGCGAGGCGATGACCGAGTCGGGCATCGGCACGCCGGCGACGCGCGCCTCGATCATCGAGCGCCTGATCGACGTCGGCTACGTCGAGCGCGACGGCAGGGCGCTCGTCCCGACCGAGAAGGGGATGAACGTCATCCGGCTGCTCGGCGACCACCCCCTCACGCAGCCGAATCTCACGGGCGAATGGGAGCAGCGGCTCGGGCGCATCGAGGCCGGCGAGGAGTCACGTGACGCCTTCATGAGCGACATCGCGGCGTTTGCTCGCGAGACGATCGACATGCTCGACACGACGCTGAAGGACGTGCGGATCCCCCGCGCGAACCTCGGCCCCTGCCCCGTCTGCGGCCAGGACATCGTCGAGAACCGCAAGGGATACTCGTGCTGGTCGCGTGAGGATCCGGGCTGCGGGTTCGTGATCTGGAAGGCCAAGGCAGGCAAGCAGATGGCCCCCGCCATCGCACGCGAACTCATCCAGACCGGACGCACCGAGCGTGCCGTCACCGGCTTCCGCGGCCGCACGGGCCGCCCGTTCCGCGCCCGGCTCGCGCTCGTCCAGAACGACGAAGGCCGCTGGCGCGTCGAGTTCGACGAGCCGTGGGCGAAGGAGGGGGCCAAGGCCCCTGAGACGGACGAGGCCGAGCAGGCGGTCGCGGCCGCAACGGCGGTCGACGCGCCGTCTGACGGCGCCGCGGCCGCTTAGCCCGCACAGCCCTCCTGTCAGATCTGCCGCAGCGTGCGCGACCCTAAGCGGGCCGTGTCACTCGAACTTCTCACCGGGCCCGCGAATGCACAGAAGGCCGGCGCGGTCCTCGATCGCGTCCGCGCCTTTGCGGACGCCGGGGTCGACCCGATGCTCGTCGTCCCGACCGCCCCGGACGCCGTCGCCTACCGGCGCGAACTCGCAGCCGACGGCCGCGTCTTCGGACTCACCGTCGTGACCTTCGCCGAGCTGCGACGCGAGCTCGCGGCACGGGCCGGGACGTCCGCAGACGGGGCCGGCCGCGTCACGCGGGAGCGCATCGCTGCGGGCGTGGCGGCCGCGACGCGGCTCGAGTCGCTCGCCGATGCGGCGTCCACGGCGGGGTTCGCGTCGGCTTTCACGGCGCTCTGCGACGAGCTCGGCGAGCATCGGATCGGGCCGGGGCTCTGGCACACCGCCATGCGCGCATGGGCGGCTGCCAGCCCGGAGCGCGAGGCGTACGCGCTCGAGCTCGCGCAGCTCTACGGCGCGTATCGCGACCGCCTCACGGCCTTCGGCGGCGACCCGTCCGAGCTCACGCACCGCGCCGTCTCCGTGTTGCTCGAAGAGCCGCGCCGCTGGGGCGAGCGACCGGTCCTCTTCTATGGATTCGACGACCTCACGCCGATCGAGCTCGACACCGTCAAGGCGCTCGGGCGGATCGCTCCCGTGACGGTGTCGCTCCCCTTTGAGGAAGGTCGCGACGATCTCTATCGCTCCCGGGCACGGGCTTTCGGGGATCTCGCGGCGGTGGCGGACCGCCATGAGCGCCTGCCGGCGCTCGCCGAGCATTACGCCGCCGCGTCGCGCTCGGCGCTCCATCACCTTGAGCGTGCGCTCTTCGAGCCGCCGGGCGAGCGCCCCGATCCCGGCGACGCGGTCGGGCTGCTCGATGGCGGCGGCGAGCGCGCCGAGCTCGAGCTGCTCGCGGAGGAGGTTCGCCTGATGATCGCGGGCGGCATCGCGCCCGAAGACATCGCGGTGGCCCTGCGGGATGCAGAGTCCGTCGGTCCGCTGCTCGAACGCGTCTTCACGCAGGCGGGTGTGTCGATCGCCCTCGAGCGCCGGGTACCGCTCGGCCATACGGCACTCGGCCGCGCGCTCATCGCGATGCTGCGCGCCGCGCTGCCGACCGGGACGGCCGCCGACTTCCTCGTCTGGCTGCGCCTGCCCGGGCGGCTCGACAAGCCGCAACTCGCCGACGAGCTCGAGGCGCGCGTGCGGCGGGAGGGGCTCGCTTCGGCTGCCCAGGCGCACGCGGCGTGGAAGGATCTCGCGCACTATGCGTACGAGCAGCTCGACGAGCTGGCGGCTCTCGCGGATCGCCCCGCGCGCCTCTACGACCGGCTCGCGTACCACGCACAGCTGCTGCTCGTGACGCCGTGGAGGGAGCAGGCGGCACTGCTCTCGCCTGCCGGTGAGGCCGACGCCCGCGCACTCGAAGTGGCGCGTGGCACGCTCGCTGAGCTCGCGGCGCTGGCGCGCGCCGATCCGACGCTCGCGCCGACGCCGGCCGAGCTCGTCGATCTGCTCGACGCACAGGAGGTGCGCGTCGGACGCGCACCTGGTCCAGGCCTCGTCACCGTCGCGCGCCCGCTGCGCCTGCGTGCCCGGCGGATGCGCGTCCTCCTGCTCGGTCGGCTGCAAGAGGGGATCTTCCCCTCGCCGGGGAGCCCCGATCCGTTCCTCGGCGACGCCGAGCGGCTCGCCGTCAATGCCGCCGGAGGGTTGCGATTGCGGCTCGGCGAGGATCGACTCGACGCCGAGCGCTGGCTGCTCTACTCGGCGATCTCGCGCCCGACCGAGCGGCTCGTGCTCTCCTCCCACCGCGGCGATGATGACGGTGAGCCGAGCGTGCGTTCACTGTTCGTCGACGACATCCTCGAGTGCTTCGCGCCGGAGCTCGCTGAGCGGGCGACGTGGCGCCCGCTCGGGCAGATCGGCTTCGCCCGGAGCGGCGATGGCGAGGGCGGTGGCGCGGTCCAGCAGCGCCTGGCAGCTGCGCTCGCACAGCCCGGGCGCTCGCTCGAGCCGCAGCTCGGTCCGCTCACCGACGAGGCGGTCCTCGAGCACATCGCCGCGCGCGACGCATGGGGTGCTCGCCTGATCGAGCAGTGGCACAGCTGCCCGTCCGAGTGGTTCGTCGACTGGCTGCTGCGGCCCGAGGAGCTCGAGCCTGAGTCGATGTACCTCGTGCGCGGCGGTCTCCAGCACAGCATCCTCCAGCGCGTCTTCGAGGCGCTCGATGGCCCGCTCGGCCCAGCCAACGTCGATGCGGCGTGCGCCCTCGCGCGGCGCGAGGTGGCACGGGAGGCGCCGACGGCGCGCCTCGTCACGCTCGAGCAGTACAACGCGACGCTCCTGCGCCGGGTGGAGGCCGACATCGTGCGGTACCTGCGCGCGGCGGCGCAGTCCGAGACCAGCTACCGGCCCGATCTCTTCGAGCTCTCCTTCGGGACACGCGACGGCGCGCCCGCCGTCGAGCTCGCGCCGGGTGTGCGCGTGACCGGGCGCATCGACCGCATCGACCGCTCACCCACCGACGACACCGTGATCATCGTGGACTACAAGGGACGCACGCGCGACCCGACCCACGCCCAGGCGCGCTGGGTGAGCGACGGGGTGCTGCAAGCGGGGATCTATGCCCTCGCGGTCCCACAGCTCGTCGAGGGCGTGCGGGTCGCCGGGGCGCTCTACCAGCCGATCGGCGCGGCCAAGGACCAGCGCCCGCGCGGCTTCGTCGAGCAGGGAGCGGACCCGGACAGGACCGACATCGTGCGCAACGACCGGGTCGATGCCGACGGTGCAACCGCGCTCCTCGACGGCGTCGCACAGCTCGTCGCCGCGGCGGTCGGCGAAATGCGCGGGGGACAGGTGGTCTCGCGGCCGGCGACCTGCGCAAACGGTCGTGGCTGCGCGAATCCCGCGATCTGTCGGTGCGACCCGTGAGCCCGCTCGATCGTTCGCTGCTCGAAGCCGCCGACGGCGCGGTGCTCGGCCGCGGCGGCACGCGCCTGCGCCCAGAGCAGGCCGCCGTGGTGCTCGACCGGGATGGCCCGCTGATGGTCGCGGCGAACGCGGGGTCGGGCAAGACGACCGTCCTCGTCGAGCGCTTCGTGCGCCACGTCGTCGAGGACGGCATCGACCCGCGCTCGATCCTCACGATCACCTTCACGCGGCGCGCCGCCGGCGAGCTGCGCCACCGCATCCGCGAGCGTCTGCTCGAACTCGGATGCGACGCGCAGGCGCGCCGGCTCGAGGGCGCGTGGATCTCGACGATCGACGGCTTCTGCAGCCGCGTCCTGCGCTCGCATGCGGTGCTGGCAGGCCTCGATCCGCGGGCCGACATTCTGGCCCCCGCCGAGCTCGAGCTCCTCGCGCAAGCGGCATGGGAGGAGGCGCTCGGTGGGCTCATGGGCGAGCCGGGCGTGCTCGACCTTCTCGATCGGCTCGGGTACGAGGACCTCTTCGGCCTCGTCCGCGGCCTGCACGATGAGCTGCGCAGCGCCGGCGAACGCGAGCCGCGCCTGCCGCTCCCCGAGCCGGCCGGCGACGCGGACCGCCTGCTGCAGCCGGCGCTCGTCGGTCTCGACGCGCTCCTTGCGGCCTTCGCCACCGCGTTCGCGGGCCAGAAGCAGGCGTGCCACGGCCTCGACTATCCGGACCTCGCCGTCGGGACGCGCGACCTCTTCCTGAACCATCCCGCGGTCGCACAGGGGTACGCCGAGCGACTCGAGCGTGTGATGGTCGATGAGTTCCAGGACACGAACCGCCTCCAGGTCGAGCTGTTCGCGGCGCTCGGTCAGCCGCAGGTCTTCTTTGTGGGCGACCGCCTCCAATCGATCTATGGCTTCCGCCACGCCGACGTCGGCGGCTTCGAGCGCGAATGGGAGCGGTTCGGCGCCGAGGGGCGCGCGCGGGAGCTCACGACGAACTTCCGCTCGCGGCCGGAGATTCTCGAACTCATCAATGCGGCGTTCGGTGCCGCGCATGACCGCTACACCGCGCTGACGCCGGGCCGCGAGAGCGCCGGGCATGGCGCCGTCGAAGTGCTGCTGTCGGATGCCAAGGCGTGGTCGAAGGTTCCGGCCGACGACCCCTTGATGCTCGGCGTCGCAGCAGACATGCCGCCGCGCGGGATCACCGCGGTACGGCTCGAGGCGCGACTCGTCGCGCAGCGGATCGCCGAGCTCGTCGCCGCCGGCCGGGCGCCCGGCGAGATCGTCGTGCTCCTGCGTGCCACGACGCACATGGCGACGTTCGAGCGAGCGATCGAACTCGCCGGCGTCCCAGCAATCGCGGTCGCCGGCACCGGCTGGTGGGACCGCCGCGAGGTGCATGACGTGTTGAACCTCGTCAGCGTCGTGGCGAACCCTCGCGATGAGTCCGCCGTGCTCGGCGTGCTCGCGGGCCCGGTCGCGCGTCTCTCGAGCGACGATCTGGCGCTTCTGGCACTCGAACGTCGTGCCCGGAGGATCGCGCTCTGGGACGCCGTCGCCTGCGTGGCGATCGGCGATCACGACGGACTCCTCAGCCGGGTCAGCGAGACGGCGCGGGTCCACCTGACATCGCTGCACGCCCTCGTCCAGCGAGAGCGCGACGGCGCCGTCTGGTCTGCCCCCGCCGAGCTCATCGAGCGGCTCGTCGCGGACACCGGTTTCGACGTGCACATCCTGCGCGGGCCGGACGGCGCGCGGCGCATGGCGAATGTGCGCAAGCTCGCTCGGATCGCCGACGATTTCGGTGGTCGTACCGGTGGTGACCTGCGCGCGTTCATCGATCACGTCGCCGTCGAGCGCGGGACGGCGCGACGCACGCCGGATGCGCCGCTCGACGCCGGCGACGATGACGTCGTCCGCGTCATGACCGTGCACGGCGCGAAGGGCCTCGAGTTCCCCGTCGTGGTGTTCGCCGACGTCGGACGTCAGGGCCAGGGCGGCGCTGGGCCCGTCCTCGTGCGCGATGGCAAGGTGGGCCTCAAGCTGCGCCGCGCCGATGGGGAGGACGCGGATGTGGGATTCGCGTACGACGAGCTCGCCGCCGAGCACGAGACGCGCGAGGTCGAGGAGGAGCGCCGGATCGCGCACGTCGCGGTCACGCGTGCCGAGGAGCTCCTCATCATCAGCGGGACCTTCGATGGAGAGAAGGGGTGGGGAGATGCCGGTCTGCGCAAGCCCGCGCTCGCCTGGATGGGCCCCGGGATCTTCGGCGACGGCACACCGCGCAGCGGGCGTCACACGGTCGGCGACGTGCCCGTCACCGTCACGGTCAGCGAGCCGCTGTCGGGCGCGCTGCGCATCGCGCCCGCTCCGCCCATCCCGCCGCCCACGCCGGCCGACCCGGCGCCGGATGTGCCGCACGCCGCCCTGGTCGCGCCTCCTGCGCCGCCCGCCACGCTGAGCTACTCCTCCCTGAGTGATTACCGGCGCTGCGCCTACGGGTGGTATCTGCGCCGGACGCTCGGGCTGCCGCGGATCGAGCCGCCGAAGGGCGGCGCAGGCACGCTCGCGCGCCGGCGCGGCACCATTGCCCATGGCGTGCTCGAACGGGCCGACCTCACGCCGAGGGCTCCCGCACCGACGCCGCAGGACGTCATCAGCGCCGCACAGGCGGCCGGTGTCGCGCTCGACGGCATCGACGTCGATGAGCAGCTGAAGCTGGCAGCGACCTTTCTCGGGGGTTCGCTGCGCACGCGCGCCGCAGCTGGAACCCGCCTGCGCCGCGAGGCGCGGTTCGCCGTCGAGCTCGCCGCCGCCGGTCCGCAGGCGCCACTCCTCGGCGGATTCATCGACCTCATCGTCGATGAGCCGGGCGGGGGCGCCCTCGTCATCGACTACAAGACCGACCACGTCGCGGCGGACTCGGACCTTGAGGGGCTCGTCGCCCGCGACTACGCCGATCAGCGGGCGCTGTACGCCCTCGCGGCACTGCGCGGCGGTGCGCAGACCGTCGAGGTCGTCCACCTCTACCTCGAACACGGCGGTGCTGCGTCGGCGACCTACGCCGCGGCGGACATCCCGGCGCTCGAGGAGCGCCTCGCCGCGTCGGCCCGGCCGCTCCTCGCCGGCGAGTTCCCGGTCGCTGCCGAGCCGCACGCTGCGCTCTGCGGGGAGTGCCCGGGGCGCCTGGGGCTCTGCTCGTGGGGTCAGGACATGACGTCCAGACCGGCTCCCGTCCGGCGCTAGGCGTCCGGCGGAGGGCTGGTCGGCCCACCGGCTGCCGCACGGCGTCCACGCTGGAGGTCGAGCTCGACGCCGAAGAGGAACGCCAGCGACAGCAGGTAGAGCCAGATCAGCAGGAGAATGATCGCCGAGAACACGCCATAGAGCGCGCCGTAGTGGGAGAAGCCGGAGACGTACACGGCGAAGCCGAACGTCAACGCGAGCCACAGGCCGACCGTGACGAGTGAGCCGAGCGTCACGCGCTCCTCCTGCCTGGCCCCCGGCGCCGGGGCGTGGCGGCGGGTCAGCGTCAGCGCGGCGAGGGCGCTCAGCAGCGCAAGCGGCCAGCGCGCAATCGCCCAGGCATCCTGGAATGTCGTGCCGAGGCCGACCCAGCGGAAGAGTTCGCCGGCCCAGTCTCCCCCCAGGAAGACCATGACGATCGTCACGAGCACGAGCACCACCGTGACGATCGTGAGGATGTAGGTCGTCAGGCGTCGGCGCAGCAGGCTGCGCTCGTCCGGCAATCCGTGGACCGCGTTCATCGCCCGCCCGGCGGCACTCCAGAGCCCCGACGCGGCGTTGAGACCGAGGATGAGAGAGACGACGAGTGCCACGGACAGCGCCCCGGACGACGTCTGCGTGGCGCCGCGGACGATCGTCTCGACCACCTGCGCGGTCGCCGTATCGGCGCCGCGCTGCTGTGCGAAATGGACTATGTCGGCGACGACCCGGTCCTGCCCGAGCAGGCCGAGCAGCGTGATGGCGACGAACGCGGCGGGAAAGAGCGACAGCGTCCCGTAGTAGCTCAGGCTGGCCGCACGGTCGGTTCCACCGTCGGCGGTGAAGCGCGCGGCGGCGCGCCAGATCGGAGTTGGCGCGATGGACGTGCGCCAGCGCGAGCGCACGGCGTCGAGGAACGGCGGCATGACGACCACCATCGTCGCGGATCCGGACGGCCCCCGGGGCGGTCGCTCTTCACCGCAGATCGGCGGCCGGGCGCGGTGGATAGAATGCCCGGTTCCGCCTCACCGGGGTGCCCCACCCGCGCCGCCCGACGGGGACTTCGATCATGACGATTTCTCATCTGCCTCAGGCCGAAGGCCTGTACGACCCTCGCTACGAGCACGACGCCTGTGGCTTCGCCATGGTCGCGAAGCTCGACAACGTGCCGGCGCACGATGTCGTCGTGCGCGCGCTCGAGGCGCTCGACAACCTCGAGCATCGCGGAGCCGAGGGCGCAGATGTGACGACCGGCGACGGCGCCGGCATCCTGACGCAGGTCCCCGATGCGTTCTTCCGCGCGGTCTGTGACGTCGACCTTCCCGAGCCCGGTCAGTACGGCGTCGGCATGTGCTTCCTGCCGCAGGACGTCGCTCCGCGGGCCCGCGTCGAGGCCCTCGTCGAGCGCGCCGTGCGTGATGAAGGCCAGCGACTGCTCGGTTGGAGGGACGTCCCGGTCGACCTCGAGCACGTCGGCGTCAGCGCCAACGAGTCGCGCCCATTCGTGCGGCAGGTCCTGATCCGCGCAGACGGGCCCGCGGCCGCGGACCAGGACGCGTTCGAGCGCAAGCTCTACGTCATCCGCCGCATCGTCGAGCTCGAAGCGGGCGCCGACTTCTACGCGTCGAGCTTCTCCTCACGGACGATCGTCTACAAGGGCATGCTGATCTCGCGCCAGGTCGCTGGGTTCTTCCCCGACCTGCGCGACGAGCGCTTCATCTCGGCGCTGGCGCTCGTCCATTCGCGGTTCTCGACGAACACCTTCCCGAGCTGGGAGCTCGCCCATCCGTTCCGCGTGATCGCGCACAACGGCGAGATCAACACGCTGCGCGGCAACGTCAACTGGATGCGCGCGCGAGAGAGCCAGCTCGCGAGCGACCTGTTCGGCGACGATCTCCCGAAGGTCCTGCCGATCGTGCGGCCCGGCGGCTCGGACTCCGCGACGTTCGACAACGTCCTCGAGCTGCTCATGCTCGCCGGCCGCTCGCTGCCGCACGCGGCGATGATGATGGTCCCCGAGGCCTACCAGGACCGCGACGATCTGTCTGAGGAACTCAAGGGCTTCTACGCCTTCCATTCGTGCCTCATGGAGCCGTGGGACGGTCCCGCCGCCGTGGCGTTCACGAACGGCCGCGTCGTCGGCGCGACGCTCGACCGCAACGGGCTGCGCCCGGGTCGCTGGGTCCAGACCACGGACGGCTACGTCATCCTCGGGTCGGAGACCGGGATGCTCCAGATCTCGCCGGAGCACATCGTGCGCCTCGGTCGCCTGCAGCCGGGCAAGATCTTCCTCGTCGATCTCGCGCAGGGCCGGATCGTCAGCGACGAAGAGGTCAAGAGCGAGGTCTCCTCGCGGCAGCCGTACGGCGAGTGGTTCACCGAGAACAGCGTCCACTTCGACGATCTCGAGCCCGCCCACGTGACGCTCACCGGCGTTCTGCCCGGTCACCAGCGCCGTCTCGCGTTCGGCTACTCCCAGGAGGACCTGCGCGTCCTCGTCGCGCCGATGGCGGCCACGGGCGAGGAGCCCATCGGCTCGATGGGCAACGACAACGCCCTCGCGGTCCTCTCCGACCGCCGCCCGCCGCTCTTCAGCTACTTCAAGCAGCTCTTCGCGCAGGTGACGAATCCGCCGATCGACCCGATCCGCGAGTCCATCGTCATGTCGATCGGCACCGGCATCGGCTCGGAGCTCAACCTCCTCGCCGAGACCCCGCAGCACGCGCACCAGCTGATTCTCGACCAGCCGATCCTGCGCAACCAGGAGCTCGAGACGCTGCGCCACGTCTCGAGCGACATCTTCTCCGCCCACACCGTCGACATCACGTGGCCGGTCGCAGCCGGCGCAGCCGGGCTGACGGAGCGCCTCACGCAGATCTGCGACGACGCGGCCGAGGCGATCGCCGACGGGCGCAACATCATCATCCTCTCCGACCGCCGTCTCGGGCCCGAGCGCGTCGCGATCCCCGCGCTGCTCGCCGTCTCCGCGGTCCATCATCACCTCGTCCGCCTGGGGACCCGCCTGCGCGCCGGCCTCGTTCTGGAGTCGGGTGAGCCGCGCGAGGTCCATCACATCGCAACGCTCATCGGATACGGCGCCGCCGCCGTCAACCCGTATCTCCTGCTCGACACGGTCGATGAGCTCGTCGCCGGCGGCCGCGTCGTCGGCGTGACCGACGCCGCGACCGCGCAGAACAACGTCGTCAAGGCGCTCGGCAAGGGGCTCCTCAAGACCATCTCGAAGATGGGGATCTCGACGATCCAGTCGTACTGCGGCGCGCAGATCTTCGAGGCCGTCGGCCTCGAGCGTGAGCTCGTCGACCGCCACTTCAGCGGGACCGCCTCGCGCATCGGCGGCATCGGCCTCGACGTGCTCGCCACCGAGGCGCTCGACCGTCACGCCCGCGCCTGGGCGCGCACGCCCACGCCGCCCACGGAGCTCCTGCCGGTCGGAGGGGTCTACGCCTGGCGGCGCGAAGGCGAGCACCACATGTGGAACCCCGACACGATCGCGCTGATGCAGCATGCGGTCCGTGCGCCGGGTGGCCCGAGCGAGGTCGCCAGCGACGGCGCCGGCCCGGGCGTCTGGGGTGACGCGTGGGAGAAGTACCGCCAGTTCGCGGCCCAGGTCAACGACGATGCGACCCAGCGCGCGACGCTCCGCGGCCTGCTGCGGCTGCGGTCGGATCGCGCTCCGGTGCCGCTCGACGAGGTCGAGCCCGCCGCGGAGATCGTCAAGCGCTTCGCGACCGGCGCGATGTCGCTCGGCTCGATCTCCACCGAGTCGCACGAGACGCTCGCCATCGCGATGAACCGCATCGGCGGCCGCTCGAACACCGGCGAGGGTGGGGAGGACCCGCGGCGCTTCACGCCCGACCCCAACGGGGATCTGCGGCGGTCGTCGATCAAGCAGGTCGCCTCCGGCCGCTTCGGCGTCACGATCCACTACCTCGTCAACGCCGATCAGATCCAGATCAAGATGGCGCAGGGCGCGAAGCCCGGCGAGGGCGGTCAGCTGCCCGGCCACAAGGTCGATCGCTACATCGGTTGGGTGCGGCACACGACGCCGGGTGTCGGCCTCATCTCCCCGCCGCCGCACCACGACATCTACTCGATCGAGGACCTCAAGCAGCTCATCTACGACCTGCGCTGCGCGAACCCGACCGCGCAGGTCTCAGTGAAGCTCGTCTCCGAGGTCGGCGTCGGCACCGTCGCCGCGGGCGTCGCCAAGGCGAACGCGGACCATGTCCTCATCGCCGGCCACGACGGCGGCACGGGCGCCTCGCCGCTCTCGTCGATCCACTCGGCCGGCGTGCCGTGGGAGATCGGCCTCGCCGAGACGCAGCAGACGCTGCTGCTCAACGACCTGCGCCGGCGGATCATCGTCCAGACCGACGGCCAGCTGAAGACCGGCCGCGACGTGGCGATCGCCGCGATCCTCGGGGCCGACGAGTACGGCTTCTCGACCGCGCCGCTGATCGCGACGGGCTGCATCATGATGCGCGCCTGCCATCTCAACACCTGCCCGGTCGGCATCGCGACGCAGGACCCCGAGCTGCGCAAGCGCTTCAGCGGCCGCCCGGAGCACGTCGTCAACTTCTTCTTCTTCGTCGCGGAGGAGCTGCGCGAGATCATGGCCTCGCTGGGCGTGCGCACGCTCGACGAGATGATCGGTCGCACCGAGCTGCTCGAGGCCGACGAGGCGATCGACCACTGGAAGGCGCGTGGGGTGGACCTCACGCACCTGCTGCATCGCCCCGACCTGCCCGAGGGCACGCCACTCCACCGCGTCGAGTCGCCCCCGGGGGTCCTCGAGGACGCGCTCGACTGGAACCTCATCGCGCAGGCCGATGCCACGATCGAGGGCGGCGCCCCGGTCACGGTCCAGACGTCCGTGCGCAACGTCAACCGCTGCGTCGGCGGCCTGCTCTCCAGCAGCATCGCCCAGCGCCGCGGGATCGACGGCCTGCCGGAAGGGTCGATCGACGTCCAGCTGCGCGGTTCGGCCGGTCAGAGCTTCGGCGGCTGGCTCGCGCCCGGCGTGTCCTTCACGCTGCGCGGCGACGCCAATGACTACACCGGCAAGGGGCTGTCGGGCGGCATCCTCGCCGTCACGCCGCCGGACGGCGTCACCTTCCGCGCCGAGGACAACGTCATCGTCGGCAACACCGTGCTCTACGGCGCCACGAGCGGCCGCGCCTTCTTCCGCGGGCGCGCCGGCGAGCGCTTCGCGGTGCGCAACTCCGGTGCCAGCGCCGTCGTCGAAGGCGTCGGCGACCACGGCTGCGAGTACATGACCGGCGGGCGCGTCGTCGTCCTCGGCTCGATCGGACGCAACTTCGCGGCGGGCATGAGCGGCGGTCTGGCCTTCGTCCTCGACGAGGACGGCAGCTTCCCGCAGCGCGTCAACCCCGCGCTGCGCGACCAGCTCGAGCCGCTCGACGAGGCCGACGCGATCGAGCTGCGGGCCCTGATCGCTGAGCACGTCGAGCGCACCGGGTCGACCGTCGGTCAGCGCGTCCTTGACGAGTGGTCCGCGCTGCTGCCGCGATTCACCAAGATCTTCCCGGCCGACTACAAGCGCGTGCGCGCCGAGCTCGCAGCGCAGGAGGCCGAGACGACCGACGATCCCGGCCACGGGCCCGATCGCAACGTCGTCTCGACCGGTGGACAGGGCTTCGTCTCTGAGGAGGGTGATCGCTGATGGGCGAGATCGGCGGTTTCCTGAAGATCCAGCGGGCCGGCATTCCCTACAAGGATCCCGTCGAGCGCCTTGAGGTCGAGCCGTACAGCGAGTTCATCGTCAACCGCTCCGACGAGGAGCTCGCCGCCCAGGGCGCGCGCTGCATGGAGTGCGGCGTGCCGTTCTGTCACAGCGGATGCCCGCTCGGGAACCTCATCCCCGACTGGAACGACCTCGTCTACCGCGGCGAGTGGAAGCGCGCGATCGCGCAGCTCCACGAGACCAACAACTTCCCCGAGCTCACCGGTCGGCTCTGCCCAGCACCGTGCGAGGCCGCCTGCGTCCTGGAGATCCGCGAGGGCGAGTCGGTCACGATCAAGCAGATCGAGCACGCCATCATCGAGCGCGCCTGGGACGAGGGCTGGGTCGTGCCGCAGCCGCCGCGGGCCGAGACGGGCCGCAGCGTCGCGGTCGTCGGCTCGGGCCCCGCAGGCATGGCCGCCGCACAGCAGCTGCGCCGCGCTGGGCACCGCGTCGTGCTCTTCGAGCGTGACGAGGCCGCCGGCGGGCTCGTGCGCTTCGGTGTCCCGGACTTCAAGATCGAGAAGCACATCGTCGAGCGCCGCGTCCAGCAGCTCGTCGCCGAGGGTGTCGAGCTGCGCTGCGGCGTCGACGTCGGCGTCGACGTGACCGGTGAGGAGCTGCGCGCCGAGTTCGACGCGGTCGTCCTTGCGATCGGCTCGCGCACGCCGCGCGACCTTGAGGTTCCCGGCCGCGAGCTCGATGGCATCCACCCGGCGATGGACTACCTCTACGTGCGCAACCGCTGGGCGGCGGGTGAGCTCGGCCCCGAGCCCACCGTGCAGGCTCCGGACATGCCGGTGATCACCGCAGCGGGCAAGCACGTCGTCGTGGTCGGCGGCGGCGACACCGGCGCCGACTGCGTCGGCCACTCGATCCGCGAAGGCGCGCTGTCCGTCACACAGCTCGAGCTGCTCCCCGAGCCGCCTGAGCGCCGCCCGGACGACCGCACGCCGTGGCCGCTCTGGCCGCAGAAGTTCCGCCTGTCCTACGCGATGGAGGAGGCGAAGGGCGTCGGCAAGGGCGAGCAGGACTTCTCCGTCGTCACGACCCACTTCAGCGGCGAGAACGGCCGTGTCACGACGCAGCACCTCGCGCAGGCGCAGTCCGCGCCGCCGTTCGGGCCGGTCCCCGGCACTGAGCGCGAGCTCAAGGCGGACCTCGTGCTGCTCGCGATGGGGTTCGTCCATCCGGAGCAGGAGGGCGTCGTCGAGCAGCTCGGCTGTGAGCTCGACGCGCGCGGCAACGTGAAGGCTTCGACGTACACCACCTCGCAGCCCGGCGTGTTCGCCGCGGGCGACGCGCGCCGTGGCCAGTCGCTGATCGTCTGGGCGATCAACGAGGGCCGTCAGTGCGCCCGCATGGTCGAGCGGCATCTCGCCGCGCTGCCCGTCTGACGCCCGAACCTGACGCCTGCGTCAGTCTTCGGTAGCCTCCCCGTCATGGGCTCTGCAGCGCTTCCGCGGGTCGCCGTGATCGGCGCCGGATCCTCCGGAATCGCGGCGCTCAAGGCGCTGCGCGACCGTGATCTCGACGTCAGGTGCTACGAGGCGTCGGACCGCATCGGCGGCAACTGGGTCTACGAGAACGTCAACGGGATGTCGGCGTGTTACCGCGACCTGCACATCAACACGTCGCGGCTGCGGATGGCGTACGACGACCTCCCGATGCCGGAGGACTACCCCGACTATCCGCGTCACGACCAGATCGCCGCATATTTCGAGCAGCACGTCGACACGTTCGGCCTGCGCCCGCTGATCCGGTTCTCCACGCGCGTCGAGCACGCTGAGCGCGCCGCCGACGGCGTCTGGACCCTCACCGCCTCGGATGGGACGACGGCGCGCTACGACGCGCTCGTCGTCGCGAGTGGCCACCACTGGGACCCACGCTGGCCCGAGCCCGCCTTCCCCGGGAGCGACACCTTCCAGGGCGTGCAGATGCACGCCCACGAGTACCGCAATCCCGACGATCTGCAGGACCGCGACGTCGTCGTCCTCGGGATGGGCAACAGCGCGATGGACATCGCGGTCGAGGCGTCCTACGTCGCGCGCAACGTGCATCTCGGCGCCCGCCGCGGCGCCCACGTGATCCCGAAGTACCTCTTTGGACGGCCGACCGATCAGCTCGGCAGCTGGGTCAACCCACGGATCCCGTTCGAGCTGCGACGGCGGCTCGTCGCGAAGCTCATGCGTCTCTATGTGGGTGACATGACGCAGTTCGGGCTGCCCGCGCCGGATCACGAGTTCGGGCAGGCGCACCCGACGATCTCTGGTCGCATCCTCGACCGCATCACACACGGCGCAGTCGCTGTCCACCCGAACATCAGTCGGCTCGATGGCGATGAGGTCGAGTTCGAGGACGGGACCCGCGTCCACGCCGATGTCGTCGTCTACTGCACGGGCTATCGCATCACGTTCCCGTTTTTCGACGAGGCGTTCATCAGCGCGCCCGACAACAGGATCGACCTCTACCGGCGCGTCTTTCATCCGGAGATCCCGAACGTCTTCTTCGTCGGCCTCCTCCAGCCGCTCGGGGCGATCATGCCGCTCGCCGAAGAGCAGGGACGCTGGATCGCCGAGCACCTCACCGGCGGCTACGCGCTGCCCGAGCCGCAGGAGCTGCGCGCGTTCATCGACGCCGACTTCGCGGCGATGCAGCGCCGGTATGTCGCATCGAAGCGGCACACCATCCAGGTCGACTTCGACGACTACCTCTTCGAGGTCCGTCGCGAGCGTCGCAGGGGGGCGCAGCGCGCCAAGGCGCAGGGTCATCCGCTGCCCGTGCCGGCGCTGGCGCTCGAGGGGGCCGCCGCGTGAGCGCGATCGGGCGCCGCGAGCGCACCAAGGCGGCCAATCGCGAGGCGATTCTCACGGCTGGGCGCGACGTCTTCGTCGAGACGGGGTTCGACAACGCGAGCGTGCGCGACATCATCCGCCGCACGTCGCTCGCGAGTGGGACGTTCTACAACTACTTCCCGGACAAGGAAGCGGTCCTCCACGAGATCCTCGCCGAGGCGACCGAGGAGATCCGCGTCCGCGTCCACGCCGCACGACGCGACGCGACAACGGTCGAGGAGTTCGTCGCCGGGGGCCTGCGGGCCTACGTCGAGTATCTCGACGGCGATCGAGCGACCCTTGCGCTCATGAGCCGCAACGCCGGCACGATGCGCGCGATGTTCGATTCGGGCTCGATCGGGGCGGGCGTCGAGGATCTGAAGACCGACCTCGACGCGGCGATGGCCGCCGGCCTCGTGCGGCCACATGACACGGGGCTGATGGCCGCTGCGATGGTCGGTGCTGCCGTGGAGGTCACGATCCGTCTCGGTGATGAGGAGCGTCCCGACCTCGAGGGCGCCGTCGAGCTGCTCACGTCCGTCTTCGTGGCGGGCCTCGAGCCGCGCTGAGCGCCCGGGAACGACCGCCAGCACGCACTGTGGCGCTCGCCCTCCTGCTCGCCGCGCTCGCCGGCCCTGCAGCTGCGGCTCCGACGCTCCCCGGCGCCGTCGGTAAGGCGACCGGCCAGTCGCGTGGGCAGGTCCTCGCCTATTGGACCGCTGCGCGCAAGGCCGCGGCGAAGCCTCGGGAACTCGCCAAGCCGGGCACCGGCGGCGGCGGGACGACGAGCACGTCGTACACGATCACGAAGGTCGGCGCCACGGAGCGCACGACGTATCCGGGCCGCACGAACGGCAAGGTCTACATGACCTTCGGCGCCTCGAACTACGTCTGCTCGGGCACCGCCGTCGCGAGCACGAATCAGAGCACCGTCCTGACCGCCGGTCACTGCGTGTGGGACAAGGCGAGCGGCTACGCCACGAACTTCCTCTTCGTTCCCGCGAAGTCCGGGCTCAGCGAGCCGTACGGCGCGTTTGCCGCGACCAACCTCTACACGACGACGGCGTGGCACGACTCCGAGGACTTCTCCTTCGACAACGGTGCTGCGAAGGTCGGCACCGTGGGCGGCGTCACGCTGACCGGCACGGTCGGCGGCCGCTCGGTGAGCTTCTCCGGCGCGCGCGATCAGACTTACACGCTCTACGGTTACCCGGCCGCCGGCAAGTACTCCGGCCAGGACCTTTACAAGTGCGCGACGCGCTACGCGGGCGACGATCCGGGAGGCGCGAGCGACCCGAAGCCCATCGGCGTGCGTTGCAAGTGGCCGGGCGGCAGCAGCGGCGGCGCCTGGATCGGCGCCGACGGCAACATCGCGAGCGTCACGAGCTTCGGCTACTCGACCCTCCAGGATTGGGTCTTCGGCCCCTATCTCGGCGCCGTCGCGCAGGCGTTCTACACGGACGTCCAGGACAACTGACGCGCATAGGTCCTCGGCGGGTCGGACGTCCGGCCAGGCTGGGCGCTGAATTGTCGCTCTGAGCGGCAATTCCGCTTCGACAGCGGGGGAGTTGCTGCGCGATCGTCGCGCTAGGCGGTGTGGAACCAACCCCACACCGCGCGTATGACGACGACACCGACCGATCCCGACGCCTTCCCTCCACCTGACGCCGCCGGGCGCCCGCTGACCGTGGCGCAGCGCGAGGCCTTTGTCGTCGATGTCATCCAGTGCCATGCCGACGGCCTCCTGCGCCTCGCGCGTCGCCACAGTCTCTGCGCGGATGATGCCCACGACGCCTACCAGCGTGGCCTCGAGATCTTCCTGCGCCATGCGCATCGGCTCGACCCGGAGCACGCGCCGAGCTGGCTGCGCACCGTCGTCAA
>WLOQ01000008.1 GCA_009699245.1 Actinomycetota bacterium
CTCCCGCCGCGGTGATCTTCGACAACGACGGACTGACCCTCAACACCGAGGACCACTGGACGCGCGCCGAGGTGATCCTCTTCGAGCGCCATGGACGGACCTTCACGCACGATCACAAGCTGCAGCTCGTCGGCACCGGCGGCAAGGCCGTGGAGGAGGCGCTCGTGCGCATGCTCGACGCGCCCGAGGACGCCGGAGGCGCCCTCGTCGCAGAGCTGCGCGAGCTCGTGGCTGAGGAGCTGGCGCGCGGCTGCGCCCCCATGCCGGGCGCTGTGGAGTTGCTGCAGGCCATGCGCTCGGCGGAGATCCCGCTCGCGCTCTGCTCGAACACCCCGCGGCGGCTGGTCGACGGGGCGCTGCGGGGAGCGGGGCTCTCGCAGGCCTTCGACGCGACGGTAGCCGGCGATGAGGTCGCGCAGCCGAAGCCGGCGCCCGATCCGTACCTGCGAGCAGCAGCGGCGCTGGGGATCGAAGCGGCCGCGTGCATCGCCCTGGAGGACAGCGCAACCGGTGCCGCATCGGCACGGGCGGCTGGGATGTTCGTGATCGGCGTGCCCTCGGTCCCCGGGGTCACGCTCGACGGTGTCGCCGACGCCGTCCACCGGTCGCTCGAGGACCCGGCGCTCTGGGCCCGCCTGGGTCTCTGAACCGGCCGTTCAGGCGGGATCGGTCAGCGTGATCTCGTCATCGCAGAAGCGGTACGGCGATGTCGGCAGGCCGAGCTCCTCGGCGGCGAGCCGGCGGATTCCCTCGCGGTCCATCGTCAGGCGGGCGGCGCGCGCAGTCGGCACGACATGCAGGCCGTCGGCCTCGAGCTCGATCAGGATGGGCGTGGCGATCGCCTCAAGCTCAGGGACGACGAGCAGCCGCGCACACGGGCGCGCTCGCTCCTCGAGCAGGAGCGCGCGCAGCGCGTCGGGATCGGTCATGTCGATCACCGCGGCACGATCGGCGACCTGCATCGCGGGCGCGCCCGCGTAGCGATCGACCGCCAGCACCTCGCAGCCAAGGCGCTTGGCCTCCAGCGCCACCTCGCGGCCGAGCTCTCCGGAGCCGAGCAGGACGAGCCTCAGCGCCTCGGCCGTTCCGGGCGTCCCGATCGATCCGCTCATCGCAGGCGGGAGCATATGCCCCGCCGCCCGTCCGCGGGCGTACGCTTGCCGCGTGCTGTTCGCCTCGATCCTCGACGGCGCCGGAAACTTCTTCGACGCTGTCGGGAACTTCTTCGGCAGCCTCGCGAGCGTGGGGCTGCTCCCGCTGCTCGCCGGGATGGCCACGTTTGTGGCCTACCTGTCGCTGCGCGCGAAGGCGCTGCACAACACCGTCAGGGCGGCCTACCCCGAGGAGTCGATCGCCTACAAGCACATCTGGGGCGCGTACATCGCGGCGTACGGCTTCAACAACGTTGTCCCCGCACGGGGCGGCGACATCATCAAGCTGTTCCTCGTCAGGACGTCGGTCCGCGAGTCCCGCTATCCGGCGATCGCCGCGACCTTTGCCGTGGAGTCGATCTTCGACCTCACGATGGCGATCCCGGTGCTGCTCTTCGCCTTCACCCAGGGGGTCTTTCCGAAACCACCGGACTTCTCACAGCTCGACGCCTTCGACCTCTCCTTCTTCGCCTCGGACCCGCAGCGGCTGCTCTTCGTGATCACAGGGCTCGCAGTGCTGCTGCTCGCGCTCTTCGCCTTCCTCTCGCGGCGTGTCGTCGCCTTCTGGCAGAACGTGCGCCAGGGGTTCACGATCCTGCACGACCGGCGGCGCTACGTGCGCGAGGTCTGGCTCGTGCAGTTCGCCGGTTGGCTGCTGCGCTTCACCGCCTTCTGGTTTCTGCTGGAGGCCTTCGGGATCGGCGGGTCCGTGCGCAACGTGCTGCTCGTCTTGGGCGTGAACGCGGTCGCGGCGCTCGTGCCGTTCACCCCAGGCGGCGCGGGCGTCCAGCAGGCGCTGCTCGTGAAGGTCTTCGCAGGAACGGCGACCGGAGCGACGGTGGCCGCCTATTCGGTCGGCCAGCAGATCGCGATCGCCGCGATCTCACTCGGCGTCGGATTCGCAGCGCTGTTCTTCGTCTTCGGCTTCCGCTCGTTCCGCGACGTGATCCAGGCGGGCAAGAGCCACCGTGCAGCCGACAAGGCGAACCGGAACGGCTTCAGCGCAGGCCCTGGCGGGCCTCCCGGACGAGCGTGACGGCCTCCGGGAAGACGACGGCCATGACCGCGCGGATCTGCTCGGCCTGCTCGTTCGTCGTGCCTTGAACGTTCACGCGGTTGATCGCAGCCACCGTCATGTCGACGGCGAGCTTGATCGCATTGTCCGCCCAGGCCAGCGACTGCTGACTCTGCATCTGCTCGGCGAACTCCGCCATCCGACGCTGGAGCTCGTCGGGATCGCCGAAGAGATCCCCGAATCCACCCATGCCTTCCATGCTTGAATCGTACTCATGGAACTGACCGTGGCCGGGGCAGGGGTGGACGTCGAGGCCCAGGTCCACGGCGAGGGTCCCGCCGTCGTCCTCATCCACGACATGGCGGACGGCCCGGAGCGGCTGGCAGCGCTCGCCGCCGGGCTCGCCCGGCCAGCACAGGTGATCACGTACGCCCGGCGCGGCTACCGCGGCAGCGGGGCACCCGACCCGTACACCGGGACGACCGTCGCCGAGCAGGCCGAGGACGCCGCGGCGCTGATCAGGGCGCTCGACGCCGCCGGCGCCGTAGCCCTCGGCGAAGGCTTCGGGGCGCTCATCGTCCTCGACCTGCTCCTGCGGCATTCAGGCCTGCTCTCAGGCGCTGTCCTGGTGGACCCGCCGCTCTACGCCTTCGCCCCCGAGACAACGCGCGACCTCGCGCAGGAGCGTGGCGAGATCGAGGAGGCGATCGAGGCGCACGGCCCGGCGGGCGGGGTTGAGACCTGGCTGCGTGCACGGCCCGGCCGCGATGCGGAGCTCGCGGCGCGCGACCATCACGCCTTCTACGCCGACTATGCGGGGCTCGCAACGCTGCCACTGACGCGCGGCCAGCTGCGCGCGGTCCGCGAGCCGCTCGTGCTCCTGACGGGGGCGGACTCGACGAGCGCCGCGCGCCACGCCGCTGACGCGGTCGCCGCGCTCCCGGCGAACGTGCTGCGCCACGACCACGGCGATCGCGTCGCCGCGCTCGACCTGCTGCGCTGAGCGCTACTTCGTGCGGCGCGCGAGGTACTTGTGGCCCGCGCGCACGCGGACCGTGCGGTGGCGACCGAAGTCACTGACGTCCACGATCCCGCGGACGACCTTCACGAGCGTGCCGGCGCAGGTGTCCTCGGCGTACCACTTGGTGCCGCGCACGACGGCGGCTCCGGAGTTGCCCGTGGTCTGGAAGTGGCCCTTGCCGCTCCCCCACAGGAACCGCCGCTTGCGGCGGCTCGCCGTGGCGGTGGTGTCCGAGGTCTTGGCGGTGCGCTTGATCTTGGGGCAGCCCTTGAGGCCGATGTTCTGGCTCAGGCGCAGCACGGTGCGCACGGGCTTGGTCTTCTGCGTGACCGTGAAGACGCCGCCCTTGAAGAGCGCGTTGGCCTTGCCGCCCGACCGGTCGTTGGCGGCGACCATGCGCAGCGTCCCCTGCCGCGTGTCGACGATCGACCCGACGGGGATCTGACCGCCGGCGCCGAGCGTGAACTCGCGGCCGTCGGGCGTGCGGATCGTCACGACGCCGCTCTCGGTGCCGCCGACGACTTCCTTGCCCAGGACCGGCTTGCCGGCGGGAGCCTCGACGACCTGAATCGCGGCCGTCGGACCCGTCGGCGTAACGGGATACCCGGCGAGGGTCGTCGCGCTCGCGGCGGTCGAGTACGAGCCCGTGGCCTGCGCCACGGTGATATCGAAGGAAAAGGAGATCGCGCCACCCGCGGGGACGGACACGCGGTCGTCCCAGACCAGCGTCTGCCCGGAGACATCGGGGTTCGTCCTGATCGCCCCGATCGTCGAGCCCGGCTTGTAGGAGAAGCCGCTGGGCAGCACGTCGGTGATCGACTTCAGCACGACGTCGGCCGCGTTGGGATTCGTCACGGTCACCGTGTAGCCGTTGAGCCCATCGGCGGTCGAGCTCGTCGCGGCGGGCGTCGTCTTGAGGATGAGCGGCTTCTTCCCGGCGGTCGCATATGTCGTGTAGAAGGAGCGTGTCGTGGTCTCCTGCGCGGCGAGCGTCATCTGCCAGCTCAGGCCGATGCCGTTGTCCTAAACGATGCAGCCGCAGGTGTTCGGGAGCGGCTGACGCGCACCGATCGCCGACCAGACGCCGCTGTAGAGCGCCTCGATGTATGCGCTGCCCGTCGAGACCGGAAAGAACTCGACGGTCTCCAGCGGCGAGCCCCCCGCGGGACCGGTGCAGGCGACGGCGCCGCCGGCACCCGTGGAGCCACCGCCGTCACGCGCCTGAAAGCAGTCACCGGCGTGCCAGAGCGTCGCGCTCGCGACGCCGCTGCCGAGGTTGCGGACCGTGATGTCGGTGCGCACGCTCTCCTGGCCCTCGACGTAGGAATCGACCTGGTCGATGCGCAGCCCCTCGGTCGAATCCGTACGCACCCGCGTCGTGATCGTGTACGGATCGTTCAATGTGCCGGACCCGGCCGTCACCTGGGCCCCGAGGGACTGGAAGGTCGAACGCGTCGGGAACCCCTCCCCGAGCGCGGGGCCGTAGAGCTTCGTCCCGTCGTAGAGGAACGTCCCGCATGCGTAGGGCCCGTCGCGATGCTGATAGGCGAACGCCGACGAGTTTTCGCCCGCCGCGCTGTGGAAGACGGAGCAGTTGAGCGTGGAGCTCGCCGAGAACTGGGTGAGCGGCCCGGTGGGGTTCCAGACTGCCGCCGGCGCGGAGGACACGGCGGAGAGCAGCAGCAGCGACGCAAGCCCGCAGCAGAGCGCGAGCACCGCGGCTGAGCGCCTGGCCATCCTGGCAGTGGCACGCACCATAAGCCGGAAGGATCGCACACTCTGCAAGCGAACGCAGGACCGCGGCGGCCGCCGACCGACCCGTGCCGCCCTAGACTTCGGGTCCGCATGGCGACCGACACCCCGACCCTCTCCCCCGCCGAGACCCTCGCCTGGGAGGAGGAACACCGCAGCCGGGCCGCGATCGCGGCCTGGGCCGCCGGAATTCTGACCCTCATCGGGGCGATCGTCACGAGCATCGCCTTCAGCGGGCTCCCGAAGTTCGAGGACCGCACCGTCACGATCATCGACGGTCTCGGCGACCTCGCCGCCGGCCGACCGATTCCTGCGGGGCGCGCCGTGCTGCAGCTTGCGTACATCGGCGATCACCCGGCCGGCTTCCTCGTCGGCCCGTTCCTCTCGGCGATCGGCGCCGTGCTGCTGTACTTCGCGCTCGCCTACCTGTTCCGCGCGATCCGCGCCCGAAGCTCGAGCCTGTCGCAGCTCGTGCTGATCGCACTCGCGACCGGCGCGGTGACCTACGCGATCGGCACCGCGCTCGTGGGCATCATGCGCGTCGTCGAAGGTGCGAATCTGGCCGCCGACGCGACGAACCGCGACGCGCTCGAGGCGCTGCAGAGTGGGCCCATGGTCGTCGGCACGATCATCCAGCTCCTCGGCTCGTTCATCCTCGGCTTCGCCGTCGTGATGATCAGCCTCAACGGCATGCGGACCGGCCTGCTGACGCGCTTCGTCGGCATCATCGGCATGGTCGCCGGCGCGACCTTCGTGCTGCCGCTCGACCAGCAGGGGATCATCCGCTCCTTCTGGATCGGCGCCGTCGGCTTCCTCATCGCCGGGCGCTGGCCTTCGCCGGTCCCGGCGTGGCGCACCGGCTCGTCCGAGCCGTGGCCCAGCGCAGCCGAGATCCAGGCCCAGAAGGCCGCGGCCAAGCAGGCCGCTGGAGGCCCCGTTCCCCCCGCCGCACCGAGCCCCGCCCCGCCCGCTGACGGCGAGCTCACGCAGGGCCAGCGCCGCAAGAAGCGCAAGCGCCGCTGACCCAGGCGCGGTGACGGCACGTCCCGTGCCGTGATACTCATCCGGGATGGCCGACGCATCGCAGCTCGAAGCAGACCTCGAAGCGCTCCTCCAGCAGGAGTGGTTCGAACCGCCGGCGGACTTCGTCCGGGATGCGCTGATCACCGATCTCTCCGTCCACGAGGCGGCCGAGCGCGACCCGGTCGGCTGGTGGGAGGAGCAGGCCCGGGCGCTCGACTGGGCGCAGCCGTGGACGCGTGGCCTCGTCGACGACGACGCGCCCTTCTACCGCTGGTTCGAGGGCGGGAAGCTCAATCTCTCCCACAACTGCCTGGACCGTCACGTCGCAGCCGGTCTCGGCGAGCGCGTCGCACTCCACTGGCACGGCGAGGAGGGCGAGATCCGCACGATCACCTACGCGCAGCTGCTCGCGGACGTCGAGCGCTGTGCGAATGCGCTCAAGGCGCGTGGTGTCGGCGCGGGCGACGTCGTCGGGATCTACCTCCCGATGATTCCCGAGGTCGTCGTCGCGATGCTCGCCTGCGCCCGCATCGGCGCACCGCACAACGTCGTCTTCGGCGGCTTCAGCGCCGAGTCGGTGCACGAGCGCATGGCGTTCAGCAACGCCAGTGCGCTGATCACCGTCGACGGCGCCCGGCGCAAGGGCCGCACGGCACCGGTCAAGTCGGAGGTCGACCGCGTGATGGACGGACTCACGCACCTGGAGACGATCCTCGTCGTGCGCCACACCGGTGTCGCCTGCGAGATGCGCGATGGGCGCGACCTCTGGTGGGACGAGGCCCTCGCGGCCGCCGCGCCCGAGTGTCCCGCCGAGCCATTCGACAGCGAGCATCCGCTCTTCATCCTCTACTCCTCCGGCTCGACGGCGAAGCCCAAGGGCATCCAGCACACGACCGGCGGCTACCTCACCGGGATCGCGTGGTCGTTCAAGCACGTCTTCGACCTGAAGCCCGAGACGGATGTGTACTTCTGCCCGGCCGACGTCGGCTGGATCACCGGCCACAGCTACATCGTCTACGGCCCCCTCGCCAACGGCGCGACGTCCGTGATGTACGAGGGCGCGCCCGACTACCCGAACCAGGGCATCTGGTGGGAGCTCTGCGAGCGCTACGGCGTGACGATCTTTTACACGGCGCCGACCGCCATCCGCGCCTGCATGAAGTGGGGTGCCGAGCTTGTCCAGGAGCACGACCTCTCGAAGCTCCGGCTGCTCGGCTCCGTCGGCGAGCCGATCAACCCGAAGGCGTGGGCGTGGTACTGGCTCGTCGTGGGCGGCGGGCGCTGCCCGATCGTCGATACGTGGTGGCAGACGGAGACGGGCCAGATGGTGATCACGACGCTCCCGGGCGCTCAGCGGATGAAGCCGGGCTCGGCGGGGACGCCCCTCCCGGGCATGCGTGCGAGCGTCGTCGATGAGGAGGGACGCGAGGTCCAGCGTGACACGCAGGGCCTGCTGACCCTCGACCGGCCGTGGCCGGGGATGCTGCGCACGCTCTACCGCGAGCCCGACCGCTACGTCAGCGGCTACTGGGAGCGCTTCGGCGCCCCGACCTACCTCGTCGGAGACGCGAGCCGCCAGGATCACGACGGCTACTTCTGGGTCATCGGCCGCGTCGACGACGTGATCAACGTCTCGGGACACCGCCTCTCGACCGCCGAGGTCGAGTCCGCGCTCGTCAGCCACCCGAAGGTCGCGGAGGCCGCCGTGGTCGGGCAGAGCGACGAGGACACCGGCCAGGCGATCTGCGCGTTCGTGACGCTGCGCGACGAAGTGACGGGCGACGACGCGATGGCCCTCGACCTGCGCGACCACGTCGCGCACCGCATCGGCAAGCTCGCGCGGCCGAAGCGGATCATCTGGGCGGGCGAGCTGCCCAAGACGCGCTCGGGGAAGATCATGCGCCGCCTGCTCAAGGACATCGCCGAGGGCCGCGAGATCGGCGACGTCACGACGCTGCGCGACCCTGACGTCATGGGGCAGCTCACGCAGGCGATGCGCGGGCGTGGCGACGAGGACTGAGCGCCCGCGTCAGCCGGCGAGCGCGTCGAGCTTCGACTGCGTGCGCATCTCGCTGAGGATGCGCTCGAGGCGCGGCTCGGCGTCGGTGTCCACGTGGGACATCGCGGCGCCGACGCTGGGATGGACCTCGCCGATGAGCCGGTGCATCTCGTGGGCGACGGCACGATAACTCGGATGGCCCTCGCGCCCTGAGCGCAGCTCGATGAGCTGCATCGCCTCGCGGGCGTTGCAATCGAGGACGAAGCGGATGCGGTAGCCGAGGCAGAGGGCATACAGCGCCTCCTGCTCGCGCCCCTCCCCCGCGAGCCGCTCCCACTCGGTGGCAGAGAGGTCGAGCGCACGGCGGTACTCGCTGGCAACACCGGCCTCCTCGAGCTCGTCCGGGACGCCCGCGCCGAGGTGCGGGCTCAGGCGCTGCCACTGGACGGTCAGCATGCGATGCCGCTGGAGGTCGCGGAAGGCGCCGTAGTCGCTGACGATCTCAAAGCGGTAGCGCAGCGCCTCAAAGCCGCGGCCGGGGCGGTGACGGCGGTTGGCGCGGTCACCGACAAGCTCGGCGATGAGCGCCGCGCGCTCGGCGGCGCCGTAGCTGCCAAGGCGCGCCCGCGTGACGTCCTCGGGGACCCCCGACACCTCGAAGAGGAGTGACGCGAGCAGGCTCTCCTCGTCGCCGTCGACGTGAAGCAGGCGCACGGAGGGGCCGCCCTGCCCGTCGTCGCCCGGCTCGCGGTCGAGACCGAGGCGGGCCGCTACGCCGCGCGCCGTCGCCTCGCGCTGCTCGAGGAAGCTGATCCATTCGCCGCCGCGCTCGGGGCGCTCGATCCGCGAGACAAAGCTCGGGATGCTCGCCTTGAGGGTCTCCAGGATCGCCGCGCCCGTGTGGCGCGCCTCGGGCAGCGGGTGCGCGAGGAGGTGCAGGACGAGCTGCTCGTAGGTCTGGCCCGTCGCGAAGATCCCCATGTGGGAGAGCGACCCGGCCGGCAGCAGCCCGCGCAGGAGGTCGAGCGCCTTCGCCTGACAGGCGCGGCGATGCACCTCAGGCGGCTGGCCGTCGGCTGGCGGGTAGGTCATCTCGACCCACGAGCGCACCACGGGGATCGCGCCCGAGTAGATCGAGAACAGCTCGTCCATCGTCTGCTCGTAGCGCGGGCCGAGCTCGGGGTCGCGGTAATAGCGATACCCCCCGCCCGGCATCGGAGCGTCGAATGCGATGTAGCGGGTCGACTGCTCGAGGTACGCGGCGAGGCGCGGGCGCTGGAGCACCTTCGTGAGGACGTTGGAGGCCCACTCGACGGCGATGTGCGCGCCACCGAGCTGCGCCACGGAGTCATCCCCGTAGCCGACGAAGATCCGCTCGTAGAGCGACGACGCGCGGTCGCCCTCGTCGGCGTCCCACGGGCCCGCCACAACGGGGAGCGAGTCGGCGAACTCGTCGAGGAAGAGCCGCCGCAGCGTCCCCTCGTAGCGCGAGTACCGCGCGAAGAGCGCACCCTTGACCGTTTCCGGCAGGTTGACGAGCGCGAAGATCGGCTGATCGAGGTTCGTGAAGTGCGGCGCCAGGCGCGCCACTTCGGCCTCGGTGAACGTCTCGACGGGGTAATCCACGGCGGCGAACCGTAGCGGGCGGCCCGGAGGGCGCGCGGTCGCTCAGCGCGTGGTCCAGGACTCCGGGTCGGCGGCGAGGCTCTCGATCGCCTCGGGAAGCTGCCCGGCGGCGAGGTCGGCGCGGGTCACGTGCTCGAGCACGGACCGCAGGCTGCCGCGCAGAGCGATCCACAGCCGTCCGAGCGGCTGGGCTGCGCCGGGGTAGTCGAGCTTCTCCGGGGCCTCGCCGCGCACGCTCGCCAGCGGCCCTTCGACGGCACGGATGACGTCGGCGACGGTGATCGTGTCCGCCGGGCGCGCGAGCCAGTAGCCGCCGTACACACCGCGCCGCGAAGCGACGAGGCCGTCGTGGCGCATCTCGGAGAGGATGTTCTCGAGGAACTTGACCGAGATGCCCTGCGCCTGGGCGATCGTCTCGCCCCGGGTGGGACCCTCGCCGGCGGCGGCGAGCTCGATCGCGGCGCGCACCGCTTAATCGGCCTTCGCGGAGACGCGCATCCGCGCACCCGGCCCGGGCTCAGCCCGTGCCGAACCCCTTGAGCACGTCGCCGACGAGCTCGAAGAGCGGCTGCGGCACGATGCCGAAGACGAGGATCGCGGCGCCCATGACGGCGGCGACGAGCGTGGCCTCCCAGCCTCCGCGCTCCGCCTCGGCCTCCTGCGCCCCGCCGGCGAGCACCGCACGCCCGGTGGCCGGATCGACGCCCGGCTCGGTGTCGGGACGCCACATGGCCGCGACGACCGGGAGGTAGTACGCCAGCGAGATCATCGACCCGACGACGATGACGATGCCGAGCCATGTGTAGCCGCCATCGGCCGCGGCCTCGATCAGTCGGAACTTGCCGATGAAGCCGGCGGTCGCGGGGATCCCCGCCAGGCTGAGCATCGCGAGGGTCATCGCGCCGGCGAGGATCGGGCTGCGCGCACCGAGCCCGCGCAGCGAGCCGATCGCGTCGGAGCCGGTCTCGCGCTCGCGCACCGTGATGACGGCGAACGCGGCGAGGTTCGCGAGGAGATAGACGACGAGGTAGAGCACGACCGCCTCGGCGCCGAGCTCGGTCACGACGACGACGCCGACGAGGAGATACCCGGCCTGCGCGATCGAGGAGAACGCGAGCATGCGCTTGAGCGAGCGCTGCCCGAGCGCACCGACGTTGCCGACGAGGATCGAGATGACGGCGATCGCGATCCACGCGGGGCGCCAGTCGTCCACACCCGGCAGGAGCGCGGTGAAGAAGAGGCGCACGATGACCCCGAGCGCGGCAGCCTTGGTTGCCACCGACATAAAGGCCGTCACCGGCGTCGGGGCGCCCTCGTAGACGTCCGGCGTCCACTGATGGAACGGCGCGAGCGAGGCTTTGAACGCGAGTCCGACGATCGTCATGCCGATCGCGGCGAGGAAGAGGGCGTCGCCCATCAGCCCCTCCTTCACGACTTGCGTGAGGATCCCGGCGTAGTCGGTCTCCCCCGTCGCGCCGTAGAGCATCGCGAAGCCGTAGAGGAGCGTCGCCGACCCGACCGAGCCGACGATGAGGTACTTCAGGCCCGACTCGAGCGAGCGCTCACTGCGCAGCCGCGAGGCGCAGAGGATGTAGAGCGGGAGCGAGAGCAGCTCGAGGCCGACGAAGGTCGTCACGAGGTTGCGTGAGGCGGCGAGGACGACCATGCCGCCGGCCGCGATCAGCAGCAGCGAAAAGAACTCGCCGTGGGCGATCTCGCGCGCGGCCTGCTCCCGCCAGGCGAGCAGCGTCGAGGCGATGCCCGCGACGCAGACGAGCAGCGTGATGAGGATCGTCAGGCGATCGAGGATCAGGGCGTCCTGGATCAGCGAGACCTGCTCGTTCCACTCCCAGATCAGCAGGCCGATCGTCGCGCCGAAGGCCGCGATGGTGAGTGCGGGGACGCCGTGCGCGCGGATCACGCGCGGGCTCGAGAGCCCGACCATGAGGACGATCAGAGCACCGCCGAACAGCCCGAGCAGCGGCGAGAAGGCGGCCCAGTCGATCTCGGGGCCCTTGACCGAGGCGAGGACGGAGGTCATGGGGTCTCCTTCCCGGCCGTGGCGGTGGCGGCGGAGAGCGACTGCTTGACCGCCTGCTCAACGCGGCCGAGCGCGAACTGCGGGTAGAGGGAGAGCGCGATCACCACGAGCACCATCGGCACGAGCACGAGCGCCTCGCGCAGCGAGATCTCGCGCGAGTCGACCTGCGGCCCGACGCGATTGTGCATCGAACGGATGTAGAGCCGCAGCGCGTACACCGCGGCGAGGGCCACCCCGACGGCGGCGATGAACGCCATCGCGACCTTCGCCTGGAAGAGGCCGATGAGGATGAAGAGCTCGCCGATGAAGTTCGCGGATCCCGGCATCGCGAGGAGCGCGAACGAGAGGATGAGGAAGAGCGCTGCGAACGCCGGGGCGCGCTTGGCGATCCCGCCCATGTCGCGCAGATCCTCGCTGCCACCGGCGCGAGCGGCGAGCAGGGCGACGACGAAGATCATCGGTGCGGCGACGAGCGCGTGGTTGACCGACTGGAGCAGCGCGCCGTCGGCGCCGCGCTCGTTCAGGGCGAAGATGCCCAGGACGATGAAGCCGAGCTGCGCCACCGACGAGTAGCCGAGGATGAGCCGCAGGCGCGTCGCCGTGAACGCCATCACCGAGCCGTAGAGCACGGAGGCGAGCGCGAAGATGAGGATCAGCTCCTGGTACTGGACCGCGGCCTTCGGGAAGAGCGGGATCGCCACCTGGAGGAAGCCGTAGGCGGCGACCTTGCTGAGGATCGCCGTGAACACCGCGAGCGGTGCGATCGGCATCTGCGAGTACCCGTCCGGCATCCAGCCGTGGAACGGGAACGCGGGCATCTTGATCAGGAAGGCGAGCGCGAAGACGAGGAAGATCCACTGCTGCGACCCGTTCGACAGCAGGTGCTGCTGGAGGTCGCTCAGGACGAAGCTCACGCTGCCGCCGTCCGCGGCGAGCACACCGGTCGCGATCGCGCCGACGAGCATCAGCAGCGAGCCGACGAGCGTGTAGATGAAGAGCTTGAGGACCGCCGCGCCGCGCTTGTCCGGGTCCATCCCCCAGATCAGCGTGAGGAAGTAGAACGGCACGAGCATCAGGTCGAAGAAGACGACGAAGAGCGCGAGGTCCTGCGCGAGGAATGCGCCGAGGACGCCGCTCTGCGCAAGGCCCATGAGGAGCGCGTAGAGGCCGGCGCGCTCGGACGGCTCGTCGCGCAGCGCGGCCCACAGGGCCGCGGCCGTGAAGAGGATCGCGGTCGTCAGCAGGAGGACGACGTTGAGCCCGGTGACGGCGAGCTTGTAGTGGATGCCGAGCTCGGCGATCCAGGTGCGGTCGGTGACGTACTGCAGGCCGCCCGCAGCGGTGTCGTAGTCCGCGACGAGTGCGATGGCGTACCCGAGCGTCAGCAGCGTGCCGAGCAGCGAGACCCAGCGCGCGAGGCTGCGCGGGACGAGCAGCGCCAGGACACCGAAGGCGAGCGGGAGCCAGAGGACGATGCTGAGGTGGATCGTCATGCCGCCCGGATCAGGAAGTAGAGGAGGACCGCGGCGAGACCGACCATCACCAGGCCGGCGTAGCCGCGCAGCAGGCCGGTCTGGAGCGCCCGCACCGCTGAGGAGCCTGCGCGCACGATGCCCGAGGTGCCGCCGACGAGCGCACCGTCGATGACGACCCGCTCGAAGGAGTCACGCGAGAAGCGCCCGAACCACGCGATCGGCCGCACGAAGAGGAGGTCGAGGAGCTCGTCGAAGTACCACTTGTTGACGAAGAGCCGGTGCAGCAAGGGGAGCCGCTGCTGCCACGCCGTGGCGCGTCCCTCGCCGACCGCCCAGATGCGGTAGGCGACGGCGATCAGGCCGATCGCCAGGACCGACGTCAGGATGACGCCGAAGACCTCAAGGCCGTCATTCGCCGGGTGCGTGACGATCGAGTCGGCGAAGGTCGGCTCGAGGAACTTCTCGAACGTGTCGGTGATGCCGAACGGCAGGTAGATCAGCCCGGCGAGCACGGAGAGCACGGCGAGCGCCGACATGGCGACCTTCATCTGCCAGGTCCGCTCGGCGATGTGATGCTCGGCGCCGGGGAAGCCGACCTCGGTGTCCTCGACCTCGCCGTTCGCGGGGTTCGTGTGCTCGTGGGCGTGGTGCAGGTGCCCGCCCTCGAGCTCGACGGCCTCGGGGCACGGATCGCCCCAGAAGGCGCGGTAGAGCATGCGCCACGTGTAGAGCACCGTCATGACCGAGCCGATGTAGCCGATGACGTAGAAGACGATCCAGCCGCCACCGCGCTGGCCGACCTCGAAGAGCAGCGCGTCCTTCGAGAAGAAGCCCGACATCAGCGGGAAGGCGGAGAGCGCGAGGCCGCCGGCGATGAAGCACCCGAAGGTGAACGGCATCGCCTTGCGCAGGCCGCGCATGCGGTCGAGCGACTGCTGGCCCGCCATCGCGGAGATCACCGAGCCCGCGGCCATGAAGAGCAGCGCCTTGAAGAAGGCGTGCGTCATGAGGTGGAAGAGCCCGCCGACGTACGCCGCGGCGCAGACGCCCATGATCATCAGGCCGATCTGGGACATCGTCGAGTAGGCGATGACGCGCTTGAGGTCGGTGACCGTCAGGCCGATCGTCCCGGCGATCAGCAGCGTCAGCGCGCCGACGATGGCGCCGACCGTCGCGGCCGTGGGCGCCCACTCGAAGAGCGGATGCAGGCGCGCGATGAGGTAGACGCCCGCGGTAACCATCGTCGCGGCGTGGATCAGCGAGGAGACCGGCGTCGGGCCTTCCATCGCGTCTGGGAGCCAGGTGTGCAGCGGCACCTGGGCGGACTTCGCGAACGCGCCGACGAGGATCAGGATCATCCCGGCGACGAGCGAGGGGTCGTTCTTCGCGAACTCCGAGTGTGCGCCCTCGAAGAGCGGTCCGAAGTCGACGACGCCCATCTGGCGCACGATGAAGAACGTGCCGAGCACGAGGCCGATGTCACCGATGACGTTGATGACGAAGGCCTTGATGCCCGCGGCGGTCGCGGTGGTGCGCCGGTACCAGTACGAGATGAGCATGTAGCTCGCGGCGCCGACGAAGGCCCAGCCGACGATCAGCAGGATGAGGTTGCCGGCGAGGACCAGCAGCAGCATCGAGAAGACGAAGAAGTTGAGGTACGCGAAGAAGCGCGTGTAGCCCTCGTCCGAACTCATGTAGCCCACCGAGTACAGGTGGATGAGCGCGGAGACCCCCGTGACGACGAGGATCATGAGGACGCTGAGCGGATCGACGTAGATCCCGAGCGAGACGCGCAGGCCGCCGGCGTTCGCGAGGTCCCAGAGCGATGAGGCGACGTGCCGCTCCTCCTCGCCGAGCCCCTGGAGCTTGACGAGCGTGACGACCGCGAAGGCGAACGCCGCGGCGATCGCGCTCGTGCCGATCCATCCCGCCATCCGCGGCGTGAGGATGCGGCCCCCGAGGGCGATGATGAGCGTGCCGGCGAGCGGCATCGCGAGGACGAGCCAGGCGGCGGTCTGTGTGGACATCAGCCGGCCAGCTCCCGGAGTTCGTCGACATCGATCGGCAGGCGGCGGCGGTAGAGCGCGACGACGATCCCGAGGCCGATCGCGACCTCGCAGGCCGCGACGACCATCACGACGATCGCGAAGATCTGACCGTCGCCGTCGCCCCACATGCGCGAGAAGCCGAGCAGGGCGAGGTTGCCCGCATTGAGCATCAGCTCGAGGCAGAGCAGCACCACGAGCGGGTTGCGCCGCACGAGGACGCCGATCGCGCCGAGGGCGAACATCAGCGCGGAGACGATGAGGAACCAGTTGATGTTCACGAGCGATCCTCGCGCAGCGTGCGTGCGGCGGGATCGGTGACCGGGTCGGGCATCGGCGTCGTGATGCCGTAGCCGCCGACGCCCTCCGCCATCGTGCCGCTGGCGGCCGGGCGGACCGGGTTGACGAGCGTGCGGTCCGGCGTGATCTCCGCGAGCGCCTCCTCGTCCCCGGGCAGGCCGCCGCGGCGGCCGACGAGGGCGACGGCCCCGATCGCGGCGATCAGGAGGAGGATCGAGGCGAGCTCGAAGGGCAGCAGGAAGTTGTTGAGCAGCAGCTCGCCGATCTGCTCGGGCGAGCCGTAGTCGGCGGGGAGCTTCGCGCCGTGCGTGTCGAGCGCCTTGAGGCCGGTGCCGAGCAGGGCGATCGCGAGCTCGATGAAGACCATCGCGCCGAAGGCGATGGCGAGCGCGCGCTGACGCGCCCCGGCGCGCCAGAGGAGCTCCGGCCGGTCACCGCCGCCGACATACGCGACGACGAAGACGTAGAGGACCATCACGGCGCCCGCGTAGACGACGATCTGCGCCGCCGCGACGAACTGCGCCTCGAGCAGCAGGAAGAGCAGCGCGAGCGCGATCAGATGCACCACGAGCGAGAGCACGCAGTAGAAGGGATTGCGCAGCACGACGACGCCGACGGCGCCGGCGAGGGCCACGAGCGCGAAGAGGAAGAAGAAGAACGCCATCAGAGACGGTTGCGGAGGCTAGTCCGAACGAGGGTTCGGACGCTCACTCCCCCTCGGCGCGCAGCGGCGTGCGCTCCAGCGGTTCGGCGAGCAGCATCTCCTTGGTGAAGATGAGGTCGCTGCGGTTGTAGTCGGACATCTCGTAGTCGTGGCCCATCGTGATCGCGTCGAACGGGCACGCGATCTCGCAGTAGCCGCAGAAGATGCAGCGCGAGAGATTGATCTCGTAGACGGCGGCGTACCGCTCGCCCGCGGACACGCGGTTCTCCGGCGTGTTCTCGGCCGCCACGACGCGGATGCAGTCGGACGGGCAGGCGGCGGCGCAGAGCGAGCAGCCGACGCACTTCTCCAGGCCCGTGTCCTCGAAGGTGTGGAGCCGGTGGCGCCCGCGGAAGCGCGGGTAGACCGGGATCTTCTCCTCCGGGTACTGGACGGTCGTCACGCCCTCGGTCGCCTGCATGAAGGTTGTCTTCAGGCCGCGCAGCGTCTCGCCGAAGGCGCGGTAGAGGCCACCGGCGCCGCCGGCCTTCGACGGGCCGCCGACGACCTCGATCTGATCAGGTCCGGGAGTCCAGGTCATAGGTCTAGTACCAAGCCACCACGACGATGGCCGTGATGAGGGCGTTGAGGGTGGCGAGCGGCAGGAGAACCTTCCAGCCGAAGGACATGAGCTGGTCGTAGCGCAGACGCGGGAGCGTCGCGCGGACCCAGATGAAGAAGACGACGAAGAGACCCATCTTCCCGATCACGATGAACGGGTCGACCCAGCCGGGCGGATGGATCCCGAAGGGCAGCATCCAGCCACCGAGGAAGAGCGTCACGGCGAGGCCGGAGACGACGAGCACGTTGAGGTACTCGGCGAAGTAGTAGAGCGCGAAGCGTCCGCCGCCGTACTCGGTCATGTAGCCGCCGACGAGCTCGCCGTCGGCCTCGACGAGGTCGAACGGGGGCCGGTTCGTCTCGGCGAAGCTCGCGATCATGAAGATCAGGAAGCCGACGAACTGCGGGATGACGTACCACATGCCACCCTGCCCCTCGACGATCTCGGTGAGCGACATCGACTGGGCGGTGATGACGACGCCGACGAGCGCCATGCCCTGCGCGACCTCGTACGAGATGAGCTGCGCGGCGGCGCGCATCGAGCCGAGGAACGAGTACTTCGAGCCGGACGACCAGCCGCCGAGCATGATCCCGTAGAAGGCGACCGCGCCGAAGGCGAAGACGTAGAGCGGGCCGATGCTGACGTCGATGCCGTAGAAGCCGACCGGCGTGCCGAAGATGTCCTGGACGTTGCCGAACGGCACGATCGCCAGGGCGGCGACCGCGGCGATGATCGAGAGGATCGGCGCGAGCGTGAAGAGCCACCCGATCGCCGTGCGCGGGCGGAAGCTCTCCTTCGTGAGGAGCTTCACGATGTCGGCGAGCGGCGTCATCGCGCCGAACGGGCCGACGCGGTTCGGGCCGTAGCGGTTCTGGAACCGGCCGAGGATCTTGCGCTCGGCCATCAGGACGAGCGGGACGAGCTGCAGGCCGATCGCGAAGATCACGAGCGACTTGAGGATCGCCATCCACCACGGCTCGGCGTAGCCGACCACGGCGGGCGTGAGCATGTGCGAGAGGGCGCCGGTCATGCGGGACGCACCTCGACGAGCGGGCCGTCGAGCTCCGCGGCGCTGTCGGCCGCGATGGCCGTCTCGAGGAAGACGCTGCCCTCAGGGGCGCTGGCGCGCACGTGAGCGATGCCGGTGACGCTGCGGCCGTCGCACGCGACCGTCACGGGGGAGCCGTGACGCACACCGAGGCGCTCGGCGTCGCCGGGGGCGAGTTCGACGCGCTGGCGCGGGTGCAGGAACTTCAGCGCCGGTGAGGCGCCGACCTCGGGCGACGCCCAGATCGAGCGGAACGTCCCGAGCCGCAGGCGCCCGTTCGGCGAGGCGGCCGGCGCGGGCGCAGGCAGGTCGAAGGGCGCGGCGGCGCCGGCGGGCGCGGCTGCGCCCTGCGGGCGCTCCGTCCAGCGCGTGCCGTCGGCGCCGATTGTGTCGAGCGTCAGGCCCGCGTAGAAGGGGATGGATTCGAGCATCCGCGCGGTCACCATCGAGCACGTGAGGAGCCGCTCGTCGTTGCCCAGCGCGCGGCGCAGCTCGGCGAGCACCTGCCACTCGGGGCGGGTCTCGCCCTGGCGACCGATCGCCGGACGCAGGCGCTGGAGGCGACCGTCGGGGTGGACGACGGTGCCCTCCTTCTCCGCGTGCGACTCGGCGGGGAAGACGACGGTCGCGTGCTCGGCGATGCCGGGGGTCAGGAAGGACGCGTGGGCGATCACGGTCGTCGCCTTCTCGAGCGCGCGCTCCCAGAGCGGCGTGTCCGCGAGGTCGACGAGCGGGTCGGTGCGCAGGAGGTACACGCCGGTGAGCTCACCGGCGGCGAGCGCGGCGGCGATGCCGGCGGCGTCGCGGCCGTCGGTGTCCGGCGCGGCGAGACCGGGCGCGGCGTTCGGCAGGACCCCGACCTCGCGCAGGCCGCGGCCGTTGGCCCCGTCCGGGACGCCGAGCAGGCCGGCGCCGTCGCGGCCCTCAAGGCCGAGGCGCGCGGCGACGTTGAGCAGGCCGCGCGCGGCGTCGGCACCCGCGGCGCCGGAGCAGACGCGCTCACCCCAGAGGACGACGATGTCCTCCCCTGCGGCGCGCAGGCCGTCGGCGAGTGCGCGCACGGCGTCCGCGTCGGCGCCCGCTGCGGCAGCCGGGCCCGCGACGTCCGCGCCGGTGAGCGCGGCGTCGAGCGCGGCGACGAAGGCCGCCTCGGCGCCCGGTGCGTAGCGCACGGCGAGCACGGCGCGCTCGTCGAGCGCCGACGGGCGGCTCGTCGCGGTGAAGAGCTGGAGGCCGTGACGGCGCACGCCCTTGCGCAGGCGCAGGTCGAGGACCGGGGCGTCGTCGACCGGCTCGGTGCCGAGGACGAGCACGGCGTGCGCGAACTCGAGGTCGGGGACCGATGCCTGCAGCGCGGGCGCACCCAGCGCCTGGTGCAGGTCGAGCGGCAGGGTGCCGCCGGCGCGCGAGTCGATGTCGGCCGAGTCGAGGCTGTCGCGCAGGAGCCCCTGCAGCAGCCAGCCCTCCTCGTTCGTCGCGGCGCCGCCCGCGAGCGCGGCGGTGCGTCCGCGGCCGCGACCGAGGGCTGCGGCGGCCGTCTCAAGGGCGAGCTCCCAGGTGACGGGGCGCAGCTCGCCGCCGTCGCGCAGCAGCGGCTGCGTGATGCGTTCGTCGACGTGAATCGCCTGGTAGGCGAAGCGGCCCTTGTCGCAGAGCCAGCCGTCGTCGACGCCCTCGTGGTCGCGCTGGAGGACGCGCAGGACACGGTCGTCGCGCACCGTGAAGCTCACGTTGCACTGCGCCGGGCAGAGGGTGCAGATCGACCCGGACTGCTCGATGTCCCACGGCCGCGCGCGGAAGCGGTACGGCTGCGAGGTGAGGGCGCCAACGGGGCAGAGCTCGATGATGTTGCCGCTGAACGGCGCGACGTACGGGTGGCCGTCGAAGGTCGCGACGAAGGCGTGCGCGCCGCGCTCCTGGAGGACGAGCTGATGGTCCTCGCTGACCTCCTGGCTGAAGCGCACGCAGCGGTAACAGAGGATGCAGCGCTCGCGGTCGATCGCGATCAGCGGCGAGAGCGCGAGCGGCTTCTCGAAGTGCCGCTTGGGCTCGACGAAGCGGCTGATGCCGTCGCCCCAGCCGAAGGACTTGTCCTGCAGCGGGCACTCGCCGCCCTTGTCGCAGACCGGGCAGTCGAGCGGGTGGTTGACGAGGATGAACTCGAGAACCGCCTCCTGGGCCTCGCGCACGCGCGGTGTGTCGGTGTGGACGACCATGCCGTCCTTCACCGGGACCGAGCAGCCGGCCTGGAGCTTCGGGATGCCCTCGATCTCGACGAGACACATGCGGCAGGCGCCGACCGGTCCGCCGATCTTCGGCTCGTAACAGAAGACGGGGATCTCGACGTTGCCATGCTCGAGCGCGGCGTCGGCGAGGATCGCGTTCTCGGGCGCGGTGACCTCTTGCCCATTGAGGGTGAACGTCACCATCTGCGCGACGGGACGGGGCATCAGCCTGCGACTCCCACCGCGGCGCGGTCCGCGGCGGCGCGTGCGGCCTCGATGTGCGCCTCGAACTCGCCGCGGAACTTGGCGATCATCGAGCTGACCGGCATCGCCATCGCGTCGCCGAGGACGCAGAGGCAGTTGCCGATGATCCGCTGCTGGACCGAGGCCATGATGTCGAGATCCATCGGGGTGGCGGTGCCGTCCTTGACGCGGCCGAGCATCTTCTCGGTCCAGTTCGTGCCCTCGCGGCAGGGCGTGCACTTGCCGCAGGACTCGTGCGCGTAGAAGTGCGCGAGCTTCAGGCAGACATCGACGACCGACTGGGAGTCGTCGACGACGATGATCGCGCCGGAGCCGAGCATCGAGCCGGCCTTGGCGATCGAATCGAAGTCGTAGCCGACGTCGAGGTCGTCGGCGGTGAGCACCGGCGACGACGATCCGCCCGGGAACCAGAACTTGACCTCGCGGCCCTCCGGCGGGCCGCCGGCCAGGCCGTAGATGATGTCGCGCGAGGACATCCCGAGCTCGATCTCGTAGTTGCCGGGGCGCTGGACGTTGCCGCTGATCGAGATGAGCTTCGTGCCGCTCGAGTTGGCGACGCCGATGGCGGAGTACGTCTCGGCGCCGAGCTCGACGATGTGCGGGAGCGCGGAGAGCGTCTCGACGTTGTTGATGAGCGTCGGGCCCTGGAAGAGGCCTGCGTTGGCCGGGAACGGCGGCTTCAGGCGCGGGTTGCCGCGGCGCCCCTCGAGCGAGTCGAGCAGGCCGGTCTCCTCGCCGCAGATGTAGGCGCCCGCGCCGCGCTGGACGTGGAGCGAGAGTTCGACGCCGGACCCGGCGACGTTCTCCCCGAGGTAGCCCTTGGCGTAGGCCTCCTGGACCGCTGCGTCGAGGATGTCGGCCTGCTCCTCGTACTCGCCGCGGATGTAGATGAAGCTCTTGGTCGCGCCGACGGCGTAGGCGGCGATGATCACGCCCTCGATCAGCTGATGCGGGTTCTTCTGCATCAGCTCGCGGTCCTTGAAGGTCCCCGGCTCGGACTCGTCCGCGTTGACGACGACGTACTTCTGCATGTCGCCCTGCGGGATGAACGAGGCCTTGAGACCCATCGGGAAGCCGGCGCCGCCGCGGCCGCGCAGGCCGGAGCCCTTGAGCGTCTCGATGAGCTCGGCGGGGTCGGTCTTCAGCGCGGTGCGCAGCGCCTGATAGCCGCCGCGGCGCTCGTAGACGTCGATCGTCGCGAGGCCCGGCTCGTCGATGTCGCGGAACAGCAGGATGTCGGTCATGCGTCCTCCGGCGTGCTTGCGGAGACCTTGGGATCGGCGCTCGGGCGCAGGACGAGGCGCTTGGCCGGGAGCGGCTCGGCGCCCTCGCGGATCTGCCGTGCGAGCTCCGGCACCTCGTCGAGCGAGATCGGCCCGATGTAGGCGCCGTTGACGGAGGCCATCGGCGCGATGTCGCAGGCGCCGAGGCACTCGAAGCCGCGCAGGTTGACGTCTGGGTCCTCCCCGATCTCGTCGCGCAGTGCGGCGAGGAGCTCGTCCGCGCCGCAGAGCGAGCACGAGATGTTCGTGCAGACGTAGACGGTGTTGCGGCCGACGGGCCGCGTCTCGAACATGTCGTAGAAGGTCGCGACGGCGATGAGCTCGGCGGGCGTCATCTCGAGCACGCAGGCCGCCTGCACGATGCCCTCAGGCGTGCACCAGCCGTAGTGCCGCTGGACGGCCCAGAGCGCGGGGATCGTGGCGGCGCGTTCGCGCCCGGCGGGGTAGCGCGCCATCTCCGCCTCGATCTGCGTGCGCAGCTCGGCGGGCACCGGCGTCGTCTGCGGGTCGGGGATGACCGCAGGGTCCTTGGTGAGGTCGGCGGCGTCGTCCCAACCGGGGACGCGCGAGCCGTGCTCGAAGCGCTGGACGTCGCTCATCGGTCGACACCTCCGAGGACCGGGTCGAGCATGGCGAGCGTCGCGATCATGTCCGCGAGCAGGTGGCCCTCGACCATCGGGGCCGTCGCCTGGAGGTTCACGAAGCTGGGGTCGCGCATGTGGACGCGGGCCGGCTTGCTCGAGCCGTCGGAGCGCACGAAGCACGCGAGCTCGCCGCGCGGCGCCTCGATCGGGAAGTACACCTCGCCGGCCGGGACGCGCATGCCCTCGGTGACGAGCTTGAAGTGGTGGATCAGCGCCTCCATCGAGGTCGCGAGCTCGTCGCGCGGCGGGAGCGCCACCTTGCGGTCGCCGGTGATCCACGGACCCTCGGGCAGGCCGTCGAGCGCCTGGTCGATGATCCGGCACGACTGCGCGATCTCCGCGAGCCGCACGGCGTAGCGGTCGTAGTTGTCGCCCTTGGTGCCGACCGGGATCTTGAAGTCGAAGTCCTCGTATGAGCTGTACGGCATCGCCTTGCGCAGATCCCACGGGTTGCCGGTGGCCCGCAGCAGCGGCCCGGTCACGCCGAGGGCGAGGAGCTCGTCCTCGGGCAGCGGGCAGACGTCGCGCAGGCGCTGGACGAAGATCTCGTTCCTGCTCAGCAGGTGGCCGTAGGTCTCGGCGCGCTCCGGCATGATCGCCGTGAACTTGCGCACCATGTCGACCCAGCCGGTGGGGATGTCCTCGGCGACGCCGCCGATCTGGAAGAAGCGCGTGTGCATGCGCTGACCGGAGGACATCTCGAAGAGGTCGAGGAGCTGCTCGCGCTCGCGGAAGCAGTACCACCAGACCGAGATCGCGCCGAGGTCGAGCGCGCTCGTGCCGAGCCACACGAGGTGGCTCATGATCCGGTTGAGCTCCATGTGGATGACGCGCAGGTACTGCGCGCGCTTCGGAACGTCCACCTCAAGGAGCGTCTCGACGGCGCCGCAGTAGGCCATCGCGTTGAAGTAGTAGGAGAGGTAGTCCATCCGCTCAACGACGGGGATGGCCTTCCAGTAGCTCTTCTGCTCGGCGGTCTTCTCGATGCCGGTGTGGACGTAGCCGATGATCGGCTTGACGTCGCGCAGGATCTCGCCGTCGAGCGTCACGAGCAGGCGCAGCACGCCGTGCGTCGCCGGATGGTGCGGCCCGATGTTCAGCGTGAGGAGCTCGCGCTCGCCCTCGGTGACGCGGGTCTCGGCCAGCGTGACCGACTCCTCCATCCGCCGGTACTCGGAGAGTCCGCCCGTCGTGCCGGTCACTGGAACCACCGCGGCGTCGTGCGCTCGTTGTGCGTGAAGAGGATCGGCTCGCCGCCGATGGGGAAGTCGCGCCGCTGCGGGTGTCCCTCGTAGTCCTCGGGCATGAGGATGCGGCGCAGGTCGGGATGGCCCTCAAAGACCACGCCGAACATGTCGTAGATCTCGCGCTCCTGGTGGTCGGCCGTGGGCCAGTCCGGCGTGACGGACGGGACGACCGGCTCGCCGATCGGGACGCGCAGACGCACGGTGACGCGGTCGGGCTGCGACATGTTCAGGAGCTCGTACTGCACGCCGAGCCGCGGCTCCTGCGGGAAGTAGTCGAGACCATGGACGCTGACGAGTGCGCTGAAGCCCGTGCCGCGCAGCGTCTGGAGGACGTTGCGGATCGAACCGGGGGCGACGTCGATCGCGCCCTTGCCGTGGGCGTGCTCGGTCCCGAGGACGTCGCCGCCCAGCTCGCGTGCGAGCAGCTCAAGGCCGGTGGCGTCAGGCACCGGCGGGGCCCTCAGGTGCGTCGTCGACGACCTCGATCGTGTCCTGCGCGCCGTAGCGCTCGCGCCAGCCCATCGTCGGGTCCTCCTGGACCATCGAGCGGAGCTTCAGCACCCCGTGCATCAGCGCCTCGGGGCGCGGCGGGCAGCCGGGGACGTGGACGTCGACCGGGAGGAACTTGTCGGCCGGGACGATCGCGTAGTTGTTGAAGACGCCCATCGAGCTCGAGCAGGCACCCATCGCGATCGTGTATTTCGGCTCGAGCATCTGGTCGTAGATGCGCCGGACGACCGGCGCCATCTTGATCGAGACGCGGCCGGAGAGGATCAGGAGGTCCGCCTGGCGCGGGGATGCGCGGAACGCCTCGAAGCCGAAGCGCGCGATGTCAAGGCGCGCGCCGACGACGGACATCATCTCGATCGCGCAGCAGGCGAGGCCGAAGGTCAGGGGGAAGAGCGAGTTGCCGCGGGCCCAGTCGACCGCGCGGTCGAGCGTCGTGGTGAGGACGCGCTCCTCGACGTGCTTCTCGAGGTCGCCGCCTTCGAGGTCGTGGCGCAGCAGATCGCGTGCCGCGAGCTTCTGGATGCGAGGGTCGCCGCCACCGGCGCCGTGACGGATCACTTCCATGTCAGGGCCCCCCGGCGCCAGACGTAGATGAGCGCGACCGTGAGCAGTCCGATGAAGACAATGGTCTCGACGAGCGCGAACGTCCCGAAGGCGCGCAGCTGCACGGCGATCGGGTAGAGGAAGAGCACCTCGATGTCGAACAGCAGAAAGAGCATCGCGACGAGGTAGAAGCTGATCCCGAAGCGGAATCCCTGCTTGATCTCCGACGCCATGCCGGACTCGTACGGGTCGAGCTTGGCCGGGCTCGGGCGCGAGGTGCCGAGCACGCCGTTGAGCACGGTGAAGGCGATGCCGATGATCGTCCCCAGGACGACGAAGACGATCGCGGGTGCGTAGGTGCTCAGCACACCTGAGGTTCTATCAGCTAGGACTCCGGGTACTCGGCGCGGCCAGCGCTTGTGACAAAGGGATCTTGTGGCTCAGGTGGCAGACATCGCGGCGATCGTCGTCGCAGCACTCGCAGTGGGGACCGCCGCGGGCGGCGCGTGGGTCTGGTGGCACGCGGCCGGCGCGCGCTGGTACTGGGCGCTCTGGCGGGTCACGCAGCTCTCGACGACGCTGCTCGCCGCCGTCGCGCTCGTCGCCCTGCTCAGCGGGTTCGACCCAGAGGACGGCCTCTTCTGGCTCTACATGCTGCTGCCGATCGCGGTGTCGGTCATCGCCGAGCAACTGCGCATCGCCTCCGCGCAGACGATCCTCGATCAGCGCGAGCTCGAGGATGCGCAGGCCGTCGGCCGGCTGCCCGAGGACGAGCAGCAGCTCGTCGTCTTCGCCATCCTCGCGCGTGAGACCTGGATCACCACGCTCGCCGGCGGCGTCATCGCCTTTCTGGCGCTGCGCGTGCTCGTGACGGGCTGACGCAGGCCGGAAGGAGCGGCGCCCGCGCCGCCGAACCCCGGTTGCGGCAGCCCGGCGTCGGCGCTCCGCGGCCACGGACCCCTACGGTCGCGGACCACACGGCGGCAACCGGCCGACGCCGGGCTCAAGCCATCCGCTGCAAACGGTCGTGCGATGGCGGGCAGCCTCCCGCCGAGTCGGTCGGGTAGCATCCGCTCCTGTCATGAGTCTGCGTCGTCTCCTGCTGCCCGTCCTCCTGCTCGTCGCCCTCGCCGGAACGCTTTCCGCGTGCGGGTCGCAGCAGATCAACGTGCCCGGTGCATCCGCGTCGGTCAAGAACGGCGCGAAGCTGTTCGCCGAGCGCTGCTCCGGCTGCCACACGATGAGTGTCGCGGGCGCCCAGGGCTCTGCCACGAAGGTCTCGGATCGCGAGAAGGTCGACGGTCCGAACTTCAACGCGCGCAAGGTCTGTTACGACAACGCGCTCTACGCGCTGCGTAACGGCGGCTACTCCGGCGCGATCATGCCCGCCAACATCGTCGTCGGCAAGCAGGCGCAGGATGTGGCCCGCTTCATCGCCGAGTACTCGGGCAATGACGCGCCGATGTCGGCCTCCCCAGGTGGTGCGACGGTGAAGTGCACGCCGCCGCCCGCCGGCTGACCGTCGCCCCAGGCGGCGCTCGATGCTCGATCTGAAGCTCCTTCGCGCCGACCCTGAAGCAGTCCGCGCCGCACTCGCACGCCGTGGCGATGTCGTCGACGTCGACGCCGTCGTCGCGCTCGACGCGCGCCGGCGCGAGCTCATACCGCAGCTCGAGGCGCTGCGCGCCGCGCAGAACGAGGCGAACGACGCGATCGCGCGTGCCAAGCGCGAAGGCGGCGGCGACGCCGAGATCGCCCGCATGCGCGAGGTCGCGGGTCAGGCGAAGGCGCTCGGCGAGGAGCTCACCGGCGTCGAGGCCGAGCTCCACGATGCGCTCACGCGCCTGCCGAACCTCCCGCACCCGGACGCCCCGCCCGCCGACACGGTGGTGCGCGAAGTCGGCGCCCCGGCCGCGCGCTCCTACCCCACGCGCGACCACCTCGAGCTCGCCGGCCAGCGCGTCGACATGGAGCGCGGTGCGCGCCTCTCCGGCTCGCGCTTCGCGTACCTGCGCGGTGACCTCGTCCTGCTCGAGTTCGCGCTCGTGCGCTGGACGCTCGAGGTCCTCGGCGGCCACGGCTTCGAGCCGGTGATTCCGCCGGTGCTCGTGCGCGAGGACGCGCTCTACGGCACCGGCTTCCTCCCCGACACCGAGCAGCAGATCTACCACCTGCCTGAGGACGACCTCTACCTCGTCGGCACGAGTGAGGTCGCGCTCGCCTCGATGCACGCCGGGGAGATCCTCGACGCCGCGGACCTGCCGCTGCGCTACGCGGGCTTCTCCCCCTGCTTCCGCCGGGAGGCCGGAGCCGCGGGCAAGGACACGCGCGGCATCTTCCGCGTGCACCAGTTCGACAAGGTTGAGATGTTCAGCTTCGTCCCGCCGTCGCAGTCGGAGGCCGAGCACGCCCGGCTGCTGTCGATCGAGGAGGAGATCCTCACGACCCTCGGGCTCCCGTACCGCGTCGTCGACATCGCCGTCGACGACCTCGGCTCGTCCGCGGCGCGCAAGTTCGACTGCGAGGCGTGGCTTCCGTCGCAGGAGCGCCACCGCGAGCTCACGTCGACGTCCAACACGACGGATTACCAGGCGCGGCGCCTGGACATCCGCTGGCGGCCCGAGGGCGGCAAGCCCGAGACGCTGCACACGCTCAACGGCACCGCGGTCGCCGTCGGGCGCACGATCATCGCGCTGCTCGAGAACGGTCAGCAGGAGGACGGCTCCGTCGTCCTGCCCGAGGCGCTCACCGCGTTCGGCGCACCGGCCGTGCTGCCGCCTGCGGCCTAGCCCTCTGCGCCGACGGCCGCGAGGCCGAGCTCACCGAGCGCCTGCGCGCGGGTGTCCATGAGGTGGAAGACCCCGTCGAGGCGGGTCATCTCGAACACCCGGTGGACATGCCCTGGCGGCACGACGAGCACGAGCTGCCCGCCCACACGGCTCAGGCGACGCAGCCCATTGAGGAGGAAGCCGAGCCCGGTCGAGTCGGCGAAGACGACCTCGCCGAGGTCAAGGACGACACGCCGCACACCGCGGCTGACGAGCGCCCCGATCTCCACGGCGAGCCCCGGCGCGCTCATGATCGAGAGCTCCCCCCGGGCGACGATCAAGGCCCCGGACGGGCCGCGATCCTCGATCTCAAGTGAGAAGTCCTCCATTCGCGAGGCTGTACCCCGAGGTGCCGGGTGCGAACCGGGCGCGTGGTGGGCGCCACGGCGGTCCTACCGACCAGGCACGGAGGGGGCGGGATTCGAACCCGCGGACGAGTTGCCCCGTCTCCGGTTTTCAAGACCGGTGCATTCGACCACTCTGCCACCCCTCCAGGGGGAATCGTGACACGCGCGGCGCTTCAGGGGTGCCGCGGCGCGGTGACGATGATGACGCGCGAGGCCTTGTCCATGAAGTGCTCCTCGTCATCGCGCAGGACCTTGCCCTCCGGTCCGAAGTACCAGTCGTTCCAGGCACGAAGTGCGGCCTCGTCCGTGAAGCCGAGCTCTGTGACGCAGTCGTACGGGGGCTGTGCGCCGGCCCCGCCGAGCTCGATCGCGACGTTCTGGACGTAGTGCGGGATGCCCGCGAGGATCGCCGGCGGTGTCTTGGTGCGGAAGAGCGCGGCGTGGTGTTCCTCGTAGTAGCTCGAGAATTCCTCGCGGCTCAGCGCCGGGTTGCGGTTGAAGGCCGCCACCACCTTGACCGTCACGTCGGGGGTCATCGTCATGCCCTGCATGGTGCCATCGCCGGGGGCGGCCCGCCGATACACTGGCCACGCCTCTCGGAGAGGTGGCCGAGTGGCTGAAGGCACTCGCCTGCTAAGCGAGTAACGGGGGTCAACCCCGTTCGCGGGTTCGAATCCCGCCCTCTCCGCTCATGCTGCAGCCCGTCCGCCCATGGCGGGCTGCCGCCATGGCGCAGGACCCCAAGGACATATAGTTGAGCGCGCAATCACTCCGCTAGACTGGTTGCATCAGCAACGACTTGAGGAGGCAGCACCATGCGACTCCAGGGCATGCACCACATCACGATGATCACCGGCGACGCGCAGCGGAACGTCGCCTTCCACGCGGATCTCCTCGGCCTGCGGCTCGTGAAGAAGACCGTGAACTTCGACGCGCCGCAGGCCTACCACCTGTACTACGCCGACGAGGCAGCCTCGCCCGGCGCGGTCCTCACGTGGTTTGAGTTCGCCGGCGCGCCGCGCGGCCGTGCGGGCGCGGGGATGATCCACACGATTCAGCTCGGCGTCCCCTCGCAGGAGTCGCTCGGCTTCTGGGAGCAGCGGCTCGCCGCGGCGGGTCACGCCACCACGAGGACCGATGCGGGCCTCGCCTTCACCGACGACGACGGGCTGGGGTACGAGCTCGTCCTCGCCGACCCGCGCAATCCGCGCCTCCAGGCGGTCCACCCGCAGATTCCCGCAGAGCATGCGATCACCGGCGTGGAGGGCGTGCGCGCGTACGCGTCGCGGGACCTGGGCGCCGACCGCGAGCTGCTGACGCAGGCGCTCGGCTTCACCGAGCTCGCTCCCGGCGAGTACGCGGTCGAGGGCGACGACGCGCGGTTCACCTACGGGTACGACACGACGCAGGAGCGCGGGCTCGAGGGGGAGGGCACCGTCCACCACATCGCCTGGCACTCCCGCGACGAGGACCACGAGGCCTGGCGCGAGCGCGTCACGCAGGCGGGGCGGTACGTGACCCCGGTCATCGATCGCACGTACTTCAATGCGCTCTACTTCCGCCAGCCGCAGGGCATCCTCTTTGAGATCGCCACCACCTCACCCGGCTTCGCCGTCGACGAGGACCCGCTGCACCTGGGCGAGGCGCTGCGCCTGCCGCCCCAGCACGAACACCTGCGCGCGCAGCTCGAGCGCCAGCTGACCCCGATCACGACCGCCCGCACCGGAGGCGTCCCCGCATGACCACCATCCCCTACCGCGAGCGCCCGGCCGACGGTGAGCCGGCTGGGCTGCTCATCCTCCACCACGGCCGCGGGTCCGACGAAAACGACCTCATCGGCCTCGCCGACGTCCTCGACCCGGACCGCCGCCTGCACGTCGTGAGTCCCGGTGGGCCGCTGCTCATCAGCGGCCTCCCCGGGCGCCACTGGTACGTGATCGGGACGATCGAGCACCCGAACCCCGAGAGCTTCAACACCCAGCTCGGCGTCCTGCGGGAGTTCCACGAGGAGACGCGCCGGCGCACGGGCGTCGGACCGGAGCGCACCGTCCTCGGGGGCTTCTCGATGGGCGGCGTGATGAGTTATGCCAGCGGCCTCGATCCTGAGGCGCCTGCGCCCGCAGGGATCTTCACGATGGGCAGCTTCTTCCCGCACGCCGAAGGCTTTGCGCCCGACCTTGCCGGCCGCGCCGCGACGACCCCCGTCCTCGTGACGCACGGCCGCGCCGACCAGGTCATCGCACCGGAGTTCGGCGAACGCGCACGTGACCTGCTGCAGGACGCAGGGTTTGCGGTCGACTTCGCGCTCCATGACGGCCCGCACCGCGTCGAGCCCTCCCAGGCAACAGCGGTCCAGCGCTGGATCGACGAGGTGCTCGCATGACCACCGGCGCGCAGCTCCCCGACGAGACGGACGCCCGCGGCGCGTTTGTGCGGCAGGTCAACGTCTTCCGCGACCGGGTCACGGCGGACGGGTCGAGCGGCTTCCTGGCCGAGGCCGGCCGCTACCACCTCTACGTGTCGCTCGCCTGTCCGTGGGCCTCGCGCACGATCATCGCACTGCGCCTGAAGGGCCTTGAGGACGTCATCTCGATGACGATCGTCGACCCCGTACGCGACGAGCGCGGTTGGGCGTTCACCGCACAGGACCCGGACCCGGTCAACGGCTTCGCCTTCTTGTCCGAGGCCTACCGGCTGACCGACCCTGGGTTCGACATGCGGGTGACCGTCCCGCTGCTCTGGGATACGCAGGCGAACCGTGCGGTGAACAACGAGAGCTCGGAGATCCTGCGGATGCTCGGGAGCGAGTTCGACGCGTTCGCGCGAAACCCGCAGCTCGGCCTCTACCCCGAGGGCCTGCGCGAGGAGATCGACACGATCAACGCGCGCGTCTATGGCGCGGTGAACAACGGCGTCTACCGCTGCGGCTTCGCCGCGAGCCAAGAGGCCTACGACGAGGCGTTCTCCGAGCTCTTCGGCACGCTCGACTGGCTCGACGGCCTGCTCGCCGAGCGCCGCTACCTCGCTGGGGCGCAGCTGACCGAGGCCGACATCCGGCTCTTCGTGACGCTCATCCGCTTCGACCCCGTCTATGTGGGCCACTTCAAGTGCAACCTGCGACGGATCGCGGATTACCCGCACCTCTCGGGGTACGTGCGCGACATCTACCAGCACCCTGGGGTGCGCGAGACGGTCGACTTCGACCACATCAAGCGCCACTACTACATGACGCACGAGCGGCTCAATCCGGGCCGGATCGTGCCGCGCGGGCCGCAGCTCGACCTCGAGTCGCCGCCGGCCCGCGAGCACCTCGGCTAGGGGCGAACCGCCCCACAACGAGGTGGCGCCCCGGCAAATCGGCGGATATGAGGCCAATTCAGCGGGGCGCCACGGGAGGAGAGAAGATCATGGTTGCGCAGAACGCACCATTGGTCCAATACATAAGTGCGCTGAGATTCATAGGCGTTCCCTATGAGGATCCGACCCCGGAAAAGAGTGACGCCCCGGAGTCCCGGCGGGGTCTGGTGCCGGGACTGCGGGGCGTCACAGGGAGGAGGGTTAGAAAGATGACGCACCGTTCAGAATCACGCAAGTACATAGTTCCTCTGCCATCTATAGTCAACGACTATGGACCTTCGGCAGCTCGGATACCTCGTCGCCCTCGCTGAGGACGGGACGTTCACCGGGGCCGCCGCGCGCTCCCATGTATCGCAGCCGTCGCTCTCCCAGCAGATCCAGCGCCTGGAGGCCGAGCTGGGCATCGCGCTTGTCGATCGCACGACCCGCCGCGCCTCGATGACGCAGGCCGGGACGGTGCTCGTCGAGCACGCCCGCCGCGCGATCGCGGAGATCGAGACGGCGCGCGCCGAGCTCGCCGACCTCGTCGGCATCCAGTCGGGGCGCCTCACGATCGGCGCGACCCAGACGATCGGTTCCGTCGACCTCTCCGGGCTGCTCGCGCGCTTCCACCACCGGTATCCCGGTGTCGAGCTGACCGTGCGCGAGGGCCTGAGCCTCGAGCTGCTCGACGCACTCAGCGCCGACGAGGTCGACCTCGCCTTCGTCACGACCGCCGGGGCGTTCTTCACCCTCGCCGGGATCGACCCGCCGCCCGGGGTCGAGATGCAGGTCGTCGCCGAGGAGCCCCTCGTCGCGATCCTGCCGCCCGACCATCCGCTGGCGCAGAGGCGCGAGCTCAAGGTCGCGGCGCTGCGCGACGAGCGCTTCGTCGGCTTCCGCATGGGAGCGACGATCCGCCGGCGCCTCAACCAGGTCGCCACGCAGGCCGGCTTCACGCCGCGGCTGCTCTTCGAGACGAACGATGTGACGCGCATCCGCTCGCTCGTCGCCGAGGGCCTGGGGATCGCCATCCTCCCCCGCTCCGACGCCGAGCGCCCCGGGCCGCTCGTCGCGATCGTGCCGCTGAACGAGAACCAGCTCGTCCATCAGGTGTCGCTCGCGCAGCGCAGCGACCGCCACCACTCACCGGCCGCGCGCGCGTTCCTCGAGATGACCCTCGCCTGAAGGCCGAGGGTCGCGCGGCGACGATGGTCCGGCCCGGCTAGACTGCGCCTCGCTGCGCCCGTAGCTCAGCTGGATAGAGCGTCGGTCTACGGAACCGAAGGTCAGAGGTTCGAATCCTCTCGGGCGCACTCCCGAAAGCCCCTTGCCCAAGGGACTTTCGTCGTTTCTGCGGCGGTGCGCTACTTCGCCGCCGGGGGAGCAGCGGGCGGCGGGATCACGACGCCGGTCGGCGTGTTCGAGCTGTGCGGGTCGAAGCACACGTCGAACTCGAAGACCGGGTTGGGGACGTCGTTCCCCTTCGTGTCGGTGATCGTCATGAACCCGAGCATCGGGGCCAGCGCCGTTCCCCAGCTCGCGATCACGAGCCGCAGTGCGGTCCCGGATGGGATGATCTGCCCTGAGAGGCCGCGAAGGTCCTGGCGGCCGACGAAGAGGACGCTCGCGCCGATCGTCACCGCGGCGATGAGGGCGGTCACGGTGACGGCGAAGAGCACCGCGGTCAGCGTCTTCGCCCAGAAGAGCTGCGCGCGGCTGACCGAGCGGGTGAGCACCGTCTTCCAGGTCCCGAGGTGGTCCTCGCTGGCGAAGATGTCGCCGGCGACCAGCGCCGTGAGCAGCGGGAACGCCCACTGCGCGGCAAAGCCGAGGATGAGGAGCGGGACCGCGTAGCCGCTGTCGTGGATGTGCCGGCCGAAGAGGCTGTCCTTCGGCGGCCGCTGCTGGCCCTTGACCGCGACGACGGCGATCACCGGAACGATGACGCAGCAGGCGAGCGCCCAGCGGGTGCGAGACAGTGCGACGAGCTTGCGCAGCTCCCAGCCGAGAGCGTCGCGGAATGAGGCCGAGTGTCTCGCTGACGCCGCGCCAGTGCTCTGACGGCTGGCCGTCATCGACGCGGCCGAACTCGAGCGCGATCAGCCAGTCGTAGTCGGCGATGTGATTGAGACACAAACGAGGAACACTCACACCATGAGGTCGCTGGGCGGGCCCTGGATCTGACGCAGCGCGTAGATTCCCGCGCCCGTGACCAACCTCGCCGCCCAAGCTCCCGCAGGCCTCAACCGGCTGATGACGCCGCTCGTGATCCTCTGCATCGCGCAGTTCATGATCCAGCTCGACTTCACCATCGTGAACGTCGCACTCGAGCCGATCCAGTCGGACCTCGGCTTCTCGGCCGGCGGCCTGCAATGGGTCGTGACGGGCTACGGGCTGACCTTCGGTTCGCTGCTCATCTTCGGCGGCCGCCTCGGCGACCACATCGGCCGGCGACGGCTCTTCCTCATCGGCCTCGGCATCTTCGGCGTCGCGTCGGCCGTGTGTGCGCTCGCCGGGTCGCCCGCGCCGCTCGTCGCGGCGCGCATCGTGCAGGGCGTCGGCGCGGCGCTGGTGGCGCCGATGGTGCTCGCGATCCTCACCGGCGTCTATACCGACGGCGCCGCGCAGGCCCGCGCGCTCGGCATCTGGACCGCGTCGATGGCCGGCGGCGCGATGTCCGGAATCGTCCTCGGCGGGCTGCTGACCGACGCCTTCGGGTGGCGCGCCGCGTTCCTCGTCAACGTGCCGATCATCCTGCTGCTCCTCCCACTCGCGCGCCGCGTGCTGCCCGAGTCGCGCCCGGAGCACGCGCGCGGCCTCGACATCCCCGGAACCGCATGCATCACGCTCGCGCTCGCGGCGCTCATCTTCGGGATGAGCAGCGGTGAGGAGCGCGGCTTCGGGTCGGCGATCACGATCGCCGCACTCGCGGCGGCGGTGCTCTTCGCGGCGGCGTTCTTCGCCGTCGAGCGCCGCGCGAGCGACCCAGCGGTGCCGCTCGCCTTCCTCGCCGCGCCGGTGCGCCGCACCTCGGCGCTCGTGTTGCTGCTCGTCAGCGGCGTGACGGTCGCCTACGTGTACTTCGTCGCGCTCTTCCTGCGCGGCGTGCTCGAGATGAGCGGCTCGACGACGTCGATCGCCTTCATTCCCGGTCCGGTCGGCACGTTCATCTTCTCGCTCTTCATCACGCGCCACCTGATTGCGCGGTTCGGCCTGAAGACCGTCCTGCTCGCGGGGATCGTCATGCTCGGCGTCGGCCAGCTCTGGCTCAGTGCGATTGCGAGCGACTCGTCGTACTGGACCGCCGTGCTCCCCGCGCTCATCCTCACCGGGTGCTCCTCGGGGCTCGTCGTCCCCGCGGTCGCCGCCGGGGTCGCGGCCGGAGCGACCCCGCGCGAGCGCGGTCTCGTCGGCGGCCTCGTTCCGACCTCCCAGCAGGTCGGCGGCGCGATCGGCGTCGCCGTGCTCGCGACGATCGCGGCGTCGGTCAGCGCGAGCCACGGCGGCGACCTCGCCACCGGGTACGGCCGCGGCTTCCTCGTGTCGGTGTTCGTCCTCGCGGCCCTGGCACTCCTCGTCGCGGTCACGTCGTTCCGCCCGCCCGAGTCCGCGCCGCACTAGCTTGGAGGCCGTGACCGACACCGCCGCCCCGACCCTCCACGGCATCCGGCGGCTCGTGACCCCGCTCGCGGTCCTCTGCATCGCGCAGTTCATGCTCCAGCTCGACTACGCGATCGTGAACGTCGCGCTGAAGCCGATCCAGACGGACGTCGGCTTCTCGGATGTCGGCCTGCAGTGGGTCGTGACGGGCTACGCGCTGACGTTCGGCTCGCTGCTGCTGCTCGGTGGGCGCCTCGGCGACCGCACCGGGAGGCGACGCCTACTGCTCTTCGGGCTGCTCGTCTTCGGCGCCGCATCAGCCGTGTGCGCCGTCGCGCAGTCGCCGGCGATGCTCGTCGGCGGGCGCCTCGTCCAGGGCGTCGGCGCCGCACTCGTCGCGCCGATGGTGCTCGCGATGCTCACCGGCGTCTACTCCCAGGGCGCCGCGCAGGTGCGCGCCATCGGAATCTGGGCCGCCGCGACCGCCGGCGGCGCGATGTCGGGCGTCGTCCTCGGCGGACTCATGTCCGACTGGTTCGGCTGGCGCTCGATCTTCATCGTCAACATCCCGATCATCGCGGCGCTCGTGCCGCTCGCGCGGGCGGTCCTGCCGGAGATGCGTCCGGAGCAGGTGCGCAGCCTCGACATCCCGGGCACGGCGAGCATCACGATCAGCCTCGCGGCGCTCATCTTCGCGATGAGCAGCGGCGAGGAGCGCGGCTTCGGCCACCCCGTCACCGTGGGGTCGCTCGCGATCTTCGCGGTGCTGCTCGCCGCCTTCATCGCGATCGAGCTGCGCGCCCGCGAGCCGGTGGTCCCCTTCCCGTTCCTCGTCGCGCCGATCCGCCGCACCTCGGTGCTCGCGATGCTCGTCGTCGGCGCCGTGACCGGCTCGTACATCTACACCGTGTCGCTCGCCCTGCGCAAGATCCTCGACTTCAGCGGGACGGAGACCTCGCTGAAGTTCATCCCCGGACCGGTCGCGATGGTCTTCTGCTCGCTCTTCCTCTCGCGGCGCCTGATCGCCCGCTTCGGGATGAAGCCCGTGCTGCTGCTCGGCCTCTTCATCCTCGGCGCCGGTCAGCTCTGGCTCGCCCAGCTCTCCGCGGACTCCGCCTATGCGAGCGGTGTCCTGCCCGCGCTCTTCCTGACGGGCGGCGGCGCCGGACTCATCGTGCCGACCCTCACCGCCGCCGTCACCGCCGGGGCCACGCCGCGCGAGCGGGGCCTCGTCGGCGGCCTCGTTCCGACCGCGCAGCAGATCGGCGCTGCGGTCGGGATCGCGGTGCTCGCGACGATCGCGGCGTCGGTGAGCGCGAACCAGGGCGGGGACCTCGCGGCAGGCTACGCGCGATCGTTCCTGATCTCGGTCGTGCTCGTCGCACTCGCCGCGATCCTCGTCGCGTTCACGTCCTTCCGCCCGCCCGAGCCTGAGCCCGAGCAGGCGTGACGACTCGCCGCTAGGCGAGGTCCTCGAAGACGGTGAGCTTCGGCGTGGCGCCGGCCATGAGCTCGCCGAGACGGGCTGCGTCCTCGGGGCGCGCCATGCGCCACTGCATGTAGGCCTTGTGGGCCTCCGGCGAGGTCCAGCGCTCGAGCAGGAGCAGGACGCCGCGCTCGCGGTTCGCGTGCACACTGACGCTCTCGCAGCCCTCGAAGGCGCGGGTGTCGGGCAGGATCTCCTGGAACAGCTGCTGGGCCCCGTCGATCTTTGCGGCGTCGACGGGGATCTCGACGGTGATGAGAACGCTCATGGCTTCCTTTGGTCGCTGGTGGGCCGGGGACCCTACCGGCGGCGCACACGGGGGCTGCGCCCGCCGCGATAGCCTCCCGCGCACCCCATGACGGAGGACATGCCGTGAAGCAGGTCAGGCTGGGCAACACCGGGCTGCGCGTCTCGCGCCTGTGTCTCGGGATGATGAGTTACGGCAACGACTCCGACCGTCCGTGGGTGCTGGACGAGGAGGCCGCCGAGCCGATCATCAAGCGCGCCGTCGAAGCGGGCATCACGTTCTTCGACACCGCGAACGCCTACTCGCAGGGAACGAGCGAGGTCGCCACGGGACGTCTGCTGCCGAAGTTCCTCAGCCGCGACGAGATGGTCGTCGCGACGAAGGTCTACATGCCGATGACGCCCGGCCCGAATGGCGGGGGCCTGTCGCGCAAACACATCATGTCGGCGATCGACGCGTCGCTCACGCGCCTCGGCATGGACTACGTCGACCTCTACCAGATCCATCGCTGGAGCTACGGCACGCCGATCGAGGAGACAATGGAGGCGCTGAACGACATCGTCCGCGCCGGCAAGGCCCGCTACATCGGCGCGAGCAGCATGTTTGCCTGGCAGTTCATGAAGGCGCAGCAGGTCGCGAAGGAGCGCGGCTGGGCGCGGTTCATCTCGATGCAGAACCACTACAACCTCCTCTACCGCGAGGAGGAGCGCGAGATGCTCCCGATGTGCATCGACCAGGGCATCGGCGTGATCCCGTGGAGCCCGCTGGCGCGCGGCTGGCTCGCCGGGACGCGCACCCGCGAGGGCGAGCGCCGCACGACCCGCTCGGAGACCGACGCCTTCCAGGACGTCCTCTACGGCGCCGCGGAGGACTTCGACGTGATCGACCGGCTCGCCGAGGTCGCGGGCGCGCGTGGACTGCCGCAGGCGCAGGTCGGGCTCGCGTGGCTGCTCCACCGCCCCGCCGTCACGGCGCCGATCGTCGGCGCGACGAAGCTCTCTCACCTCGAGGACGCGATCGCCGCCGAACAGACCGACCTCTCCGAGGAGGAGATGGCCCGCCTTGAGGAGCCGTACAAGCCGCATCCGGTGCTCGGGCACCAGTAGCCACCCGCCCGGTAGCGTGTCCGCGTCCCGCCGCCCGGCGGGCGCGGGCCACACGCAAGGAGCTGCGATATGGGGATGACGGGACGCACGGCGATCGTGACGGGGGCGACCTCCGGTATCGGCGAGGCCACCGCGGAGCACTTCGCCGCACTCGGCGCCAAGGTCGTCGTCGCGGGCCGGGACGCTGAGCGCGGCCAGGCGGTCGTGGACCGCATCCGCGCGCACGGTGGCGAGGCGATCTTCGTCGCGCACGACCTCTCCGACCCTGAAGGCGCGAAGGCGCTCGTGGCGGCGGCCGAGGCGCAGTACGGCGTGATCGACATCGTCGTCGCCAACGCCGGGACCTTCTTCTTCGGTCCGCTGCCCGCCGTGACACTCGACGAGTTCGACACCGCGATGCGGATCAACGTGCGCGGCACCTACCTGCTCGCCCAGGCGGCACTGCCTGCGATGACGAAGAGCGACGCCGGGCGCTTCGTCCTCATGGGCACGTCGGGCGCCTCACACGGCGTCGCGATGGCCTCGCTCTACTGCATGAGCAAGGGCGCCCTGAAGGGCCTGATGGCGGCCCTCGTCCCCGAGTACGGGCCTGCGGGGATCACCGTGAACCTCATCGAGCCGGGCCTCGTCGAGACACCTCTCACCGCCCCGATGACCGGCACCGCGGAGGCGCGCGCGCCCTTCATCCCGCACCAGCCGACCGGCCGGATCGGCGTGCCGATGGACATCGCCCATACCGCCGCGATGCTCGCGGACGAGCTCGCCGGCCACATCAGCGGCCAGACGATCGTCGTCGATGGCGGCAACACGCGCACCGCAAAGCACAGCGTGCTGCCACCGCCCCCGGACAAGCTCTAGGACGGTCCCCCGCCCTCGCGGCGCCGCGCTAGCCGAGCGGCGTCGCGTGGTGCTTCTTGCCGAGCCCGTCGTGGTAGAGGAGCACGTCGTCGGTGAGGACGACGAGCATGTGCTCCATGTCGAGGAACGACTCCTCGTCCGGTCGCACGCGGCTCATGTACTCCGGCGATCCGAAGACCGTCGCGATGTCCTCGATGCGGGCGAAACCGATCTCCACTATCCCGTCCCACTGGGCGTCCATCTCGTTCTCGTACCCGTCGAGCGCGTGGTTCTGGACGTACTTCGTGACGAGACGGTCGGCCTCGGGGATGCCGAGGAAGATGTCCTTGTGGACGTGCTCCCAGTGGTGCCGGAAGTCGGCCCGCGTGGTGCCTTCCTTGTGACGGATGGCCGCCACGATCTTCACGGTCGTCGCGCCGGTGTCGCGCCCGACGAGCTCGCGGCAGAAGAGCGTGCGGTCGGCGATCGGCCCTTCGAACACGTCGAGCTCGTCGTCCATCAGCTCCTGGATGCGCGGATCCTCGAGCGCGGCAGGCAAGGCGTCCTCGCCGCGGAACCACACCATGCCCACGCCGTCGTACTCGTCCTGCTGGGCGACCTCGGCGAAGCCGGTCGGCTCGATGACCGAGCGCGGCAGCACGCGGCACTGGCGGTAGTGCTCGATCTGGGCGAACAGCTCGAGATTGCGGGCGAAGCGCCCGTGCTGGCGCCAGCGCTCGGTCCACTCCTCACAGGAGTACGCCGCACCGCGCTTCGTGATGTAGATCTGCTTCGGCTTCACGTCCATGCGGCGAACGCTATTGCATCCGCGGGGCCCTCGGGGATAGCGTCGCGGCATGGCCCAGATCAAGCTCTTCGACCCGTTCACCCGCATCGACGGGACGACCCTCGAGCACTTCTCCACGCACTGGCACACGCGCCACGCGGAGATCGCCAAGGGCCTGCCGCAGATCAAGCACTACATCCAGAGCCACCGCCGCGAGGACGCGCCCGCGGCGCTCGGCGCCCCGCTCGGCGCGTGCTGGGCCGACGGCTCCTCGGAGACCTGGTACGACGGCCCGGAGGAGATCACGGCGATGTTCGAGCTCCCCGCGCTGACCGCGCTGATGGAGGACGAGCGCAACTTCATGGATACGCACCGCGAGCGCTACCACGTGATCACGCGCGAGCAGCACATCGACGGGCCGGAGCTCTCGCCCTGCACGGGCGTCAAGGCGCTCCTCTTCACGCGGCGTGACCCAGCACTCACGCAAGAGGACTTCTTCGCCGCGTGGATCACCCCGGACGACGCCGAGCTCGGCAGGGCCGTCGGTGCCACGCGCCACGTCGTCTGCCCGCGCGTCGCCTCCCCGTTCGACCACCCGAACCCGGAGGTCGAGGAGTCCTCGCTGCCGCCGTTCGACGGTGTGCGCGAACTGTGGTGGGAGAGCACCGAGGCGCTTGCCGCCGGTGCCGCGGCCGACCCGGACGCCTGGGCCCGCCTCGTGCACCCGCCGACCGTCGATGCCGGCGGGTCGTTCGCGCTCTACGCCTCCGAGCGCCTGATCATCCGCTGAGCGCTCAGGCGGCGGCGCCGCGGCGCTCGATGACGTCCTCGGCGGCGATGTAGCCGAACGTCATCGAGTGCGAGATCGAGGCACCCGGCGCCGGGTAGATGCGCCCGTGCACCGACGCGGCCGAACAGCCGCTCGCATAGAGCCCTTCGATGATCGAGCCGTCCTCGCGCAGGACGCGGGCCCGGGTATCGGTGACGAGGCCGCCGACGGTGCTCACGTCCGTGACGATCTGCCCGACGGCGTAGAACGGGCCCTTCTCGATCGTGCCGAGGTTGTTGCTGCCCTTGTTGTTCGGATCGCCGAAGTAGCGGTCGTACCGCGTCTCCCCGCGATGGAAGTCCTCGTCCTTGCCGTTGCGGGCGAAGCCGTTGAACCGCTCGACCGTGGCACGCAGGCCCGTGGCGTCGATCCCGCACATCGCGGCGAGCTCCTCAAGCGTGTCGGCCTTCTTGAGGAAGCCGCTCTCCAGCCACGCCTTCGGCGTCTGCGCCGGCGGCGCGGTGACGAACGGGTAGCGCTTGCGGTGGCGGCTGTCGAAGATGAGCCAGCTCGGCAGCGCCTTGCCGGTTTCCAGGTTGCGGCGGAGCATGTGCTGCCCGGCCTCCATGTAGGGGCCCGACTCGTTCATGTACCGCTGGCCGTCGCCGTCGACGATAATCGAGTGCGGGAGCGAGCGCTCCCAGATCCCGAGCATGGGGGTGCCGTCGAGCAGCGGGGCGGGGAGCCAGATCGCCTCGTCGAGGTTCGACGTCGCGGCCCCGATGCCGAGGCCGGCGCGCAGCGCGTCGCCCTCGTCGCCGGGGTTCGCGACGGTCCAGCCGCCGTCGATCGGATCGGGCTGGTACTCCTCGCGCAGCTCCTTGTTGCGAGCGAACCCGCCCGCTGCCAGGAGGACGCCGTGGCGCGTGCGGACCTCGATCCGGCGCCCGTCGCGCTCGACGACGGCACCGACGACGCGCCCATCCTCGATGAGCAGGTCGCGCATCGGCGTCTCGCGCCACACATCGATGCCGCGCTGCTGCATGACGATGAGGATCTGGCCGACGAGGGCCTGGCCGAGTGTGAGGAGCTTGCGCTTGCGCGCCTTGGCCTTCACGTCGCGGCCGATGAGCTTCACCATGCGGGCGAAGTTCTTCGGGTTGCGGAAGGCCAGCACAGCGGTCGCCGAGTCGTCCGTCTGCAGGGCGATCGGCATCGCGAGCGGCGACGGGCGCAGGTACGGCTCCCACGCGCCGATCTCGTCCTTGTGGATGATCGTCGCCTCGAGCGCGCGGCCCTGGACCATGCCGAACGGTGCGTCCGGGTAGTCGTCAGGCGACGCCGAGTAGCGCAGCCGGACGCCCTGCGACTTGAGGAAGTCAAGCATCCGCAGGTTGCCCTCGAGGTACGCGACCTTGCGCTCGCGCGTGGTCGCCGGGCCGGCATCGCCGACGACGGCGTCCAGGTAGGCGAGGCCACGCTCGAGCGTGTCGTGGTAGCCCTCGGCGAGCAGGTACTCGTTCGCCGGCGCCCAGACGACGCCGCCGGACATCGCGGTCGAGCCGCCGATGTACTCGGTCTTCTCGACGACGAGCGCATCGAGGCCCGCCTCCTTCGCCTTCATCGCGGCCAGCAGACCGCCGCCGCCGGTACCGACGATCAGGAAGTCCTTCTCGATGACCTCGGCGGCCACCCCGTGTGTCTCAGACATGCGTTCTCCTCAGGAGTGATCAGGCGGTTACGGGCTCGCGCGCCGGCTCCTTCGCGGCGTGCATACCCGCAAAGTGGCCGTTGACGATCGCCGGGCCGAGCGTGCTGCCGCCGCCCCAGTAGGCCGCGCCGGCCGGGGAGCCGATGCAGTTGCCCGCGCCGTAGAGGCGCGGGATGGGCCTGCCGTCCTTGCGCACGACCTGGCTGTCCGTGTTGATCCGCGGACCGCCCTTCGTGCCCAGGCACGATGCGCCGAGGATGACCGCGTAGTACGGACCCTCCTCGCGCAGCGGGTGCATCGTGACGTTCGGCATCGGGTTCTCACGCGTCGGCGGCGTCCAGTAGACGTCGGTGACCGTCGCGCCGCGGCCGAAGTCCTCGTCCTTGCCGGCACGGGCGAACCCGCTGAAGCGCTCAACGGTCTTCGGGAGCTGGTCGGTGAAGCCGTCCTTCAGCTGGAACCCACCGGTGTGCGGGGCGAGCTTGTCGAGCCGTGCGCGGATCGCGTCCCCGAGCTCCTCGAGCGTGTCGCCCTTGATGACCTCGGGCGCGTCGACGCCGGGCTCCGGAACGGGCCAGCGCGACGGCCAGAGGATGTCGTCCTGCGCGACGTCCTCATCCCAGATCATGAAGAGGAGGTAGTTCGGCAGGCTGCCGTCCGCATCGCGCACGAAGTGCGCCTTGCCGCGCTCGTTGTAGAAGAGCTTCTCGTTCGTGACGCGATTGCCCTCGGCGTTGACCATGAGCATCGAGTCGCCGTAGGCGAAGCCCATGAGCGTCCCCTGCTCAAAGCTCTCCAGGCACGGCTCGAGCGGGAGCTCGGTCCACCAGGCCTCCTCCGTGTTGTGGAGGTCGGCGCCGAGCTTCTCGCCGATGGCGATGAAGTCGCCGCGGTTCGTCGCCACGCCGCACGTGCCGACGATCGGCCCGCGCAGAAAGCGCTCGCGCAGATCGGCGTTGTGCTCGAAGCCGCCGCTGGCGAAGATCACGCTGCGCTTGGCATCGATCGTGATCTGGCCGTCGGGCGTGTCCACGATGACGCCGGAGATCTCGCCAGCGGCATCGGTCGTGATGTCGACGACGCGGTGCTCGGTGAGGAGCTCAGCGCCATGGCGTCGCGCGGATGCGAGCAGCATGCGCACGAGGTCGCCGCCGTCGCCGCTGATCTGGCCCTGGCCCTGCATCGCGGCGGAGTCGAGGTTCGGGCCGGCCTCGGCGACGTCGGACTCGAGGTCGGTGTCGACACCCTCACGCGAGGTGAAGGCGACGATGTGGTCGGAGGCCCCGGCGGCCGCAACATCCGTCGGGACGGGCGCGAGCAGGCGGCCGTAGACCTCGCCGTCCTCCTCGGTGACGAACCACGGCGGCAGCCCCTGATCGCCGCCCTGGAAGCACTCCATGAACTGGCTGTGCAGGTCGCCGTTCTCGTGGAAGAGCTCGAGCACCTCGGCGGCGTTGTCGTAGAAGAACGTCATGAGATCCCACTCGGCCTGGCCGACGCCGTGGCGCTCGGCACCGCGGTCGTAGTGCTGCGGGTAGCTGAGCTTCGCCATGTGCGCGAGGGCGCGGTCGCGGTCGTCGATGAGCCCACGCTCGAGCATCACCTTGTTGCGCGGCACCCAGTAGCCACCGGATGACTTGAGCGTCGTGCCGCCCGGGGCAGCTGCGGCCTCCAGGACGACGACGGACGCGCCGGCGCGCCCTGCGGTGATCGCGGCTGCGAGGCCGGAAGCACCGGCACCCACCACGACGATGTCATAGGACTTCGAGCTCATCTCTCTCTCCTTCATGTGAGCCAACGGAATGTTGACGTTGACCATAAAGGAGATGCAGCGGCGGAGCCGCGGGCGCGGGGAGGCGCTACGCGTCGGCGAACTTCGGCGCGCGCTTCTCGAGTACAGCGGCGCGGCCCTCGAGTGAGTCCGGGTGCCCGGAGAGGCGCGCGGTCGCCCGCTGCTCGATCTCGTAGCCGGTCTTGACGTCGAGGAACTCCACCTGGTTGAGGACCTCCTTCGCCTGGCGCAGCGCGGCCCCGCTGTGCACGGCCATCCGCGCGGCGAGCGCGCGGGCGGTGTCGAGGAGCTCCGCGTCAGGGACGACCGAGTCGATCCCGCCGAACTGGACGAGGTCGGCGGCCGGCACCGGCTCGGCCGTGTAGTACATGCGGCGCATGATGTGCTCCGGCACGACGCGCGCGAGGTGGCGGGCGGCGCCCATCACGCCGATGCTCACCTCGGGCGTGACGAGCCGCGCGCTCTCGCCGCAGATGATCACGTCGCAGAGCGAGCAGAGTGAGACGCCGGTGCCGGCCGCGACGCCCTGGACCGCGGCGATCGTCGGGATCGGGCAGTCGTAGACCGAGGAGAACGCCTCACGCACGAGCTTCATGCGCGCCGGTGAGTTCTGCAGCGTCATCGTGCCGAACTCGTCGAGGTCGTTGCCCGCGCAGAAGTGCTTGCCCTCCCCGCGGAAGATGACCACGCGCGCGCCGGGCATGAGCTCGTCCGCCCAGGTGAAGCAGTCACGGATCTCGCCGTACATCTTCTGGTTGACGGCGTTCACCGGCGCACGCGTCATCGAGACCGTCGCGATCGGGCCGTCCTGCTCGATGCGCAGGAACTCGAAGCTGTTCTCGGCGCCCTTGGCGCTCGTGGCGGTGGTGAGGCTCATGGCGGGAAACCCTACCGCGGTCCGAGCTCGTCCCCGGCGCGCATGAAGACGATCTCGGGGACGACGGTCCCCTGCGAAAGATGCAGCAGCCAGCGCACGGTCGCGGCCATGTCCTCGGGCCGCAGCATGTCCTCCTGGGCGACCGTGTCGCGCAGGAACTCCGTCATGTCGGTGTCGACCCAGAAGGGGCAGAGCGCATGCGAGATGACGCCCTGCGTACTGAACTCCTTGTTCATCGCCTCGGTGTACGCGACAAGCCCGGCCTTCGCCGCCGAGTACACGGAGATCCACGGCTGACCGGCCCGACCGGCGATCGACGACATGTTGATCACACGCGCACCGCGATGCTCGGCGCCGGCTTCGAGCAGGAGCGGGAGGCACTCGCGATAGAGGAGGATCGGCGCGCGCAGGTTCACCGCGAGCTGGAGGTCGAGCAGCTTCGTGCGGTGCTCGGTCGCGGGCGCTCCGGCACCGAGGCCCGCGTTGTTCACGAGCACATCGAGGCGGCCATAGCGCTCGCGGTGGCTGCTCACGATCTCGACGATCGCGGCCTCCTCGACGAGGTCGCCGGTGACCGTGTGGACCTGAGCCCCGCCGGCGCGCAGCGCCGCCGCGGCCTCCTCGAGCGCCTCGGCGCGCCGCGCCGTGAGCGTCAGCGCGTACCCCTCGTCAGCGAGGACCCTCGCGATCTCAAGTCCGATCCCGCGGGACCCTCCGGTGATCAGTGCTACGCGCTGCGCCATGCGGGGAATGTACGCGGCGTAGGCTTCAGCACATGGCCATGCGCGTCGGAGTCCAGATCCAGCCCCAGCACACGACGTTCGCGCAGATGCGCGACGCCTGGGTCGAAGCCGAGGAGCTCGGCGTCGACACGATCTTCACCTGGGACCACTTCTTCCCGCTGTACGGGCCGCCGGACGGCGAGCACTTCGAGTGCCTGACGACACTCACGGCGCTCGCCGCTGCGACGAGCCGCGCGCAGATCGGCGCGCTCGTCGTCTGCAACTCGTACCGCAACCCGGAGTTGCTCGCCGATGCGCACCGGACGATCGACCACGTCTCCAGCGGCCGCACGATCCTCGGGATCGGCGCGGGCTGGTTCGAGCGCGACTACGACGAGTACGGGTATGCGTTCGGCACGGCCCCGGACCGGCTGCGCGCGCTCGCGCGCGACCTGCCGCGGATCCGCACGCGCCTTGACCGCCTCAACCCGGGCCCGATCGGTCCGATGCCGATCCTCATCGGCGGCAGCGGCCCGAAGGTGACGCTGCGGCTCGTCGCCGAGCATGCGCAGATGTGGCACAGCTTCGGCGACGCGGACACCTACCGCGCGAAGGCGGCGCTGCTCGCTGAGCACTGCGAGCGGGTCGGGCGCGACCCGGCTGAGATCGAGCACACCTGGGGTGTCGCCTCAACGACCGACCGTCTGCTCGACCATGCCGATGGCCTCCATGCAGCCGGCGTCCACCAGCTGATCCTCGGCATCGGCGGTGGGCCTGACGGCTACGACCTCGCGGAGCTGCGCGAGCTCGTCGCCTGGCGCGACGCGCTGAGCGGCTGAGCACGGCGGCGCCGCCGCCCGCAAGGCCAAAGGGCCCAGCGGGACGGCGGCGGTGCGCCATGCAGGAGCCGCGCCCTAGGGCGCCGTCGCGAAGACGAAGTTCCCGGCCGAGCTGACCTGCAGCACGCCGAGGAACGGGAGGGTCTTGCGGTAGCCGGTCTTCGGGCTGATCGTGATCTTGCCCGTCTGGCCGGGGACGTTCTTCGTCCGGCGCAGCTGCCTGAGGACCTTCGTGTAGTTCGTGCTGTGCGCCCTGCGGATCGCGCGGAAGAGGACGTTCGCGGAGTCGTAGGTGAAGACGCCCCAGACGCCCGGCGCCGTCTTGAACGCCTTGCGGTAGGCCTTGACGAAGCGCCTCGCGCTCGGCAGGCGCGTCGCCTCCGGCACACCGGTGAACGTGCAGCGCTGGCTCGTCGAGATGCCCGCGCCGCTGATGAAGCCGGCGTCGATGTTGCCGAGGCTCATGTGGCACGGCGTTGCAGAACCGCTGGCGACGATCGCCTTGGCGATCTCGACGCCCTCGGGGAAGTACGTGCTCGAGTAGATGACGTCCGCGGAGTTCGCGAGTGCCTCTGCGACCTTCGTCGCGTAGTAGCCGTCGGCGGCGTCGGCCATCTCGACGATCTGCACCCAGTTGACCGTCACACCCTTGGCCTCAAGGAGCGAGCGCAGTTGCTCGGCGATGCCCTTCGTGTAGGCGCCGTTGGCGCTCGTGTCGACGAGCATCGTCACCTTGTCGTAGCCCTTGCCGAGCAGGTACGAGGCCTCGACGGGGGCGACCTGGCTGTTCATTGGCTGGAGCGTGATGCCGGCGCCCTGGGTGTCGTCGTTCGACGTCATCCACAGCGGGGTCACGCGGGCCTTGCGATACAGCGGCAGGTTGAGCAGGCCGACCGAGGAGTTGTACGGCCCGATGATGGCGTCGGGGCCCTCGGCGACGACGTCGTCCGCCACGGAGACCGCGTTCGCGCTGTCGCCCTTGTCGTCACCCTTGATGAGCACGACCTTGCGCCCGAGCACGCCGCCCTTGGCGTTGACCTGGCGCACGGCGAGCTGGACGCCGCGGAGCATGTCCACGCCGTTCGAGGACTGCGGGCCGGAGATCGGCGCCTCGACGGCGAGGCGGATCGGCGCCTTGCCACCGGCGTGCGCGGCGGGGGCTGCCACGAGCAGCGCGAGCGCCGCAACGGGGATGAGACGGGTCAGACGGGACACGGACACTCCTCAGAAGGTGGGATTGCTCGCGGGAGCGTACAACCGCTGCCCGGGCGGTGCGCCGGGCCGTGCGCGAAGATCGCAGCCATGCCCGCACTCGACCCTGCTGTCGCTCGCCGGCTGTGGCGCTGGAATGTCGGCGTCGGCGGCCTGCACCTCGTCCAGGCGATCGTCCTACTCGTCATCGCGGGCGCCGCGACCCTCCCGGTGACGGCGAGCTACATGCTCGGCCCGCCCGGCGAGGGCAGCTACGGCGGACCGAAGGACCTCTTCGATCTGCGAATCGATCTCGCCATCGCTGCATTCCTGCTGCTCGCGGCGGTCGATCACCTCGGGACCGCGGTGCGGCCGCTGCGGCCGTGGTACGAGGCGAACGTCGCGCGTGGGATGAACCCCGCTCGGTGGTGGGAGTACTCGATCAGCGCCTCGCTGATGGTCGTGCTGATCGCGATGCTCTCGGGGATGACGGAGCTCGTTGCGCTCGTCGCCCTCTTCGGCGTCAACGCGTCGATGATCCTCTTCGGTCTCGTCATGGAGCGCGTGAACGTGGGGCGCGAGGCAGTGGACTGGCGGCCGTTCATCTTCGGCTGCATCGCCGGGGCCGTGCCGTGGATCGCGATCGGGATCCAGCTGATCGTCTCGACGACCGAGGGCGACGGGGTCCCTGGGTTCGTCTTCGCCATCTTCGTCACGCTCTTCGTGCTCTTCAACACGTTCGCGATCAACATGTGGCTCCAGTACCGCGGGCGCGGCCGCTGGGCCGACCCCGTGTTCGCGGAGCGCGTCTATCTGATCTTGAGCCTCGTGGCGAAGAGCGCGCTCGCCTGGCAGGTCTACGGCGGCGCGCTCGCGGGGTCCTGACCGAGCGTCAGCCGGTGAAGCGGCCGTCGCGGATGCGCTCGGCCTCCATGATCGCCAGCTCGTGGCCGCCGGGGACGACGATCTCCGGGTCCGGCACGAAGTTCACCGCGGGGTCGCGACCCACGTAGTCGACCGCGTTGAGGATGACCTTCATCGCCTCGAGGCGCGCGAGATGCTTGTCCTCGGAGCGCACAATCGTCCACGGGGCGTCGTTCGTGCTCGTGCGCTTGAGCATCCGGTACTTCATCTCCGTGAACTCGTCCCAGTGCTCCTGCGCCTGGACGTCGATCTCGCTGAGCTTCCACTCGCGCAGCGGGTCGGAGCGGCGGCGGTCGAACCGGCGCGCCTGCTCCTCTTTGGTGACGGAGAAGTAGAGCTTCACGAGGATCGTGCCCTGGCGCACGAGGTCCTTCTCAAAGCCGGTCACACCGCGCATGAACGCCTGGTACTCGTCGTCGGTGCAGAACCCGAAGATCGGCTCGACGACGGCGCGGTTGTACCAGGAGCGGTCGAAGAGGACCATCTCGCCGCCGTGCGGGAACTGCTCGACGTAGCGCTGGAAGTACCACTGCGTGCGCTGCGTCTCGGACGGCTTGCCGAGCGCGACGACGCGGTAGTGCTTCTCGTTCATGTAGCGCGTGACGCGCCGGATCGTCCCGCCCTTGCCGGCCGCGTCGCGGCCCTCGAAGAGCACGATCATGCGGCGGCCCTGCTGCTCGAGATGCCGCTGGAGCTTGAGCAGCTCCACCTGATACGGGCGCAGGGTGAGCTCCTGGCGGCGGCGCCGCACCGCCTTGCGCTCGTCCGGGGTGCCGCTCTCCGTATCCATGGTGCAGAGCCTACGCCCAGACGCTGCGCTCAGGAACCGAGGACGTCGCGCCGGATGGCCGCGATCTTCTCGGCCCGGGCGCGGGTCGCTGCGTCATCGACGGTGGGGAGATAGAAGAGCACCCGGTCGATCTCCGCCTGTGCGTAACGCTCCAGGCGCTCGGGCTGCGTGCCGACCGCGAGGATCGTGACGCTCGCGCGGCGCCCCTGCTCGGCGGCCCGCGCGCGCAGCTCCGCGACGCGCTCGAGCAGCGCGTCGTCGTCGTTCGTCGCGGTCGGAATCCAGCCGTCCGCGTACTCGAGCGTGCGGTCGATCACCGTCGGGCCGTGCCCGCCGAGCAGCAGCTCGGGGTAGGGCTGCTGGAGCGGCTTCGGCCAGGACCAGACGCGGTCGAACTCGACGTGATCTCCGTGGAAGGACGCCTCGTCCTGGGTCCAGAGCGCCTGCATCGCCTGGACGCGCTCGCGCATCACCGCGAAGCGCTCGCGCGGCTCGACCCCGTGGTTGGTGACCTCCTCACGATTCCACCCGGCGCCGACGCCGAAGATGAGACGCCCACCGCTGATGTGGTCGAGCGTCGCGACAGTCTTGGCCGTGACGATCGGGTCGTGCTGCGGCACGAGGCAGATACCGGCGCCGACGCGCAGCGTCGTCGTCGCGCACGCCGCCGCCGTGAGGGCGACGAAGAGGTCGTGCGAGCGCGTGTACTCGCGCGGGAGCTCGGCGCCGCCCGGCCACGGCGACTCGCGGCTCGCCGGAATGTGCGTGTGCTCCGGGAAGAAGAGCGACTCGAACCCGTTGCCCTCCGCGATCCGCCCGAGCTCGGCGGGATCGGGGCATTCGTCGGTCGGAAAGAGGAAGAGGCCTGCGTGCATGGGCCCCATCCTCGCCGATCAGGGCACCCTCCCGCGCAGCGGTCGCCCCGCCGCTGCCCCGCTAGTACGTTCGGCTCGACCGCCGCTCGGCGGCCGTGATCAGGAGGAAGATCGTGCTTCGACGTGTCCTCGCGCTCAGCGCGCTCGTGCTCGGCGTGGCCGCCCCCACCGCGGGCGCCGCGACGACCCTGAACGTCATCCCGCACGGCAACAGGGCGCCGGGTGTCTCCTGGGGCGGCGTCCCGGGCATGCTCCCTGCGGACACCTAGGCGAAGATGTACGACCGCCTGACCCCGCTCTTTCGCAGCGTCACGGACGCCGCGCTCGTGCCGAGCACCGACGGTACCGGCTACTTCAAGTCCGCCGCGATCCTGCAGGAGAACGACCCGTCGTTCATCGTCAGCCAGACGGTCAGCGGGCGCGTCGGCGGGAAGACGGTCAGCGCGCGGATCAAGCGCGACGCCTACGGCGTGCCGTTCGTCTTCAGCGGCAGCGACGCCGGCGCGATCTTCGCCGCGGGCTACGTCGTCGCGACCGACCAGGCGCTGCTGCTCACGCAGGCGCGCTTCAACGGCCGCGCCGCGCTGATCGACATGCCCGGCGTCTCCGCGATCCGGCTCGTCCTCGGGCTCTACAGCTATACGCCGAACGCGCGCATCGTGGCCGCTGCCGCGAGGCTCCAGACGAAGAACATCCTGGCCCAGGGGGCACGCGGCAAGCAGCTCCTGCGCGACATCGACACGTACATCGCCGGCATCAACAAGCGCCTGAAGGAGGCGTCGCCGAGCGTGGCGAAGTTCACGCGCACCGACATCTACGCCCTCAACGCGATCAAGGCGCAGTTCCTCGGTGAGGGCGGCGGGAACGAGACGCAGAACGCGCTCTTCCTCAGCCAGCTGCGCACCACGCTCGGCGCGACGCGCGGCGATGGCGCCTTCAAGGACCTCCAGGCACGGGACGACCCGGAGGCCTCCGTCACGACGACGAAGGCCTTCCCCGCGCAGACCGCCGTGAGCGTCACGAGCCCGAAGGGCATGGTCCGGCTGCGCGCCGGCAGCTTCCGCTCCGCGTCCGTGACGCTGCCCGGGTCATCCGGTCTGCGGGCGCTCCAGGACCCGAATCCCACGGGTCCGCGCCAGCTCGCGAGCAACATCCTGATCGTCTCGGGGTCGCGCTCGGCGACCGGCACGCCCGTCTTCGTCGGCGGTCCGCAGATCGGCTACAACTACCCCGGCCTGACGCTCGAGATGTAGCTGAGCAGCCCGGGCATCTCGGTCCGCGGCGCGACGACGGCGCCCTACCCCGGCTACATGCTCATCGGTCGCGGGAAGGCGTTCGCCTGGACGCTCACCTCGGCCGGCGCCGACATCATCGACACGTACGCCGAGACGCTCTGCGGCGGGTCGAAGACGAAGTACCTCTTCAAGGGCCGCTGCCGCAGCATGGAGAAGGTCGCTGCGGGGACGATCTCGTTCGGCGCCGCGAAGACGTCGGCCACCTTCCACCGCACGGTCCACGGGCCGGTGATCGGCTACGCGACCGATGCGACCACTGGCAAGACGGTCGCGCTCTCGCGCCGTCGCTCGACCTACGGCCGTGAGACGGTCGACCTGCTGTTCAACCAGCAGCTCACCTACGGCCGCGTCCACAACGCCCGCGAGTTCGTCAAGGCGGCGCAGAAGCCGCCGCAGACCTTCAACTCGTTCTACGTGAGCGCCACCGAGTCGGCGTTCACCACGACGGGCCTGATGCCGATGCGGCCCGCCGGGGTCAATCCGACCCTGCCCGTCGACGGCCGCGGGACGTACGAGTGGCGCGGCTTCCTCTCGGCGGCGGCGCATCCGTCCGCGATCAACCCCGCGAGCGGCCTGATCGTCAACTGGAACAACAAGCCGGCGAAGGACTTCCCCGCCGGTGACGGCCGCTTCGGCAGCGAGGGCGGGCTCCAGCGCAACCTGCTCCTGACGACGGAGCTGGCGCGCTACCCGAAGGCGAAGCTCGCGGACGCGGCCATGTGCACGACGCTCGGGGAGCAGGCCTGCTCCGAGCTGCGCGGCATGATCGGCATCTTCGACGCGCCCCTGGGCGGCGGCTACGGCGGCTGGCACCAGTACATGTGGAAGGACCTGCGCAGCGTCCTCGGGCAGAGCGTGACGGCGCCCTACACGGTGCGCTACTGCGGCGCCGGGGTCCTCGCAACATGCGCCGGCGACCTCTGGGCGGCCATCGCCGCCGGCGCCGCGGAGGCGGTCCCGGCCCTCGGCGCCGACCCGGCGGCATGGCAGGAGGCCGTGACCACCGTCGGGTTCTCCCCGGTCTCGCGTTACACGATGCAGTGGACCAACCGGCCGAGCGGCATCCACCAGGTCATGTCCTTCGGGCAGTGAGCCCGCGCGCGATCGGGGTATGACCGGGAGGTCATGCCCCGCGCGCGGCCGCTCGAACACGTCCACGTCGGTCCGCTGCCACCCGAGCGGTTTCGCTCGGTGGTGGATGACGACCGCTGGCGACTGCTCGACGCGGCCAACCACCGCGCGCGCTCGATCTTCGGCGCGCGCGTCGTCTGGAACGTCAACTCGACGGCGACCGGCGGCGGCGTCGCCGAGATGCTCCACTCGCTTACGGCCTACGCGCGCGGCGCCGGCGTCGATGCGCGGTGGGGCGTCATGGAGGCGGACGAGGAGTTCTTCACGCTCACCAAGCGTCTCCATCACCTGCTCCACGGAAGCGCCGGCGATGGGGCCGGCCTGAGCCTCGCCGACCATGCGCTGTACGAGCGCGTCACACGGGAGAACGCGCAGCGCCTGGCGGCCGAGCTCTCGCCCGGCGACGTCGTCGTGCTACACGATCCGCAGACGGCGGGCATGGCGCCGGCCCTGGCGGACTGCGGCGTCGCGCTCCTCTGGCGCTCCCACATCGGGGTGGACGAGCCGAACGACGCGGTCCGAACCGGCTGGGACTTCCTCACGCCGTTCCTCGACGACGTCGACGCCTTCATCTTCACCCGCCGCGCCTACGTGCCGCCGCAGCTCGAGGGTCGGGACGTGAGCATCATCTGCCCGTCGATCGACGTCTTCTCCGAGAAGAACCACCCGATGACCGGCGGGCAGATCGCCTCGGTCCTCGTAACCGCCCAGGTGCTGCACGGTGAGGTGACCGTCGCGCCGACCTACGTCACGCGCTCCGGCGGCCTTGAGCACCTCACGTGCCGCGCACAGATGGACGAGGACGCACCGGCCGGGCTCAACGACCGGCTCGTCCTGCAGGTCGGACGATGGGATCCGCTGAAGGACCCCATTGGCGTGATCGAGGGCTTCGCGGAGCACGTCGCGGCATACGTGCCCGACGCCCACCTGATGCTCGCCGGCCCGGCACCCGAGGACGTCGACGATGACCCGGAAGCCCTCAGCGTGCTCCACCGGGCGCGCGCCGTCCGCGCCGCGCTGCCCGCTGATGTGCGCGCGCGTGTGCACCTCGCCTGCGTGCCGATCTGCGACCGCGGCGAGAACGCCGCCGTGATCAACGCGCTCCAGCGTCACGCGACGGTGGTCGTCCAGAAGAGCCTCGCCGAGGGCTTCGGGCTCACCGTCACCGAGGCGATGTGGAAGTCGCGCCCGGTGGTCGCATCCGCGGTCGGCGGGATCTGCGACCAGATCGTCAGCGGCGTCCACGGGCTCCTGCTCGACGATCCGACCGACCTGCCCGCCTTCGGCGCCGCCATCACGGCACTCCTCACCGATGCTCGCCGATCGGCGACGCTCGGGCGCGCAGCGCACGACCGCGTCGGCGCGGAATTCCTCGGCTCCCGGCACCTCATCCAGCTGCTCGGGCTGTTCGGCCGGCTGATCGACGAGCACGAGCGCGCCGCGAGCGCTGTGTGACGAGGACGCAGCGGGGGGGAAAGGCGCGGGGCGCGTCGAATCCGCCACGAGGTGAGCCAGCCGATCGAAGACCACATCCTCCCGCGCTCGGAGGAGAACCTCGGGCCGTCGACACGCACCGTGTTGCGGATCGTCTTCACCGTGCTGCTCGTCGTCGGGATCCTCGCGCTGATCCGGATCCTCTGGCAGCCGCTCGCCTGGATCTTCCTCGCGACCTTCCTCGCCATCGCGCTCTCCGGGCCCGTCAACATCCTGGCGCGCCGGATGCGCCGCGGCCTGGCGATCACGATCGTCTACATCACCGTGCTGCTCGTCCCCGCGGGGCTCGCCGTGCTCATCGTGCCGCCGCTCGTGCGTCAAGGCGTCGAGTTCGCGAACAAGCTCCCGCAGTACTCCCAGGACTTCCAGGACCAGGTCGACAAGAACCCCAAGCTCGGCAAGATCAACGAAGACTTCGGCGTCACCGATCGGCTCGACAAGCTCGCCGCGGACCTCCCCAACCGCGTCGGCGAGTCGACGGGGACGCTGCGCGACCTCGGCACGGGACTTGTCAACTCGCTCTTCGCGGGGCTGACGATCTTCATCCTGTCGATCTTCATGGTGTCCCGCGGCAGACGCTGGATCGACATGGCGATCGACTTCCGCGGCGGCCCGCAGGCCGAGAACCTCAAACGCACAGCCGACCGCATCGCGAACGCCGTCGGCAACTACGTCGGCGGGGCGCTGCTCCAGGCGGCCGTGGCGGGCATCACGTCGTTCATCGTCCTGTCGATCCTCGGCGTGCCCTTCGCCGGCGCGCTGGCGCTGATCGTCGCGGTCTTCGACCTCCTGCCGATGGTCGGAGCCCTGATCGCGGCGATCCTCGTCGGGATCCTCACGCTCTTCAGCGACTTCCCCACCGCGACGATCATCTGGGCGATCTTCGCGATCGCCTACCAGCAGTTCGAGAACTACGTGATCCAGCCGCAGATCCAGAAGCGCGCGGTCGAGCTCGAGCCGTTCGTCGTGCTCGTCGCCGTCCTCTTCGGGGCTGCGATCTTCGGGATCATCGGCGCGCTCATCGCGATCCCGGTCGCGGCGACGATCCAGATCTCCGCGCAGGAGTGGTGGCGCTATCGCCTCGAGCAGCGCCTCGGGATCGTCGACCGGGGCGAGTCGCCCGCGACCGGGCCCGCCCAGCCCGACAGCTGATCGGTCACATCCGCACGCCCGCAGGCTGCGACGATGGATCCATGCGCATCGGATTGCTCACCGGCGGCGGCGACTGCCCCGGCCTCAACGGCGTGCTGCGGGCGGTCGTGCGACGGGGCGTGCGCACCCATGGCCATGAGTTCGTCGGCTTCCGCCACGGCTGGGCCGGCTTCACCGACGACAACACCGTCGACCTGACGATCGACAGCACCTCCGGGATCCTCCCGCGCGGCGGCACGATCCTCGGGACCTCACGAACCAACCCGTACAAGGACGGCGCCGACGGCACCGCCGTCATCCGGGCCGCGCTCGAGCGCAACGGCGTCGACGCGCTGATCCCGATCGGCGGCGAGGACACGCTCGGCGTCGCCGCGCGCCTCGCAGCGGACGGCGTGCCGGTGGTCGGCGTCCCCAAGACGATCGACAATGACCTCGACGGGACCGACTACACCTTCGGCTTCGACACGGCCGTCCAGATCGCGACCGACGCGATCGACCGCCTCCACACGACGGCCGAGTCCCACAACCGCGTGCTCGTCGTCGAGGTCATGGGACGGCACGCCGGCTGGATCGCCTGCCACGCGGGAATGGCCGGTGGCGCCGACGCGATCCTCGTCCCCGAGCGCCCCTTCGACCTCGACGAGGTCTGTGACCACCTGCGCGCCCGCCACGCCCGCGGTCGCTCCTTCTCCATCGTCGTCGCGAGCGAGGGTGCCCGGCCCGCGCAGGGGAGCATCACGACGCGCGAAGGCGGTGTCGACGAGTTCGGGCACGTGCGGCTCGGCGGGATCGCTGCGTGGCTCGAGAACGAGATCGAGGCGCGGACCGGCTTTGAGACGCGCATGGTCGTCCTCGGCCACGTCCAGCGCGGCGGCACGCCGACGGCGTACGACCGCGTGCTCGCGACCCGTTACGGCGTCGAGGCGGTCGACGCGCTCACCCGCGGCGAGAGCGGCGTTATGGTCGCGCTTCGCGGCACCGAGATCCTCACGATCCCGCTCGAGGAGGCGCTGGCAGCGCCGAAGCTCCTCGACCCGGAGCTCTTCGCCACCGCAGCGGTCTTCTTCGGCTGAGCCGCGCGCGGCGGTTCCCGGCCCTACCCTCTGGGCATGTCTCCGTTCTGGGTCTGGACACAGATCGCGATCGTGATCGTCGTGCTCATCGGCATGGTGGTCGCGGTGACGAAACTCGTCTGAGGAGCGCCGCCGGTGTTTGAGGGAATCGTGGTCGGGACCGATGGATCGGCGACGGCGGCTCAGGCCGTCGGTCACGCCACGCATCTCGCGGCCCAGGCTGGGGCGCGGCTGCAGATCGTGAGCGCCTACGAGCCGGTGCCGGAGGCGCGCCTGCGCGCGGAGGCGCAGCTCGCGCCGACCGACGTCCAATGGGCGATCAACCCCCGCGAGGACGTCGACGCGACGCTTGAGGAGGCCGCCACCGAGGCGCGTGCGCTCGGCGTCGAGGTCGAGCTGCACGCCCGTCAGGGCGACCCGGCCGACGCGATCCTCGACGTCGCCGAGGAGACCGGCGCCGATCTCATCGTGATCGGCAACAAGGGCCTCACCGGCGCCAAGCGCTTCCTGCTCGGGTCGGTCCCGAACAAGGTCAGTCACCACGCTCCGTGTAGCGTGCTGATCATCCGGACGAGCTAGCCGCCGGTCCCGCCGCCCGCCGGCGCGGTCGCGGCGGCAGCATCGACGAGCCCCGCGCCATAGGACGTATCGCGCCCCACCGGGCCGAGGTCGCGCGCGGTGTCCTTGAGCCGGCGCTCAAGCGTCACGGGTGACGGGTTCGGGCCGAGGACGCCGACCGCGAGCACGAGCGCCGCGGTCGCCGACACATGCGGGACGGCCATCGAGGTGCCCTCGTACGTCGTCGGCATCCCGAAGCGCCGAGCCGTGCGCCCGAAGAGCGTCACCTGCACGATGTTGCGCCCCATGCTCTCGCTGACACCGCAGTTCGGGTCGTCCGCGATGGCGGCATCCGCCCCGCCACCGGGGGCCACGATGTCAAGGCCGCGGCCACGGTTGGAGAACTCGGCGAGGCAGCCGTGCTCCGTCGTCGCACCGACCGAGACGACCCCCCAGGCCCGTGCGGGATAGGCGATCCGCGCGGCGCCCTCGTTGCCGGCGGCCGCGATGACGATCGCCCCGCGCCCACGTGCGAAGGAGATCGCCTGGAGCAGCTCGGGAATGTCCGCAGCGGTGACCTGCGCGTCGAACTCCAGGCTGAGGTTGATGATCTTCGCCCCGCGGCGGGCGGCGTACCGAACCCCCTCCGCGATGTCCGCGGCGTTACCCTCGCCCGCGCGATCGAGCACGCGGACCGGCATGATGCGCGCGCCGTAGGCGAGCCCCGTCACGCCGACGCCGTTGTTCGTCGCCTCGGCGATGGTCGCCGCGACGTGCGTGCCGTGGCCGTTGCGGTCGAGCGGGTAGCGGTCACGATCGACGAAGTCGTACCCGCGCACGAACTGCGAGGCGCTGAAGTCCGGCGACCGACGCAGCGGCGGCTTGTTGCGGTAGGCGACACCGGTGTCGAGGACGGCGACGGTCACGCCGCGGCCACCGGGAGCGCCCGCCGCGATCGCGTTCGCCCACGCCTCGGGTGCGCGCACGCCGAACTCGCCCGCGAAGTTCCACTGCAGGCTCTGCCAGCCACCGGGCGTCTCCGTGTTGCCCGGGTCGTTCGGGATGAACGCCGGCCCGGCGGTGGCCGCCATCCGCGCGCGGACGTTCGGGACGGCGTACCGCACATCCGGGCGCTCGCGCAGCCGGCGGATGGTGCCGCTCACGTCCTGGACCTTGAGCACCTGGTGCCCATCAGCCCCATGTGCCGCCGCCTGAGCGCCCGTCCCCGGCCGGTACTGGACGACGACCTCTCCGGGCACCGCGTCCAGGGCGAACGCAGGCGCGGCCGACGCCGCGGCGAGCGCGACGGCGGAAAGGGGCAGAAGGATGCGGAGGAGGCGGATCACGGATCGGAGGTACCAGGCGCTACAGATCTACAAACACCGTCACAGCGCCGAAGTTCCGTCAGCGCGCGATGATGACGCACAATGACGGTGACGCCCCCCGATTCCGATGCGCGCTGGATGGACGAGGCCCTCCTTGAGGCGCGGGCAGCGCTCGTGCATGACGATGTCCCGATCGGGGCGGTCGTGGTGCACGACGGGCGCGTGATCGGCCGCGGACACAATGAGCGCGAGCGGCTCTCCGACCCCACGGCGCACGCCGAGGTCCTGGCGCTGCGCGAGGCGTCGGCGCACCTGGGCTCCTGGCGCGTCCTCGACAGCACGCTCTACGTGACCCTCGAGCCGTGCGCGATGTGCGCCGGGGCCATCGTCCTCTCGCGCATCCCCCGCGTCGTCTTCGGCGCGCCCGACCCGAAGGCGGGTGCCGCAGGCAGCGTCCTCGACGTGCTCGCCGACCCGCGGCTCAACCACCGCCCCGAGGTCCTGGGCGGGGTTGCGGAGCAGGAGTGCGCGGACCTGCTGCGCGGGTTCTTCGCGGCGCGCCGCGGCGGCTGAGCGCTCAGCGCCCGAGGCGCGGGCCGCGCTCGTCGACGGTGAGCTCGTCCGCGCCGTGGCGGTCGTCGAGGTCGAGGTCGAGGTTCGTCATCGCGGCGGCGAGGCCGGCGTAAATGGCGACCAGCAGGTGGAGTTCGATGAGCTCGCGGTCGCTGAGCGCGGCGCGCGTCGCGGCGAGCAGCGCGTCGCTCGAGCGCTCGCGGCGCACGATCACCCCGGTCATTTCGAGCAGCGCACGCTCGCCGGGGTCGAACGCCGCATGGTCCCGCGCCTCGAGCGCGGCGATCTCCGCGTCGGTGATGTCGCAGAGCCGCGCGACCGGGACGTGCTGGTCCCACTCGTAGGGCGAGTGCGCGAGCAGCGCGACCTCGAGGATCACGAGCTCGCGCCGGCGCGGCGAGAGTTCGGCGTCGCTCCAGAGCCCGCCGGTGAAGGTGAGGAAGTTCGCAAAGCCCGGATCGGCATGGGCCATCAGCCGAAAGACGTTGAGCGGCGGCAGGGAATCGAGCGCGGCGCGCCCGGCGTCTGAGAGCGTCGCTGGGTCGGCGTAGGGGATGCGCGTCATGGCCGCCACGATACGGGCCGAGGGCGGGGCCAAAGCCCCGCCCTCGGAAAGACGGTCCTGCGTCAGTGGCCGAAGGGCCGATCAGACGAAGACGTGATCGCCCAGCGCCATCGCCGGCGGCATGTGCCCGTTGAGCACGGCGCCGTAGTTCTCGAGCGTCGTCGTGACGTTGAACGCCGCGTGCATCGGCATCGCCAGGCTGTCGGCGGCGATCGTCGAGAGCGGCGATGCGTCGTCGAGCGCCGAGGCGCCCGCGTCCATCATCAGCATGTTCACGGCCTCCTGGGCGAGCTTGCCCGCGTAGCCGAGGTCGGCGCGCGTCTTCGTACGGTCGGCGACCGACACGTCCTCGCCCGTCGCAGCCCACATGTCCAGGCGGGCGCAGCCGCGATGCAGCAGCAGGTCCGCCGCGTCGATCTTCTGTGCGGCCTCTGCGGCGATGAGGTGCGTACGCACCGCAGCCGACTTGTCGAGGTACGTCGTGCTGGCGATCGGGCGGCCGGCGGCACGCTCGAGGTAGATCTCCAGCGCGGCGCGGCCGAGGCCGACCGAGATCGGCGCGAGGCCGTAGATGACGCCCGTGAGCCACGGCTGACGCATGAAGTCCGGCACATCGGTGATGTGGGAGTTCGTGAGGACGCGGCTCATGTAGCCGACGCGATGGTCGGGCACGAAGACCTCGTCCTTGATGCGGATCACGTTGCTCGCCGAGCCGCCCATGGCGAGCATGTGCCACTCGTCGAGGATCTCGCAGTCCTCCATCGGGATGAGGGGCGCGAGCGTGTCGACGAACTCGTCGTTCTCGTTGAAGAGATCCACGCGGGGCATGACCCAGCCCGCGAGCTGCGAGCCCGACGCCCACGGCCACTCGCCGCCGGCCTCGATGCGCACGCCGCCCTCGACCTTGCGGCCCTTGGCGACCTTGCGCGGGTAGAACGGCGCGGTGCCCGGGAGGCCGCTGGCGAAGAACTCCTCGCGACCCTCCGGCGGCAGGACGGTGCCGCCGAGGAACCAGACGTCATTGATGATGCCGACGGTCCACGCGGTCGAGCCGCAGCCGCGCGCGAGCTCGGCGATGACCGCCGCGTACGTCTGGTTGTCGATCTCGATCCCGCCGTGCTCGCGCGGCAGGCGCAGGTTCAGCAGCCCGTTGGCGCGCAGCTCCTCGGCCGTGGCGTCGGGCAGGCGGCGCAGGGCCTTGGTCTCCAGACGACGCTCGCGCAGGGCCGGGACCATGTCGCGGGCGCGCATGATGACCTCTTCGCGCTCGGGGCTGAGCGGCATGCCGCCGAGGGAGGTGAACGGCGGGATGTCGTTCAGGAAGAACGTCTTCTCGCCGGCTGAGGGGGTGGTGGCCATGGACGAATACTCCTCGTTGAAAGGGACTGCCGGGGACCGTACCGGGTACCGCAGGGCTGATGACTCGCCGAAACGATCCCAGGTGTATGCCCGCGCGACAACGGGGTTTCCCGCAGACCTGCGACGTGGCGCAATCGGAACCAGGCGGGCAGCGAACACGGCGGACGCGCACCCGCTACCGTTCAGTAGGCCGTCGTTCTGAGTCGTGCGACGCCCTGGAGGGGTGCCGGAGTGGTTGAACGGGGCGGTCTCGAAAACCGTTGTAGGGGTAACCCCTCTACCGAGAGTTCGAATCTCTCCCCCTCCGCTGCCGCGCCTTGTCGAGTGAGGTTTCAGCGAGGCCGTCTCACGCCGGAGGCCTTTTCAGCCGGTGAAGACCGGCAGGAGCCGCGAGAACCGGACGATCCGCACGCCGCTGCGTGCCTTGCCGCCGGTCGGGGTGAACGTCGTGCGGACCACGACGCGCAGCGAGCCCGAAAGACACGCAGCGCGCGCATGGCTTGCTCGGCAGCGAGCGCTTGTTGCCTTTGAAGCTCATCGGTCGGGGTACGGGCGAGCTCGGCGCCCGGCGCGCGGGGTCCGGGACACGCGATCGCCGCCCGGTATACATCAAGGCATGAATGACGTGGTCGCGGCGCTCGGCGGGATCGGTCTCGGTGACCGCCTGCTGACGGGCCCGGCGGCGCTCGCCGCGTTCAGCTCCGACGCCCAGACCGCGTTCCAACAGCGCGCCATCGCCGTCGTCGTCGCCGAGACCGTCGGCGAGGTCCAGGCCGCGGTGCGCGTCTGCCATGCCGCCGGTGTGCCGTTCGTCGCGCGCGGCAGCGGCACCTCCCTCTCCGGCGGGTCGCTGCCGGTCGAGGGTGGCGTGCTGATCGCGCTCAACCGGATGAACCGCGTGCTGCGCGTCGATGCGGACACCCGCACCGCCGTCGTCGAGCCGGGCGTGATCAATCTCGACGTCACCCGCGCCGCCACACCGCACGGCCTGTACTACGCGCCCGACCCGTCGAGCCAGTCGATCTGCACGATCGGCGGCAACATCGCCTTCAACTCTGGCGGAGCGCACTGCCTACTTCACGGCATGACGAGCAACCACGTCCTCGGCGTGCGCGTCGTCCTGCCGGACGGTGAGCTCGCGGAGCTCGGCGGCCCGTCGGCCGAGACGCCAGGCCCGGACTGGACCGGCCTCTTCTGCGGGTCCGAGGGGCTCTTCGGGATCGTCGTCGAGGCGACGCTGCGCCTCATGCCCGTCCCCGAGGCCGTGCGCACCTCGCTTGCGGTCTACGACAGCCTCGAGGCGGCCGGCGACGCGGTCGCGCAGATCGTCCGCGCCGGCCTGCTCCCCGTCGCGCTGGAGATCATGGACGCGCTCGCGATCGAGGCGGCCGAGGCCTCAGTCAAGCCGGGCTACCCGCCGGGCGCCACGGCCCTGCTGATCGTCGAGCTCGAGGGCGAGCGCGACGTCGTGGACGCCGACGCCGCGCGGCTCGACGCGCTGCTCACGGCCTCCGGCGCGCGCGAGTTTCTCGCCACCGAGGACCTGGACGAGCGGGCGCTGATCTGGAAGGGCCGCAAGGCGGCGTTCTCCGCGGTCGGCTGGCTCGCGCCCGACTACATCGTCCAGGACGGCGTCGTGCCGCGCACACGCCTCGGCGAGGCGCTCGTCGAGATCGGCCGCATGAGCGAGGAGTCCGGCATCCGCGTCGCCAACGTCTTCCATGCGGGCGACGGCAACCTGCACCCCCTGATCCTCTTCGACTCCGCCGTCCCCGGCGAGCTCGAGCGGGCCGAGCGGCTCGGCGGCGACATCCTGAGGCTCTGCATCGCGCTCGGCGGGTCGATCACCGGCGAGCACGGCGTCGGGATCGAGAAGCGCGAGTACCTCCCACTGATGTACGCGCCCGACGACCTCGCGGCGATGCGCCGCCTGCGCGACGGCGTCGACCCCGCGGGGCTCGCGAACCCCGGGAAGATGCTCGCCCCCGAGGCCGCATGACGCTCGTCGCCGCGAGTGCCGCGGACGTCCGCGAAGCCGTCCTCTCGACCGACGGGCCGCTGCTGCCGGTCGCGGGCGCGACAAAGCCCGCCCTGTCCACCGCGCAGGACACCGCTGCGACGCCGCTCGACGTGTCCGCGCTGCGCGGGATCACGAGCTACGACCCGGCGGAGCTGACCTTCACCGCGCGCGCGGGGACGCCGGTGCGCGAGGCGGCAGCCGCGCTCGCCGAGCACGGCCAGTACCTCCCGTTCGATCCGCCGCTCGCCGATGCGGGCGCGACGCTCGGGGGAGCGGTCGCCGCGGGCGTCTCCGGATCGGGTGCCTTCCGCCATGGCGGCGTGCGCGACTTCATCATCGGGGTGCGCCTCGTGGACGGGACCGGCTCGCTGATCGCGGGCGGCGGACAGGTCGTGAAGAACGCCGCGGGCTTCGATCTGCCGAAGCTCATGGTCGGCTCGGCCGGGCGACTCGGCGTGCTCACCGAGCTGTCGTTCAAGGTCTTCCCGCACCCGCGCGCGACGACGACGCTGAGCTTCGAGCCGCTCGGCCGCGACGCAGCGCTCGCCACCGTCGCCCGCCTCGCGCGCGGCCCCGTGGCACTCGACGCGCTCGACGTCGAGCCCACTCCGGACGGCTCGCGGCGGATTCTCGCCCGCATCGGCGGCGACCCGGCGGCGCTCGACGCTCGTGCGGTGCGCCTCGCCTCGTATGTCGAGGCCCCGCACGAGCGCCTCGCACCCGACGAGGAGACGGCCCTGTGGCGCGACACCGGCGAGCTGCGCTGGGCTGCGCCCGGTGCGCTCGTCGCGCGGATCCCCGTCACCGCCCCCGCCATCCCGATGCTCGACGCGTTCCTCGCTGCGCACCGCGCCGCGGCGCGCTGGACGCTCGGCGCGAACGCCGTGTGGGTCGCATGGCCCGCCGAGCTCCCCCCGCGCGAGCTCGGCGACGCGCTCGCCGGCCTGGGGCTGACCGCGGTCGCGCTGACCGGCACGGGCGGCCCGCTGCTCGGCGCCCGGCGCGGCGGCGCGTTCGCCGCGCGCGTGCGCGGCGCGCTCGATCCCGACGGGCGCTTCGCCGGGGCGGACCTCGCATGAGGCACGCACTCCCGATGGCGCAGATCGGGCCGCAGGCCGAGCCGATGGCGCGCGCGATCGGCGCGTGCGTCCATTGCGGGTTCTGCCTGCCGAGCTGCCCGACCTATGTCGAGCTCGGCGAGGAGATGGACTCCCCGCGCGGGCGGATCATCCTCATGAAGGAGGCGCTTGAGGGGACGATCGAGCTGGAGGCGGCGCTCCCCCACGTGGACCGCTGCCTCGGCTGCCTGGCGTGCGTCTCCGCGTGCCCGTCGGGTGTGCAGTACGGCGAGCTCCTGACACCGTTCCGCGCGTACGCCGAGCCGCGCCGCAAGCGTGGCGTCCTCGAGCGCGTCCAGCGGCGCCTCGTGCTGCAGACGCTCCCGTACCCGCGGCGCCTGCGCCTCGCCGCGCGCGCCGCGCGCCTCGCCCGGCCGGTCGCCCGGGTCCTCCCCACGTCGCTCGCCACGATGCTGCGGCTGCTTCCGCGTGAGCTGCCCGCCGCGCAGCCGCTCCCCCACATCGTGCCCGCCGAGGGCGAGCGCCGCGCACGCGTCGCGCTGCTCGCCGGGTGCGCGCAGCAGGTGCTCGATCCCGACATCACCGCCGCGGCGATCCGGGTCCTCGCACGCAACGGCGTCGAGGTCGTGATCCCGGCGGACCAGGGCTGCTGCGGCGCGCTCGCCTCACATACCGGCGCGGCCGCCCAGGCTCGCGCGCACGCCCGGGCCACGATGGCCGCATTCCCGCGCGACGTCGATGCCGTGATCACGACCGCTGCGGGCTGCGGCTCCGGGATGCAGGAGTACGGCACGCTGCTGCTCGGCGAGCCGGACCATGACGACGCTGCGCAGTTCGCGGGAGGCGTCGTCGACGTCTGCGCGTTCCTCGCCGAGCTCGGGCTGCGCGAGGCGCCTGCCACCCGCGCACCCGTCACCGTCGCCTACCAGGACGCGTGTCACCTCGCCCACGCTCAGGGCGTGCACAGCGCGCCGCGCCAGCTCCTCGACGCGATCGTCGGCGTCACGCTCATCGAGGTGCCGGAGGCTGAGCTCTGCTGCGGGTCAGCCGGCACGTACAACGTCGAACAGCCCGAGATCGCCGCCGCACTCGGCCGTCGCAAGGCGGTGAACCTCAGCGCGACCGGCGCGCACGTGGTCGCGAGCGGCAACATCGGCTGTATGACGCAGATCAGCACGCACCTCAGCGAGCTCGGCCACGACCTTCCGGTTCTCCACACGATCCAGCTCCTCGATCGCGCCTACGCGCGCACGATGTAGGCTTCGCGACCGAGCCGAAAGGCCGGACGCCACGGGAGGAGAGACCCGTGGGTGCCACATATCGGAGGAGAACAGATGAGCCGTGCAGCGCAGGTGACCGAGTTCGGCGGTCTCGAGTCCATCAAGATCATCGAGCGCGACGTGCCGCAGCCCGGTGAGGGCGAGGTGCTCGTCCGCATCACGACCGCGGGCTTCCATCCCCTCGACGGCCTCCTCGCCGCCGGCGCGATGGGCCCCTTCCAGGCTCCGGCCCCGCTCGTCCTCGGGTGCAACGGCGCAGGCCGCGTCGAGAGCGACGGCGCGACCTTCAAGACCGGTGACCGCGTCGCAATCGTCAACAACCAGATGGGCATGGTGCGAGACGGCGTGTGGGCCGACCATGCAGCCGTCCCCGAGTCGGTGCTGCTGAAGCTCCCGGACAACGTCGACGACGCGACCGCTGCGGGCATCGGCATCTCGTTCCCGACCGCCGTCATCGCGCTCAACATGCTCGGCCTCGCGTCGGGGAGCAGCGTGCTGATCACCGGCGCCAACGGCGCTGTCGGCTCGGCCGCGATCCAGCTCGCGCGCACCAAGGGCCTCGTGCCGTTCGCCGTCGTGCGCTCGCAGGACGCGGCAGCCTTCTGCACCGACCTTGGGGCCGAGGGCGTCATCGACCTCTCGCAGACGTCGATCGAGGAGGCCTCGAAGGGCCTCTCGCAGGGCGGCTTCGACGGCTGCGTCGACCCGATCGGCGGCCCGGTCGGCGCCGGCGCGCTCAAGGGCATCAAGCCCGGCGCCGCACAGGTGACGGTCGGCTACTCGTCCGGCTTCGAGATGCCGGTCTTCCTGCCAGACATCGTGAACTACGGTCGCCGTCTGCTCGGCGGCAACATGGCGAGCGCGGGCCAGGACGGTCTGCGCGCCGCCGAGGAGGAGACCCTCGCCGGCCTCGCCAGCGGCGCGCTGCGCTCGCCGGTCGCCACGACGGTCGCCCTCGACGACGTCGCGACGATCGGCGCGACGAAGGGCGGCACGCAGCTCGGCCGCACGCTCATCAGCGTCGAGTAGTTCCCCAGCACATCGCGTGCTTGGCACGGGCCGTCCCATTGCGTGGCGGCCCGTTGTCGTGGTACCTGTGGGCGATGAGCTCCACCACAGACCTCGACACCCTCTGGCGTCCCCTCGCGCTCGGCACGATCGAGGTGCCCAACCGGATCATGTTCTCGGCCCATTCACCGGCCCATGGGATCGACCGGTACCCGGGCTACCTCGCCGCGCGCGCCCGCGGCGGCGCCGGGCTGATCGTCACCGGTGCCATGCCCGTTCACCCCACGACCGACCTCGCGTGGTTTCGCGCATGGCAGGACGGCGCGCTCGAGGACTTCCGCACGCTCGCCGGCGCCGTCCATGACGAGGGCGGCACGCTCTTCACGCAGCTGCACCACATGGGCCTCCAGGGCATGCACGCCCAGCGCTTCGACATGACGTCGAAGATCGTCGCGCCGTCCTCGGTGCCGTCCCCCGTCTTCGACGTCCACGGGCACGCGCTCGCCGAGGAGGAGATCGCCGAGATCGTCGAGCACTTCGCGCAGTCCGCCCTGACCGCGAAGGAGGCCGGGATGGATGGCGTCGAGATCCACGCCGCCCACGGATACCTCCTCTTCTCCTTCCTCTCCCCGCTAACGAACCGGCGCACCGACGGCTACGGCGGCAGCGTGGAGAACCGCGCGCGATTCGTCATCGAGGTGCTGCGCGCTGTGCGCGACAAGGTCGGTGAGGACTTCCCGGTAGGGCTGAAGTTCGGGATGGACGAGGCGGTCGGTCCGCTCGGGTTCGACCCCGCGACCGCGGCTGAGACGCTGCGCGTGATCCGCGGCGCAGCGTCGTTCGACTACGTGAGCCTCAGCGGTGCCGCCTACCACAACCTCGAGCACCTCACGACGCCGATCACGAGTGTCCTCGACGCGCACATCGCCGAGCAGGGCCCGCTCGCGCGCGAGGTCGTCGGCGAGCTGCCGGTGTTCGCGACCTGCGCGATCCGCACGCTCGACCGCGCAGCCGAGATCGTCGCCTCCGGCAAGGTCGACATGGTGGGCATGGTGCGGCCGCAGATGGCCGACCCGGACCTCGTGCGCAAGGGGCAGGGCGGGCGCGCCGCGGAGATTCGCCCCTGCGTCGGCGCGAACCAGGGCTGCTGGCGCCGCGTTTTCCGCGGCGGCCAGGTGTCCTGCACCGTCAATCCGGAGACCGGCCGCGAGACCGAGTGGGCAGACCGCTTCAACCCCGTCGAGCACCCCGGGCGCGTCGTGGTCGTCGGCGGCGGCCCGGCCGGCCTCAAGGCCGCTGAGTCGGCGGCGCGGCGCGGGCACGAGGTGATCCTCCTTGAGCGCGGCGCGGCGCTCGGCGGGCAGCTCATCGCCGCCGGCAGCCTCCCGCGACGCGATACCTGGCACCGGCTCGTCGATCACCTCAAGGGGTCCCTCGACCGTCTCGGCGTGGACGTGCGTCTCGGCACCGAGGCGACCGCGGAGAGCGTCAGTGCGCTCGACCCCGACCTCGTGGTCGTCGCGACCGGATCGTTCTATGGCACCGACGGCTTCTCGATCCTGCGCCCGGACCGCATGACGATCCCGGGCCTTGAGACCGCCCTCGTCCTCGACCCGGAGGCCGCCGCACTGAACCCCGCGTCCTGCGGGCGCCGCGTGCTGATCGTCGACGACCACGGCACCCTGCCGGCGCTCGGCCTCGCCGAACTCCTCGCACAGGGCGGCGCGGAGGTCGAGCTCATCACCGCGCACCCGCAGGTGGGGATCCAGCTCAGCGTCATCTCGACGATGGACCACGCCACGATCTACCCGCGCCTGCTCCGCGCAGGGGTGCGCTGCACCCCCGAGGCGACGATCTCGCAAGTCGACGGGAGCCGCGTCTCGATCGCCGGCATTTACGGCACCTGGGAGCGCGAGCTCGACGGCGTCGAGAGCGTGGTCCTCCTCCAGAACCGTCACCCACGCACGCAGCTCCACGACGAGCTCCTCGCGGCCGGACTCGCTGTGGAGCTCATCGGCGACGCCTACGCGCCACGCGAGGTCGACGAGGCCATCCTTGAAGGCGCGTCGAGCGGCCTCCAGGTCATGGCACGGGTCTAGGTCTCGGCGACAGTCAGGCCGGGTCCGTGAACTTGCCCGGCTCGCCGCTCATGCCGGCAACGACTGCGGCGATCTGGTTCGGCGAGCCCAGCAGGGGAGTCTGGAGCTCGGTCTCGAGCAGCAGGCCGGCGTCGCCGCCGCCCGGCCAGGCTGCGTCGTAGAGCCGCTTGGTGGCGCGCACCGCGTCGGGCGAGCGGTCGGCGATCTGCGCTGCGAGCTCACGCGCCGCCGCGAGCGGGTCATCCGCCGTGCGTGTCACGAGCCCGAGCTCGGCGGCCTCGGCGCCGGAGACGACGCGCGCGGTGTACGTCAGCTCCTTCGCGCGGTCTGCGGGCATCAGCCGCGGCAGGGTGGCGGTGATGCCCATGTCCGGCACGAGGCCCCACTTGACCTCCATGATGCTGAGCTTCGCGCCGGGCGCCGCGATGCGGATGTCCGCGCCGAGCGCGATCTGCATGCCGCCGCCGTAGACGCTCCCCTGGAGCGCGGCGATCACCGGCACCGGCAGGTCGGCCCAGCCGATGCACACGCGCTGCGCGAGGTTCGCGCGCTCACCGGGCGCACGGGCGAGGAGATCCTCCACCGAGAGCCCCGAGCCGCCGGTGAGGGCCGCGACGTCAAGGCCGGAGCAGAAGCTCGCGCCCTCGCCATGCAGGACGACGACCCGCACGCCCGTCGCGGCGCGCACCTGCGCGACAGCGGCGTCGAGCGCCTGGAACATCTCGCCGTCGAGCGCGTTGTGTTTGTCGGGACGGCTGAGGACGACCTCGGCCACCGGGCCGGAAACGTCGACACGGACGCGCTGCTCGCTCATGGCCGACAGCCTACGTCAGCGCGCTCGGCGGGACGGCGGCCTCGACGAGGGTCCCGCCCTCGGTGCGGTGCTCGACGCGCAGCGCGCCGCCGAGGGCCTCGACCCGCTCGCGCATGCCGACAAGCCCGAGCGCACCAGCGCGCCGGGGCTCGTCGTCCGCGGGCATGCCCTTCCCGTCGTCCGCGACGCGGAGCGTCAGCGAGCCGTCTGCACCGCCCTCGAGCACGATGGACGCCTGCGAGGCGCCGGCGTGCTTGGCGACGTTCTGGAGCGCCTCCTGGGCGACGCGGTAGAGGCAATCCACCACCGGCTGCGGCAGGTGCGCCGCAGCAATCTGCGCGGACTCGAAGGTGCACACGACGTCGTGATCCCGGCTGAAGGCGGCCGCGAGTTCGCTCAGTGCGGTGGCGAGGTCGTGGCCTTCGAGCCCGAGCGGGCGCAGATCGTCGATCAGGCGACGCATCGACGTGCCTGCGTCGATCACGAGCTGCTGCGCGTCGCGCAGCCAGCCCACGGCCTCGTCGTCGTCGGCGCCGACGGCATTCTCCGCCAGCCCGATCTTCATGTTGAGGATCGAGAGCGTCTGCTGGACCTCGTCGTGGAGGTCGCGCGCGATGCGGCTGCGCTCCTCGACGCGCCCGCGGTCACGTTCAGCGCCGCGGAGCGCCTGCTCGATGCGGTCGCGCAGCTCCTCGCTGCGCTTGCGCTCGGTGATGTCGCGTGAGACACCGAGGATCTCGATGAGCTCACCCTCGTCGGTGAGCTGCGGAATCACCTGAAGCTCGCACCAGATCGTCGAGCCGTCGCTGCAGAAGTACTCCAGCTCACCTCGGAACTCCGGCAGCGGCTCGCCGGCCGCGAGGGCCGCGTAGAGGTCCTGGAAGTACTGCACGGTGACGGCCATCGACGGCGGCGGGTGGATCTCCTCGAGCGGCTGGCGCATCGCCTCCTCGGGCGTGATCCCGCGCAGGCGCTCGACCGCCGGACTCACATACGTGATGCTGCCGTCGACCGCCATCGTCCAGATGACATCGTTGGCGTGCTCGGCGAGCGCGCGATGGCGGCGGTCGATAGCGCGCAGGTCGGCCGCGATGTCGTGGTCGTCGTCAGGCACCGGCATCCCTGCGTGATGCTCGCAGATGCTCGGCGCGTCAAGCGCGCGTGATCGGCACGTCGCGCGGCGCGTTGATCACGACGCGCAGTGCACGACCGCTGCGCGGCGACATCGCCGTGATGCCCATGTGCGGCGCGATCGCGATGCGCTCCTGCGGACGCAGCAGCATGAGCCAGTCCGCCCCGTCCCGCTGGAGCAGCGGCTGGCCTTCCAGAACGACAGGCGGCTCCACCGCGCCCTGGAGGACGAAAACCGACACAGACCCGGTGCGTCCCTGCGCGACGAGGCGCATCTCCTCGCCGATCGTGACGCTCGCGCCGACCCGGACGGTGAGCGCGAGACCGCCGCGCGCGATCGGGTCGGTCGACGGAGCGCTCGCAGTGCCGAGCGGCAGAACAGAGGTCGTCGCCATCGCACGAGTGTCACGCACGACGCCCCTTCGAGACGTGAAATTCGGGCGATCCGCAACCGACCCGCAACCGTTGGACTCAGACGAGGCGGTAACCGAACCCGCGCACGCTCTCGATCAGCGCACCGGCCGCGCCGAGCTTGCGACGCAGGCGCAGCACCGCGTACTTCACGCGATCAGGACCGATCCCCGCAGGGTCGTCCCACGCTAGGGCGAGCAGCTCCGCCCGTGAGAGCGCTCGGCCACGCTCGCGCACGAGTGCCAGCAGCAGTCGCCACTCGACGGGCGTGAGCTCCAGCGGTTCGCCGCGCAGCCGCGCGATCCGCGCGCGGACGTCGAGCTCCAGCTCGGCGGATTCAACGCGCAGCAGGGACGTCGCCGGCGGCGCCGTGCGCGGACGGCGGGCGAGCGCCCTGATGCGGGCGAGGAGCTCGCGTGTGCCGAACGGCTTGGCGAGATAGTCGTCGGCGCCGGCCTCCAGACCGCGCACCTTGTCGTGCTCAAGGCTCTGCGCGTTGAGCATGAGCACCGGCACGTCGCTCTGCTCGCGGATGCGGGCGAGCACCTGCCAGCCATCCAGCACCGGCAGGCCGAGATCGAGGACGACGACGTCCGGCTCCGTGGTGGCGAACACGTCGAGTCCCGCGGCGCCGTCGGCGGCGAACACGGCGCGCATGCCTGCGCGGCTCAGCGTCAGACCGAGCGTCTCACGCAGAACGGTGTTGTCCTCGACGAGCAGGACGGTCGCCTGCCCGCCGCGAGCGGCGGCCGCGCTAGGCCTGGTGCTCGGCACGCACCCCGGACCCAACCGGGCAACTGACACCGGTCCCGCCCAGGCCGCAGTACCCGTGCGGCACCTTGTGCAGGTACTGCTGGTGGTACTCCTCGGCGTAGTAGAACGGGCCGGCCGGCGCGATCTCCGTCGTGATCTCACCCCGCCCCGCCGCCGTCAGCGCGCCCTGGAACCGCTCGCGCGTGGCGAGCGCCACGGCGTGCTGGTCCTCACCGTCCCAATAGATCGCCGACCGGTACTGCGTGCCGACGTCATTCCCCTGACGCATGCCCTCCGTCGGGTCATGCCCTTCCCAGAAGGCGGCGAGCACCGTCTCGGTGCTGATCCGTGCCGGGTCATACGCCACGAGGACGACCTCGGTGTGCCCCGTGTGACCCGAGCAGACCTCCTCGTACGTCGGGTTCGGCGTGGTGCCGCCCGCGTAACCGACCGCCGTGCTGACGACGCCATCGAGCTGCCAGAAGAGCCGCTCGGCACCCCAGAAGCATCCAAGTCCGAGCACGATCGTGCGCACGCCATCGGGGAACGGCGGGCGGATCGGCGCGCCGGTCACCGCGTGGTGGTCGGGGATTCCCGGGATCTCCTGCGCGCGGCCCGGCAGCGTGGCGTCGGGAGCCGGAACCTCGAGCGAGCGGGCGAAGCGGTCGAGAAAGCTCAATTGCGGCCCCCGAAGATCTGCAGGAAGAACAGGAAGATGTTGAAGACGTCGAGGAAGATCCCGGCGGCGAGCGGGATCACCTCGCCCTGGCCGGCGCGGCGCAGACGGTTGAAGTCGATGACCGTGTAGAGGCCGAACACCGCGAGCCCGAGGATGGAGTAGATGAGGTACGCGCCGTCGATCTGGAAGAGGACGACGACGAGGCCGAAGACGAGCAGCCCGAGGAGCGCCCAGAAGGCGAAGCGGTAGAGGCCCGAGAGGTCGCGGCGGATCGCGAACCCGCCGGTACCGAGGATGCCGACGAAGAGCGCGGTCGCCCCTGCCGCCTGGTAGAGCGCGGTGGGCTGCGTCTCGGCGTAGTAGTGGATCGTGTTGCCGATGCTGATGCCCAGCAGCAGGCCGAGCGCGAAGAGGAGCGTGAGCGCGAGCTGGCGCTTGCCCTTGGAGTTCGCGACGTTCAGCCCGATGATGCAGGCGATCGCGCCGACCCACGGGATGAGCCAGGCGAGGCCGCTGATGTCCTTGCCGACGTAGGCGCCGAGGGCGGTGAAGCCGCAGGTGACGGCGACGAGGCCCATCACCTGGCCGAAGATCGAGAGCGCGCGATCGCGCTCGGTTGCGACGGGAAGGCCGAATCCGCTGGTGGACATGTCCGTCATTGTGCCGCACCCGGCAGCTAGGGTGCGGCGGATGACGGGACAGAGCGGCTTCGACCCCGCCGCGCTCGAGCGCTTCGCAGACCTGCTCGTCGGGTTCGGCGCAAACGTCCAAGCTGGCCAGATCGTCGCCGTCGGCGGCGAGATCGGCAAGGAGGAGGTCGTTCGCGCGATCGCGGCGAGCGCGTACCGTCACGGCGCGCAGTTCGTCGACGTGGCGTACTTCGATCCGCACGTCAAGCGTGCGCGCCTGCTCGAGGCCGGCCGCGACACGCTCGGATTCGTCCCATCCTGGTACGGCGAGCGCGCGCTCGCGCTCGGCGAGCAGCGTTGTGCGCGCGTGGCGCTCAGCGGACCCGTCGCGCCGGGCCTCTTCGATGACGTCGACCCGGCGCTCGTCGGCCTCGACCAACTGCCGTTCGTGCGCGAGACGATCACGACGATCAACGAGCGCACGACGAACTGGACGATCGGCCCCTGCCCCAGCCGCCAGTGGGCACACCTCGTCCACCCGGACCTCGCGCAGGACGAGGCGCTCGCGCTGCTCGTCGAGGAGCTCACCCATGTCCTGCGACTCGACGAGGCCGACCCGGTCGCGGCCTGGCGCGAGCGCGCCGACATGCTGATCGAGGCCGCCGGGCGCCTCACCGGCCCGCGGTTCGACGCGCTGCGCTTCGAGGGCCCGGGGACCGACCTCACGGTGGGCCTGCTCCCGTCGAGCCGGTTCATCGCCGCGCGCTTCGAGACCGCCGACGGGATCGTCCACATGCCGAACCTCCCCAGCGAGGAGGTCTTCAGCACCCCCGATCCGGAGCGCACGGAGGGCGTGGTCCGCGCGACCAAGCCGCTCGTGCTCGGCGGATCGGTGATCCGCGGGCTCGAGGTGGAGTTCCGCGGCGGGCGCGCCGTGCGCATCGACGCCGACGAGAACGCCGACGTGCTGCGCGGATATGCCGCCCGCGATGACGGCGCCGCCCGACTGGGCGAGGTGGCGCTCGTCGACGGCGACGGGCGCATCGGCCGTCTCGGGACGACCTTCTACGACACGCTGCTCGACGAGAACGCGGCGAGCCACATCGCCCTCGGCTCCTCCTACGCGTTCTGCGTCGAGGACGCGGCCGATCTCGAGCGCGCGAACACGAGCCAGATCCACGTGGACTTCATGATCGGGTCGGACGAGGTGACGGTCCACGGGCTGCGCGCGGACGGGACGAGCCGCCCGGTGCTGTCGGCGGGCCGCTGGCAGCTCTGAGCGCGCGTCGGAAGCGTGCCCGCGCCGCTACGCTTGCGGCTGCCAGGAGAGGTGCCGGAGCGGTTGAACGGGCACGACTGGAAATCGTGTAACGGGGGTAACTTCGTTCGGGGGTTCGAATCCCCCTCTCTCCGCTGCAGGTGCAGGCGCTGAAGAAGGCTCAGCCGATCAGGGACTTGCCCGCCGCCGTGACCGACGGACCGTCGATGCTCTCGAGATCCTCGACGACGGGCGCCTCGTAGGCCGCGACGCTGCTCCATGACGCAGAGCCTACGCGCCGGGGGCGAGGGCGTCGATCAGCGCACGGTCGTGCTCGTAGGTGAGCAGCGCGACCGCCTCGCCCGGAGCAAGCCAGCGCAGTTCGTCGACCTCCTCGTTGGGCGTGAACACCCCGCCGGTGACGGCCATGCGCCAGTAGCGCACGAGCTTCGGCCGCCCACGCCCATCGACGTAGCGCACCGGCTCGAGCTCGGGACCCAGCACGCAGACGAGACCTGTCTCCTCAAGAGCCTCGCGCAGCGCCGCCTGTTCGAACGTCTCCCCCCGGTCGAGCTTGCCCTTGGGCAGCGACCAGTCGCCGTAGCGCGGGCGATGCACGACGGCGATGCGCCCGTCGCGCTCGATGACCCCGCCGGCGGCCTCGACCTGCGGTGCGATGCCGCCCGGGCTCATCGGATGGCGCGCAGCTCGCGCGGGCGCAGCAGGATGATGAGCTCGCCGCGGCTGCCGTCCAGACGCACGCAGGCGACGCCGCCCTTCTTCATGTCGATCCGCGCGCCCGTGAGGTCGTGGACGATCTGGCTGAAGTCGGGCTCGTGCCCGACGATCAGCACGTCACCCTCGTCATCCGCTGCGGCGACGAGCGCAAGTGCGTCATCGGCGCCGAAGCCCGACGCGAGCGGCGCATGCACGACCGGCGCGAGCCCGAGCGCGACGGCGGCAGCTGCGGCAGTGTCGTGCGCGCGGACCTTCGGGCTCGTGTAGATCCCCTGCGGCGTCACGCCCAGGCGGTACAGCGCGACGCCGGCCGCCCGCGCCTGGTCCACGCCGCGGTCGGTGAGCCGCCGCTCGGCATCCGGGTGGATCCCGTGCGGCTCGGCGTCACCGTGGCGCAGCAGCCAGAGGCGGCGGGCCATGCGTCTAGATCGCGTCGAAGGCGCCGACCGGGGCCGGCATGCCGGCGCGGGCGACGAGCTCCTCGCGGCCGATGGCGCGCAGGTGGACCTCGTCCGGGCCGTCCACGAGGCGCAGCGTGCGCGCGTGGGCGTACATCGCCGCGAGCGGGAAGTCGCCGGAGACGCCGGCGGCGCCGAACGACTGCATCGCGCGGTCGATGACCTGGCCGGCCATGCGGGCGGCGACGACCTTGATCGCCGCGATCTCCTTGCGGGCCGCCTTGTTGCCGACGTTGTCCATCATCCAGGCGGCCTTGAGCGTCAGCAGACGGGCCTGCTCGATCTCGACGCTCGACAGGGCGATCCACTCGCGGATCACGCCGCGGTTGGCGAGCGGCGCGCCGAAGGCCTCGCGGTTGGCGACGCGGTCGATCATCAGCTCGAGGGCGCGCTGAGCCATGCCGATCGCGCGCATGCAGTGGTGGATGCGGCCCGGGCCAAGACGCGCCTGGGCGACGGCGAAGCCCTGCCCCTCCTCGGTGATGAGGTTTTCCTTCGGGACGCGCACGTTCTCGTAGCGCACCACGGGATGGCCGTGCTGGTCGCTGTAGCCGAGCACCGTCACCTGGCGCTCGATCGTCACGCCCGGCGAGTCGAGCGGCACGAGGATCATCGAGTGACGCGCGTACTTCGGGCCGTCCGGGTTCGACACGCCCATGAAGATCGCGACCTTGCAGCGCGGATCCGCAGCGCCGGTGCTCCACCACTTGCGACCGTTGATGACGTACTCATCGCCATCGCGCTCGATGCGGGCCTCCATGTTCGTCGCGTCGCTCGAGGCGACACCCGGCTCGGTCATGCCGAAGCACGAGCGGATCTCGCCCTCGAGCAGCGGATGAAGCCAGCGCTCCTGCTGCTCGGGCGTCCCGAACATGTGCAGGACCTCCATGTTGCCGGTATCCGGCGCCGAGCAGTTGATCGACTCGGGGGCGATGTCGACGCTGCGGCCGCAGATCTCCGCGATCGGCGCGTACTCGAGGTTGGAGAGGCCTGCGCCGTGGACGTCGTCGTGCGGCAGGAAGAGGTTCCAGAGCCCCTGCGAGCGGGCCTCCTTCTTGAGGTCCTCGACGACCGGCGGGAGCTGATGGGGGTTCTCCGACGCGCGCCGCTGCTGGGCGTAGACCGGTTCCGCCGGGTAGACGAAGTCCTCCATGAACTTGGTCATCCGGGCCTGGTACTCGAGCGAGCGCTCGCTGTGGGCGAAATCCATGCCTGGATCGTATGCGAAGCCGCCCGACCGGACCGTCCCGGCGGGCGTCCCGGCGGTACCGTTCCCGCCGTGTCCATCCACGAGATCGCCCCTGACGACGTCGTGCGCACCCACGCTGAGGGTGCGGCCAACGAGCGCGAGCCGCTCGTCGTGCTCGAGCCGCTGCTCGCATTCCTCGACGAGCACGGCATCGCCGCCGGCGCCGGCGACCCGGCCCTTTCGCCGCTCGGCGACGGGCACTCGAACGTCACCTACCTCGCCGAGCGCGGCGGCGTGGAGTTCGTCCTGCGGCGCCCGCCGCGCGGGCCGCTCCCCCCGAGCGCCCACGACGTGATCCGCGAGTCGCGCGTGCTGCGCGCGCTGGAGGGCCTCGCCCGTGTGCCGCGCGTCTTCGCCGTCTGTGAGGACGCGGAGCTCATCGGCGCGCCGTTCTACGTGATGGAGAAGATCGAGGGCGACGTCGTCAACGACACGCTTCCTGCGGCGCTCGACTCGGAGGAGAACCGCCGCCGCATCGGCGAGGAGCTCGTCGATGCGCTCGTCGAGCTGCACGCCGTCGACTGGCAGGCCGCCGGCCTCGAGGGGTTCGGCAAGCCGACCGGCTACGTCGAGCGCCAGGTCCGCAGGTTCCACGGGCTGTGGGACATCAATCGCACGCGCGAGGTCCCGGAGATCGACGCCGTCGCGCGCTGGCTCGGCGACAACCTGCCTGAGTCGCCCCCTGCGACCATCGTCCACGGCGACTACCGCCTGGGCAACGTGCTCTACGGGCCGCAGTCGCCGGCGCAGCTCGTCACGATCGTCGACTGGGAGATGGCGACGATCGGCGACCCGCTCGCCGACCTCGGCTACCTCGTCACGCTGTGGTCCGACCGCGACGACGCGGTCGGCGGGCCGCTCGAACTCAGCCCGGTCACCCGGCAGCCCGGGTTCCTGCGCCGCGACGAGCTGATCGCGCGTTACGAGGAGCGCTCGGGCCGCTCGATGACCGACATCCGCTGGTACCAGACGCTCGCGATCTGGAAGTCCGCCATCTTCATGGAGGGCAACTACAAGCGGGCGATCAGCGGCACGAGCGACGACCCCTTCAACCTCCAGTTCGGCGAGGGCGTCCTGCAGCTCGCAGCCCAGGCGCAGGAGCTCACAAGCTCCCCGGACTGATCGGCGCGGCGGCGCTCAGCCCGCCGCGAGCAGGGCGATGCCGATGAACGCGAGCGTGATCCCCGCCGCCTGCACCCGCCGCAGGCGCTCGGCGAGGACCACGCGCGCGAGCGTCACAGTCATCACGGGGTAGAGCGCGCCGACCATCGAGACGACGCTCAGGACCCCGTGCGTCTGCGCGATCGCATAGAGCGCCGTCGCTCCGGCATCACACCCTGCGGCGACGAGCAGGAGCGGGCGGTCGCCGCGCGCGGGCAGCGCCGGACGACGCAGCAGGACGAAGGCGAGCAGCGGGGGCAGGACGACCAGCCGCATGAGGAAGATGAGCCACGGGATGCTCACGTCGGCGGCCGAGTCGGAGAAGACGAAGTACCCCCCGAAGCCCAGCGCGGAGGCGAGCGCCAGCACGATCGACAGGCGCGAGCGGCGCGTGTGCTCCTGGCGCTCCTCGGTGACGGTGGCCTCGAGTGAGGCGAGCACGACGCCCGCGAGCGCGAGGACGATGCCGGCGGCGACCAGCGCCGTGAGCGGGTCACCGCTGATGAGCCCGACGAGGACCGGGATCACGACACCGCAGGCGGAGATCGGGGCAACGATGCTCATCGTCCCGATCGCCAGCGCCTGGTAGAAGAAGAGCAGGCCGAACGCCCCGCACAGGCCCGTCCCCGCAGCGAGCGCGACGGTCCCCCAGTCGGGGAACGGGTCGCCAGAGACGATGACCACGATGCCAGTGACCGCGATGCTCACCGACTCGATGACGAGCAGCACCCCGAAGACGGAGGAGGTCCGCGTCCTCAGTCCACCGATGAAGTCAGAGGTCCCCCACAGCCCGGAGGCCATGAGCGCCAGCAGGATCGCGGTCACGGGACCGCGATTCTAGGCGCGGGCGCGGCGGCCCTAGCGCCGCTTGCCGCGTCCGTGGAGGAGCTGGAGGAGCTTGCCGATGCGGCGGGTGTTGGCCGCCGTGTTCGGGAACATGTGGAGGTCGCGCTTCGGGAAGTTGCGCGACACGACGATCGTCTGCGCCTCGCAGAACTTGCGGATGCCGCCGGCGCCGTGGCGCGCGCCGAGGCCCGACTGCTTCGCCCCGCCCATCGGCAGCTCGAGCGCCGTGTAGTTGACCATCGCGTCGTTGACGCACACCGCGCCACTGTGGATGCGGCGCGCGACCGCCTCGCCGTGATCGAGGTCCTTCGTGAAGACCGACCCGCCGAGCCCGTAGATGGAGTCGTTCGCGAGCCGGATCGCCTCCTCCTCGTCGGCGACCTTCATGATCGGCAGGGTCGGCCCGAAGGTCTCCTGCGTCATCGCGTCCATCGTGTGATCGACGTCGACGAGCACGGTCGGCTCGAAGAAGAGCCCCGCGCCCTCGCGCCGGTGACCGCCCGCGATGACGGTCGCGCCCTTGGCGACCGCATCGGCGAGCTGCTCCTCGATGAGCTCGAGCTGCGGCGGGAACGTCATCGCACCGACGTCGGCGGTGCCGGGCACGCCGCCGGGCCCCTGCCGCAGCGCCGCGACCTTGGCGGTGACCTTCGCGACGAACTCGTCGTACACGGGCGCCTCGACGTAGGCGCGCTCGATCGAGATGCAGGTCTGGCCGCTGTTCTGCATCGAGTAGTAGACCGCCGCGTTGGCGGCTCGCTCGAGGTCGGCGTCGCGCAGGACGATCATCGGATCCTTGCCACCCAGCTCGAGTGCGCAGGGGATCAGCCGCTCGGCGGCCTGGACCGCGATCTTGCGACCGGTGGCCGTCGACCCGGTGAACATCACCATGTCTACCAGGTCGACGAGCGCGCGGCCCGTCTCGCCCCGGCCGGTCGCCACCTGGTAGACGCCCTCGGGGAAGCCGCACTCGCGCAGGCACTCGGCCATGAGCATCGAGGTCAGCGGCGTGACCTCCGACGGCTTGAGGATCACCGCGTTGCCAGCCATGAGCGCGGGGATGCAGTCGCCGAAGGAGTTGGTCAGCGGGTAGTTCCACGGCCCGATGACGCCGATCACGCCGAGCGGGCGCCAGCGCACGAGGAGCTTCTTGCCCTTCACGAAGAGCTGGGCGGAGGAGACCTTCTCGTCGGCGAGGTAGCGCGGCGCCTGCTTGGCCCAGAAGCCGAACGCGTGGGCGCCGTAGGCAACCTCCGCGATCTGGGCGTCCTCGTAGGTCTTGCCGGTCTCGGCGACGATCGTCTCGATCACGCGCTCGCGATGGTCGAGCAGCCACTTCTGCGCGCGCAGCATCAGGCGAGCGCGGCCGTCGAAGCCGAGGCGCTCCCACCCCGGCTGGACCTGGCGCGCGCGCTCGACGAGCGCGCGGACCTCGTCCGCGCCGAGATCGGGGACCTGCGCGATGACCTCGCCGGTGGCCGGGCTCTGGACCTCGATGCTCGTCATGGAGCCGAGGCTACCGGCGAGGTGCTGCGCGAGCTAGGCGATGTCGATGCCGATGATGCCGATCGGCTCGAGCGGGGCGTCGCGCCCGTCGGTGGCCGCCGCGGAGATGCGGTCGACGACGTCCTCGCCACCGGTGATCTGGCCGAAGACGGTGTGCTTGCCGTCGAGCCAGGGGCACTCGGCCGCGGTCACGATGAAGAACTGCGAGCCGTTGGTGTTGGGGCCGGCGTTCGCCATCGCGAGCGCGCCGCGGACGACCTTGTGCTGGTTGAACTCGTCCTCGAAGCTGTAGCCCGGGCCGCCGGTGCCGTTCCCGATCGGGCAACCGCCCTGGATCATGAAGTCGGGAATGATGCGGTGGAAGTTGAGCCCGTCGTAAAAGCCGTCACCGACGAGCTTCTTGAAATTCTCGACCGTCTTGGGTGCATCCTGGTCGAAGAGCTCGATCGTGATGTCGCCTTCGCTGGTCTTCATCGTGGCCACGGACATGCCGGGTCTCCTTGGGTACTGGGTTTGGTGTCGGCCAGGCGGCGGGTGCCGCTAGGCCCAGAGCTGAATCTCGGAGAATCGCACTGTCGGCCCTGCGAGCGGGGGAACCGTCACCCACAGCAGGAGCCAGCGGTAGCGCTGGTCACCGAGTTCGAGCATCAGGTCAAGCCGGCGGTCGCCGGCCTTGTCGCCCTCGACGGGCTTCACGGGATCGACCACGCCTTCCGGGCCGTCACCATCGACGGAGCCGGCTTCGGCGAGGGACGTCCACACGGGATCATTCGGTCGCGCCGGGTCCGGCACGACCGTCCTCGGCGCGACGCCGCCGCGCGCCCCGTAGAGCGTGACGGTGAATCCCGGCGTCTTGGTGACGAGCCGCAGCCGTGAGAGGGAGCGGCGCTTCGCCAGGTCGATGAGGTAGCCGACCTGCATCCCGCCGGCGTCGGCGGGCGCCGTGGCGAACCACGACGTGCCGGTGTTGCCGTCGAGCGCGCGCTGAGGATCCCCCGTCGCGCTGGCGCGCAGGCTCGGGTCGTAGAGCGTGCCGGCGCCCGCGGCGGGCAGGATCTCGACCACCGGCGGGTCCTTCGGCGGGTCGCTCGGCAGGTCGGGTGTCGTCTCCGGCGCGGGTGGCGGCGCGAGCGGATCGGTGGTCGCCGGATCGATGGGGCCGGTGAGCTCCGCAGGCGGCGGGTCGAGCTCACTGGGGTCGACGGTCTGCTCCTTCGGGAGCGGGACCTCCTGCGCCGGCGCCGGGGCCGGCGTGACCTCGGCGACGGTCTCCACGCGGGTGCGCGGCGGGGGTGGGTCGTCGCTCAGCGCTGCATAGCTCGCGGCGACGGCGCCGCCGAGCAGGACGAGGGTCGCGAAGGCGCCGGCGCCCATCACGCGCAGGCTCCGACCCGTGCGCGACGGGGCGATCGCGGCACCGCACTCCAGGCACCACTGCTGCCCCGCGGCGACGGGCGCCGCGCAGGACCGGCACGGCCGACTGTCGCAGTCCAGCGGGTTCATCACGGTCAGCTTTCCATACCCGGCTGCACCCCGCGAGACACAACCGTCACGCGCGAGCGGCCTCCACGCCGAGGCGGGCGTCCTTCACGCGGTGCCCGTCGAGGGCGGTGATGACGCGCTCTGCGTCGCGGGCCGGAACGTCGAGGAGGGAGAAGCGCTCGAGCACGCGCACGTCGCGGACCGCCTCGCCCTCGAGGCCCGCCTCAGCGGTGAACGCGTGGACGAGATCGCCGGGCTCCAGCCCATCCGCACGGCCGGCCGAGATGAGCAGCGTCGTCCAGGGCCCTTCGCCGGTGCGCGTGATCTTCGGCTTGTCGTGGCGGCGTGGACGCTCGGTGACCGGCGCGGGCGTCACGTGGCCGCCCGGCTTCCACTCGGTGAGCGCCATGCCGATGTGCTCCTCGATCTCCTGGAGCTCGCGCTTCTGACGCGCCTCGACGAAGGTGACCGCGCGCCCTGACCTGCCGACGCGCCCGGTGCGCCCGATGCGGTGGACGTACACGTCGGGCGACGTGGGGACGTCGTAGTTCACGACGTGCGTGACGGTCGAGATGTCGAGGCCGCGCGCCGCGACGTCGGTCGCCACGAGGACCGGCACGCGGCCGCCCTTGAAGGCGAGCATGACGCCGTCGCGCTGGCCCTGGGAGAGGTCGCCGTGGAGCACGCGGACGTTCATGCCCCTGTCCTTGAGCACGCGGCCGAGCCGGTCGCAGCCGATCTTCGTGCGCACGAAGACGATCGCCTGCGTCGGGCGCTCCTGAGCGAGGACCTCGGCGAGCTTCTCGGCCTTGTCGCCGGACGCGACCTCGATGCGGAACTGCTCGACGGTGTCGACCGTGAGGTTCTGCGCGGCGACCTTCACCATCACGGGGTCGTAGAGGTAGCGCTCGGCGAGCGCGCGGATCGGCGGCGGCATCGTGGCGCTGAAGAGCGCCGTCTGGCGGCTCGACGGTGCGCTCGAGAGGATCCGCTCGACGTCCTCGATGAATCCGAGGTCGAGCATCTCGTCCGCCTCGTCGAGCACGACGTAGCGGCAGCTGTGAAGGACGAGCGAGCCGCGCGAGAGGAGGTCCATGACGCGGCCGACGGTGCCGACGACGACGTGTCCGCCGGAGCGCAGCTGCGCCTGCTGCGTGCGGATCGGGGCGCCGCCGAAGACGGCGACGACGTCGATGTTCTTGCGCGCGCCGTAGCTGCGCAGCGCCTGCGTCACCTGGATGCACAGCTCGCGCGTCGGGGTCAGGACGAGCGCCTGCGTCTCGCGGATCTCCGGGTCGACGTACTCCATCAGCGGGATGCCGAAGGCGGCCGTCTTGCCCGAGCCGGTCTGTGCCTGCCCGATGATGTCCTGGCCCTTCAGGAGCGGCGGGATCGCCTGCTCCTGGATCGGACTCGGCTGTTCATAGCCGACGTCCTCGAGCGCGTGGAGGATCGGGGCCGAGAGGCCGAGGTCGGCGAATGACGTCACGCCCTCAGACTAGGGGCTCACGGCCCGCGTCAGGCGTGGACGTCGAGCACGAGCTTGCCGGTCGTGCGCCGCTCCGCGAGGTCGATCTGCGCCTGTGCGGCGTCGCCCAGCGGATAGCGGCCGCCGACGCGGGCGCGCAGTGTTCCCGCGCGAGCGCGCTCGAAGAGGTCCGCGAGCGGCTCGTCGAGCAGCTCGGGGTGGCCGAGGCAGTGGCGGAACCAGAAGCCGGTGACGGTCCGCGACTCGCGCATCAGCCTGCGCGTGTTGACGGTGTTCGTGCTGCCACCCGAGACGCCGTAGGTGACCATCCGCCCGAACGGGGCGAGCGCGTCCATCGACGCGTCGAAGACTTCGCCGCCGACGGCATCGAGGACGACGTCGACCGGGCGCCCACCGTTGGCGTCGAGCAGCCGCTGCGTGAGCCCCTCCGCCGCGGAGTCGACCGCGACGTCGGCGCCGAGGTCGACCGCGAGTGCGCGCTTGTCCTCGCTCGAGGCCGTCGCGATCACGCGCCCGGCGCCGAGCGGGCGCGCGAGCTGGACGGCGAGCGAGCCCGTCCCGCCCGCCGCGGCGTGGACGACGACCGTCTCCCCCGGTGCGGTGCGCCCGCTGGTGCGGATCAGGTGCCACGCGGTGAGCCCTTGGAGCAGCAGGGCGAGCGCGACGTCGTCTGCGAGGCCGTCCGGCAACGGGAAGCACAGGTCGGCGGGCACCGCGGCGACCTGCGCGTAGCCGCCGCGCCCGCCGGTCATCGCGAGCACGCGCACGCCATCAGAGCGGCGGATGCCCACGACCTCCGACCCAGGGATCAGCGGCAGCTCTGCCGCGGCGAGGTATTCGTTGCGGCGCTGGTGCGTGTCGGCGAAGTTCACGCCCGCGAGCGCGACGTCGACGAGCACCTCGCCGGGACCCGCGATCGGCTCCGGGATCTCGACGAGCTGCAGGACCTCCGGACCCCCAAACTCCGCCTGCTGGACGGCGCGCATATGCGGCCGAACGGTACTCTCCGCGGCCGCATGAGCCTCACTGTCGTCGGATCCATCGCCTATGACGCCGTCACCACGCCCTTCGGGGAGCGCGAGCGCATGCTCGGCGGCGCCGCCACCCACTTCGCCCTCGCGGCGTCCTTCTTCGACGAGGTCCGCGTGATCGGGCCCGTCGGCGAGGATTTCGACCAGGAGTCCTGGGACATCCTGGGCACGCGCGGCACCGTCACGGACGACGTCGAGCGCATCAAGGGCGGCAAGACCTTCTTCTGGAAGGGCGAGTACTCGACGAACCTCAACAGCCGCGAGACCCACGTCACCGACCTCAACGTCTTCGAGCACTTCGAGCCGAAGCTCTCGGACGCCGCGCGCTCGTGCGACGTCCTCTTCCTCGCGAACATCCAGCCGGACCTCCAGCGCGGCGTGCGCGAGCAGTGCACCGGCGCGCGCTTCGTCGCGATGGACTCGATGGACCTCTGGATCACGATCGCGCGTGGCTCGCTCGTCGACACGATCAAGGGCGTCGACTGCCTGATCCTCAACGACGAAGAGCTGGAGCTCCTCACCGAGAAGCCGAACTTCGTCAGCGCCGCGCGCGAGATCCTCACGTGGGGACCGTCCGCCGTGATCGCCAAGCAGGGCAAGTACGGCGCCGCGCTCTTCACCCGCGACGGGTACTTCGCGCTGCCGGCCTTCCCGCTGGAGCACGTCGTCGACCCGACGGGTGCCGGTGACACCTTCGCCGGCGGCTTCGTCGGCTACGTCGCCGCGCACCCCGAGCACCCGATCGACCACGACCTGCTCGTGCGGGCGATGGTCTACGGCACGGCGCTCGCGTCATTCAACGTCGAGGCGTTCGGGACCGAGCGCGTCGCCGCGCTGCGCACCGAGGAGATCACCGGCCGCGTCGGCGAGCTCCAGCAGATGACGACGTTCGCGCACCAGCCGATCCCGCTGCGCGCGTAGGCGCCCGTCGGGCATGGCAGACTCCGGCCCCATGAGCGCGACCTCGGTCCTCTCGGACGGCACCATCCGGCGGCTCGTCGCCGAGGGGCGGATCAAGATCGACCCGTGGGACGACTCGCTCGTCCAGCCGGCGAGCGTGGACCTGCGCCTCGGGCACTCGTTCCGGGTGTTCCACAACCACCGCGTCACGGCGATCGACCTCGCCGACCCGCCGCGCGACCTCACCGAGCAGATCGTCGTCGAGGACGACGACGCCTTCGTCATCCACCCCGGCGAGTTCTGCCTCGGCCGCACCGAGGAGTGGGTCGAGCTGCCGGACGACATCGTCGCCCGCATCGAGGGCAAGAGCAGCCTCGGTCGCCTCGGACTGATCGTGCACGCCACCGCCGGCTTCTGCGACCCGGGGTGGAAGGGGACGCTGACGCTCGAGCTCGCGAACCTCACCCGCGTCCCGATCAAGCTGCGGCCCGGTCTGCCGATCGCCCAGCTGAGCTTCATGACCCTCGACCGCCCCGCCGAGCGCCCGTACGGCCACCCCGAGCTGGGCAGCCACTACCACGGCCAGGTCGAGGCCACCGAGTCGCGCTTTGACCCCGGTCATCGGGCGAGCCCCGCGGGCAGCTGACGCACCTGCTCCACACGAGCCGACGACTTTTTTCTCGACGCCTCTAGGATGGTCCGCTCGCGGATCGAGCAACTAGGAGCACGACGAGGATGAGCACCGAGACCCTCACGGTCACCGACAACCGGACCGGCCAGACGTATGAGCTGCCGATCACCGACGGCACGATCCGCGGGATCGATCTGCGCCAGATCAAGGTGTCCGACGACGACTTCGGCGTCATGTCGTACGACCCGGCGTTCATGAACACCGCGTCGTGTCGCTCTGCGGTGACCTTCATCGACGGCGACGAGGGCATCCTCGAGTACCGCGGCTACCCGATCGACGTGCTCGCCGAGCGCTCGACGTACCTTGAGGTCGCCTACCTCCTGATCCACGGCGAGCTGCCCACGCAGCCGCAGCTCGACGTGTGGACCGCCGAGATCACGAACCACACGTTCGTGCACGAGGCCTTCAAGAGCTTCATGCAGGGCTTCCGCCACGACGCGCACCCCATGGGCATGCTCATGAGCAGCGTCGGCGCGCTCTCGACCTTCTACCCCGAGGCGAAGGACATCTTCGACCCAGAGATCCGTCATCTCCAGACCGTCCGCCTCCTCGCGAAGATGCCGACGCTCGCGGCCTTCTCGCTGCGCCACATGCGCGGCCAGCCGTACGTCTACCCGGACAACGAGCTGTCCTACTCGGGCAACTTCCTGAGCATGATGTACAAAATGTCCGAGCTGAAGTACCAGCCGGATCCCCGCATCGAGCGCGCGCTCGACATCCTCTTCATCCTGCACGCCGACCACGAGCAGAACTGCTCGACGAGCGCCGTGCGCGGCGTCGGCTCGGCCGGCGGCGACCCCTACTCGGCGATGGCGGCCGGCGTCGCGGCGCTCTACGGCCCGTCGCACGGCGGCGCCAACGAGGCCGTCCTGAAGATGCTGCGCCGCATCGAGCGCGTCGAGAACGTCCCCGCCTTCATCGAGGGCGTCAAGGCCGGCAACGAGCGCCTGATGGGCTTCGGTCACCGCGTCTACAAGAACTACGACCCGCGCGCCACGATCATCAAGAAGGCCGTCGACGACGTCTTCGAGGTCACCGGCAAGAACCCGCTGCTCGACGTCGCCACCGAGCTCGAGAAGATCGCGCTCGAGGACGACTACTTCGTCTCGCGCAAGCTCTACCCGAACGTCGACTTCTACTCCGGTCTCATGTACGAGGCGCTCGGCCTGCCGGTCGAGATGTTCCCCGTCATGTTCGCGATCGGCCGCGCGAGCGGCTGGATGGCCCAGTGGCTCGAGATGAGCGCCGACAGCGAGCAGAAGATCGCCCGCCCGCGGCAGATCTACACCGGCGGCCGCGGTCTCGACTACGTCGAGATCGCCAAGCGCGGCTGACCCAGGCTCAGAGGTGGAGGGCTGCGCCGTGCAGGCGCAGCCACCGCCGCTGCTCGTCGTAGCCGGGCAGATGCTCGGCCAGCAGGCCCCAGAACCGCGGTGAGTGGTCCATCACGACGAGGTGACACGCCTCGTGCCAGACGACGTAGTCGAGCACGTCTTCGGGGCCGAGCAGCAGGCGCCAGTTGAACGACATGGCGCCGGTCGAGGAGCACGATCCCCAGCGCGTGCGCTGGTCGCGGATCGAGATCGCGCGGTAGGTCACGCCGAGCGCCGCGGCGGCGCGTTCGAGGCGCGGCTCGACCTCTGCGCGGGCGGCGCGGCGGTACCAGCGCTCGAGCGCCGCGCGCTGCGCCGGCTCATTCCCGGGGACGTGGAGAAGGTCGCCGCGCCGGTGGGCGCGGGTGCGCGCCGCGTCGGGCGCGAGCCGCAGCGCCGACCCGAGGTAGGGCACCGTCCCCTGCCGCCGCGGGAGCGCGGCGCGGGCGCTCGCGAAGGCGGCTCGGCGGTCGTCGATCCACGGCCGCAGCTCGGTGACCGCCGCGCGGGCGTCGCGCTCGCGGGCGCGCCGGGGCAGCGTCACGACGACGGCGCCGTCGGGCTCGACCCGCACCCGCACCGAGCGGGCGCGATCGGACCGTCGCACCGTGAAGTCGAGGTCCGCTGCGGGCACCGCGGTCAGGCTACGCCGTCCGGCGGCTCGCTCCACCCGGTGAGGCGCCCGATCAGCGCCTCGGCTGGCAGAAGGAGGCCGATCGCCGCGAGCACCGCGATGAACGCCATGGTGCCGAAGTCGCCGCCCAAGCCCACGAGCGTCGGCTCGAAGCCGACGACGAAGATCCCGGTGAGGACCCCCGCGACGGCGAGGAGGTGCCGGTGGAGCACCCACTCGCTCGCCGTCATCCCGGTGGCGCTCCCGGCGAGCCACGCCGACGCGATCGTCGGCCCGGCGATCCCGGCCGGCCCGTCCACCGCGAGGATCAGCAGCGTGAAGCCGACCGTCGGCAGCGCGGAGGCGACGATGACGTTCATCCGTCCCGCGGCGGCGAGGCCGTAGGTCGTGAGTGTCGCGGCGAGGGCGGCGGCAAGGACGAGCACGCCATCGACCGTGTCGAGCTCGGTGACCGGCGCCCCGGGGCCGTCCCATCCGCCCGCGGCCGCGACCGCCCAGATGAGGAACACCGCGACGAAGGTGATCGCGCCGATCCGCCCGCCGATCCCGGGCACGACGCCCTTGAGCAGCATCCAGAAGACCCCGGTGAGCGCGCCGGCCGCGACGACCCAGCCGGTGCCCGGGAGCACGAGCGGCGAGCATGCGCCGGCGAACGAGCCGGCGTACCCGCACGCCGCGTGGTTGCGCGACACGCCGGGGAAGATCGGCAGGAGCCCCGCGACGACGCCGACGATCCCGATGGCGAGCGTCGGCGCCAGATCCGCGCTGCGCACGAGCAGCACGGTCGCCAGCGTCGCCGCCGTGCTGAGGACCGGATCGATCGGATCGAACGACACGTCCGGCCGGCAGGCGCGCACCGCGATCACGAGCCCGCCGATCGCGGGGCCGCAGAGGAGCGTGAAGACGATCGTCTCCCAGCCGATGGCGCCGCGCAGGAAGCCGTCGGCGTAGAAGATGCAGAGGACCGCCACGAGGGCGGCGGGCAGCAGGGCCGTGCGCCACGTCCACGCGCGGCGCGTTGCGGTGCGCACCACCATGAGGACGTCAGGCGCCGGCGGTGTCCCAGGGCCGCTGGAGGCGCAGCGCGCCGACGATCGCGCGCGTGGCCGGCGAGCGGTTGAGCGTGTAGAAGTGGATGCCCGGGGCGCCGCCCGCCAGCAGCTCGGCGCATTGGAGCGTCGCGTACGCGACGCCGAAGTCCTCGACGGCCTCCGGCTCGTCGGTGCGCAGGTCGAGCTCGGCGCGCAGCCGCGCCGGGACCTCCGAGCCGCACAGCGATGTGATGCGGTCGAGCTGCGCGATGTTCGTGATCGGCAGGATCCCCGGAATGATCGGGACGTCGATGCCGATCGCCCGCGCGCGCTCGACGAAGTCGAAGTAGACGGCGTTGTCGAAGAAGAGCTGCGTGATGAGGAAGTCGACCCCCGCGTCGACCTTCGCCTTGAGATGACGCAGGTCGTCCTCGGGACTCGTGGCGTGGATGTGCGTCTCGGGGAACGCCGCAGCGCCCACCGTCATCGCGTAGTCCGCGTTGATGAGCTCGACGAGCTCACGCGAGTACTCGAAGCCGCCGTCGGTGCGCACCCACTCGTCCTGGCCGGCGGGCGGGTCGCCGCGCAGCGCGAGGACGTTCTCGAACCCGAGCTCGCGCATCTCGTCGAGCGTCGCGCGCAGCTCGTCGACGGTGGCGCCGACGCAGGTGAAGTGCGCCATCGCCTCGATCCCGTGGCGCTCGCGGATCGTCGAGGCGATCTCGAGGGTCTTGCCGGCCGTCGAGCCGCCGGCGCCGTAGGTCACCGACACGTACGCCGGGTCCATGGGCGCGAGCTTCGCGATCGCCTCGTAGAGATTCGCTTCGCCCTCGGGTGTGCGCGGCGGGAAGAACTCGAAGGAGAAGACCGGGTCCGGGCCCTGCCGCAGGATGTCGTCGATCCGCATCGCGCTACAGACTACGGACGGTCAGGCGAGCGTCCAGCGCGCCGCCTGGCTCGGGTCGTCGCGCAGGCATGCGGCGACCCCCGCGAGCTCGAGGTGGCGCAGATAGCAGAGCGTCTCGTTGAGCCACCAGCCGGCGTTCTCGCGCGTGATCTCCGGGCCGTAGACGAGCGGAATCGCCTCGAACACGGTCACCGGGTCGGCGGTCGCCAGCATGGTGACGCACGCTTCGAGGCGCTCGGCCACGAGGACGCGGTTCGCGTTGATGTGCGCCTGGACGTCGGTGAAGGGGCGCGCGTGTCCGGCCAGGCAGAGGCGCATGTCGAGGTCTTCGACGGCACTGAGCGACTCGAGGAACTCGCCCGCTGGGTCGGCTGTCCAGCCGTAGTCGTAATACGGCGAGATTCGGCCGACGAGGTGGTCACCGGAGATGAGGATGCGGCGCTCCTCCTGGTAGAGGCAGACGTGCGACGGGGCGTGGCCCGGCGTCTCGAGGATCTTCCAGGGCCCGAGGTCGGTCTGGATCTCGACGCCGGCGACGAGGTCGCGGTCGGGCGCGACCACCGCGGCGATCCCCGACCCCTGCCCCTTGCTCGCCTGCTCATACGCGCGCTGCGGCGCCTCGGGAACGCCGCTCTGCCGTGCGATCTCCAGGCGCCTGTCGAGTGTCGCCTGCGGATTCTGGGCAGCCTCGATCATGTGCGCGTGGTTCGGGTGCATCCACAGCTCGCACTCCACGCGCTCGAGGATCGTCGCCGCCTGGCCGTAGTGGTCGGCGTGCGCGTGCGTGCAGACGAGGAGCTTCACGTTCTCGATCCGCAGGTTCACCATCGCGAGCGCGCGGTCGAGGTGCGCCATCGACCCCGGCTCATGGAGCCCCGTGTCGACGAGGACGATGCCGTCGCCGGCCGCGATCGCCCAGGCGTTGCAGTGCGGGATCCCGGGCCACGGGAGCGGCAGGCGCAGGCGCCAGATGCCCGGCAGGACGCGCTCGCCGCGGCCCAGCTCGCGTTTGCGTGTCAACCCGGACATCGTCGTGGCCACACTACGCCTCCGGGGAGGCCACACCGGGCGGTAGCCTGCGAGCGCCATGAGCTTCCCGCGCATGCGGCGCGCCGAGCGCCATCGCCTCGAGGACGTCGCCGACGGCGTCTGGCTGCTGCGCGGCGGCTTCCCGGGCAAGACGATGAACGTGTACTTCGTGCGCGACGGCGATGGCGTCCTGATGTTCGACGCCGGCGTGCGCTCGATGGCCGGCGCCGCAGCCGCAGCCGCCGCGTCGCTCGGCGGCCTCACGCGGATCGTCCTCGGACACGCCCACGCCGACCATCGCGGGACGGCGGCGGCCCTCGGCGTGCCGGCCCTCTGCCACCCGCTCGAGCGCGCCGGCGCGCAGGGTGACGGCGGCGCCCACTACTTCCACACCGAGCGCCTCAATGCGGCCGCGCGGCTCGTCATGGGCCGGATGCTCGCCGGGTGGGACGGCGGCCCGGTGACGATCGCGGACACCGTCGAGGAGGGCGACGCCATCGCGGGCTTCGAGGTCGTCCACCTGCCCGGCCACGCGCCCGGGCAGATCGGTCTCTGGCGCGCCGCCGACCGCCTCGCGCTGACGAGCGACTGCTTCTACACGCTCGATCCGCAGACGGGCCGCAAGGGCCATGCACGCGTGCCCCATGCCGCCTTCAACGCGGACACCGAGCAGGCGCGCGCCTCGATCCGCAAGCTCGCGGCGCTGGAGCCCGCCGCCGCCTGGCCCGGGCATGCCGACCCGCTGCGCGGCGACGTGCGCGCGCAGCTCGAGCGCGCGGCGGAGACGACCTGATGGGCCGCCGCTCCCGGCGCCGCGACGGCGCGCCCATGCCCGACGCTCCCACCGAGCGCATCACCTCTGCCGACGGCACGCAGGCGCTCGACCTGCGCACCGTCCTGAAGCCGAAGACCCGCGCCGCCTACGCCGCCGCCCTGCACGATCAGTCGGCGTCCCGCGACGACGCGTGGCACCGCGCCGTCGAGTTCCTCTTCGAGCGGCTCGTCGTGTGCTGGGAAATCAGCGGCGTTCCGACCGAGGGCCAGCGCGACCTGCTGCTGCGGCTGCGCGCCGCCACGCAGGACGAGCGTCGCTTCGTGCGCGACGCGCTGCGCACCCACTGCGCCGAGTGGTTCCCGGACGTGGAGGCCCCGTGACCGCGCGCATGGACGATGACTTCGCCCTCGTGACGGAGATGCTCGACCCGCGCGCGATGGCCGACCTCCTGGCCGGCTACTGCCTGGAGGTCCAGCCCGGCCAACACGTGGTCGTGCGGTCCGGCTTCATGGCGACCCCGCTGCTCCTCGAGCTCCAGCGCGCGATCCTCGAGCGCGAGGCGTGGGTGCGCTTCGACCTCGCGCTCCCCGGGCAGGGGCGCGGCTTCTACGAGCATGCCCGCGACGTCCACCTCGACGACTTCGACGACCTCGCGATGGCGGAGGCGAAGGGCCTCTCGGCGGTCCTCGGCGTTCAGGCGCCCTACGAGCTGAGCGAGCTCGCCGGGGTCGATCCTGCGCGAATCACCCGCGCCGCGCGAGCCCGCCGGCCGGTCCGCGAGCGCACGCTGAAGAAGCGCTGGTGCTCGACGCTCTGGCCCACCCCGGCCGGCGCGGCGCTCGCCGGCATGGACCTCCAGGAATACGCGGCCTTCGTCGCCCGCGCGATGTTCCTCGACGTCCCCGACCCGGTCGCCGCATGGCGGGGCCTGAGCGAGTTCCAGGACCGCCTGATCGCCCGGCTCGAAGACGTGCGCGAACTGCGCATCGAGGGCGACGGCACCGACCTGACCCTGAAGGTCGCAAAGCGCACGTGGGTGAATTCCGACGGGCGGCGCAACATGCCGAGCGGCGAGGTCTTCACCGGGCCGCACGAGACCTCCGCCGAGGGCACGATCCGCTTCACCATCCCGTCGTCCCCGGCGGGCGTCCTCGTCGAGGACGTGACGCTCACGTTCCGCGCGGGCGAGGTCGTCACCGCGACCGCGGCGCGCGGCGAGGAGTACCTGCGCCAGGCGCTCGCGACCGATGACGGCGCGCGCTTCCTCGGCGAGATCGGCATCGGGACGAACTTCGGCATCCAGCGCCCGACGGGCTCGATCCTCTTCGACGAGAAGATCGGTGGCACCGTCCACCTCGCGCTCGGGCGCTCGTACCCGGAGACCGGCGGGCGCAACGAGAGCGCGCTCCATTGGGATCTCATCTGCGACCTGCGCGAACGCGGGCACATGACGGCCGACGGCGTCCCGCTCATCATCGAGGGCCGGTTCGCCGGGCTCTGAGCAGGGCTGACCACGCGCGCGGCGGCGGGGGCGGTACCGTGACCTACTCCATGGATCGCCGCACGAAGATCGTCGCCACCATCGGACCTGCCTCGCGGGATCCCGAAGTTCTCGTGCGGATGGTCGAGGCCGGACTCGACGTCGCACGGCTGAATTTCAGCCACGGCACGCACGAGCAGCATGCTGAGACGGCGCTGCTGGTGCGCGAGGCCTCCGGCCGCGCGGGGCGCCCCGTCGCGATCCTCCAGGACCTTCCCGGCCCGAAGATCCGCATCGGCCAGCTTGAGGGCGACAAGGCCGTCCTCCATGTCGGCGACGTCGTGACCTTCCTGCCTCCGGACGCAGACTTCATCGGCAATGCCAAGCGGATGAGCGTCAGCTGGCCCGGGCTCGCCGACGCCGTCGAGCCCGGCGAGCTCGTCTATCTCGCCGACGGCTCGATCCGCATGCGGGTGCGCGAGGTCCGCTCGGCGGTCGGCGAGTTCGACTGTGAGATCGAGATCGGCGGCGTCGTCGCCAACCGCCAGGGGCTCAACGTCCCCGGCCCGGCCGACCAGCTCCCCTCGCTCCCCGACGAGGACCTCGTCCACCTGCGCGCCGGCATCGAGATCGGCGTCGACCTCGTCGCGCTGAGCTTCGTCCGTCGCCCCGAGGAGGTCCTCGAGCTGCGCGAGCACACGGACATCCCGATCTTCGCGAAGGTCGAGAAGCCGCAGGCCGTCGCGCGCGCCGAGGACATCGTGCGCGTGAGCGACGGCATCATGGTCGCCCGCGGAGACCTCGGCATCGAGCTCCCCATCCAGGAGGTCCCGCTCGTCCAGAAGCGCCTCCTGCGGCTCTGCGGCGAGCACGCGCGCGTCTCCATCACGGCGACGCAGATGCTCGACTCGATGATCCGCTCGGCCCGCCCGACGCGCGCCGAGGTCACCGACGTCGCCAACGCGATCCTCGACGGCACCGACGCCGTGATGCTCTCGCAGGAGACCGCGGTCGGCGCCTTCCCGGTCGAGGCGATCGCAATGATGGACTCGATCGCGCGCACGACCGAGCGCGAGGCGCCCTACTCGGAGTGGAACGAGCACCGTGTCCTGCGCACCGGCCGCGACCCCGCCTACACGATCGCCCACAGCGTCGTGGAGGCCGCGCGCGAGCTCGAGCTCGATGCGATCGTCGTCCCCACGATCTCCGGCCGGTCGGCACGCCTCGTCTCCGCCCACCGCCCGACGGTGCCGATCCTCGCCCTCTCGCCGGAGCGCGAGACCGTCCGCCGCTGCGGCCTGATGTGGGGCGTGCGTGCCTCCTCGATGCGCCACCACGGGGTGACCGAGGAGATCATCGCTGACGCCTGCCGCCGCGTGGTCGAGCTCGGCTGGGTCGAGCCCGGCATGCGCGTCGGCGTCACGGCAGGACTCCCGAGCGGCAAGCCGGGCACCACGAGCCTCTTCCAGGTCCAGCGCCTGGAGGACGTTCCCGGCGTCTAAGTCTCAGCGCCCCGCGTAGTACAGCGCCTCGGCGCGGCCGAGCTCGGTCGCCGGCGGGTCGCCGTAGAGCCATTCGCGCGCGATGCGGTGCCAGTTGCCGCGCGCGCGCAGGCCGCTTATCACCGCGAGGGTCATCATCTCCAGGCGCCGCCCGAAGATGTGCTCCGGCGGGAGCCGCTGGTGACGGATGTCGCGGAAGTGCCGGCCCGTCGGGTCCGAGAAATCGAGCACGATCCGTGTCGCGAGCGTGGGATCGAGCTCGACGACTTCGTCAGTGGTGAACCACCACGTGTAGGCGCGGAACTCGTCGAGCAGCGCATCCGGCGCAGTGGCCGCCGGGTCGGCGAGCATCCCCGCGGCGGCCATCCGCTCGACCATCTGCGCGCCGCGGCCCTCGACCCCGAGCCGGTGGATCTCGAGCTCGAGCTCGGACGCCTCGACGCTGATGCGCTTGAAGAGGCCGAAGTCGATGAAGCCCATGCGCCCGTCCGGCAGGAGGATCGAGTTGCCGGGGTGCGGGTCGCCGGAGAAGGCGCGATGGCGATACATGCAGCCGAAGTAGAAGCGGAAGATCATCTCGGCGACGCGATCGCGCGAGGCCTGGTCCATCCGGGCGATCGCATCGTGCCCGACGCCCTCGAGCAGGTCCATCACGAGGACACGTGGGCGGCAGAGCTCGGCATGGACTTCGGGGATGACGATGAAAGGATGGCCGCGATGCGCACGCGCCACGGCGCGCGTGTTGTCGGCCTCGAGCTCGTAGTCGAGCTCCTCGTGGATGCGCTCGCGCACCTCGCGCGCCGTCGCCTCGACGTCGATCCCGGGCATGAGCTGACGCGCGACGCGCAGCAGCGGGACCAGGTTCTGGAGGTCCGCGCGCACGGCGGCATCGATGCCGGGGTACTGGACCTTGACCGCGACGGCGCGGCCGCCCTCGATCGTGGCGCGGTAGACCTGCCCGATCGATGCCGCGGCGATCGGGGTCTCGTCGAAGGTCTCGAAGATCTCCGCCAGCGGCGCGCCGTAGTCGCGCTCGATCGCGCGCCGCATCTGCGGGAACGCGACCGCCGGGGCCGCGTCGCGCAGCCGCGCGAGCTCGGCGCGCACGTCCTCGCGATACGCCGGCGGAACCGCCTCGAGGTCGACGACCGAGAGCATCTGGCCGACCTTCATCGCGACGCCCTTCATCGAGCCGAGCACCTGCACCATGCGGCGCGCGGTCTCGACCTGCTGGCGCCCGAGTGCATCGGCCGCGTCCTCGGGGGAGCGGCGCAGGTTGGCGGCCGAGGTCGCGGCGTAGCGCGCCGCCTCCCCTGCCGCGAGACGGCCGAGCGCGGCGGTGCGGCGCAGCCGCGAGGCGAACAGCTCCTCCTCGGGCTCGTGCGGCCCGTCCGGGTGCTCGCGGTCGGTCATCGCGACCTCAGCCCGTGCGCTCCACCCGCGAGCCGGGGACGATGTCGTCGCGCCCGTCCGGCCAGCGCACCCAAGCCTTGTGCCCACCGTCATAGTCGTCGCCGAGCAGGATCAGCGTCGCGGGCTCACCGAGCGCGACGCACGGCGAGCTGCCCTCGGGGTCGAGGCCGCGCCAGATCCGGATGAAGGCGTTGTGCTCGCGCTCCTCGCCGATCGTCGTCGGGTCCGTATGACCGGGCCGCACCACCGTCTCGTCGGGCAGCGCGAGCAGCGTGTCCATCACCGACGAGCGCAGGTCCGCGTATCCGGTGGCGCCCGGCGCCCGGACACCGCCAACGGAGCCCTGAAAGAGCGTATCCCCGGTGAAGACCTCCCCCTCGACGAGCAGCGCCACCATCCCGGCGGTATGCCCCGGCGTGTGGAGGACCTGCACCTCGAGCTCCCCGACCTGGACGGCCCGGCCGGGGAGCAGGTCACCGGTCGCCGCCGGGACGAGGTCGCGCTCGGCCGGATGGATCAGCACCTCGATCCCGGGGTGCTGGGCGACCACGTCCTCGAGCTCGAGCACGTGATCGTGGTGGTGATGCGTCAGCAGGACGTGGGTCGGCGTCATCGCGTGGCGCTCGGCGGCCGCGAAGAGGGGATCCATCGGCCCGCCGGCGTCCACATAGAAGGCCGCGCCGCCCGGCTCGCCGACGAGATACGTGTTGGTCAGGTACCCCGGCAACAACGAGCGCTCGACGATCATGAGTTGAGGCTAGGGCAGATGGGACCCGGGCGCACCGGGTGTACGCTGGACCCGTGTCCGAGCTCATCCACACCTGCTACCGGATCACCGACATCGACCGGTCGGTGGCCTTCTACCAGGCGCTCGGCTTCGAGGAGCTCTCGCGGATGCAGATCCGCGACGAGGCGGTCAACATCTTCATGGGCCTGCCGGGCGACGGCGCACGGCTCGAGCTGACCTACAACTTCGGCGTCGATGCCTACGAGATCGGCACGGGGTACGGACACATCGCGATCACGGCGAGCGACCTCGATGCGACCCTCGCGGCACTCGGCGAGCAGGGCATCGAGCCCGAGCGCGCGCCGTACACGGTCCGCGAGGGCGGCTCGCGCATCTGCTTCGTGCGCGACCCCGACGGCTACCGCATCGAGCTCATCGAACGTGCAGGCTGAAGCCGACTCGCGTCTGGCGGTCGCCGACCTCGGCTCGAACTCCTTCCGGCTCGTCGTCTTCGAGACCCACAGCCCCGAACCGGGCGGGCTGGGCGGCTGGTGGAAGCGCACGGATGAGATCCACGAGCCGGTGCGCATCGGCGCCGGTGTGGACGAGGCGGGCGCGCTCGGCGCCGACGGGATCGCCCGCGCCCTGGCGACGATCGAGGTGTTCGCGCACTTCTGCGATGCCGCCGGCCTCGCGCACGACGAGATCGACATGGTCGCCACGAGCGCGATCCGTGAGGCCTCGAACGCCGAGGCATTCCTTGAGGAGGCGCACCGCCGCGCCGGGCGTCCGCTGCGCGTCCTCTCGCGCGAGGAGGAGGCCCGCTACGGCTTTCTCGCGGCGGTGAACTCGAGTGACATCCGCGATGGCGCCGTCCTTGATCTCGGCGGCGGCTCGCTCCAGCTCATCGCCGTCGAGGGACGCGAGGCGGGCGCGCTCGACTCCTGGCGCCTGGGCGCCGTGCGGATGACCGAGCGGTTCCTCCCGGGTGACGGCCCGGCGACCGCGGACCAGCTCGCCGCACTGCGCGACCACGTCGCGCGCAAGCTGCGCGGCGCCACCTGGCTCACCGGTGCCGAGCGCCTCGTCGGGATCGGCGGCACGGTGCGCAACCTCGCCGCCGCCGTCCAGCGCGCAGGGCGCGTGCCCGAGTTCGGCGTCCAGGGCTTCGTCATCGAGCGCGAGGCGCTCGATGACCTCGTGGAGCGCCTCGCGGCCCTGCCGGCCTGCGAGCGCGGGTCGGTCCCCGGCATCAAGCCGGCGCGCGCCGACATCATCCTCGCGGGCGCCGTCGTCGTGCAGAGCGTGCTCGCGCGCGGCGACCTGAGCGGCATCGAGGTGACCGAGGCAGGGCTGCGCGAGGGCGTCTTCTTCGAGCGCGCGTTCGGTGAGGCGCGCGAGCCGCTCTTCGGGACCGCACGCCGGCCGGTGTTCGACGACGTGCGCCGCGCCAGCGTCCTGAACCTCGCTGCGCAGTACGACTCGCACGCCGCCCACACCGACCACGTCGCGCGGCTCGCGCTCGGGCTCTTCGATGATCTGGCCGCCGCGGGGCTGCACAGTGGGGACCCGCGCGAGCGTGAGCTGCTCTGGGCCGCGTCGCTGCTGCATGACATCGGCGTCGCCGTCGACTACGACGACCACCACAAGCACTCGCGCTACCTCGTCCTCAACGCGGGCCTGCCGGGCTTCAGCCCGCGCGAGGTCGCGCTCATCGGCCAGATCGTGCGCTACCACCGCAAGGGCATGCCCGACCCGGGCCCCTTCGCCGGGCTCTTCCAGGACGGCGATGCGGCCCTGCTCAACCGCTGCGCGGTGCTGCTGCGTCTCGGCGAGGACCTTGAGCGCAGTCGTGATCAGCTCGTCCGGTCGGCGCGCGTGCGGGCCGACAGCAAAGGCCCCGTGCGCCTCGAACTCGAAGCTGACGGGCAGGCGCGCGTGGCGCGCTGGGCCGCCTCGCGTGAGGGCGAGCTGTTCGAGCGCACGTTCGGCCGCGCGCTCGAAGTCGCCTAGAAGGGCGGGCGGTCCGGGTCGTCGCCGGGCGCGAATCCGTCGTCCTCGCCGGGCCCGACCGGCACGACCACGGGAATTTCGATCGGCTGCTGCTGGGCGAGCATCTCCTCGAGCTGATCCTCGATGCCGTTGGCCGAGCCGTCGCAGTCGATGCGCACGCGCTTGGTCGGGACGCGCTCGTCCGCGAGGACCGGCAGGCCGAAGAGCTCGTGCCAGCCGATCAGCTCATGATCGACCGGGTTGAGCAGGATCGCGTTGGCCGGGACCGGACAGGTCGAATTGTGGTGATCGACCGCCGCCTTGATGGCGCCGAGATTCTTCGCCTCGAACCGACTCATGCGCCGGAGGGTACCGGCGCCTCGCTGGTTGACGCCCCGGTCGCGGACGGCTGCGCGACCAGGTGGCGCGGGATCAGCAGGGCGATGAGCGCGCCCGCCGCGAGGACCGCGCCGCCGACGGGCAACGCGCCGCGCAGGCCGTCGACGTAGTCCTGCGGCGAGGCGTAGCCCCCCGCGGCGGCGAAGACGCTCGCGAGGACGGCGACGCCGGCCACACCGCCGAGCTCGCGGATCGTGTTGGTCGCGCCCGACGCCTTGCCCGCCTCGACCGCCCGCACCGACGCGAGCACGGCGTTGGCGGACGGTGCGAAGACGAGCGACATGCCCATCCCCGCGGCGATGAAGGCGGGGACGAGCTCCGAATACGACGTGTCCACCGCGGTGACATGTGCGATCCGGAAGACCGCCGCGGCCTGCAGCGCGAGCCCGAGCGCCATCAGCGGCCGGGCCCCGATCTTGTCGCTCAGGAGCCCGGCGATCGGCGCGACGAAGATCGGCATGATCGTCCACGGGAGTATCCGCAGACCGGCCTGGAGCGGCGTGAACCCCTGGACCGTCACGAAGAACTGCGAGAGGAAGAAGATCGACCCGAAGATCCCGAAGAACATGACGAACGACGCCGCGTTGGTCGCAGAGAAGGCGCGGCTGCGAAAGAAGCGCAGGGGCAGCAGCGGCTCACGCGTGCGGTGTTCGACGACGAGGAACGCGACGAGCATGAGGGTGCCGAGCGCCAGTGAGGTGACGACCGTCGCGCTGCCCCACCCGAGCGCGCTCGCGCGCACGACGCCGAAGGTCAGCGGGAAGAGCCCCGCGATCGCGAGCAGCAGACCGGGCGGGTCAAGCCCCCGGTCGGGCCCGTAGCTCTCGCCGAGCAGGCGCGCGGCGAGCGGCGCGACGACGAGCCCGATCGGGACGTTCACCCAGAAGATCCACTGCCAGGCGATGCCCTCCGTGATGGCTCCGCCGACGACCGGCCCCATCGCCACCCCGAGCCCGGCCACGCCGGACCACGCGCCGATCGCGATCCCACGCTTGCCGTCCGGCACCGCCTCGGAGAGGAGCGTCAGGGAGAGCGGCGTCACGAAGGCCGCGCCGAAGCCCTGCAGCGCGCGGGCCGCGACGAGCGTGTCGACACTCGGAGCGATCGCCGCAGCGGCCGAGCCGATGGTGAACAGCGCGATGCCGAAGGTGAACATCCGCCGGCGGCCGAAGCGGTCGCCGAGCGCCGCGCCGAAGAGCAGGAAGACCGCGTACGCGAGCGTGTAGGCGTTGACCGTCCACTCGAGCTGTTCGAGCGTCGCGTCCAGATCGACACGGATCACCGGCAGCGCCGTCGACACGACCAGGTTGTCGAGCGTGACCATGAACAGGCCGACAGAGACCAGGACGAAGGTCACCACCGGGTGCGGGTGCCGCGGTTGGCGCATGGGGGGCGATTCTCACAGCCTGGGCGGGCGTACACTGACGGCGATGAGCTTGGGGCGCACGATCCTCGCCCGCGGGCCCTGGTCCCCCGACCAGGTGGAGGTGCGCTGGGCGCAGGAGCACTACGCGCCGCCCGAAGCGCACACGCTCGCCGCCGACGCCGCCGTCGCGGCGCTCGCCGAGCGCGGCTCCCCAAGCCACGACGGGCTCTCTGCGCGCCTCGTCGGCCACGAGCACCTCGCCGATGGGCGCCTCGTGATGGACCTGCAGCCGGCGCGCTGGTCGCTGCGCCTCGTCGAGGGCGATGCGTCCTTCTCGATGGCCGCGCTGTGCGCCGTGCGCGACAGCGAGGGCCGCTGGCTCGCCGGCAGGCGCGCGGCCTGGCTCGCGTCCTGGCCCGGGCGCTGGGCGCTCGGAGCGGGCGGCGCGGTCGACCCCGGCGAGAGCCCCGTCGAGACCCTCGCCCGCGAGCTGCTCGAGGAGTGGGCGGTCGAGGCCGCCGTGCTGCGCGGTGAGGCGCTGCTTCAGCTCCCGCACTCGATGGTGATGTTCGTCGGCCAGGCGTGGCTGCCCCCGGGCGCCGAGGTGACCATGGACCACGAGCACGACGACTACGCCTGGTGGCCCGCGGACCCGCAGGAGTGGCCCGCCGAGGCCGACGAGCCGCTGCGGCGCATGGCCGCGATGCTCTCCGAGGCCCCCTCGTGAAGAGCTTCTCCTACGCGACGCTCAAGCGCCTGTCGTTCGCGCACTCGACCGTCTACCTCTGCCTGCTGATCGTCTGGCTCATCCCTGGGCTGGCAGTCGGGGAGACGATCTTCGGCTACCTGCACGGGATCGGCTGGATCCTCATGGTGCTGCTCAGCCTCATCGCCCTGCGCGCCCGCGTCATCCCGATGCGCATCGCCGCCGCGGTCTGCGTGCTGGGCGCCGTCGCCCCCTTCTTCGGGACCTGGGAGTTCGTGCGCGAGGGTCGCCGACGCGATGCGCAGCGCCGATTTCCCGTGTCCCCCGGACCCGCGCCCGCGGCGCGCTAGGGTACGGGCGCAGAGCCTCTGATGGCGGTTTCAACCACAGTTCAGGTCACGCTCCCCGCCATGGGTGAGTCGGTGACGGAAGGAACCGTCCTCGAATGGCATAAGGCCGAGGGCGACACTGTCGAGGCCGCTGAGACTCTCGTCGAGGTGTCCACCGACAAGGTCGACGCCGAGGTCCCCGCCCCCGTCTCCGGCACGATCGTGAAGATCCACGCGCCCGAGGGCGAGACGGTCGCCGTCGGCGCCGTCCTCTGCGAGATCCAGGCCGGTGAGGGCGCTCCCGCCGCCGCCGCAGACGACAACAGCAACGGCAACGGTGCCGCCCCGCCCGCAGGCGATGACGAGGGCCAGATCATCGACATCGTCACCCCCGGCGCCGGCGAGTCCGTCACCGAGGGCACGCTGCTCGAGTGGCACGTCGAGGTCGGCTCCGCCGTCGCCGACGGCGCGACGCTCGTGGAGATCTCCACCGACAAGGTCGATGTCGAGCTGCCGGCGCCGGCCGCCGGCGTCGTCACCGAGCTCCTCGCCGCCGAAGGTGAGACGGTGACCGTCGGCCAGGTCATCGCGCGCATGCGCATCGGCGCAGGCGCCGATGCGGCCGCCGCCGCCCCCGCCCCGGCCGCATCCGGCGGAGCCGCTCCCGCCAAGGCAGCCGCCGTGCCAGACGGCAAGCGCGTCTCCCCCGTCGCCGCCCGTGTCGCCGCCGCCGAGGGCGTCGATCTCGGCCGCGTCTCCGGCACCGGCCCCGGCGGCCGCGTGACGAAGGCCGATGTCCTTGAGGCCGGCGCCGCCGGGACCTCGGAGGTCGTGCCGCTCAAGGGCGGCGCCGCCATGCTCGCCCGCTACATGGACGAGAGCCGGTCGATCCCGACCGCCACCTCCTTCCGCACGATGACCGTCACCGTCATGGACGGGCGCCGCGGCCAGCTCAAGGCGGCCGGGCAGAAGGTCAGCTTCACGCACCTCATCGCCTACGCGATCGCCCGCGCGGCGACCGAGGACATGCCGGTGATGACGTACCGCTTCGAGGAGCGCGACGGCAAGCCCGTGCGCATCGAGGACGGGCAGGTCAACCTCGGCATCGCGGTCGACGTCGAGAAGAAGGACGGCTCGCGCACCCTGATGGTGCCGGTCATCCGCGACGCCGGGCGCCTCGGCTTCAGCGGCTTTCGCGCTGCCTTCGACGAGCTGATCGAGAAGGCGCGCACGAACACGCTCTCCGCCGACGACCTCGTCGGCGCCAATGTGTCGCTGACGAACCCGGGCGGCATCGGCACGATCGCGTCGGTCCCGCGCCTCATGGTCGGCCAGGGCACGATCGTCGCGACCGGCTCGATTGCCTACCCGGTCGGCCTCGGCGCGATCGGGGCGCAGATCGGCGCCGAGAAGGTCGTGTCGCTGACCTCGACGTACGACCACCGCGTCATTCAGGGCGCGGAGTCCGGGCGCTTCCTCCAGACCGTCGAGGCGTACCTCCAGGGCGAGCACGGCTTCTATGAAGAGGTCTTCGCGTCCCTCGGAGCCGCCCTCGGCCCGGTGCCGCAGGCGCCCGCTCCGACGGTGTCCGCTGCCGCTCCCGCCGCTGCGCGTGGTGGCGACGACCTCGAGCTCATGCTCGCCGTCCAGGCGGCGTCCGCGCTGGTCAAGGTCCACCGCAACCATGGCCACCTGGCCGCGCGCCTTGATCCCCTCGGCAGCGAGCCGATCGGCGAGCCGGCGCTCACGCCGGACCCCGCCCGCATCACCGAGGACCTCATGCGCCGCATCCCGGCCAAGGTCCTGCGCATCTTCGTTCCCGGCGAGACCTTCGCCGACGCCCTCCCGCGCCTGCGCGAGGTCTACTGCGGCACGATCGCGTATGAGATCGAGCACATCGCGAGCCTCGAGCAGCGCCTCTGGCTGCGCGAGACGATCGAGAGCGGCACGTTCCGCACGCCGCTGAGCGCCGACGAGCAGCGGCGGATCCTGCGGCGCCTGATCGCCGTCGACTCGTTCGAGCGCTTCGTCCACAAGGCGTACCTCGGGCAGAAGCAGTTCTCGATCGAGGGCCTCGACATGACGGTCCCGATGATCGACGAGGCCATCGAGCTCTCCGCCGGCGATGGGGCGCACGAAGTCGTCATCGGTATGGCCCACCGCGGCCGCCTGAGCGTCCTCACGCACAACCTCGGCCGCCGCTACGAGTCGATCTTCGGCGAGTTCGAGGGCCAGTCGAGCCTCGACGCCGTGAAGGCCGTCACCGAGATCCCGCAGGGCGGGACCGGTGACGTGAAGTACCACCACGGCTACCGGCGCGAATACGGTCTGCTCGACGGCGAGACGATCACCGTGACGCTCGAGGCCAACCCGAGCCACCTCGAGTTCGTCGACCCCGTCGTTCTCGGCGCCACGCGCGCAGCGCAGACCGACCGCAGCAGCGCCCAGGCCGCCCGCGATCCGCACGCCGCCGTGCCGATCGTGCTCCACGGCGATGCGGCGTTCCCCGGCCAGGGCGTCGTCGCCGAGGCGCTCAACCTCCAGGGCCTCGAGGGCTACCAGGTCGGCGGCGCGCTCCACCTCGTCCAGAACAACCAGGTCGGCTTCACGACCGACCCGGCGAACTCGCGCTCGACCCGTTGGGCCTCCGACCTCGCCAAGGGCTTCGACGTCCCGATCATCCACGTGAACGCCGACGACGTCTCGGCGTGCATCAGCGCCGTGCGGCTCGCGATGGCCTTCCGCGCGAAGTTCGGCCACGACGTCCTCATCGACCTCATCGGCTACCGCCGCTTCGGCCACAACGAGGCCGACGAGCCGGGCTACACGCAGCCCCTGATGGCGCGCACGATCAAGGACCACGAGCGCGTCGTCGACCTCTTCGCCGCCGAGGCCGTCACGGCCGGCGCCGGGTCCAAGGACGAGGTCGCCGCGTGGCAGCAGGAGGCGTGGGACGACCTCACGCGCCGCCACCAGGAGCTCAAGGAGCGCATCCAGGCCGCGCAGGATGCCGGGACAGCGTCCCAGCAGACCGGCCAGTACTACCTCGACGCGACACCGAGCCCCCCGGTCGAGACGGCCGTCGCCGCGGATCGCCTGCGTGCGATCAACGCCGAGCTGCTCACCGCCCCTGAGGGCTTCGCCGTTCACCCCAAGCTGGAGCGCCAGCTCGAGCGCCGCCGCGACGCCCTCGGCGCCGAGGGCGGGATCGACTGGGCCCAGGCCGAGGCGCTCGCCTTCTCTTCCCTGCTCGAGGACGGCGTCCCCGTGCGCCTCACCGGTCAGGACGTCGAGCGCGGCACGTTCAGCCAGCGCCATCTCGTGCTGCACGACGCGCAGACCGGCGCCACCTGGACGCCGATCCAGCACCTGTCAGGCGCGCATGCACCGATCGAGCTCCACAACAGCCCGCTCTCTGAGACGGCCTGCCTCGGCTTCGAGTACGGCTACGCCCAGGAGGCGCCCGAGGTCCTGGTCCTCTGGGAGGCGCAGTTCGGCGACTTCGGCAACGGCGCCCAGGTCATCATCGACCAGTTCATCATCAGCGGCCTCGCCAAGTGGGGCCAGAGCACGCGCCTGACGCTCCTGCTCCCCCACGGCTACGAGGGGTCCGGTCCGGAACACTCCTCCGCCCGCCTCGAGCGGTTCCTGCAGATGGCCGCCGAGGGCAACATCCGGGTCGCCAACCTCACGACGCCCGCCCAGTACTTCCACCTGCTGCGCCGCCAGGCACTGATCCCCAAGCAGCGCCCGCTCGTCGTGATGACGCCGAAGTCGCTCCTGCGGCTCCCGCAGGCGACCAACCGCATCGAGCATCTGTCCGAGTCGCGGTTCCTGCCCGTCCTGCCCGAGCCCCGCGTCGAGGCGGACAAGGTCACGCGCCTCATCCTCTGCACGGGCAAGATCTATTACGACCTCGTCGGCCACGCGGACCGCGCGGACAACGATGGTGTCGCGATCGGCCGCGTCGAGCTGCTCTATCCCTTCCCGGAGGCGGAGATCCGCGAGCTCGTCGCGAGCTATCCGAACCTGCGCGAGATCGTCTGGGTCCAGGAGGAGCCGCGGAACATGGGCGCGCGCGCCCACATGACGCCCCGACTGCTCCAGATCCTGCCGGAGCACCTCGAGTTCGGCTACATCGGGCGCCCGGAGCGGGCGTCCACCGGCGAGGGCTACCCCGCCGCGCACAACGCCGAGCAGAACCGGATTCTCTCGACGGCGCTCGATCTGGGTACCCCGATCAGCGCCTACCCGAAGAGCCTTCCGGGCGAGCGCTGACCGGAGCCCAGCCGCCTAGGCTGCGGCGGGGGCGGCGAACTCGACGTGCACGAGGAGTGCGACGTCGTCGCCGAGGACCGTCTCGCCACCGGCGAGCGGCGCGTTCCAGGCCATGCCGAAGGCGGTGCGGTCGATCGCGGCCTCAAGGTCGATCCCGATGCGCGGGGCGCCGGTGATGTCGGCCTCGACCTCGCTCCACGTGCCGGTCGCGCGCACGGGCTGGGTGACGCCGCGCAGCGTGAGATCGCCCTCGAGGGCGACGGCGCCGTCGGCGCCACGCTGGATCCCCGTGGACGTGAACGTGATCTGCGGGTGGTTCTCGGCGTCGAAGAACTCGGGCGACATGAGGTGGCCGTAGAGGTTCTCGTTCTTCACCTGCAGGCTGGCGACGTCGACGGCGCCGCTGAGCTGGGGGGCGTCGCCCGTGACGAGCGTGGCGTGGACGTCGTTGAAGCTCGCGCGGTAGTCGGACACGCCGCTGTGGCGGATCGCGAAGCTCGCGGTGGTGTGGATGTCGTCACTGGCAAGGGTCTGAACGGTCATGAAGGCGCTCCTCGAGCGTTGATGAGAGAGGTGGAGCGGAATCGCTCGCCCCGGCAACGTAGCACAACTCGTTGCGGCAGCAACTACTTCGCCGGTTGGCTAGCGCCCGCGCCAGACCGGCGGGCGCTTCTCGGCGAATGCCGTCGCACCCTCGACCGCGTCCTCGGAGGCGAAGACCGGCTGCCAGATGGCGTCCTGGCGCGGCCAGAACTCCTCATCGCTCCAGCCGAACTGGGCGAGGGTGATCTCCTTCGTCGCGCGCAGGCCGAGCGGGCCGTTGGCGGCGACCGCCGCGGCGAGTTCGAGCGCGCCGTCGAGCGCCGCGCCCGGCGCTGTGATGCGGTTGATGAGGCCGAGCTCATACCCGCGCTCGGCGGGGACGAGGTCGCCGGTGAGCGCCCACTCCATGGCGATGTTCAGCGGGAGCTTGCGCGGGAGCTGGCGCAGGCCGCCCCCGGCCGCGACGAGCGAGCGTTTGACCTCGGGGATGCCGATCTTCGCGCCCTCCGCGGCGACGATCATGTCGCAGGCGAGGGCGATCTCGAGGCCGCCGGCGACGGCGAAGCCCTCGATCGCCGCGATCAGCGGCTTGTCGGCGGGCTGCTGGACGATGCCGGCGAAGCCGCGCACCGGATGCCAGGGGCGCTCGCCCGCGACGAAGGCCTTGAGGTCCATGCCGGGGCAGAAGAAGCCATCGGCGCCGGTGATGATCCCGACCGCCAGGTCGTCCGACCCGTCGAGCTCGTCGAGGGCCGCGGCCATCGCGTGCGCGAGCGCCTCGTTGACCGCATTGCGCGATTGCGGGCGGTTGAGCGTGATCAGGAGGACGTTGTCGCGGCGCTCGGTGAGGATCGGCGCGGCCTGGGTCTCGTCGGACATGCGCCCGATCCTAGAAGAGCAGCAGCTCGGGCTCGCGCTCGCCGCGGACGACCGCGAGATCGACCTCGACGCAGGCGATTCCGCGCGCCTCGGCGAGCGTGCGCGCCTGCGGCTTGATCTGCTGCGCGGCGAGCACGCCGCGGCAATCAGCCATCGCCGGGTCGATGCGGATGCGGTCGAGATAGCGCGTGAGCTGCTCGACCGCGTCGATCGTCGCGACGCGCTTGATCTCGACGGCGATCCACCCGTCGGCCGTGTCACGGCACATGAGATCGACCGGGCCGATGTCGGTCGGCCACTCGCGCCGGACCAGGCGGAAGCCCTCACCGCAGAAGTGCGGCGCGTCTGCGAGCGCCTCCTGGATGTGCGCCTCGACGCCATCCTTCTCGAGCGCCGCCGCCTCGCCCATGTCGTGCGTCACGTCGGAGAGGACCTGCGTGATGCGGATCTCGATCCGATCCTCCGTCTTCCCGGCGCGCTTGCGCACGACGAGGAGGCCCTCCTCCTCCTCGATGACCGTCGGCGGCGTCATCCAGTTCTGCGGCTTGTACCCGCCGGTGTCGGCGTGGACCATCACCGAGCCGTCCGACTTGATCATCAGCAGGCGCAGCGCCTCCGGCAGCACGGTGGTCAGCCGGCCGGTGTAGGCGACCTCGCAGCGGGCGACGATGAGGCGCACGTGCGGCACGCTACCGATTGACCCCGATGCCCTTCGGAATCGGCGCGAATCTGTGCCACCATGTTCGGGATGCTGCGGACGATGCTGAAGAGCAAGATCCACCGGGCGACCATCACCGACTCGGATCTGAACTACGTCGGGTCGATCACCGTCGATCCGGATCTCCTCGAAGCTGCCGACATCCTCGCCCACGAGCAGGTCTGCGTCGTCGACGTCAACAACGGCGCGCGCTTTGAGACCTACACGATCGCCGGCGAGCGCGGGAGCGGCGAGATCCAGGTCAACGGCGCCGCCGCGCGGCTCGTGCACCACGGGGACATCGTGATCATCATCAGCTACGCGGCGTACTCGTGCGAGGACCTCGAGACGTACGACCCGCGGGTCGTGCACGTCGAGGAGGGGTCGAACCGCATCCTCGCGGTCGACGCCGACCCGACGGTCCTGCTGCGCGGCACCTGAGTCGCGCGCCCGGCGCGCTCAGCGCGCTCAGCGCACGGTGATCGTGGAGAGCACGCGGCGGGCGGGCCTGAACGGCGCCGCGCCGGCGTAGGTGGCGACGAGGCGCCAGCGGCCTCGGGCCGCGAGGTTCTGGCGGTAGCTGAAGGCCCGTGTGGCGCTGCGGCTCGCGCGGTGGCGCGTGACCCAGCGGGCGCCGCTGCGGCGCTGCCAGGAGAGCCGTACGCGCCCCTGGGGCGTGAATGCCGCGGCGGTGGCGTGTGCCCCGAGCCGTCCGCGCACGGTGCGCGTGAGTCCGCGGCCGCTGACCCGCAGCGACATGCGCGTCGCCTGGGTCGGGAGGGTCGCGGGGTCGACGCGCTGCACCTGGACGCTCTGGCGGCGCGCATTGCCGTACGCGTCGACGGCCTCGATGGTGATCGTCACGTTCCCGTAGGGCAGGTTGCGCGCCCCGAACCACGTCATCTGCGCGACGGCGGTCTGCCGGGCTGCCGTACCGGTGAAGCTGCGGATGCGGGTGCCATTCGCGTAGAAGGTGATCCGGGAGAGCGTGCTGTGCGCGTCCACGGCGGAGGCGCCGATCGCCAGGGTACGGTCGTAGAGGGCCCCGGAGAGCGGCGCGGCGACCTTCAGCGACGGCGCGGTGAAGTCCCCGCAGGCCCCGGCCGTCGCGGCGCCGTTGCGGCTCACGTCAGTGAATGCGTCGAGCGACGGACGCGGCGTTCCGTCCCAGCGGATCAGGCCGTAGCGGTGGAGCTCCGTGTCAGCCGCGCCGTTGTCGCGCAGGTTGAACCACAGCGCCGCCTTGACGTACGGGTAGTCCATGAGGCAGCGGTAGGCGAGGCGCAGGAAGGCCGCCTGGTTCGCCTCGGTGACGCCCGCCGCCTTGGTCCCGGCCCAGACACCACGCGCGCAGACCGTCGACGTGGCCGACCAGCCGAGCTCGGTGATGATGATCGGGCGGTCGCCGTGGCCGTGCGCGGCGAGTGTCGCGTGGACCTCACGCAGGCCGAGGAAGCTGAAGCGCCCGACACGCCCACCCTCGCGGTAGTAGACGTCGGGCGAGGTGATGCCGCACGCCGTGTCGGTGTGGACCGCCACGCCGTCGAAGTCGGCGCCCGCACCCGCCGCATAGAGCCCTTCGAGGAAGGGGTAGTCGTTCCCGGTCGAGGGGGCGGCGAGGACCAGCGCCGCCGGGTCCTGCGCCTCGATCGCACGGTGGGCGGCGATCAGCAGCGGGGCGTACGCGGCGGCGCCGACCGTGCGGTGCCAGAACTCGGAGGCGTCGGGCTCGTTCCAGATCTCCCAGGCGGCGACGCGGCCGCGGTAGCGCGCGGCGAGCGCGCCGACGAAGTTCGCGTAGGTCGTCGGGTCGGTCGGCGGGACGAGCGCATCGGTCGATCCGGACGCCCACTGCGGCGTGCCGAGCACGCCGATGACGACCTTGCGGCCCGCGGCGTGGGCGTCGGCGACGACGCGGTCGAGGTGCGTCAGCGAGCCTGCGGTCCAGCGGCCCGGCCCAGTCGTCTCGATCGCATCCCAGCGCACGAACTGGCGCTCCCAGGTCGCCCCGGTCTGGCGCGCGAGCGCGTCGAGGTCGGCGGCCGAGGAGTTCGTCGCGTTGAGACCGGTCTGCGCTGCGCCCGCGGACGACGGCATGGCCGCGACGCAGGCGGCGAGGACGAGCAGGAGGGCTGTGATCGAGCGAACCATGACTCCACTCATGCCATCGACAGGATGGCGCCCCGCCTGAAGCGCGATCACGCGGCGGGCAGGACGCGCGGAACGGCGGCGCGCAGGCGCTCGAGCAGCGTTTCGATCTCGTCGTCCTCGCCGTCGAGGCGCAGCGCCTGCTCGGCGGCAGCGATCGCGTCGCTCACGCGGTCGGTGCGGGCGAGCGCGTGCGCGTAACGCGACCACGCGACAGCGGAGTCCCCTGCGACGAGCGTCGCCTGCTCGCACGCGGTCACCTCGGCGCCGAGGTCGCCGCCGAGCTGGCAGGCGAGCGCGAGGTCGAGCAGGCCCTCCGCGCTCGGGCCGAGCTCACGCGCGCGCTCGAGCGCCGCACGCGCGGCGTCCCGCTCGAGCAGCCGCAGGCGCAGGCGCCCGAGGCGCTCCCAGGCGGCCGCGTCCTGCGGCGCGCGCTTGGTCACACGGACGGCGGCCTCCGCGGCGAGGTCGACGGCGCCCATCTCCTCGTAGATGCGCGAGGCGAAACGGTGCGGAGCCGGGCGCGCGTCCTCCAGGCGGCCCCAGTCGCGCACGGAGCGGCCCGCTGCGGCGAGGTCCCCGGCCTGCCAGAAGGCGAGGGTGAGCAGCCGCAGCACCATCGGGCTCTTCGGATCGGCATCACGGGCGTAGATGAGGCGCCGAGCTGCCAGTTCAAAGTTCCCCTCGGCGAGCGCGTGCTGCGCGGCGGTGACGAAGCGCTGCATCCGCTCAGTGCCGGGGTCCGGGCGGCTGAAGTCGACGAACTGGAGCGAGTCGGCGGGCACCGTGCGCACGCCGATCTGAAAACGCACGCGCGCCCACTGCTGGACGTCGTCTCCCCCACCGGTGAAATAGATGCCGGTGACCTCGCCGACGCCCCACTCGGGGTAGCTCAGGCAGCGCGCGTAGCGGTGGACGACCGAGTGGTCGGGCGTGCGCGCGGCGAAGGGGTCGTGCTCGCGCTGGTCGGCCTCCGCCGCCTGGCGGCGCTGCTCGGCCTCGTACGCCCGGCGTCCCTCCTCCTCGCGCGCCTTGCGCGCCGCGGCAGCGCTGACCTTGACCGCGTTCTGGGTGACGCGTCCGCCGTGCGAGGTCTCCGCGATCTGCTCGAGCTGGTCGGCGGCCTCGTTGATCGCCTTGAGGTGGCGCTCGTGGGCGACCTGCTTGCCCGGCGGGGCGAGGTCGGGGTGCCAGACCTTCGCCTGACGGCGCCGCGCGAGCTGCACGTCGCGCTTGTCGAACGGCGCCTCGAGCTCGAGGAGGAGGAGCGACTGCTCAATGTCCAGCACCGTCGGCATCGGCGCCTCAGGCTACCGCGCCACGGGTGCTGCCCGACCCGCTCTAGCATCCCTGCACATGGCTCCCCAGTACATCTTCACGATGCACCAGCTCACGCGGTCCTTTCCCCCGGACAAGACGGTGCTCAAGGACGTCACGCTCGCCTTCTACCCGGGCGCGAAGATCGGGGTCCTCGGCTACAACGGCGCCGGCAAGTCGAGCATCCTGCGGATCATGGCCGGGGTCGATCAGGACTACCGCGGCGAGGCGCAGCTCGCGCCGGGCGCGACCGTCGGCCTCCTCGAACAGGAGCCGGTGCTCGACGAGTCCAAGGACGTGAAGGGCAACGTCGAGGACGGCGTCGCCGAGACCAAGGCGCTGCTCGACCGCTTCAACGAGCTCGCCGCCAACTACTCCGAGGAGACCGCCGACGAGTTCGCCGATCTCCAGGCGAAGATCGACGCCGCCGACGCCTGGAGCCTCGACACGCAGCTCGAATACGCGATGGACGCCCTGCGCCTACCGCCCTCCGACGCGGATGTCTCCAAGCTCTCCGGCGGTGAACGCCGCCGCGTCGCGCTCTGCCGACTGCTCCTGCGCAAGCCCGACCTCCTGCTGCTCGACGAGCCGACGAACCACCTCGACGCCGAATCGGTCGGCTGGCTCGAGCGCCACCTCGCGGAGTACAAGGGCGCCGTTGTCGCCGTCACCCACGACCGGTACTTCCTCGACAACGTCGCCGGCTGGATCCTCGAACTCGACCGCGGTCGCGGCATCCCCTACGAGGGCAACTACTCGGCGTGGCTCGAGCAGAAGGGGGCCCGCCTCGCCCTCGAGGAGAAGCAGGAGGTCGCGCGCCAGAAGACGATCGCCTCCGAGCTCGAGTGGGTGCGTGAGAACCCCAAGGGCCGCCGCAAGAAGGCGAAGGCGCGCATCTCGAACTACGAGGCGCTCGTCGCCGAGGAGGCGAACGTCAAGCTCGACCAGGTCCAGATCCACATCCCGCCGGGACCGCGGCTGGGCGACCTCGTCGTCGAGGCGAAGAACCTGAAGAAGGGCTTCGGCGACCGGCTGCTGATCGAGGACCTGTCGTTCACCCTGCCGCGCGGCGGCATCGTCGGGATCATCGGCGCCAACGGCGCCGGCAAGACCACCCTCTTCCGGATGATCACCGGCCAGGAGCAGCCCGACAGCGGCACCCTGCGCGTCGGTGAGACGGTCCAGCTCGCGTACGTCGATCAGAGCCGCGACGCGCTCGATCCGGACAAGTCCGTCTGGGAGGAGATCTCGGGCGGGATGGACCAGATCAAGGTCGGCGAGCAGTGGATGAACTCGCGCCAGTACACCGGCTCATTCAACTTCAAGGGCTCCGACCAGCAGAAGGCGGTCGGCAAGCTCTCCGGCGGCGAGCGCAACCGCCTGCATCTGGCCAAGCTCCTGCGCGAGGGCGGCAACGTCCTGCTCCTCGACGAGCCGACGAATGACCTCGACGTGGACACCCTGCGCGCGCTCGAAGAGGCGGTGCTGACCTTCGCCGGCTGCGCGGTGATCATCTCCCACGACCGCTGGTTCCTGGACCGCGTGGCAACGCACGTGCTCGCCTTCGAGGGCGACTCGCAGGTGACGTGGTTCGAGGGGAACTTCGAGGCCTACGAGGAGCACCGGCGCGAGGTCCTCGGCGCCGAGGCCGATCGCCCGCACCGCCTCACGTACAAGCGGCTGACACGCAACTGATGGACGCCTGGGAGGCAATCCGCACGCGCCGCACGCACAAGGCCTACGGCCCGGATCCAGTGCCGCGTGAGCTGTTGGAGGAGCTGCTGGAGCTCGCGACCTGGGCGCCGAACCACCGCCTGACGAATCCCTGGCGCCTGCGCGTCCTCGGCCCGACGGCGCTCGCAGCGCTGAAGCAGGCCGCCGGTCCGGAGGCCGCCGCCAAGCTGGACCGCGCGCCGACCCTCGTCGCGGTGAGCGTCGTCACGAGCGACGACCCGCTCCAGGCCGAAGAGGACCGCGACGCGGCCGCGGCCGCCGCGTACATCGTCCTGCTCGCCGCGCACGCGCGCGGCCTTGCCGGCTACTGGCGTACACCCGGCATCCTGCGCGAGCCCGCGGGCCGCGCAGCTCTGGGGATCGGCGGGGGCGAGCGCGTCCTCGGCCTGCTCCACCTCGGCAGCCCGCGCCAGGAGCCACGCGTCCCGGAGCGGGCCCCCGGGTCCGACGTGATCTCCTGGCTCGACTGAGCTAGTCGAAGACGATTGCGCCGTCGGCGGTTATATGGGCTAGCGCGCCGTGACCGTGAGGGTCGCGGTGGCGGTCGTGTTGAACGTGTAGTTCGTCGAGGAGCCGCCCGAGCATCTGATCGTCAGCGTCGACGGGGCCGTGGTCTTCGTGTAGGTGCTTGTGCACGTCGGGGCGACGTAGCCCGCGATCGACGAGGTCACGACCTGCGTGCCGCCTGATGCCGCCGTCCAGATCGTGAACGTGTAGGTCGGCGCGGTGGACCCAGAAGAGACCGTCTTCGCGTCCGGACGCACGAAGAGCGTCGCCTTCGTGACCGTCAGCGAGCCGGGTGCGTACGAGATCGTGTAGTTCCCGCCGGCATTACCGCCCGAGCAGGTGATCGCTACCGGCGAAGAAGAGACCGAAGTCGTCGTCGTATAGGTGCTCGTGCACGTCGGCGCAGTGATCCACGTGTCTGGGCTCTTGAAGCCATCGCCACCGACGGTGAACGTGTACCCCGGTGCCGCCGAACCGAAGGTGACCGTCTTGTTACCGGCCGTCACGACAAGCGAGCGCTTTGTAACCGTGAGAGTCGCGGTAGCGGTCGTGTCGAACGTGTAGTTCGTCGAGGAGCCGCCCAAGCAGCTGATCGTCAGCGCCGACGGCACCGTCGACGTCGTGTAAGCGCTCGTGCAGACCGGAGCGACATAGCCCGCGACCGACGAGGTCACGACCTGCGTGCCGCCTGACGCCGCCGTCCAGATCGTGGACGTATACCCCGGCGCAGGCGAGCCATAAGAGACCGACTTCGCGTCCGGACGCGCATAGAGCGTCGCCTTCGTGATCGTCAGCGAGCCGGGCACATACGCGACCGTGTAGTTCCCGCCGGCATTACCGCCCGAGCAGGTGATCGCCACCGGCGAAGAAGACACCGACGTCGTCGTCGTATAGGTGCTCGTGCACCTCGGCTTGCCGTCGTCGTTCCACTTCTGACCGCTCGTGAACCCGTCGCCGCTCAGGGTGAACGTGTACGCCGGAGCCGAACTGCCGTACTTCACCGACTTGTCATCGGCAGTCACCGTCAGCAGACGCTTGGTGACCGTCAGCGACCCGGCGGCGTAGGGGGTGACCTCGTAGTTGCCGCCAGCGTTTCCGCCAGAGCACGTGATGCTGCGCGGCGAATTGCTGACCGACGTCGACGGCGTGTAATCACTCGAGCAGACCGGGGTCCCGCTCGCAGCCCACGTGTCCGTCGAATAGAACCCATCCCCACCAACCGTA
>WLOQ01000009.1 GCA_009699245.1 Actinomycetota bacterium
CTGATCGACAAGCTCGACGATCTCATCCACAACGCCAAGCCGGTGCCGCTCACCGACCAGGTACGCGTGGACAAAGAGGAGATCTACGACATCCTCGATCAGATGCGCGCCACGATCCCCGAGGAGATCAAGCAGGCGCGCTGGATCGTCAAGGAGCGCCAGGAGATGCTCGCCGAGGCCAAGCGCGAGGCGGAGCGGATCATCAAGGAGGCGCGCGAGCGTCAGGAGCAGCTGATTTCCCAGGAGGAGGTCATCCGCCAGGCCGAGCGCAGCGCCGAGGACATCGTCGAAGACGCCCGTGCCCGCGAGCGCGAGATCCGGCTCGGCGCCGAGGACTACGCCGATGAGATTCTCGGCACGCTCGAGGTCAACCTCACGAAGTTCATCGCGGCGGTCCAGCGCGGCCGCGATCGCCTCGCCGGCGAGGGCGACGCGCCCGAGTCCGGCTCCGGCCGCTGAGCGCGCCCGGCGCGGATCGCCGATTCGTTCTGTAGCGTTTCGTCAGCGTTCCGCGTCACGCGGCGTCCCGGTCAAAGGATTGAGTTCATGCCGCACGCGTTCATGCCGTCTTTCGGTGCTCTTCGGCGCAAGTCCCTCGTGCCACTCGCGCTGCTGGCGGCGCTCGCGCTGGCTTCGCCTGCCACTGCCGGTGCGGCGAACGTGGATGCGCAGATCAGCGCTGGGGCCTACCACACGTGTGCGCTGGCGCCCGCGGGTACCGTCAGCTGTGGGGGAGCGATGCCGACGGCCAGCTCGGCGACGGTGGTGCGACGATCGGCTGGAGCGCCGTCCCCGTCCCGGTGCCGGGCCTTTCCGGCGTAACCCAGATCAGCGCCGGCGGCGATCACACCTGCGCCCTGCTCGCGAACGCCACCGTGAAGTGCTGGGGGAGCAACGCCGATGGTCAGTTGGGGAACGGACTGAACCTCAGCAGCGACGTCCCCGTCGTCGTCGGGGCGCCTGCGCTTTCGGGCGTGACGCAGGTCAGCGGCGGCGATGATCACACCTGCGCGCTGCTGGTGGACCGGACCGTCAGGTGCTGGGGGAAGAACTCCGATGGGCAGCTCGGGAACAGCTCGACGTCGCCCAGCAACCTCCCGGTGCAGGTCACCGACCTCACGGACGCGCTGCAGGTCGACGCCGGCGGGCTGCACTCGTGTGCGCTGCGCAGCGCCGGCTCGGTCGTGTGCTGGGGGGGCAACGGCGATGGCCAGCTCGGCGACGGCGTTTCGCTGGTCGACCAGGATCACCCCGTCGCGGTCTCCGGCGTCACGGGGGCCACGCAGGTGAGCCTTGGATACACCCACTCTTGTGCGCTGGTCGCCGCCGGGAAGGTTCTCTGCTGGGGTTCGGACTCCAGCGGGAAGCTCGGGAACGGCGCCGGCACGGACAGCAATGTCGCGGGCGAGGTCTCAGACCTCTCCGGCGCGACGCAGATCAGCCTCGGGTATTACCACTCCTGTGCGCTGGTCGCCGGCGGCGCGGCGAAGTGCTGGGGCGAAAACGACTATGGCCAGCTTGGGGACGGGAGCATCGTCTCCCGCGAGACCCCGGTCGCGGCCTCCGGGATCTCGGGCGCGGTGCAGATCAGCGCCGGGGAGTCCCACTCCTGCGCGCTCAACGCCGGCGGAACGGTGAAATGCTGGGGAGCCAACTACAGCGGGCAGGTGGGGGACGGTCTCCCCGGGAGGCGCTCCACCGCGTTCACGGTGCCCGGGATCTCCGGCGCGCTTGAGGTCGCCGCGGGGAGTAGCCACACCTGCGCGCGCTTCTCCGGTGGCACCGTGGAGTGCTGGGGGAGCAACAGCAAGGGGGAGCCTGGGGATGGCACGACCACCGACCGCTCGGTCCCGGTGACCGTGCAGGGCCTCACCGGCGTCACACAGCTGAGCCTTGGGACCAGGTACTCCTGCGCCTTGATGACCGACGGGCACGTGAAGTGCTGGGGAGGGAACGCGGATGGGCAGCTCGGGGACGGCTCGACCTTCTCCCCCAGCTCGGTGCCGGTGACGGTCGCCGGCATCACCACCGCGACACAGGTGAGCGCCGGGACGCAAAGAGCGTGCGCGAGACTCGCCAGCGGAAAGGTGATGTGCTGGGGGAGCAGCAACAGCGGCGGGCTCGGGGCAGGCCCGGGGCTCACCGGCGGGATCAACACGCCGGTCGAGGTGCTCTCGCTGACCGATGCCGTTCAGGTCAACGTCGACTACTTCCACGCATGCGCCACGCGCTCGGGCGGGACGGTCTCGTGCTGGGGCTATGACGGGCTCTACGGGTCGCTCGGGCAGGGAAACGTCGGGTATTTCACGAACGCGCCGGGCGCCGACGTGAGCGGGCTCTCCACGGCGGCCGAGGTCGGCGCCGGCTCGCTCTTCACCTGCGCGCGGCGCATCGCGGGGACGGTCGCATGTTGGGGCTACAACGAATTGGGCCAGCTCGGGAGCGGCGTCAACTCGCAGAAGAGCTTCACCCCGCTGGAGGTCTCCGGGCTTTCGGACGCGTCGGCCCTGGCCGTAGGCGACAACGCGAGCTGCGCGCTGCGCGGCGGCGGGAGCGTGGTCTGCTGGGGATCGGGCTACGGCGGGCAGCTCGGGGACGGCACGTACACCGACAGCAACGTCCCCCGCGCGGTCGCTGGGCTTTCGGGCGTGGAGCAGATCTCCGCCAGCGGCCATGTATGCGCACGGAGAACGGGCGGGACGGTCTCATGCTGGGGCGATGACTCCTACGGACAGCTCGGTGACGGCGGCGCAGATGCCCGCACGACGCCGGTGACGGTGCTCGGCCTGGTCCTCACCGCCAAGCCCGGAGCGCCAGGCGTCCCTTCGGTCGTCGCGGGCAACGCGCAGGCGACCGTCTCGTGGGCGGCGCCCGCCTCTAACGGTGGTTCCGCGATCAGCTCCTACACGGTGACCGCGAGCCCGGGCGGGGCGACGTGCAGCACGGCGACGCTCTCCTGCACGGTCAAGGGGCTGCGCAACGGCACCGCGTACACCTTCACGGTGATCGCCGCGAACGAGGCCGGCTCCGGGCCGGCGTCGGCGGCCTCGGCGCCGGCGACCCCGGGCACGGCGCGTGCCGTCTTCGGCACCCTGCCAAGCGGCAAGGTCGGGTCGGCCCGCACGCTGACGGTGCCGCTGCGCTGCCCGAAGGCCAGCATCCGCTCCTGCACGGGCTCGCTGACGCTCGAGCGGGTCGGTGCCCGCGGCAAGGTCACGGTGCTCGCGAAGGTCTCCTACCGCGCAGGCGCGGGCAAGACGGTCAAGGTGAAGCTGCGGCTCACCGCTGCCGGCCGCCGGCTGCTGGCCGGCCAGCAGCGACTGCAGGCGAGGCTCACGCTGCGCGACGGCTCCCGCAAGGTCCTCGGGCGCAAGCCGATCACCCTGCGCCGCCGCTGAGGCCGCCCCTCTGCAACAGTGCTCTTCGGCGTGGGCCTCCCGCATGTAAGGTCGTGCCAACGGGCGCCGAATCGACGGAGCCCAACCCCATTGGAGGTCGCACCATGTCCTACCTGCTCACACATTTCTGGCCGGGCGCCACTGAGGAGCAGTACCGCACGACGATGGCGGCTGTTCATCCGGACGGCGGGGCGGGGCTTCCGCCCGGGCAGCTCCACCATGCCGCCGCGCACACCGAGGACGGCATCGTGATCATCGCTGTCTGGGACTCGAAGGAGAGCTCGGACCGCTTCGTCTCCGACACGCTGCTGCCGTCGATGCCGGCCGACGGCTTCCAGGGTCAGCCCGAGGAGCGGGCGGCGACGATCTTCAACAGCATCGCGATCTAGGCGCCTGGGGCATCGATTCCGGGCGGCGCATCGGCGTCGCCCGGACGTGCCAGCAGCGCGATCTCGTCGAGCTGGTCGCGTACGGCCTTCGCCATCCCCTCGACAGCCTCCGACGACTTGCCGATCTGGTTGCGGGCGGCCGTCAGCCCGCTCTTGATCGCCTTGACCTGGCCGAGCAACTCGACGGCGCGGGCCGCGGCCTCTTCGATCGCCGCCGCGTCGATCCCGTCGTGCTCGCCGCGGGCCATCAGGACGCGGGCCCGCGCGAGCGCGTACGCCGTCTCCAGCGCGAGCGTCGAGCCGTCCTCGGGGTCGAAGGTGACGACCAGCTTGTCGCCGTGCAGCTCGCGCAGCGGGCTCATGCCCGCCGGGATCCGCTCGTCGGACGGGACGACAAGTACCGCGTAGCCGGCGCTGCGCTGCTCGCGCGCGGCGTCCAGGGTGCGCACCGTCTCCGGCATGCTCAGGCGTGAGGTCTTCATCTCGAAGGCGATCCGACCGCGTGGCGGGCCGGCCTGCGCGTCGACGTCCACAACGACGTCGCCCTTCTTGCCGCCGCCCTCTGTGGCGTCACCGACCTGCTCTGCGAGGTCACCGCGGCCCTGGGCGATCCGCGTCAGCGCCTCCGCGACCTGCTCCTCGTAGGTGCGGCCCTTGGCGGTGCCGCGCTCGGCCTCCTCGGCGACGGCCTGGTCCTTCTCCTGCTCGGCCTTCAGCGCCGCGATCTCCGAGCGCATGGCCGTCATCGTCCGCGTCATCTCCAGCAGCTGGCGCTGCTGCGCGGCCGAGGCGTTGGTGATCGCCTCGGTGGCGGAGCGCTGGAACTGCCCGAGGGGGTTGCTGGCCTCGTCGGCGGAGCTGAACTGCTTGAGCAGGGCCTCGCGGTGGCTCTTGAGAAGCTCGTTGACGAGCGCGGAGACCTGATGCTGCACAGCGGCCGTGGATTCCGCGCCGAAGTGGCGCTCCATGAGCTTCGGCAGCAGGCCCGACTCGGTGCCGAAGGCAGCGTCAATGCTCGCGGTCAGCGCCGTAGCGGCGGACTGCGCCTGCTCGCCGAAGCGCGCTTCGAGCTCGCGAGCCTGACGCTCGAACTCCGCCTTGACGAAGTCGGTGTCGGCGGCGGTCTGCTCGCGGTCGAGGACGCGCGCGCCGATCTCGATCGCCTGGTGGATGAGTGGCGCGACGTCATCTCCCGCCCGCTCGCGCTCACCGGCGAGGCGCACCGTGGTGGGGTCGGTGATGGTCAGGGCGTCGACGCGCAGGCGGTCTCCGACGAGTGCGACGCGGTCTGGATGAAGGGGAGTTGCGGCTTCCATGATGATCGTGTCGCAGGGTACGCGTGCGATCTGACGGACCGCACGCGAACCTGCGTCCCGTCTCGTCGTACTCTGCATGCAGATGCCTGCGCGAGCCGATGACTTCGACCTGGGCCGCCTGCAGATGAAGGCGGGAGAGGGGCGCCGCCTCGAGCTCGAGGTGGACCTCGGTGAACTGCGCCTCGCCGATGACGACTATCGCCCTGAGCCGCAGGTCGTTCCGGTCCAGCTCGACCTCTCGCGAACCACGGGAAGTGGCTGGGCGCTGCGGCTGCGCACGCGCGCCGCGCTGCAGGGTCCGTGCATGCGCTGCCTGGGGCCCGCCTCGTCGGTCGTCGAGATCGACGCGCGCGAGATCGACCAGCCGGGAGCAGGCGAGGAGCTCCAGTCGCCCTACATCGAGGGCGAGGTGCTCACCCTGCGTGACTGGGCGCATGACGCCTTCGTGCTGGCCGTGCCCGCGGCGGTGCTCTGCCGCCCGGACTGCGCCGGCCTGTGCCCGCGATGCGGCGCCGATCTGAACGCCGATCCCGGGCACAGCCACGAGGCCGAGGTCGACCCACGCTGGGCGAAGCTCGGCGAGCTGCGCTTCGACGCCGACTGACGCGCGCCGAGACCGGGCGGCGCCGTCCCGCCGCGACCCGCTACTCTGACCAGTCTCATGGCCGTCCCGAAGCAACGTCAGTCGCACTCGCGCACCACCAAGCGCCGGTCGACCCACAAGATCTCCGCCCCCACGTACAACGCGTGCCCGCAGTGCCACAGCCCTCGGCTGCCGCACCGTGTGTGCCCGACGTGCGGGACGTACGCTGGCCGTGAGGTCGTGCACATGCACGACCACCACGATCACGATCACGACCACTAACTCGCCCCTGGCGCGATGAGCGTCACGGTCGCTGTCGACACCGCCGGTGCGGACCTCGGTCCGCGCGAGGTGGCTGAGGGTGCGGCGATCGCAGCCGCCCGCGGTGTGCGGGTCATCCTCTTCGGATCGGCCGCCGAGATCGGCACCGTGCCGGCCGGCGTCGAGGTCGTCGACGCGCCCGTCTCGATCGCGAAGGCGCATGATCCTGCGCGCGCCGTGCGCGCAACACCGGACGCCTCGATTGTCCAGGCCGCCAAGGCGGTCGCGGCCGGGGACGCCGACGCGCTCGTCAGCGGTGGTTCCACGGGCGCTGCGCTCGCCGCCGGACTCTTCGAGATCCGCCGCGCGCCCGGCATCTATCGCCCGGCCCTGGCGCTCCCCATCCCGGTGCCCGGAGCCCCGGTGACGCTCGTCGATGTCGGGGCGAACACGGACGCTCGCAGCGAGCACCTCGTGCAGTTCGCCTACATGGGCGCGGCGCTCGCCCAGACGGTGCTCGGCGTGGCGCGCCCACGCGTCGCCCTCCTCTCCAACGGGGAGGAGGCGAGCAAGGGCACCGAGGCGGTCGTGGCTGCGCACCGCGAGCTCGCCGGTCGCGAGGGACAGGCCGGCCGCACCCTCGAGTTCATCGGGAATGTCGAGGGGCATGACCTGACCGCAGGTGTCGCCGACGTCGTCGTCTGCGACGGGTTCACCGGCAACATCGCGCTGAAGATCCTCGAAGGAACCTCGTCGATGCTGCTCGGCGCAGTGCGCGACGCTGCGGCGTCGAGTCCCCGCGCCACGCTCGGTGGGCTGCTGCTGCGGCCGTCGCTGCGCCGGCTGCGCGATGAGATCGACCCGGAGGGCCCGGGCGGCGCCTACCTGCTCGGATTGCGGCGCCTCGGCGTCGTCCCGCACGGCCGCTTCACCCGTCACGGCTTCTCGCAGGCGATCCTGCTCGCGGCCCGTGGGGTCACGGGAGACATCGTCGGGACCACCCATGCGGCGCTCGAGGCCGGCGGCGCCCTGCGTCGCAGGCCCGCGTAGCCCGTCCGACGCTGTCTCTAGCGTGCCGCACCGATGACCCGTGCAGAGGTGCTCAACCTGATCGCCACCCATCTCGGTGATGAGCTCGATCTCGATCCCTCCGTGATCACCGAGGAGTCGAGCTTCCGCGAGGACCTCGAGGCCGATTCGCTCGACCTCTACACGCTCGTGCAGGAGCTCGAGGACACGTACGGCGTGACGATGTCCGACGAGCAGGCCGCCCGCATCACGACCGTCGGGCAGGCCGTCGACTTCGTCATCTCCCAGGCCCCCGGCGCGCCCTGAGCCCTGCGACAGCTCAGCGATCTTCTCGACGAGCTGCCGGAGGAGTTGTACCGGCAGGTCTTCACGCACGCCTCCTGGAGCGACCGGCACGAGGACACCTACGTGCGCCTCGCCTTCCTGGGCGACAGCGTTCTGGGCCTCGCGATCTCGGCGCACATCTATCCCCGGCTCGAGGCCGAGCGGTACGGGGCCGGACGGCTGACGGTGATCCGTGCGCAGACGGTGTCCGGCACGGCGTGCCGCGAGGCCGGCGAGCGCCTCGGTGTCCCGGAGCGCCTGCGTCAGGCGGCACCGGACGGGTCGGTCCTGCCGGACACGGTGATGACGCGGCGGGTGCTGTCGTCCGTCGTGGAGGCGGTGATCGGCGCATGCTTCCTGCACGCCGGCTACGAGCGCACGGCGGCGGCGGTCGTCGAGGCCTTCGAGCCGGAGATGCTCCATGCGCTCGACCATCCGATCGACTTCAAGTCCGCACTCCAGGAGCGCCTCGCACAGCGGTCCGCGCTCGTCGCCTACGAGGTGACGCTCGAACTCGGTCCGCCGCACGAGCGCACCTTCGAGGTCCGCGCGATGGTCGACGGGGTGGAGGTCGGGAAGGGGTCGGGCCGTTCGAAGAAGGCAGCCGAGCAGGTGGCCGCGCAACGGGCGCTCGAAGCGCTCGAGGAGGAGTCGTGACATGCATCTGAAGTCGGTCACCCTCAAGGGCTTCAAGTCCTTTCCCGACCGGACCACCCTGCAGTTCGCGCCGGGGGTCTCGGTCGTGGTCGGCCCGAACGGTTCGGGCAAGTCGAATGTCACGGACGCCGTGCTCTGGGCGATGGGCGAGCAGTCGCCGCTCGCCGTCCGCGGCCAGTCGATGCAGGACGTCATCTTCGCCGGCGGCCATGGGGTCCAGGCGCGATCGAGCGCCGAGGTCGAACTCGTGCTCGACAACAGCGACGGGCATGTCGATCTGCCGGTCGGCGAGATCTCGATCATGCGCCGGCTCGACCGCAATGGCGAGGGCGAGTACCGGCTCAACGGTGCGCGCTGCCGCCTCGTCGACGTGCTCGAGGTGCTTTCGGACACGGGTCTCGGCAAGGAGATGCACTCCGTCGTCTCGCAGGGCCGCGTCGAGTCGATCGTCACTTCCAAGCCCCGTGATCGGCGCCTGCTCATCGAGGAGGCCGCGGGCCTCGGCAAGCACCGCAAGCGCCGTCGTCGCGCGCAGCTCAAGCTCGACCGCACGCAGGAGAATCTCGATCGCGCGCTCGACGTGGAGCGCGAGGCACGCTCACGCCTGAAGCCGCTCAAGCGCCAGGCCGAGGCCGCCGAGCTGCACGAGCGCCTCGAGCGCCAGACGCTGGAGGCGCGCTGGGAGCTCGGGCGTGACGATCTGCGCGCACGCCGTGCGGAGCTCGCGACCGCTCAGGCTGAAGCCGTCGCTGCGCGCGCCACGCTGCAGGAGGCGCAGGCCGAGCTCGCCGAGATCGCCGCCCGCCGCGAGCTGGCCGAGCGCGAGCTGGCCGAGCGGACCGAGCGCCGCGAACGGATCGGCCATCGCGCCGAGCGCGCCCGTGCGGCCGTGGACCGCATCGAGCTGCGTCTGGAGCGCACCGCCGAGACCGGGCAGTCTCTCGCCGAGCGGCTCGAGCGCCGTCGTCACCGCCTTGAGGTGCTCAGCCAGCAGGCCGCTGCCGACGCGCCCGATGAGGTGGGGCGTGAGCGCATTGAGGCGCTGGAGGCCGAGGTCGCACAGCTCGACGCCGACCACGCGGCCGAGCTCGAGCGTGAGCTCGCGGCGCTGACCGTCGAGGTCGAAGCGGCCGCGGCGCGCACGGCGACCGCCGCGCAGACGGTCGAGGAGCACGCCGCGGTGCTCGCCGGGGCCGAGCAGGCGTGCGAGTCCGCTCGCGCTGCACTGCGCGCCGCCGAGCGCGGCTCTGAGGAGGCGCGCCGTGATGCGGCGCGGATCGGCGCGGAGCTCGCGGCGGCCAATCAGTTCCTGCGCAGTCACGCGTCCGCGCCGCGCGGCGAGCGCTCGCTCGCCGACGACCTCGTCGTCGAGGCCGGGTTCGAGCGCGCGGTCGCTGCCGCGCTCGGCGGGCGCCTCGCCGCGGCGATCGTCGAGGATCTTGGATCCGGTGAGGCGCTGCTCGGCCGCTTGGGGGCGGACGGCGGACGGGCGCTCGTGGCCGGACGCGGTCCCAAGGCCACCGACGCGACCGACGCACCCGCTCCTGGAGCGCGTCGGCTGACCGACCTCGTCAGCGGCCCGGAGGCGAGCGTCGCGATCGCCCGCGGACTGCTCGATGGCGTCTGGGTCGTTGAGGAGCTGACGCAGCTGCCATCCGGGTTCACCGGAACGGCGGTCACCACGGCGGGCCGGGCGTTCTTCGGTGCGAGCGGCGAGCTGCTGCAGGCGCCGCAGGGTGGATCTGAGCGTGTGCTCGCCGAGCGCAACCGCCGTGATGGGCTGATCACGCAGTCCGAGGTGGCGGTGCAGGCCGAGCACGCGGCCATCGCCGCTGCAGAGGAGGCCGGCGGGGTCCTGGCCGCCGCCGAGGCGGCGCGTGAGCAGGCCGACGGCATCGTTCGCGACGCACGCCGCGAGCAATCGGCCGCGGCGGAAGCCGAGCGCCGCGCCCGCTGGCTGCTCGAGCAGCGCCGAGAGGCCCCCGAGCAGGGTGCGGGCGCTGTGCGCCGCGCCCAGATCGAGGGCGAGCTCGCGGCTGAGCGCCGGGTCGCCGAGCGCGCGCGCATCGAGCGCGAGGAGCGTGCCACGACGATCGAGCGCCTCCAGGTCGCCGTCGCCCGGGACACCGACCTCGTGCCCGCCTGCGCGCGCCTCGCGCAGGCGCTGACGAGCGCCCTGGAGGCGGTGCGCTCACGCGCGCTCGTGATCGAAGCGGAGCTCGACGAGGATCGCCGTGCCGGTGCCGGTGTGGCGGCTGAGCTCCGTGCGTGCGCTGCTGCGGAGGCTCAGGTGCAGCAGCGGCTGCGCGAGCGCGGCGAGCAGGTCACGCGCACCGAGGTGCGCGCCCAGCAGACGCGCGACCAGGAGGCCGACATCGCGGCGTCGCTCACCGAGCTCGCCCAGCGCCTGGGACTCGTAGCCGAGCCGGCCGACGAGGCGCTCGACCCGCAGGAGGCCGAGTCCCTGCGCACGCGCCTCGAGCGGCTGCTGCGCAGGCGCGAGCAGCTCGGTCCGGTCAATCCCCTGGCCAAGGCCGAGTACGACGAGGCGCTCGCCCATGTCGAGGAGCTTGAGCGCCAGCGGACGGACCTGGAGACCGCGATGCGTGAGCTGCGCACGCTGATCCGCGACACCGACCGTCAGATCCACGAGACCTTCCAGGAGACGTTCGAGGCGGCCGCCAAGAACTTCGAGGAGCTCTCCGCCCACTGCTTCCCCGGTGGACGCGGTCGCCTGCGGCTCGTGCGCGAGGAGCAGCCTGCCCGCACCGTGATCGGCGGCGGCTCCTCCGAGGAGTTCGAGGCGGGCGTCGACGCCGAGGACGGCGCTGAGGCTGAGGAGCAGCGCGAACTCGGTGAGCCCGAGGAGGATCTCGGCGTCGAGATCGAGATCACGCCCGCCGGAAAGTCGATGAAGCGCCTGACGCTGCTCTCCGGCGGCGAGAAGTCGATGACGGCGATCGCCTTCCTGTTCTCGGTCTTCCTCGCCAAGCCGTGCCCGTTCTACATCCTCGACGAGGTCGAGGCGGCGCTCGACGATCTCAACATCGGCCGCTTCCTCGAGCTCCTGCGGGCGTACCGCGAGCGCGCGCAGTTCATCGTCGTCACGCACCAGAAGCGCACGATGGAGGCCGCGGACATGCTCTACGGCGTCTCGATGAGCGGCGACGGCGTCTCAAAGGTGGTCTCCCGGCGCCTTCCGCGTGCGCCGGATCCCACACCGGATCCCGTCCCCGTCTGATCGGGGCTCGGGCCGCGCTACCGTCGGCACACATGGCCCACGACTGGAACGACGTCTTCCTCCTTGATCGCCCGGAGCGCGAGGCGGTCGCCGAGGCGCCCGAGGCCCGCGGAGGCTTTCTCCGGCGCCTGCGCGAAAGTCTCGGCCGCACGCGCGAGGCGCTCTCCGCCGAGGTCCAGGCGACCGTTGCGCAGGCGCTCGACGAGGAGTCCTGGGAGCGCCTCGAAGAGGCGCTGATCATGGCCGACGTTGGCGCCGTCACGACGGCCGACGTCGTCGAGCGCCTCGAACGCGAGGCGACCGACACCGGCCTATCGGGTGAGGCTCTCGGCGAGCGCCTCATCGAACTCCTCACCGAGCAGGCCACAGTCGGCGACGGCCACATCGATCTGCGTCATCGCCCCACGGTGATCATGGTTGCGGGCGTCAATGGCACCGGGAAGACCACGACGATCGGCAAGCTCGCGTGGCACCTGGTCCAGGAGCAGCAGCTCAAGGTCGTGCTCGGAGCGGGCGACACCTTCCGCGCGGCCGCCGTCGAACAGCTCGCCGAGTGGGCGCGGCGGGCTGGCTGCGAGATCGTCACCGGCGATGACGGGTCGGACCCCGGAGCCGTCGCGTTCGAGGCGGTCCGCCGTGGGCGTGAGCAGGACGCCGACGTCGTCATCGTCGACACGGCCGGGCGCCTCCACACCCAGGACGACCTGATGGCCGAGCTCGCGAAGGTCCGCCGGGTCCTCGACAAGCAGCTGGAGGGCGCGCCGCACGAGACGCTCCTGACGGTCGATGCGACCACTGGGCAGAACGGACTGCGTCAGGCGCGCAGCTTCTCCGAGGCGGCGCCCGTCACCGGCATCGTCCTCACGAAGCTCGACGGCACGGCCAAGGGCGGGATCGCGATCGCGATCGCCCGCGAGCTCGGCATCCCGGTGAAGCTCATCGGGGTCGGTGAGCAGCTTGAGGACCTGCGGCCGTTCGACCCGGGCAACTTCGCCCGCGCGCTGCTCGAGCCGTGAGCGGCCTCAAGGCGCCGGGCGCCCGATAGGCTGAACGAATGGATGCCTGGGTCCTGTGGCTGCTCGCCACCGTCGTCCTCGCATTCGGCGAGATCGCCACGACGAGGCTCGTCCTCGGTCCGTTTGCCCTGGGTGCTGTCATCGCCTCGTTCGCGTCGCTCGGCGGCGTCGGCGGGTCGGCGATCTGGATCCTGTTCATCGTCGTCTCGCTCGCCGCGCTCGTGCTCCTGCGCCCGGTCGCTCGCCGGCATCTGCGCGAGCACGCGCCGCACCGCCGTGGTCCGCGTGACGTGATCGGGCGTCCCGCGCGCGTCCTTGAGCGGGTGGCGAACGTCGAGGGGACGGGGATCGTCGAGCTGCACGGCGTGGTCTGGAACGCCCGCGCACTCGAGGCGCACGAGGTCTATGAGACCGGCGACGAGGTCGAGGTCGTTGACGTTCGCGGCGCCACGGCCCTCGTGGCGGGTTGCTGAGCCGCATGTTCGACGGCCTCTCGGACAAGCTCCAGGCCACGCTCGCCGAGCTGCGCTCGCACGGGACGCTGACCGAGGACGACATCGACCGCGCCATGCGCGAGATCCGCCTCGCCCTGCTCGAGGCGGACGTGAACTTCAAGGTCGTCAAGGCCTTCACCACGACGGTCAAGGAGCGCTGTCTCGGGGCGGATGTGGTCGGTGGGCTCAACCCCGGCCAGCAGGTCGTGAAGATCGTCGACGAGGAGCTCGCGGCGCTGATGGGCGGGACCGCTGCGGGTGTGGCCTTCGCCCCGCGTCCGCCGACGGTCATCCTCCTCGCCGGGCTGCAGGGCTCGGGAAAGACCACCGCGGCGGCCAAGCTCGCGCTGCATTTACGCGAGGAGCACGGTTCGTCGGTGGCACTCGCCGCGTGCGACGTCCACCGTCCTGCCGCCGTCGAGCAGCTCGTGACGATGGGCGAACGTGCGGGTGCCGAGGTGTACCGCCGCGAGGGGGAGACCGACGCGGTCGCCATTGCGACCTGGGCTCTGGAGGAGACGCGCCGTCAGGGCAAGGACGTGCTGATCGTCGACACGGCGGGCCGGCTCCACGTCGATGCCGATCTCATGGACGAGCTCGTGCGCATTCGCAAGGCGACGCGCCCGACCCAGGTGCTGCTCGTCGTCGACGCGATGACGGGGCAGGACGCGGTCAACGTCGCGCAGGAGTTCGCCGCGGCCGTCCAGTTCGACGGCGTCGTGATGACGAAGCTCGACGGCGATGCCCGTGGTGGCGCGGCGCTGTCTGTCAAGGCCGTCACCGGCAAGCCGATCCTCTTCGCCAGCACGGGCGAGAAGATCGACCAGTTCGAGCGCTTCCACCCGGACCGCATGGCACAGCGCATTCTCGGGATGGGCGACGTGCTCAGCCTCATCGAGAAGACGCAGAAGGAGTTCGACGAGGATGAGGCCCGCGTCCTCGAGCGCCGGATGCGCAAGGGGGAGTTCACGCTCGAGGACTTCCTGTCGCAGCTCAAGCAGATGCGTCGCATGGGCCCGCTCACTTCGCTGCTGGGAATGATCCCTGGGTTCTCCGGGCAGCAACTGCGCAACCTCAAGGTCGACGAGCGCGAGCTCGACCGCGTGGAGGCGATCATCCTTGCGATGACTCCGGAGGAGCGCCGTCGCCCAGAGCTCATCAAGGGCTCGCGTCGCCTGCGAATCGCACGCGGCTCGGGCACGAGCGTGCAGCAGGTCAATCGCCTTGTGAAGCAGTTCGATGAGATGCGCAAGGTCATGAAGCGCATCGCCGGCGGCAAGATGCCGGACATGGCGGCGCTGCTGCGCCAAGGCCGCTGAGAGCGCCCGGCCGACCATCACCGTCGCCCGACCGCTACCCTGAGGCGTCTTCGACGTTCGATCCGAGAGGTATCCGTGGCTGTACGACTGAGGCTCACCCGTGTGGGCGGCAAGAAGAACCCGATCTGGCGCGTTGTCGTCGCCGATCAGCGGTCCCCGCGCGACGGGCGCTTCATCGAGGTCGTCGGCCACTACAACGCGCAGACGCATCCCTCGACGGTCTCCCTCGACGAGGAGAAGATTCGTCACTGGATCTCGAAGGGCGCCCAGCCGACCGACCAGGTCCGCCGGCTGATGCGCATTCAGGGCATCACGGCCTGATCATCCTCGGATGCGCGAGCTCCTTGAGTACCTCGCGCAGTCGCTCGTCGACGACCCTGACGCCGTCCGCGTCGACGAGTTCACGGAGGACGACGGCACCGTGGTCCTCGAGCTCGCCGTCGGCGACGACGACTACGGCAAGGTCATCGGGCGCAACGGACGCACCGCCAAGGCGCTGCGTGCAGTGGTGAAGGCTGCGGCCGTCCATGAGGACCGCCGCGTGCTCATCGACATCGTCGACTGACGGTGGCCGACTCCGAGGCGGTTCCCGAGTGGCTGCCGGCCGGACGCGTTGGCCGGGCCCATGGGCTGGACGGCAGCTTTCACGTCACGCGCCCTCGCCCTGCGCTCCTGCCGCTTGACGGCCTGATCCAGATCGACGGGCGCCAGACGCGCATCGTGCGCCGCGCTGGGACCGACGACCGCCCGATCCTGCGGCTTGAGGGCATCGGCACGCGTGAAGCGATCGAGGCCCTCCGCGGGGCGGACCTGACGGCGCCGCGCGCCGCCGCGCCGACCCTCGGCGACGATGAGTGGTGGGCCGAGGATCTCGAGGGCTGCCGCGTCACGGACGGCGAGATCGAGGTCGGCACCGTTCGCCGCCTGCTCGCGCTGCCCTCCTGCGAGGTGCTCGAGGTGGAGCGCACCGCGGGTGGGGAGCTGCTCGTGCCGCTCGTGCGCGATGCCGTGCGCAGCGTGGACGTGGACGCTCGGAGGGTCGACATCGACCTGGTCTTTCTCGGCGAAGCGCAAGGATGATCTGGTGCAGATCGACGTCGTGACGCTCTTCCCGCAGTGGTTCGACTGGTTCCGCGGCCAGCGGCACGTCGCCAACGCCCTCGAGGCGGGCCACGATCTGCGCGCGCTCGACCTGCGCGAGCACACGCCGCTCACCGGCGGCCAGGTCGACGACACGCCGTTCGGCGGAGGCGCGGGCATGGTCCTGCGCGTCGATGTGATGGACCACGCGCTGCGAGCGTTCTACGACACCGACCCGGTGGAGCTGCGCAAGGAGCGCCGCGTCATCGCGCTCACGCCCGGCGGGCGGATGCTCGACGACGGACTCGTCGACGAGCTCGCAGCCGAGCCCGCCGTGACGCTCTTGTGTGGGCGCTACGAGGGGTTCGACGAGCGGATCGTGCAGCACTTCTGCAGCGATGCGGTCTCGATCGGCCGGTACGTCATCGCGGGCGGCGAGCTCGCGGCGATGGTCGTCTGCGACGCGGTCCTGCGCAAACTCCCCGGGGCGCTCGGCCATGTCGATTCGGCGGCCGAGGAGTCCTTCAGCGTCGCGCTCGGCGGCGATCCCGAATATCCGCACTACACACGTCCTGCCGAGTACCGCGGTTGGAGCGTCCCTGAGGTGCTGCTGTCCGGGCACCACGAGGAGATCCGCCGCTGGCGCCGCGCGCGCAGTCGTGAGCGCGGGGCCTCCGGAACCGCCTGAGCCCGAGCCCCGTCGCCGCACCTCGCGCGGCCTCCCGCTATCCTCACCGCTCGCGCGCAGCCCTTCGCCGGATCCCGCAGTTCGGGTCCGTCCGGCGGTACCACGTCCCTGCGCCGACTTCCTTCATGAGCACTGTCATCGAAAGCCTCGAGCGCGCCCAGCTGCGCAGGGTCCCGGACTTCAAGGCCGGCGACCGCGTCAAGGTCCACTTCCAGGTTGTGGAGGGCACCCGCCGCCGCACCCAGGTCTTCGAAGGCGTGGTCATCAAGCGCCAGGGCCACGGCGCCCGCGAGACGTTCACCGTCCGCAAGCAGTCGTTCGGCGTCGGCGTGGAGCGCACGTTCCCGGTCCACTCGCCCAAGATCGAGAAGATCGAGGTCGTCGCTCGCGGCGAAGTGCGCCGCGCCAAGCTCTACTACCTGCGCGATCGCGTCGGTAAGCGTGCCCGTGTGCGTGAGCGCCGCTATGTCGGCCCGGAGGAGGTCGTCATTCCCGGCCTGCTCCACGAGCCCGAGGCGCCCGCTGCCGAGCCCGTCGAGGCGGACGCCGACGCTGTCGAGGCCGTCGAGGCTGAGGTCGCTGCGGTTGAGACCGACGGCGCCGAGGCGCCCATCGAGACGCCCGCCGAGCCTGAGGCACCCGCTGCCGACGAGCCGGTGGCCGCAGCCGAGGACGAGAACGCCGAGCCGGAGGCCGAAGAGCCGGCGTGACCGGCGCGGCGAGCGAGCCCGGGCAGGACGAGGCGACCGGCAAGTCCGGTCGCAACTCGTTTGTCGAGCTTGTCGTCATCGTCGCGGTAGCCCTGGGTCTCGCACTGGTCATCCAGGCGTTCCTGATCAAGCCCTTCCGCATCCCCAGCGAGTCGATGGTTCCGACGCTGCAGGTCGGCCAGCGCGTCCTCGTGAATCGGCTCGGGACGCACTTCGGTGATCCGAGCCTGGGGGACATTCTGGTCTTCCACCCGCCGGCCGGTGCGGTCGACGGCGGCTCCCAGTGCGGCGAGACCCCGCCTGAGGGCGCGGCCTGCGGCAAGGCGACACCGACACACGCGAGCGCGAACTTCATCAAGCGCGTCGTCGGCACCCCAGGTGACACGATCGCGATCCGCGGCGGCCGCGTGATCCGCAACGGCAAGCCGACGAAGGAGCCCTTCATCCGTGACTCGTGTCGCGACGGTGCGGGGACCGGGTGCGACTTCCCGAAGGCCATCACCGTTCCGCCGGGCCACTACTTCATGATGGGCGACAACCGTGGGGAATCCGACGACAGCAGGTTCTGGGGCCCGATCCCCAAAGACTGGGTCATCGGCGGAGCCTTCGCCACGTACTGGCCCATCAAGCGCATCGGCCTCCTCTGATCCGCAGCCGGAATCCTCCGGTCGCCGCCTGATTGACTTCGACCGCTCGCTCGGCGTGCGCTTCATCGCCGGCGCCGATGAGGCCGGGCGCGGATGCCTCGCAGGCCCACTTGTCGCAGCTGCGGTCCTGCTCGACCTCGAGGCGCTCGGCGCCGATCAGGTTGAGGCACTGGCCGCGCTCAATGACTCCAAGCAGCACGGGGAAGCAGCGCGCGAGGCGCTCTATCCGGTGGTGCTCCGGAGCGTGACGCGTGCTGCCGTCGTCTCGCGCAGTGCGCGTGGCATCGACATTCGCGGGCTGCATCGCACGAATCTCGCGGCGCTGCGGGATGCCCTGCTCGGCGTGGCTCGCCCCGGCTGCCTGTGCCTCGTCGATGGCTTCGGCGTGGCGGAGATGCCGTTCGAGCAGCGCGCGGTCGTGCACGGCGATGCGACGAGCGCGGCGATCGCGGCCGCGTCGATCCTGGCGAAGGTCACGCGCGACCGGTTCATGCGGCGGGCCGCTCAGCGCCATCCCGCATGGGGCTTCGAGGAGCACTTCGGCTATTCGACGCCGAGCCACCGGGCCGCGATCGTCGAGCATGGTGTCTCGCCGCTCCACCGACTGTCCTTCCAGTCGACGGCGTACCAGCAGCTCGCCCTCTGAGCCACGCTATGGCATCAGAACGCCGCCTCAAGGTGTTCGAGCGCCGCGAGGTCGCCGCGATCGTCGACCAGCACGCCGATGGCGTCGAATCGGATCTCCTGGGCGTGCGGCCGAGCCCAGACGTCATGCAGGAAGGCCGCCGCCATGCGCCGCACCTGGCGGCGCTTGCGCTCATGCAGCGCGTCCCAGGGTGTCGGCCCACCACGGCCGCAGACGCGGGTCTTGACCTCGGCGAAGACGAGGGTCCGCGCATCACAGACGACGAGGTCGATCTCACCGTGACGTGTGCGGTGGTTGCGCGCGACCAGCGCGAAGCCGAGGCGCTCGAGGTGCTCGAGGGCGAACTGCTCGCCGGCGCGGCCAATCGCGATGCGTGGGTCGGTGGTCATCGCCGAGATCGTGCCGCCCGCGATGTTGCAGCTGGGTACGCAGATCGCGGCGAATCCGTCACGCGATGTGGCAGGGTCAGCGCAGGCTGGCGGCAGCGCGACCGGTGCGCGTGAGACGACACGATCCTGCGCAAGACGCCGTGGCGTTGTGTGACGCGGGCCGCCATAGCGTCCGCCGCCATGCTGGCTCGCGTCACGACATTCGCCATCGATGGCCTCGAACCCCGGGCGGTCACCGTGGAGGCGGACATTCGCTCAGGCCTACCCGCGTTCACGATCGTCGGGCTCGCCGATCGCGCGGTCTCGGAGGCTCGCGAGCGCGTTCGCGCTGCGCTGCTGAACAGCGGCTTCGAGTTTCCGCTGCGGCGGGTCACCGTCAATCTCGCGCCCGCAAGTCTGCGCAAGGCCGGTCCCGGCTTCGATCTCGCCATCGCATGCGCGGTGCTCGCAGCCAGCGGGCAGATTTCGCCTGAGCCGCTTGCCGGGCACGGCGTCTTCGGTGAGCTGTCGCTCGGCGGCGAGATTCGCCCGTGTCGGGGCGTCCTTGCAGCCGCAGAGGGTGCGCGCCAGGCGGGGCTGACGGCCGTCCTTGTCGCCCGCGAACGCATGGGGGAGGCGGGGCTCGTACCCGGGATCGCCGTCGCGGGAATCGATCGTCTCGCACGCCTTCCGGCAGTCCTCGCGGGCGAGCGCCTCACGCCCCCGTCGGCACCGGACGTCGCGCCTGACGCGCCGGCGACAGCGGCCGACCTGCTAGATCTCGCGGACGTCCGCGGACAGGCACTGGCGATCGAGGCGCTCGCTGTCGCCGCGGCCGGTGGCCATAGCCTCCTGCTCGAGGGGCCGCCCGGTACGGGCAAGACCATGCTCGCGCGGCGGCTCCCGTCGATTCTGCCTCCGCTTGAGCCGCAGGAGGCGCTCGAGGTCACGCGGATCGCGAGCATCGCGGGCCTCCACGAGGGCCACGGCCTCGCGACGCGGCGACCCTTCCGGGCACCCCATCACACGATCTCTGCGGCCGGGCTCATCGGCGGTGGTCCCGTCCCCGCGCCTGGTGAGGCGACACTCGCCCACCGTGGGGTGCTCTTCCTGGATGAGCTCTCCGAGTTCGACCGTCGCGCCCTCGAGTCCCTGCGCCAGCCGCTCGAGGATGGTCACGTGACGGTGGTGCGGGCGAATCGCTCAGCGCGCTTCCCGGCGCGATTCGCACTCATCGCCGCCACCAACCCGTGTCCGTGCGGACGTGCCGCGAGCAGCTGCCGCTGCGGGGAGGCCGAGCTCGCCCGGCATCGGCGGCGCCTCTCCGGTCCATTGATGGATCGCATCGACCTTCATGCGAGCGTCGGTCGCCCGTTGCTCGACGATCTCGTCGGCAGTGCCACCACGAGTTCGGCCGAGGTGCGCGATCGGGTCGTCGCGGCGCGCGAGCGCCAGCGCGCGCGTGGCCGCCAGGCGAACGCGGAGCTGCGCGGCGCGGCGCTCGAACGCGCACTCCAGCTCACGAGCGCCGCCGAGCGGCTCTTCGCACGCGCCTACGACGCGGACGGGCTCAGCGCGCGCGGACGCGACCGTGCGCTTCGGGTCGCCCGGACCGTCGCGGACCTCGATGGGAGCGATCGCGTGGACCGCGAGCACGTGGCCGCCGCACTCGCGCATCGGCGCAGGGACGCGGAGGCGCTCGCATGAGACCGCTCCAGGATGTCTGCAGCGACTGCGCACGCCGGTCCTGGACGGTCGCCCGCCTCGCCGGGCACCTCGAGCAGTGCCGGGGGTCCGGGGACGTCGTGCGTGAGGTGCTAGCACTCGACGACCGCAGCCTCATCAGCGCGCTCGGGGGCCGCGAGATGGGCGCGATCCTCAGTGAGTGGGCGGCCGTCCGGCCGACGGATCTCCTCGCCGACTGGTCGCGTGCCGGGACCTCGGCGATCTGCCGCCACGCTGGCACCTATCCGGGCGGGCTCCTCGACCTCGCTGACCTTCCGGCGGTGCTGCACCTCCACGGCGATCCGGGACGGCTGCGGGGCTTGGTGGGTCCGCAGGCGCGCACGGTCGCCATCGTCGGAGCCCGCCGCGCCTCGGTCGAGGGCCGCGAAACGGCTGCAGCGCTCGCACGCGGGCTCTCCGCCGCCGGCGTGACAGTCGTGAGCGGGATGGCGCTCGGGGTCGACTCGGCCGCGCATGAAGGAGCGCTCGCTGCCGGCGCACGCACGCTGACGGTGCTCGCGTGCGGTCCGTCCCGTCCCTATCCCGCCCGTCGCGCGGCGCTGCATGCCGAGCTTTCGCAGCGCGCGCTCGTGCTCTCTGAGCTGCCACCGGGGATGGCGCCCTGGCGGTGGGCCTTCCCTGCCCGCAACCGCATCATCGCCGGACTCGCCGAAATGACGGTTGTCGTCGAGGCTGCCGATCGGTCAGGGTCGCTGATCACCGCGGACATCGCCCTGCAGCTCGGCCGCGACGTCGGCGCGGTCCCGGGCTCGCCGGCTGTGTGGCGCTCGGTCGGGTCCAACCAGCTCCTGCGTGATGGTGCGGTCTTCGTACGCAGCGCGGAGGACGTGCTCGATGCGGTCCTCGGCGTCGGACGCACGCGTGCCGCCGCGGGAGGGCACGTGCCACCGCCGCCCGACCTCGAACCCGAGCTCGTCGCGCTGCTCCATGCCGTGGAGCTCGCGGACGGCGCAGTCGCGGGCCTGGCCGAGACGCCGGCGGCAGCCCGAGCCACGCTCGCGGGGCTCACGGAGCTCGAGCTCCTCGGACTCGTCGAACACCGCGGTGGGCGCTACGTCAGGCGGCGGGCGTGACGCGCTCCCGCCCCGAGGCGCGCCTATGCTCCCGTGACGATGAGCGGTTCCCGCGTGATTCCCGTGTGCCTCGCGATCGCCGGTTCGGACTCCGGTGGCGGTGCAGGAATCCAAGCGGACCTCAAGGCCTTTGCGATGGCCGGTGTCCACGGAGCGACGGCGATCACGGCGATCACCGCGCAGAACACCAGAGCGGTCATCGCGGTCGAGGCTGTGTCGCCGGCGCTCATCCTCGCCCAGGTACGCGCGGTCGTCGAGGACCTGGGCGTCCAGGCGGTCAAGACCGGGATGCTCGGCGGCCCGGAGACGATCGCCGCCGTCGCGCAGGCGCTCGGCGAGCTGCCGCGCGGAGTGCCGATCGTGGTGGACCCGGTCATGGTCGCCGAGTCCGGCGCCCGCCTCCTCGCCGGGGAGGCAGAGGCGGTACTGCGGGACACCATCCTGCCGCTCGCGACCGTCGTGACGCCGAACGTGCCTGAGGCCCGCGCCATCACGGGCCGTCACGAACTCGACGGGGCGGACCTCGCCCGCGCGGTCCTCGCGCTCGGTCCGCGGGTCGTGGTCCTCACTGGCGGGCACCGCGACGTCGCGACCGACGTCCTCGTGGACGCAGACGGGATCGAGGAGATCGCCGGACCGCGTCATCCAGACGGCGCCGCGCATGGCTCCGGATGCACGCACGCATCGACACTCGCTGCCCGGCTCGCGCTCGGGGATGACCCGCGGGCCGCGGCCCGCCATGCGCGGAGGATCGCGGGCGACGCCGTTCGCGACGGCCTGCGAGACATCGGCAACGGGCCCGGACCGGTCGACGTCCTCGGGCTCCTACGCCGCGCGGCGCGCTGAGTGGCCGCCATCCGACCCGGCTTGCGCGGCGCGACGTCGGCGCGGTCGCACGGTTACTGTCCCTGAGACCGTGACCGAGAATCTCAGCTATCTCAAGCACAAGAGCGCAGCGCTCACCGAGGGCCCCGAGCGCGCCGCTGCGCGCGCCTACCTCAAGGGCATCGGATACGACGACGAGGCGCTCGCGAAGCCGATCATCGGCGTCGCCTCGACCTGGATCGAGACGATGCCGTGCAACTTCCACCTGCGCGCCCTCGCAGCAAAGGTGAAGGAGGGTGTCCGCGCCGCCGGCGGCACGCCGATGGAGTTCAACACGATCGCCATCTCGGACGGCATCACGATGGGCACCAGCGGGATGAAGACGTCGCTCGTCTCCCGCGAGGTCATCGCCGACTCGATCGAACTCGTGGGACGCGGTCACCTCTTCGACGGCGTCGTCGCGCTTTCCGGCTGCGACAAGACGATCCCCGGAACGGTCATGGCGCTCGCGCGGCTCAACGTGCCGTCCGTGATGCTCTACGGCGGATCGATCCCCCCGGGCCGCTTCCGCGGTGAGGACGTCACGATCCAGCAGGTCTTCGAGGCCGTCGGTGCGCACGCCGCCGGCAAGATGAGCGACGAGGATCTGCACGAGCTCGAAGGCGTCGCCAGTCCGGGTGCGGGCGCGTGCGGCGGCCAGTTCACGGCGAACACGATGGCGATGGCCTTCGAGATCCTCGGGATCTCCCCGATGGGCTCCTCGATGGTGCCCGCGCAGCACAAGAGCAAGGCGCAGGTCGCTCACGAGGCGGGAGAGCTCATCATCGACGTGCTCAAGCGCGATCTGAAGCCCAAGGACATCATCACCCGCGAGAGCCTGGAGAACGCGATCGCCGGGGTGGCGGTCAGCGGCGGCTCCACGAACGCGGTGCTCCACCTGCTGGCACTCGCGCGCGAGGCCGGGGTCGAGCTCGACATCGACGACTTCGATCGCATCAACGAGCGCACTCCGCTCCTCTGCGATCTCCAGCCCGGCGGGAAGTACGTCGCGGTCGACCTCTTTGAAGCGGGCGGCGTGCCGCTTGTCGTGAAGCGCATGCGCGAGCTCGGCGTCCTCCACGAGAACGCGATCACCGTTGACGGGCTCACCGTCGGCGAGCACGCCGATCGCGCGACGGAGACCGCCGGGCAGCCGGTCGTCCACGCCGTCTCCGATCCGATCAAGCCGACCGGCGGCATCCAGATCCTCCGCGGCAACCTTGCGCCAGAGGGCTCCGTCGTGAAGCTCGTAGGTCACGAGCGGCGTCTGCACAAGGGGCCCGCGCGCGTCTTCGAGAATGAGGAGCTTGCGATGGAGGCGGTCCTCGGAGGCGCCATCGCCGCCGGCGACGTCGTGATTATCCGCAACGAGGGCCCGGCAGGCGGTCCCGGGATGCGGGAGATGCTCGCGGTGACCGCCGCCATCAACGGCGCCGGCCTCGGCGAGGAGGTGGCGCTCATCACCGATGGCCGCTTCTCCGGTGCGACCCATGGCTTCACCGTCGGGCACGTCGCTCCTGAGGCCTTCCGCGGCGGCCCCATCGCCGCGGTTCGCGACGGCGACCTCGTCACGATCGACGTCGATGCTCGGCGCCTCGATGTCGACCTGACCGACGCCGTCATCGCTGAACGGATCGCAGCCTACGTCGCGCCGCCGAACAGCGACCGGACCGGCGTCCTCGGCAAGTACGCGGCGCTCGTCGGCAGCGCCTCCGCCGGAGCCGTCACCCTGGCCGACGGCTGAGCAGCCGTCCAATGCGCATCGCCATCGACATCGACTCGACGCTGCACCATTACTGGGACCAGTTCTCCCACGCGGTGCGCGAGCAGTTCGGCATCGACATGCCGTACGAGGGCCAGACCTCCTGGGGTATCACGCGCCTCGAACTCGACCAGATCAAGGCCGCCGTCCTCTACACCCACAGCGACGAGGTCGTTGCAGCGGCTGAGCCGTACGATGGCGCCGTCGACGTCGTGAACTCCTGGCACGAGGCCGGGCACTACATCCACATCACGAGCCACCGGTCGGACACCGCCTTCGACGCCACGACGCGGTGGCTCGAGGCGATCGGCCTGCGCTACGACGACCTGCACTGCTCGTTCGACAAGCTCACGCGCTGTCGCGAACTCGGGATGGAGCTCCTCGTGGACGACAGCCCTGTGAACCTCGAAGGAGCGCTCGAGCTCGGGATGATGGGGGCGACCATCATCCATCCGTGGAACCGCGAGCTCGTCGCCAGCGGCCGCGTGATCGGCGCCGCCGCGTGGCCCGAGCTCGGTCTCGCGCTCGCGCCGTTGCTGCACCGCGCCGCCTGACCCACCGCGCCAGCAGGCTTGCAGTGGTCGTGCGCCGTCGGCGTGTGACCTATTCTCGGTGAGATGGCGGGCCCGCAGCGCTCACTCTTGCGTCGCCCCTGGTTCATCGTCGGCGGGACCGTGGCGCTCATCGCCCTCGTCGTCGTCGCCTTCGCCTTCGTCTACGACGCCGCACGCACGGATCGGATCGCGGACGGCGTCACGATCGGCGGCGTCGCGGTCGGGGGGATGTCGAGCGGGCAGGCCCGCAACCAGCTGCGCACAGCGCTCGTCGAGCCACTCGCCGAGCCGATCGTGGTGCGCCGCGATGGGCGGGAATGGCACCTGACGCCGCGCGAAGCGAAGGTCCGCGTCGACATCGACGCGAGCGTCGACGCCGCGCTCGCGCGCAGCCGCGAGGGCTCGTTCCTCAGCCGCAGCGTGCGCTCGATCGCCGGAACAGAGCTCGGGCTGTCGTTGACGCCGGAAGCGACGTACTCGCACTCCGCCGTCACGCGCCTCGTGTCGCGCGCGCGGCGTGGGGTGCGCACCCAGCCGCGCGACGCGGAGCTCGTATTCAGTGGCTCGCGCCTGGCCCCGAGGCCCTCGCGCAACGGTGCGGTCCTCGAGCAGCAGCGACTCGAACGCGACCTTCGGGCGGTCATGCTCGCCCCAGGCGCGACGCGCACCGTCGTCGCGCACACGCGCGCGATCAGGCCGAAGGTGACGACGGCGCAGCTCGGTGCGCGCTATCCGGAGCTCATTACCGTCAATCGCTCGCGATTTCGCCTCGTCCTCTACCGCAACCTGCGCCGCTTCAAGGTCTACAAGATCGCCGTCGGGCGCGCGGGGCTTGAAACGCCCGCCGGGCTCTACTCGATCCAGGACAAGCAGGAGAACCCGTCGTGGCACGTGCCGAAGAGCGACTGGGCTGGGGACCTGGCGGGGAAGGTCATCCCGCCCGGACCGACCAATCCGATCCAGGCGCGCTGGATGGGCCTCCACGACGGGGCCGGCATCCACGGGACGACGGACATCGCGTCGCTGGGGTCCGCGGCATCGCACGGTTGCGTCCGCATGGCGATCCCGGACGTCATCGACCTCTACGACCGCGTTGCGGTCGGAACGCCCGTCTACATCTCCTGATCGCCCTGCGGGACGCCGTCCCGTGCGCGGAGTTCCTCGACGTCGACTTCCTCCCAACCGCGCTCGACGAGCAGGGCATGGTGGCTGCTGTGGCGAAGAACCAGCGAGCCGATGAAGATTCCCTTCTCCTCACGTCGCAGCACGGCGTACCAGAGCGTCGTCGCGTCGTCCGTGCCGCGGATGCGCAGCCACGGGCGTTGCGGCTCCTCGCGGGGCGTCGCAACGCCCTCGGCGAGCAGCTGCCGGCGAGTCGCGACCTGACCCGTGGACGTGTCGATGAAGAAGACGGCCATGGTCGGCGAGGATACGGACAGCGCCATCGCTCCGTCATGGCGCAGCGCGCTCGTCCTCCTCGACGATGACCTGCGCCGACGTGGCGCAGCGCAGCGCACCCGCCGGGCGTACGGCGCGGACGTCGAGCAGTTCGTCATCTGGGCCAGTGAGCGCGGGCTCGACCCCGAGCTGACCTCCCCCCGCGAGCTGCGCCGCTACGCCGCGCTCCTTGGGGAGCGTCGCCTCGCGGCCACGACGGTCGCGCGCAAACTCGCCTCGCTGCGCGCCTGCTTTCGGGCCCTGCGCGAGCATGGCGTCGTGACGCAGAACCCCGTGGAGCTGGTCGGCGCGCCGCGGCGCCCGGACTATCTGCCGCGCGTCCTGCGGGCCGAGGAGCTCGCCGCGCTGCTCGATCGCATTCCCGCGCGAACACCGCTCGAGCTGCGCGATCGGGCGCTCTTTGAGATCGCCTATGCGTGCGGCCTGCGCGCGGAGGAGCTCGTCAACCTCGATGTCACGTCGGTCCTCTTCGACAGTGAGGAGCTGCGGGTCGAAGGCAAGGGCGGGCGCACGCGCATCGTGCCGGCCGGAGAGCCGGCGCTCCGTGCGCTCACCGCGTATTTGGAGCGCGGTCGCCCGCCGCTCGCCGGCCGCGGGGACGAGGCCGCGCTCTTTCTCTCGAAGTCCGGGCGGCGACTGCAGACCTCGGATGTGCGCCGGCGCCTGCGGGTGTGGGCGCGCGCAGCGTCCGTCCAGGGCGGCGTGTCGCCGCATGCGCTGCGGCATTCATTCGCGACGCATCTGCTCGATGGTGGCGCCGACCTGCGGGCGATCCAGGAGATGCTCGGGCACAGCAGTATCTCCACGACCCAGATCTACACTCGGGTAGAGTCCGCGCGGCTCAAAAGCGCATACCGAAGCAGCCACCCGCGAGCCTGACGACCTGACCATGGAACCGAACGTGAAGCAGGTCGAGCTGCGGGATCTGTGGCGCCGCTACAAGCAGGATGGCGACGACTCTGCACGCGACGCCTCGTCGTCGCCTACGCCCCGCTGGTGAAGTACGTCGCCGGCAGGATGGCGTCCGGGCTTCCGTCTCATGTCGACGAGGCGGATCTCATCTCCTACGGCCTCTTCGGCCTGATCAATGCGATCGAGCGCTTCGAACTCGAGCGCGAGATCAAGTTCGAGACCTATGGGATCACGCGCATCCGGGGGGCGATCATCGACGAGCTGCGCGCACAGGACTGGGTTCCGCGGTCGGTGCGAGCCAAGGCGCGCGAGATCGAGCGTGCGCACCAGAAGCTTGAGCATCGGCTCCAGCGCGCCCCGACCGACGAGGAGATGGCCGCCGAGCTCAAGATCACGGTCGATGAGTTCCAGGAGACGATCGTGCAGATCTCGAACTCCTCGATCGTCGCGCTCGACGAACTCTGGTCCACGGGCGACTCAGGCGGCGATCAGGTCTCGCTGCTCGACACGCTCGCGGACGATCACGCCGCGGACCCGGCAGCGGCGCTCGACCGCACCGAGCTGCGCGATCGTGTGGCCGATGCCATTGCCCGCTTGCCCGAGCGCGAGAAGCTCGTGATCGCCCTCTATTACTACGAGAACCTCACCTTGCGCGAGATCGGCGAGGTCCTTGGCGTGACGGAGTCGCGGGTCTCGCAGCTGCACACGAAGGCCGTTCTGCGGCTGCGCGCGCGGATGAGCACCGAGGACTGAGAGGAGTCCCGGCCGGCGGGCTGCCGCTGGTACCCTCGACTGCCGTGGCCCCCCGACAGATCAGCACCGCGCAGATCCGACAGGAGTGCGCGGTGTGCCACCGAAACATCCTGCGTGGCGAGCAGCCGGTGGTCTTCCTCCACGGCGGGGAGCGCCACATCGTCTGCGAGCTCTGCGTTCCGCGGGCGGTCCACAGTGGGTGGATTCGTGAGGGCGCCGACGCCGTTCAGGGGCGCTCCCTGCGGCCATGGGGGCGCCGCGCCGGACCGTCGCTGCGCGAGCGCCTGCTGCGCCCCCGAGACGAGCCGGAGCTGCTCGTCCCCGAAGATGGGGAGGGGTTGCTCGAAGGGATCGACGAGCCGCCGTTCGACTACGTCGAGCCGCCCGCGCCGCGCACGGAAATGGACCCCTTTGAGGCTCCCGTCGTGTACCGGAAGGACCGTGCCGTCCGCGGCATTCCCACCAATGCCGAGATGAAGATGGTGCGCGCCATCGAGCTCTTCAACCAGAGCTCCCATGCCCGCATGATCGCGGGCGTCGCCCGCACGCTCGGCGCGCCGCTCATCAGCGTGCGCCCCTCCGCGATCGAGGGAAGCATCGTCGGGATCGTCGTCGGCTGGGAAATCTCCTGGTACCGCTTCGAAGTGGATCTCGCCGATGAGGCGTCGGGCGTACGCGAGGTGGGGAAGGGGTACGTCCTCGATGAACTGGAGGACGCGGAGCGCGAGCCGAACGCCGTCGCCGACGAGCTCGGGGTCCTCCATCCTGCGTTGCAGTCGGGCTGACATGGAATCCTCCTGAACTCATGATCTACAGCGTCGTTCCCGAAGAGCTGGGCCCGGAGGTGTACGAGCGCCTCAAGGCGTACTACGCCGACGACCCGAACGTCACGGTGATCATGGACCGTCGGCGAGGCGGCAGCCCCTCGGGAGGCCCGCCGACGGCGGATGAGTCAGAGTTTCGCGGGCTCCGGCGGCGTCGCGCAGGCGGAGAGCATCCGCCGCTCTACACGGGCGACGGCCCGACGGCCGCCTGACGTGCGCCTCATCGTGCACGTCGATGGGGGATCCCGCGGGAACCCCGGACCGGCCGCGGCCGGCGCTGTGATCTCCACACCGGATGGCGACGTGGTCGAACGCCTCGGGGAACGCATCGGCATCGCGACGAACAACGTCGCGGAGTACCAGGGACTGCTCCTCGGGGTGCGTCGCGCCGCCGCGCTCGGGGCGACCGAGGTCGAAGTGGTCAATGACTCAGAGCTCGTGGCCAAACAGGTCAACGGGGTCTACAAGGTCAAGCACCCCGACATGAAGCCGCTCCACGCCGAGGCCCTCGCGGCGCTCAGCGCCTTCGAGCGCTGGAAGGTCCGCAGCGTCCCGCGAGCGCAGAACGCCGAAGCCGACGCGATGGTCAACGCGGCGCTCGACGCCGCCTGACGCACGCGCACCGCTCAGGAACGAGGAAGGCCCCGCGGTGGCGGGGCCTTCGGATCAAAGCGGCTGAAGGGACTCGAACCCTCGACCTTCTGCATGGCAAGCAGACGCTCTAGCCAACTGAGCTACAGCCGCACTGAGCGCGGGAGTATAGCCCGGCGCGGGTAGGGTCGCGGTATGCCCGAGCAGCCCGCCGTGGCGCCCCAGCGTCCGTTCCCGCAGGTCGGCGATCTCGAGGTCGAGCACCGGTTTATCACGGTCGGCGATCTGCGGCTCCATGTGGCGCTCTGCGGCCCGCCAGCTGCGGAGCCGCTGCTGCTCCTCCACGGTTGGCCGCAGCACTGGTTCATGTGGCGCAAGGTGCTGCCGGAGCTCGCACGCGGGCGTCGCTGCATCGTGCCGGACCTGCGCGGCCTGGGATGGAGCGACGCCCCGTCGCTCGGCTACCGCAAGGAGCAGCTCGCCGATGACGTCCTGGGGATCCTCGACGCGCTCGAGGTCGAGCGGACCGACCTCATCGCGCACGACTGGGGCGGGTGGGTCGGGTTCCTCCTCGCCTTGCGCGCGCCGGAGCGCCTCGGGCGCTACCTCGCACTCAACATCCCGCCGCCATGGCCGACGCAGCGGGGGCGCCTGCGGGCGCTCGGCGCCGCCTGGCGGCTCTGGTACCAGGTCGTGATCGCGACACCGGGCCTCGGCATCGCGCTGGTCGGGCGGCAACGGGTCATGGCGCGTGTCCTGCGCGCAGACAACGTGCACGCGACGACGTTCTCCGATGAGGACCTCGCCGTCTTCACGGCCGCGCTCGCCGACTCGCAGCGGGCTGCAGCGTCGTCGCGTTACTACCGGGAGTTCCTCATGCACGAACTGCCCGGCGCGCTTGCGGGCCGCTACGCCGGCGTACCCCTGACCGTCCCGACCCACATCCTCTTCGGCACGGGTGACCGCGCGATAGCGCGGTCGCTCATCGACGGTGCCCAGCGCCCCGGGGACCCGCTCACCGTCGAATTCGTCGCGGACTCCGGGCACTTCGTCGCCGAGGAGCGGCCTGACCTCGTGATCCAGCGAGCGCGCGACTTTCTGGGAGTGTGAGCGCATGAGCGCCGCGGGACCGCAACATCGTTGGGCCGGCGGGGTTGGAGGGGCATGACGTCGCGCCTGCTGCTGATCCTCGCTGTGGCGCTGTGCGCGGCCGCCGCGCTGCCGCGTCTCGCGCAGGCTGCCGACACCCTCGTCGTGCCCGACGTCGCGGCGACGGAGATCACGGCGCTCGACGGTTCGATCGCGTGGGTCAGCGGCCCCTCCACGGGTCCTCAGCACCTCATGATCCGCACCGCGACGGGAGCGTCGCGGCCGGTTTCAGGGGCGCCGTCGGCGCTCGGCTACCGCTCGCTCGATCTCGGCCGGGACAGCCAGGGCCGGCTCGTCCTGAGCTACCGGCGTTGCCGCACCTTCAGTTCGTGCGTTGCTCGGCGCGACGATCTCCACGGGCATCGCTCGAGCTTCAAGGGCCTCGCGCCCGCCGGCTGCTCGCTGACGACCGCTCCAGCGATCTGGCGCCATCGCGTCGCATACGGTCGCTTCTGCGTGACCGGGAACCGCGAGGACGAGCTGCGCTCGGGGCTCTGGGTCAAGGCGACGGGTACCGCTCCCCACCGCGTGCCGCGCCCCCACGACGCAGCGAAGTACGGCGTGTCGTCGGTGTCCTCGGTCGACCTGCGCGGGACGACGGTCGGGGCGATCTACGCCGACATCTACTCCTACGCGGCGGTCTCCGGGATCTGGGGCGGGGGCATGCGGTCCTTCCTCGCGGGCGCATCAGAGGGCGAGAGCGATGCACGCGTCCCGGGGCTCGCCCTGGGATCGGGCGGCACGCTCTGGGCGCTGACCAACGCCGAGCACGCCGGTGACCCGCTGCAGGCGATCACCTATCGCCTCATCGACACGTGCCGCAGCTACGAGGTGCAGGAGACCCCGGAAGCGGCGGGGGTCCACGCTGTCAGCGACATCGCCGTCGACGGCACCCGGCTCTTCGAGCTCGTGCCCGGTGTCGGGGTCAAGCGGCACACATTCACGCCGACCGGGACGTGCTGAGGTTTCAGCTCAGCCACGTTGTGGCACCCTGACCGCCGTGAGCGATCAGATGCGCAACACGTAGTCGCAGATGCCCCCCGGTCCTTCGCTCAGCGCCGAGGCACGCGTCATCGAGACGGTGTCGCGGGCCAGCGCCTCGATGGTCGCGCTCGACTCGCAGCGCAACTATCTGGCAGTCAGCGACGCGTACCTGAGGCTCATTCGCAGGCGGCGTGCCGACATCATTGGCACTCCGTTTGACCACCAGACGCCCGAGACCTCGCTCGACGGCCTCGAGGACCGGTGGCGGCGCTTCCTGGAGACCGGATCCGACATCGGCACCTTCGACATGGTGGGTCCCGATGGCGAGACGATTCGCTATCGGATGAGCGCGATGACCGACGTCGCCCCGGGTGTCCACCTGAGCGTCACGACCGACGGGGAGATCATCGACGGCCCGGCGGTCCCGGGGTTCCGCGTCGGGCATGACGTCTCACCGCGCGAGCGGACGATTCTCTGGCTGCTGATGGACGGGGCGACGGGCGCGCAGATCGCCTACGCACTCGGGATCAGCGAGCAGACGGTGCAGAAGCACGTCGCGAATGTGAAGCGCAAGCTCGGAGCCGTCACGCGCTCCCGGGCGGTGGTGCTCGCGCTGCGCGACGGTGTGCTTGAGCCGAGCGTCATCGAAGACCACATCGCGATCCACGAGATCATCCGCGGTGCCGATGGCGGGATCGCCGACACGGTGCTGCGGTACATCAGCGGCGACCTCGTGCAGAGCTCCCCGCAGCTCTCCGTCAATGTCGGACGTCCCCACAGGGCGTGGTCTCCGGGCTTCCTTGAGAGCGACATCTTCGCCTGCATGGTGCAGGTCGACGCAGTGCAAGAGGCGCGAGAGTTCCACGGCGCGGCGCTGCACCACGCTGGGCTCCCGTCAGCGCAGTGGGAGGGCGTGGTCGTCCCGCTCCTCAACGATCGCATCGCCGTTCGCGGGCACATGGCGTGAACGCCCGACCTGCGGTAGGTCGGGAAGGCGACGACCGGAATCGAACCGGTGTACACGGCTTTGCAGGCCGCTGCGTAACCACTCCGCCACGTCGCCGGGGTGCGCAGGCAGACTAGCGGGGGAGGGACCGCAGCCGTCGCTCCGCTGCTACTCTTCCCGCGTCCCAGGGCGATTAGCTCAGCTGGGAGAGCGCCGCCTCGACAAGGCGGAGGTCACTGGTTCGAGCCCAGTATCGCCCACTCCGGCCGCTGCATCGGGCCGGGAGAAATGGTCTCCAAAAGGCCGGGAGTCCTTCATGCATGCGGGATCGAGCGTGACGATCTCTGGCTCTAGCCCACGTGGAGTCCATGGCGCAGCACACCGCCCATCTCGATGACGGCCTCGCGACCGACGCGGCCTGCGCCGAGCATGTTCGCGAAGCCGTGGATGAGCCCGGCATGGCGCCGCAGCGTGACCGCGACGCCCGCGTCGCGCAGGCGGGCGGCGTAGGCCTCGCCCTCGTCGCGCAGCGGATCGAATCCGGCGGTGACGATGTGCGCGGGTGCCAGCCCGGCGAGGTCCGGGGCGAGGAGCGGTGACGCTCGCGGGTCCGGCGCAAGCTGCGGCTCCTGCGGACCGAAGTAGTGCCCGCGGTACCAGGCCATGCCCGACCCGGTGAGGAAGAAGCCCTCATCGAAGAACACCTGGGACGGGCGGTCGCGCGCGACGCTGTCGGTCGCCGGGTAGATGAGGAGCTGGAAGGCCGGCACCGGACCGCCCAGCGTGCGTGCCTCGAGCGCCACGACCGCGGAGAGGTTGCCGCCGGCGCTGTCGCCGCCGACCGCGATGCGTGTCGCATCGGCGCCGAAGCGGTCCGGATCGCGAGCCACGTCGAGGAACGCCGCGAGCGCGTCGTCGGCCGCGGCGGGAAAGCGGTGCTCCGGCGCGAGGCGATAGTCGACCGCGAGCACGCGCGCGCCCGAAGTCACGGCGAGCCTGCGGCAGAGCGCGTCGTGGGTGTCAAGATCGCCGACAACCCAGCCGCCGCCGTGGAAGAAGACGAGGAGCGGCCAGGAGCCCGGCCCGCCGGCCTCGGCCGGGACATAGAGGCGGGCGCCGAGCGGCCCATCCGCGCCCGCGACGCTGTGCTCCTCGACGGCTGCCAGCGGCAGGGGCGCACCGGCCACGGATGCCGCTGAGCGGCGGATGCGCTCGCGAGCCTCGGACACGGTGAGCGTGGTGACGTCCTCGCGGCCGCTGAGCCGCGCAAGGCGCAGGATCACGGCGGTCTCCGGTTCGAGCCGCTGACCGTCGATCACGACCTGGCGTCCGCCGAGGGCGCGCAGCACGCGGGGCGTGAGCCCCAGCGTGATCGCTGCGGCTCCCGCCTCAAGGCGTGCGATCGCGCCGATCGGGTAGCCGCTCACGCGGTCAGGTCCGATCCTGCGTGATCGTGGGGGATGTGCTCGGGTGGGGACGATCCGGTGCCACGCGCTCGTCGAGGAACTCGATCAGCGCCCGGTTGAACGTCCGCGGGCGCTCGAGCATCGGCACATGACCCGTGTCATCGAGCACGAGACACGTCGCGCGCGGGATTCGCCGGGTGAACTCGTGTGCGTCGCCGAGCGGCACGAGGACGTCGTCGGCTCCCTGGATCACGAGCGTCGGGCACCCGATGTCCCCGAGCCGGTCGACGAAGCGGTAGCCGATGAGCGCCTCAAGGCCGGGGAAGAACCCCGGCGACCCGGCGAACTGCACCTGCTCCGCGAGGAGGTCTCGGGCGAGGCGTGTGGGATGGCGCGCGATGGCGCCCATCGCAAGCTGGATGTATCCCGGGCGACGGAGCATCGCTCGGGCCTGCGCGCGACGGTGTTGCGGGTCGTCCTCGGGGCCCGCGCCACCGGTCAGGAGGAACCGGCCGACGCGGTCGCTGACGCGGTTGCGCGCCGTCGAGGAGGAGATCCCCGCTGCGTCGACGAGCACGAGCAGCTCGACCCGGTCGGGGTGACGGATGGCCGTCTCGGCCGCGATGAACCCGCCCATCGAGCTCCCAACGACCGCGACGGGCCCGAGGTCGAGCTGCGCGCACAGTTCGTCGAGCGTGCGCGCGTACTGCGTGATCGAGATCGGCTCGCGGGCCATCGGCGAGCGCCCGAAGCCGGGGAGATCGAAGGCGATCACGCGGCGCCCGCTCGCGGCCACCGCCGCGACGTTCTCCAGCCAGTTCTGCCATGACCCGCCGAGTCCGTGGACGAAGACGACGGTCTGGTCGCCCGCGCCGAGATCGACGAAGTTCACCGGGCCGCCGTCGAGCGTCACCTGCCGCGTGTGCATCGCCCAGTTGACGGTGCGCCAGTCGGGGAGCGCCCCGGCGCCGTAGTCGGCGTCCGCATGGCGCGCCGCCCAGCGCGTGACGGGGAGCGCAGGTGACGGCCAGACGAAGCGCAGAGCGCCGCGACGGTAGTGACGGGGACCCGACTGCGACATGGTGCGGACCGTACTCGCCGAGGGGCGCAGAGGCCAGGTACGGTTGGCGCGTGCTCAGTGACGCCGACGCGGCAGGGCTGCTCGCCGCGCGCGGTGGCGCCCGCACGCCCCGCGCGAGCCGTTCGGCGTGGAGCATCGTCCGGGCCAACGTCTTCACGCTCTTCAACGCGATCCTCATGGTCGCGGGCGCCGTCACCCTGACCCTCGGCGACCCTCGCGACGCTCTCTTTCTCGGGATCCTGCTCGGCAACACCGTCATCGGCATCGGCCAGGAGCTGCGCGCCAAGCGCGAACTCGACCGGCTCGCGGCGCTCGTGGCGCCGCACGCCCGGGTGGTGCGCAACGGCGTCGAGCGGATCGTCCCGGTTGAGGAGGTCGTGCCGGGCGACCTCGTGCGCGCGGGGGCGGGGGATCAGATCGTCGCTGACGGCCCGCTCGAGGCGGGCGTGCGCGTGCTGGTGGACGAGTCGATTCTCACCGGCGAGTCGCGCGCCGTGGTGCGCAGCGCAGGCGATGAGGTGCGCTCGGGGTCCTTCGTCGTCGAGGGTCGTGCCGACTACATCGCGCGGGATGTCGGTCCGGACAGCTATGCCGAGCGTATCGCCGGCGTCGCGCGGGCGTTTCGCCATCCGCGCTCGCCGCTCGAGCGCGGCCTCAACCGGCTGCTGATGGCGACCGTCGCGGCTGTCGCGCCGCTCGCCATCGTCCTCGGAATCGGGCTCGCCCTCCACACGAGCAATGACCGCACAGCGACCGTCCAGACGGGGGTCGCTGGCCTCGTGAGTCTCGTCCCCGAAGGACTGATCCTGCTCGCGAGCATGACCGCAGCGGTGGCCGCACTGCGCATGGCGCGCCGCGGCGCGCTCGTCCAGCAGCTCAACGGGGTCGAGTCGCTCGCCTCGGTCGATCTCCTGTGCCTCGACAAGACTGGCACGCTGACGAGCCCCGAGCTGTGCGCCCTGCGCCTCGTGCCGGCGCAGGGCGTCAGCGAGGACGAGCTGCGCAGCGCCGTGGCGCGGCTCGCGGCGGCGACCGCTGATCGCAACCGCACGATGGAAGCGATCGCCCAGGCGTACCCGGCACCGGCGGAGCCTCCCCGTGCGGTCGCGCCGTTCTCCTCCCAGCGGCGCTGGAGCGGCGTGGAGCTCGACGACGGGATCCTCATCCTCGGCGCCCCGGAGGCCATGCGCCTCGGGCCGCTTGCAGCCGCGGCACAGGAGGCCGCCGCGGACGGCGCGCGCGTCGTCGCGATCGGGCGCGCAGCCGGAGTGCTGCAGGAGCCGCAGGGCGACGACCCGCCGCCTGCGGACCTCACGCCGCTCGGGCTCGTCCTCCTTGCGGAGGCGCTGCGCGCCGATGCGCGTGAGACGGTCGCCTTCCTGCGCGCAGAAGGTGTGGAACTGCGGATTCTCTCGGGGGACAATCCGGCGACGGTCGCGGCGATCGCCCGCGATGCGGGGATCTCACAGGAGCCGCAGGCGGCCGACGGGACCGACCTGCCGGAGGATGACGCGGAGCTCGCAGCCCTTCTCGAACGCGTGACGGTCGTGGGCCGGATCTCACCGGAGGGCAAGCGGCGCGTCGTCGAGACGCTCGGGGCGCAGGGCCGGTACGTCGCCATGGTCGGTGACGGCGTCAACGATGTGCCCGCCCTCAAGGCGTCGCGGCTCGCGATCGCGCAGGGCAACGGCACGCAGATGGCGCGTGGCGTCGCGGACGTCGTGCTCGTCGACGGGGACTTCGCGTCGATCGCGCCGATGGTCCACGAGGGCCGCCAGATCCTGCGCAACATCCAGCGTGTCGCGCGGCTCTTCGTCTCGAAGTCCGTCTTCGCCGGGATTCTCATCGTGGCGTTTGCGGTGACGGGCATGGCCTATCCCTTCATCCCGCGCCAGCTCAGCCTTGCCGCGACCCTCAACGTCGGGATCCCGGCGTTCGTCCTCGCCCTCGCGCCCAGCACCGGCGCGTGGCGGCCGGAGGCGTTCGTGCGCGAGATCGCGCGCTTCGCGATTCCAGGTGGCGTCGCGCTCGCTGCGGGCGTCCTGTCGGCCGAACTCGCCAGCGTCCACCTGCTCGGCGAGTCGACCGCGGAGGCGCGGACCGTCGCGACGGTCGTCCTCGTCCTCGTGGGTCTCGTGTATGTCGTCGCCCTCGAGGGCCGCGAGCGGCGCGGGATCGCGGCGGCCGTGACGATCCCGATGGTCGCGGTGCTCGCGCTCACACTTGCAGTGCCTGGACTGCGGCGCTTCTTCGAGCTCACCGCGCCGGAGTGGGACATGCTCGCGTGCTCGGCGGGCGGGACACTCGTGGCGCTCGCGAGCTTCTTCCCGCTCTGGCGCGCGATTCGGGCGCGGACGGACGATGACGCACAGATGTCGCACGGAGCGTGACGGCGGCGCACCGCCTGCGCATCGAATCAGCGGTCGGCGATCACCCCCGCAGGGCGCTCGCGTAGCATCGGTGCCGTGATCGTCACCCTTCCTGATGGGACTGAGCTCGAGCTGCCCGAAGGGGCCACGGGCGCCGACGCCGCCGCGGCGATCGGCCCGGGCCTTGCACGCGCCGCCCTCGCAGTGCGCCAGGCCGGTGAGGTTCGCGACCTTGCGCGCCCGCTGATCGCCCGTGAGGCGCTCGAGATCATCACGGCGAAGAGCGGCCGTGATGCCCTGGACCTCATCCGCCACGACGCCGCCCACGTGCTGGCCGCCGCCGTCATGGAGCTCTACCCCGGCGTGAAGATCTCGATCGGTCCGCCGATCGAGCAGGGCTTCTATTACGACTTCGAGTTTCCCGACGGCGTCACCGTCACCGAGGCGGACTTCGATGCGATTGAGGCGCGGATGCGCGAGCACATCGCTGCCGGCGAGACCTTCGATCGCGCAGAGGCGACCGTCGTCGAGGCCCTTGCGCGCTTCCGCGCAGAGGGTCAGGACTACAAGGTCGAGCTGATCGAGGACCTCGTGCGCGACCAGGGCATCGACACGGTGTCGGTCTATCGCAACGGCCCGTTCACCGATCTCTGCCGCGGCCCCCACGCGCCCGGCACTGCGACGATCGGGGCGGTCAAGCTTCAGTCGGTCGCCGGCGCCTATTGGCGCGGGGACGCGTCCCGCACGATGCTCACCCGGATCTACGGGACGGCGTTCTTCACGAAGAAGGAGCTCGAGGCGGAGCTCGAGCGGCTCGAGCAGGCACGGGCACGCGATCACCGCCGCCTGGGCCGGGAGCTCGGGCTCTTCACGTTCTCCGAGGTGTCCCCGGGGTCGGCCTTCTGGCTGCCCAAGGGCACGACGATCTTCAACCAGCTCGTCGGACTCTCGCGTGAGATGGGGGAGGAGCGCGGGTTCACGGAGGTCAAGACGCCGCAGCTCTACGACAGCGAGCTGTGGAAGACGTCCGGCCACTGGGACAAGTACCGGCAGAACATGTTCGTCACCGAGGCGGAGGACCGCGAGTTCGGTCTCAAGCCGATGAACTGCCCGGGCCACGCGCACCTCTTCGCGGGCCAGCGCTGGAGCTATCGCGACCTGCCGGTCCGCTACTCCGAGCCGGGGCTCCTGCACCGCAACGAGCTGAGCGGCACGCTCCACGGGCTCCTGCGGGTGCGCCACTTCGCCCAGGACGACGCGCACATCTTCTGCACCGAGGAGCAGATCGAGCAGGAGGTCCGCACGTGCCTCGAGTTCGCGATGGAGACCTTCGCGATCTTCGGCTTCGCGGTCGAGCTCGAGCTCTCGACACGACCCGAGCAGCGCATCGGCAGCGATGAGATGTGGGATCGCGCTGAGGGGGCCCTGCAGAAGGTCCTCGACGACGAGGGGCTCTCGTACCAGGTGAATCCCGGCGACGGAGCCTTCTACGGCCCGAAGATCGACCTGCACACCACCGACTCGCTCGGCCGCTCGTGGCAGCTCGGCACGGTGCAGCTCGACTACTCGATGCCGGAGCGCTTCGGTCTCGTCTACACCGGCGCCGATAACGCGGACCACCGCCCGGTGATGATCCACACCGCGCGCATGGGCTCCTTCGAGCGGTTCATCGGCATTCTCGTCGAGCACTACGCCGGCGAGTTCCCGCTCTGGCTCGCGCCCGTCCAGGCGACGGTGCTGCCCATCTCCGATAAGCACGCCGACGCCGCACACGCCGTCGCGTCGACGCTGCGCGGCCAGGGCCTGCGCGTCGACGTCGATGACCGCACCGAGTCCCTCGGGCGTCGCATCCGTGACGGCGAGCTGGCGCGTGCGCCGTACCTCCTCGTCGTCGGTGAGCGCGAAGCGGCGGACGGCACGGTGTCCGTGCGTCGTCGGCACGAGGGGGACATCGGCACGATGCCCGTCGCCGAGTTCGCCGCCGTCGCCGCCGCGGAGATCGCGGAGCGCCGCGAGGCGCCCGCACCCGCGTGAGCGCTCGCAACCTCGCCGGCGAGCTCCCCTCCGTGACCCTTCCGGGCGGCTTCACCCTGCTCGAGGCGTCGACACTGCGCAGCCGCACCCGCGGGCTCGCGGGGCAGGATGGGCTCCCGGCGGGGTGCGCGCTCCACTTGCGCCCGTGCCGCTCGGTCCACACCTTCGGCATGCGCTTCGCGCTCGATCTTGTCTGGCTCGGCGCCGACGGGACGCCTGTCCGGGTGGACCGCTCGGTCGCTCCCCGGCGCCACCGATCCTGCCGCGCGGCGCGCTCGGTGATCGAGGTGGAGGCCGGCGGCGCCGACCCCCTTGTCCGGGCGTGGAGCGCAGCGTGCGGCCCGCGGGGTATACTCAACGACGTTGATCCAGATGCCCGCCCACGCCTGCGCCTCTTGAAGCGCGAGCGACACAGCTAGTGCCGGTCCCACGCAGATTCGACCGGCGCCCGCCTGAGCGGGACACGACCCGGATCAACGAGCGCATTCGCGTTCCCGAGGTTCGTGTCATCGGCGACGACGGCAACCAGATCGGGATCCTCCCGACCGAAGAGGCGCTGCGCATCGCTCAGGAGCGCGATCTCGATCTCGTCGAGGTGGCACCCGAGGCGCGCCCGCCGGTGTGCCGCATCCTCGACTACTCGAAGTACCGCTACGAGCTCGCCCAGAAGCAGAAGGCCGCTCGCAAGCACCAGCAGAAGATCACGATCCGCGAGATCAAGTTCCGCCCCAAGATCGCCGAGCACGACTACGCGACGAAGAAGGGGCATGTGCAGCGCTTCCTGCGCCACAAGGACAAGGTCAAGGTCACGATCATGTTCCGTGGTCGTGAGACCACGCATCCCGAGCGCGGGCAGATGATCCTCGATCGTCTCGCCGAGGAGCTCGAGGAGATGGCCGTCGTCGAGCAGCGCCCGAATCTCGAGGGCCGCAATATGACCATGGTGCTCGGCCCGTCGAAGGCGCTCCTGCGCGGCGAGCTGGGCGACGTGGCTGCTGACGGCGATGAACCCCTTCCGGAGGACGATTCCCTCCTCACCGACGACGTCCACGAGGATGACGTCCACGCCGACGCGCCGGACACCTCCGAGGACGCGCCGGACACCGCGGAGGACACGCCGGAGACCGCCGAGGACGCCGTCGCCGGCGATGACGACGGCGACACCGATGGCGGCGCCGACCCGCCCGAGGACGCCGAAGAGGCCCTCGACGAGGGCGCTGACGCGCCCGAAGAGCCGGCTTCCGAAGCCTGATCAACGCCCTGGCGAAGACCGCACTGCGGTCATCGCTCCATCTTTCCTATACTTCACCGCTCGCCATGCCCAAGATGAAGACCCATTCGGGTGCCAAGAAGCGCTTCAAAGTGACTGCCAAGGGGAAGGTCCATGGCCGCCACGCCTACTCGAGCCACATCCTCGAGAAGAAGTCGCCCAAGCGCAAGCGCGGTTTCCGCAAGGACGCTGTGATCAGCGACAGCGATGTTCCGCGCATCAAGAAGATGTTGGGGGTGGGCAAGTGAGCCGCGTCAAGCGCAGCGTCCACGCGCAGAAGAAGCGCCGTGCGACCCTCGAGCGCACCAAGGGCTTCCGCGGCGACGCGAACTCGCATTACAAGAAGGCCAAGGAAGCGCTGATGAAGGCGGATTCCTATGCGTATAGGGATCGCCGCAACCGCAAGCGTGACTTCCGTCGCCTCTGGATCACGCGCATCAACGCCGCAGCTCGCCTCAATGGCATGAGCTACGGCGAGTTCATCCATGGCATCCAGCTCGCTGGTGTCGAGGTCGACCGCAAGGTCCTCGCCGACATCGCCGTCCGTGACCCCGAGGCTTTTGCCCGATTCGTGGACGTCGCCCGCGAGGCGTCGGCCGCTGTCGCCTAGACAGCAACCGACACCACTGCTTCACGGGCGCCGCTTCCTCTCAGGATCGGCGCCCTTTTTCGTTCCAGGACATGATCGACAGCATCCACAACCCCCAGCTGAAAGACATCCGCCGCCTCGCACGGCGCCGCGGCCGCGAGGACGCGGGGCGGTTCGTCGCCGAGGGTGAGGATCTTCTGGAGGCCGCCGACGCTGCGGGCTGGACGCCCGTCGCGCGCTTCGCTGCGGCCGACTCCGGCCTGCCCGGAACGCCGGTGGAGCCGGCGGTGCTCGACCGGATCAGTGGGCTCGGCAGCGGGACACGCACGCTCGCCGTCTACGAACTGCGCTGGAGCGCTCCGGCGGGCCCGCTCGCCATCTATCTGCACGGCGTCGCCGATCCGGGGAACGTCGGGACGATCCTGCGGTCAGCGCTCGCCTTCGGCGCGTCGAGCGTCGTTCTGGGCCCCGGCTGCGCCGACCCCTTCGGGCCCAAGGCGGTGCGGGCCAGCATGGGCGCCGTGTTCAGCGTGCCCGTCGCCCGGGTGACGTCCGTGTCCGACCTGCCCGGGCGGACGATCGCGCTTGCTGCTCGGGCCGGCGGGCCGCTGCGAGGACCGGTCGAGGGCGACGCGACCCTGCTCATCGGTGCCGAGCGCACCGGGCTGCCGGACGAGGTCCTCGCGGCAGCCAACGAGGTGCGGGAGATTCCGATCCACAGCGAGTCGCTCAATGCCGCGATGGCCGCCACCGTCGCCCTCTACGAACTGACTAGGGTCCAGAGCGGATGATCGATCGCATCGGACAGATCCGGGCCGAGGCCGAGGCTGCGATCGGCGCTGCGGTGACCACCGCCTCGCTCGAAGAGCTGCGAGTGCGCTACCTCGGGCGCAAGGCGGAGCTGCCGAACCTCCTGCGCGGTGTGGCGGACCTCGATCCGCAGGAGCGGGGCGCCGTCGGGCGGGCCGCGAATGAGACGCGGCAGGCTCTTGAAGGCCTCATCACGTCGCGCGGTGCAGAACTTGAGCTCGGTGAGCTGCGCGAGCGGCTTGCTGCCGATCGGGTCGATGTGACGCTGCCCGCGACGCCGCCGCAGCCCGTCGGTCGCCTGCATCTGCTGACTGCGACACGGCGGGAGATCGAGGACGTCTTCTGCGGGCTGGGCTTCACGGTCGTCGAGGGCCCCGAGGTCGAGTTCGTGCGTTACAACTTCGACGCGCTCAACCACGATCCGGCGCACCCCGCGCGGGCGCGGAGCGACACGTTCTACGTCGATGCCCCCGCGCATCCCGACGGGGGCGAGGTGCTCCTGCGCACCCATACGTCGCCGATGCAGATCCGGGCGATGGAGCTCCAGCCGCCGCCGATCTCGATCATCGTCCCCGGGCGCGTCTACCGCCGGGACAGCGACGCTACGCATACGCCGCAGTTCCACCAGATCGAGGGACTCGCGGTCGCCGAGGACGTGACGCTCGCCGATCTCAAGGGCACGCTGCTCGCCTTCGCCAAGGCGATCTTCGGCGACGAGCGCGAGATCCGGCTGCGCCCGCACTTCTTCCCGTTCACCGAGCCGAGCGTCGAGGCCGACGTCTCGTGCTTCATGTGCGCCGATGCCGCGCCGGACGCCGACCGGTGCCCGCTCTGCAAGGGGACGGGCTGGCTCGAGATCCTCGGCTCCGGCATGGTCGACCCCAACGTGCTCGGCGCGGTGCGCGAGCACGGGTACGACCCTGAGAAGCATCAGGGCTTCGCCTTCGGGCTGGGCGTCGAGCGGATCGCGATGCTCAAGCACGGGGTTCCCGACCTGCGGCTCTTCTACGACAACGACCTGCGCTTCCTGCGTCAGTTCGGCTGAGGAACGCCATGAAGCTTCCGCTCTCCTGGCTCCACGACTACGTCCAGCCCGACATCGATGCGCGGGAGCTCGCATCGCGCCTGGCGATGACCGGCACCGAGGTCGATCGGATCACGCATCACGGCGTGCCGGCGACCGACAACTTCGTCGTCGGCAAGGTCCTGGCCGCCGAGCAGCATCCGGATGCCGACCGGCTGCGCGTCTGCACCGTCGACATCGGCGATACCGAGCCCCGCACGATCGTCTGCGGCGCGCCGAACGTCGCCGCGGGCCAGACGGTCGCGGTGGCGTGCCCCGGGGCCGTGATGCCCGATGGGACGAAGCTCGCAAAGGCGAAGCTGCGCGGGGTCGTCTCGCTCGGGATGATCCTCGCCGAGAACGAGATCGGTCTCGGGCCCGGCCAGAAGGGCATCATGGTCCTCGACGACGCGATCCCCGCAGGGACGCCGCTCGCCGACGTGCTGCCGATCAGCGACGAGGTCCTCGAGCTCGAGATCACGCCGAACCGCCCTGATTGTCTCGGCGTCTACGGCGTCGCGCGTGAGGTCCATGCGGCCACCGGCGCTCCGCTCGCGCCGCCGCCGTGGAAGCACGACGTCGGGGCGGACACGACCGGCTCGCCGCCGGGTATCGAGGTCATCGTCGAAGCTCCCGACCTGTGCCCGCGCTTCACCGCGCGCGTCTTCGAGGACGTCACCGTCGGCGAGTCGCCGGCGTGGCTCAAGGGCCGACTGATGGCCGCCGGACAGCGCCCGATCAACAACGTGGTCGACATCACGAACTACGCGATGCTCCTGACCGGGCATCCGCTCCACGCCTTCGATCTCGACCGGATCGCCGGCGCACGGCTCGTCGTCCGCGCGGCCGTCGCCGGCGAAGCGATGACGACGCTCGACGGCCAGGAGCGTGCGCTGGATGAGGGCATGTGCCTGATCGCCGACGCCGACGGGCCCACATCGCTCGCGGGCGTCATGGGCGGAACGCGGTCCGAGGTCGAGGCCGGCACGACCCGGGTCCTCCTGGAGGTCGCGACGTGGCACGGGCCGACGATTCACCGCACGTCCACACGCCTCGGTGTGCGCAGCGAGGCCTCGGCACGGTTCGAGAAGGGTCTGCCGCCAGAGGGGTGCATGGAAGCGCAGGCCGTCGCGACGCAGCTCATGCTCGAGCTCACCGGCGCGCGGCTGCTCCCCGGCACGCTGGACATCAAGACCGCCAACGGCGCCCCGATGGTCATCCGCCTGCGTGACGCGCGCGTCACCGGACTGCTCGGCACGGACATTCCGCGGGCGCGGTCGGCCGAGATCCTCAGGGCGCTCGGGTTCACGACCACCGACGCCGCCGACGGCCTTGATGTCGAGGTCCCGTCGTGGCGGCGGGGCGAGGTCACACGCGAGGCCGATCTCATCGAGGAGGTCGCGCGGATCGACGGTGTCGATCGCCTCCCGGCGACGCTCCCCGTCAACCGCACCGGCCTGCCCGGCCGGCTCGCGCACGCCCAGCAGCTGCGGCGGCGGGCGGAGGACACGCTCGCCGGGCTCGGACTGCACGAGATCGTCGGCTGGTCGTTTGCGGCGCCGGACCTCCCGGACCGCCTCCTCGCTCCCGCCGGTGACGTGCTGCGCGACCTTGTGGTGCTCGAGAACCCCATGTCGGCTGAACAGTCGGTCATGCGCTCGACGATCGTCGGGTCGCTGCTCGACACGGCCGCCTTCAACCGGGACCGGGGCCACCCGGACCTCGCGCTGTTCGAGTCCGGCGCCGTCTACCGGCGCGGCACCGCCGCCCTCCCGGACGAGCATCACGCACTCGGCGCGCTCCTCACCGGAACCGTACGGCCGGCGACGTGGGCCGAGCCCGAGCCACCCCAGGCGGACGTCTTCGCCGCCAAGGGCATCGCCGAAGCCGTCCTCGGTGCCCTGCGCGTGCCGTTCACGGTCCGCGCGGTGGAGCGCTGCTTCCTGCATCCCGGACGGTCCGGCGAGCTGCTCAGCGGCGACGTCGTGCTCGGCCTCTTCGGGGAGCTCCACCCTGAGGCGGCCGCGAACTGGGGCTTTGACGAGCCGGTGGCCGTCCTCCTCCTCGACCTCGGGAAGGCGATCAGCGCCGCGCCGGAGGTGCACGCCTACACCGATCTCACGACGTTCCCCGGGATGCGGCAGGATCTCGCCGTGATCGTTGACGAGTCCGTCCCGGCAGAACAGGTGGCGATGGTCGTGCGGCGGGCCGGTGGCGCGCTCGTGGCGCACGCTGAGGTCTTCGACGTCTACCGCGGCGAGCAGGTGGGGGCTGGGCGCACGTCGCTCGCGCTGCACCTCGAGTTCCGCGCCGCCGATCGCACCCTGACCGATGAGGATGTCGCACCCGTGCGGGAGCGGATCGTCGCGGCGCTCCGCGACGAGCTGGGGGGTGAGCTGCGTGGCTGATCAAGCGCCGGTGCGGGTCCTCGTGGCCGGTGCGTCCGGCTATGCCGGCGCGCTCGCCGCACGTCTCGTCCAGTCCCATTCGCAGCTCGAGCTCGCGGCCGTCACCTCGCGCTCCGACGCCGGCCGGCGGCTCTCCGAGCTCTATCCGCACCACCGGGTGGACATGGTCCTCGAGGAGCTCGACCTCGGTCGGCATGCGGACGTCGACGCGGCGATCGTCGCCTATCCGCACGGCGCGGCCTCCGGGCTCGTCGCGGCGCTGCGGGCCCAGAACGTGCGTGTCATCGACCTCAGCGCCGACTTCCGTCTGCGCGATCAGGCCGTGTACGAGGAGTGGTATGTCCCGCACGCCGCGCCGGAGCTGCTGGCTGAGGCGGTCTACGGCCTCCCCGAGCTGCATCGCGACGCGATCGCGCAGGCGAACCTCGTCGCGAACCCGGGCTGCTTCCCGACCGCCGCGCTGCTCGCCCTCGCGCCCTTGGCGCGTGGCGGGTTGATCGCCGGCGTCGTCGTCGACGCGAAGACCGGCGTGAGCGGGGCCGGGCGCGCAGCGACCGACACGACGCACTTCGTCTCGGTGACGGAGAACATCCTTCCGTACAAGGTCGGCGGCCATCGGCACATGCCGGAGATGGAGCAGGGCATCGCGCTGCTCGGCAGCCCCGTACCTGTGACCTTCATCCCGCATCTCGTCCCGGTGGATCAGGGGGAGCTGACGTCGTGCTACGTGACGCCGTCGTCACCGCTCACGCAGGCCGAGCTCGATGCGCTCTACGCCGAGGCCTACGCGGACGAGCCCTTTGTCGAGGTCGTCGGCGGTGCGCCCGGTACGCACGACGTGCGCGGCACGAACCTCTGCCGGATCCACGTCCACGCTGAGGAGCGCACCGGGCGCGTGCTGGTCTTCGCCGCGATCGACAATCTCTGGAAGGGCACGTCCTCGCAGGCGATCCAGAACCTCAATCTCATGTTCGGGCTCCCCGAGACGATGGGGATCGAGCCGTGAGCTTCGGCGGCGGGAAGGCCCCGGGCTTCAGCGCGCGCTGGGTACCGCTGCCCGAGGGCGTCGTCCTCGCGCCCGACCCCGACGTGCTGCCGGCGGGATTCCGCGCGGGTGGCGTCGCTGCGGGCATCAAGCCGTCCGGCGGGACCGATGTCGGCCTGATCGTCTGTGACGCCCCCGATGTCACGAGCGCGGCGCGGTTCACGCGCTCGGGCACGCAGGCGGCGCCAGTGCTCATCACGCGAGAGCGCTGCAAGCTCGACGCGATCCGCGCGATCGTCGTCAACAGCGGCAACGCAAACGCCGCCACCGGCTCCCAGGGCTACCAGGAGGCTGCGAGGATGCAGGGCGCGGCGGCGATGACGGTAGGCGTCCCCGAGGACCAGGTCGCGGTCTGCTCAACCGGCGTGATCGGTGTGCAGCTCGACGGGACCAAGGTCGTCAGCGGCCTCACCGCGGTCCGGCCACAGCTGCGTGCGGACGGCATCGCCGATCTCCAGCGCGCGATCATGACCACCGACCTGTTCGAGAAGCGCGCGTCGCTTGAGGTGACGCTCCCGAGCGGCCCGGTCGTCCGGCTCGCCGCCCAGGCCAAGGGCGCCGGGATGATCCAGCCGAGCTTCGCCACGATGCTCTGCTTCGTGCAGACCGACGCCGCGCTCTCGGCGCAGACCGCCGACCTGCTCCTCGGCGTCTGTGTGCAGCGCAGCTTCGATCGCATCTCGGTCGACGGGCAGCTCTCGACGAACGACACAGCGATCCTCCAGGCATCCGGTGCCTCCGGCGTGACGATCGAGCCCGAGAGCGCCGACGAGCTGCGGTTCGGCGAGGCACTCGACGCGCTGCTGCGCCACCTGGCGCTCCTGATCGTGCGCGATGGGGAGGGCTCGCGTCGGATTGGGCGGGTCACCGTCCGCGGCGGCCATGGCCCGAACGTCGAGCGCGCCGCCCGTGCCGTCGCCAACTCCCCGCTCGTGAAGACCGCGCTCCATGGCGGTGACCCCAACTGGGGGCGGATCGTGCAGGCCGTCGGCATGGCGCTCGTCGACACGGCGCCGCTGCCCGTGGACGTCTCGATCGAGGGTGTCCAGGTCTGCGTCGCCGGTGAGGCGATCCCCTTCGATGAGGGGGATTTGGCCGCGCGCGTCGAAGGCGACGATGTGGAATACACGATCGGCCTGCCCGGGGACGGCTTTGAGACCGAGGTCTTCTTCAGCGACCTGGGCCATGAGTACATCCGCATCAACGCCGAGTACACGACCTGACGAGCACGATGACTCCGATCCAGCCGCACGCCGACATCGGCACCCTGCTCGAGGCACTGCCCTACATCCGTGAGTTCCACGGCCGCACGATCGTCATCAAGTATGGCGGCGCGGCGATGGAGGACCCACTGCTGCGCGAGGAGTTCGCGCGCGACATCGTGCTCCTGAAATACGTCGGCATGAACCCCATCGTCGTGCATGGTGGCGGGCCGGAGATCACCGCCGTCATGGAGCGTCTCGGCATGCCGGTCGAGTTCCGCGGCGGCCTGCGCGTGACCGACGCCGACACGGTCGACATCGCCAAGATGGTCCTGATCGGCAAGGTCAACACGGACATCGTCGCCCGCATCAGCCGTCACGGCCAGCCCGCCGTCGGCCTCTCCGGGCAGGACGGCAACCTCTTCCGCGTCAGTCGGCAGGCAGCGCCGGACGGGAGCGACATCGGCTTCGTCGGCAAGATCGACCGCGTCGATGTCGACGTGCTCAACCACGTGGCGCAGGACTACATCCCCGTGATCGCGTCGATCGCCGATGACCGCGATGGGCAGACCCACAACGTCAACGCCGATGACGCGGCCAGCGCCGTCGCGGCTGCGCTCGGGGCGCACAAGATCCTCTTCCTCACCGACGTCGAGGGCTGGCTCGCCGACCCGGCCGACGACGCGTCGCTCATCAGCGAGGCCTCCGCCGACGAGGTCGAGGCGGCGCTCGACGGCGTCGGCGGCGGGATGCGCCCGAAGCTGCGCGCCTGCCTTGAGGCGATCCAGGGCGGCGTGAGCTCGGCGCACATCGTCGACGGCCGCGTCGCGCACTCGATCCTGCTGGAACTCTTCACCGACAAGGGCTGCGGAACGAAGATCCGGCGCAGTCGATGAGCCTTGCGGAGCTGCGCGCGCTCGACAGCGCGCACGTCATCGGCACCTATGCGCGCCTGCCCGTCGAGATCGTGCGCGGCGCGGGATCGCGCGTCTGGGACGACGAGGGCCATGAATACCTGGACCTGCTCTGCGGGATCAGCGTCACGAACCTCGGGCACTGTCACCCCGATGTCGTGGCGGCCGTGCGCGAGCAGGTCGGGACGCTCATGCACGTCTCGAACCTCTTCCACACCGAGCCCGCCATCCGGCTCGCCGAGCGCCTCGCGACCCGCTCGCTCGGCGGCAAGGTCTTCTTCTGCAACTCCGGCGCGGAGGCCAACGAGGCCGCGATGAAGCTCGCGCGCCGCGCGCGCCCGCGCGGCGAGATCGTGAGCGTCGCCGGCGGCTTCCACGGGCGCACGTTCGGCGCGCTCTCGGCGACCGCCCAGGAGAGCAAGCAGGCGCCGTTCGAGCCGCTCGTGCCGCGCGTGCGCGCCGTCGCCCCGACCGCAGAGGCGATCGTGGGCGCCGTGGGCCCGGAGACCGCGGCGGTGCTCGTCGAGGTCATCCAGGGCGAGAGCGGCGTGCACCCGCTCGCAGCCGAGACGCTGATCGCGGCGCGCGAGGCGTGCGATCGCCACGGTGCGGCGCTGATCTTCGATGAGGTGCAGACCGGCATGGGCCGGACCGGCAGCCTGTGGGCCTACGAGCAGACGGGCGTCGTCCCGTGCGCGCTCACGACCGCGAAGGCGCTCGGCGGCGGGCTGCCGATCGGCGCGCTCATCACCGGGCCGCGCCTCGCCGACGCCCTCAAGGCCGGGGACCACGGCTCGACCTTCGCGGGCGGCCCGGTCGTCGCTCGCGCCGCGCTCGCCGCGCTCGAGCTCACGGACGACCCGGCGCTCCTGGCACGTGTCGCGCAGCTCGGTGAGCATCTGCGCGAGCAGCTCGCAGCGCTCGACGGCGTCACGGATGTGCGCGGACGCGGCCTGATGATCGGCTTCGACCTCGAGGGTGGGCGCGCTCCCGACTTCGTGCTGCAGCTGCTCACCGAGCAGCGCCTGATCGCCAACGCGACCGGCCCGGAGACGGTGCGGCTGCTTCCGCCGCTCACGCTCTCCGACGCCGATGCGCAGGACGCGCTCGCCCGCATCGCGGCGGCACTTGCCGCCCACCGCGCCTGAGCAGTCCGCAGGCTCCGGGCCGGGTTCCTAGACTGCGCTGCGATGACCGCCGCAGCGAACGCCCGCCCCACGCCCACCGCGAGCTACCTCGCCACGCCTGAGGAGGTCCACCGCGTCCTCCTGCTCTACTCGGGCGGCCTCGACACGAGCGTCATGCTCAAGTGGATCCAGGACGAGTACGGGGCGGAGGTCGTCGCCCTGACGATCAACCTCGGTCAGCCGGGCGAGGACTACGACGTCGTGCGCGGCAAGGCGATCGATCTCGGCGCCATCGCCGCAGAGGTCATCGACGCGCGCGAGGAGTTCGCCCAGGACTTCATCGCCCCGGCGATCCGCGCGAACGCCGTCTACGGCCTGAACTACCCGCTCTTCACCGCCCTCGGCCGGCCGCTGATCGCGAAGCTCGCCGTCGAGTACGCCCGCAAGCATGGCTGCGACACGATCGCCCACGGCTGCACGGGCAAGGGCAACGATCAGGTCCGCATCGAGGCGACCGTCGCCACGCTCGCGCCGGAGCTCAAGGTCATCGCCCCGGTCCGCGATTGGAAGATGGGCCGCGAGGAGGAGATCGCCTACGCGCGCGAGCACGGCATCCCGATCAAGGGCGGCGCCGAGGCCACGCCGTACTCGATCGACGACAACCTCTGGGGTCGCTCCTCCGAGGGCAAGTGGATCGAGCAGCTCGACCACGCGCCGGACGACGATGTCTTCCAGCTCGTCACGCGTCCTGAGGACGCCCCCGACGAGGCGGAGATCGTGCGCATCACGTTCGAGCGCGGCGTGCCCGTCGCCCTCAACGACGAGCCGCTCGGCCTCGTGGAGCTCCTCGAGCGCACGGCGGAGATCGGCTGCCGTCATGGCGTCGGCATCGTCGACCACATCGAGGACCGCATCGTCGGCCTGAAGGTCCGCGACATCTACGAGGTTCCGGCGGCCGCGATCATCCTGCCCGCGCACGCCGAGCTCGAGCGGCTCGTGGGGACCATCCACCAGAATCAGTTCAAGACGAACCTCGATCGCCAGTGGGGCTACCTCGTCTACGCCGGCCTCTGGTGGGAGCCGCTGCGCGAGAACCTCGACGCCTTCATGGAGTCCGTCAACGAGCGTGTCACCGGCACGATCGGCCTGAAGCTCTACAAGGGCTCCGTGCGCACCGTGACCCGCGAGAGCCCGAACGCGGTCTACGACGCGTCGCTCGCGACGTTCGAGACGAGCGGCGGCCTCTTCAGCCAGGAGGCCTCGCCGGGCTTCATCGAGCTGTGGTCGCTCCAGTCGCGGATGGCCTGGCGCCTGCGCGAATCCCAGCAGTCCTGACGGTCTGCGGGTAGGCTTCGGGCATGCCCGGGAGCAGGACGTATCAGGCAATCGGCTTTGCCACCTACCAGGGTGGTCGCATCTACGCACGGCGCAACCGCGAGGCCCTGCAGCGCCGCGCCGCGCTCGCCGGTGCCGGTGCCGTCGCCGTCGTCGGCGTCCTCGCGGCGCTCAGCGCGACCGCGCGGCGGCGCTCGCGCCTGACCACTGTCTGATGCAGCCCGCCGAGCCACAGCCGCTGCCCGACCGGCCCGAGGCCGCTGAGCCCGCGGTGCTCGCCGAGCGCCGCGCACGCCGTGCCGAGCACGCCGAGCAGGAGCTGCGCACCCGTCTGGCCGATGCGGAGCGCCGTGTCGCGGAGCTCGAGCACGCCGAGCTCGAGACGACCGCGCTGCGTGAGCGGCTCGCCGAGCGTGCCGCTCGCGACGCTCGAATGGCAGACCTTGCCGGGCGATCCGCCGCCGCCCTGCGCACCGCCCGCGAGGCGCTCGACCGCGAGATCCTCGCGCGGCAGGCCGCTGAGACCGCCCTCACCGCCGAACGTGCAGCACGGGAGGCGGCCCAGGAGGCCGTCAGCGCCGAGCGCGCTGCACGGGACGCAGTGACGGCCGCGCTGGCCGCCGAGCGCGCCCGCGTCGCCACACCGGCCGCTGGGTCGCCGGCTGGTCCCGCGCCCACCATGCCCGGCATCCCGGCCACGGGCTTCAGCGTCCCCACGGCACCCGCGCCCGTCGCGGGCGACACCGATGCCGACGAGCTCATCGCGGGGCTCGCACGCGCCGCTGAGCGCCTGCGCGCGCAGGCGCCGCAGGCGGCCGGAGACCCGCCGAGCCTGCCGGCCATCCCACTGCTCGCGAGCATCCCGCAGCCCACAGCCCGGCCTGCGCCCGGCGCGCTCGCCCCGGAGCTCGAGCGGGCGCTGCGAAACGCGCGCTGAGAGCGCGCTGATCGTCACAGGACCGTTTCGCGCGTCCGGAGCGGCGCCTATGCTCCGGTGCCCGTGACGGTCCCCGCCTGCGCTCACCTCCACGTCCACAGCGAGTACTCGCTGCTCGACGGCGCATGCAACATCGACGCACTCGCCGAGCGCGCCGCGGCGTTCGGTCAGCCGGCCCTCGCCCTCACCGACCACGGGGTCATGAACGGCGCGCTCGAGCTCTACAAGGCTGCGAAGAAGCACGGGATCAAGCCGATCGTCGGCTGCGAGCTCTACTTCGTCGACGACCACACGGTGCGCGAGAAGGCCGAGCGCAACCACCTCACGGTGATCGCATCGTCGAACGCCGGCTACCGCAATCTCGTCAAGCTCTGCTCCGCCGGGTTCCTCGAGGGCCTCAGCCGCGGCAAGCCGACGGTCGACATGGCGCAGCTCGAGGCGCACAGCGAGGGCCTGATCGTCCTCACGGGCTGCCTCGCCTCCCGCTTCGTCAGCCGCCTGGCGGACGGACGCGACGACGAGGCGCGCGCCCACGCCGACGAGCTCATGCAGGCGGTCGGCGCGGACAACGTCTACTTCGAGGTGCAGAAGAACGGCCTGGCGCAGCAGGACCGCGCGAACGAGGGCATCGTGCGGATCGCGCGCGAGGTCGGCCGGCCGATCGTCGGCACCGGGGACGTCCACTACCTGCGCCGCGAGGACTTCGGCCACCACACGGCGCTCCTCTGCGTCCAGACGAAGTCGACGCTCGCCGAGCCGAAGATGACCTTCGGCACCAACGAGTTCTATCTGCGCGACAACGCGGAGATGGCAAAAGCGTTCGAGGAGTGGCCCGAGGCGATCGCCTCGACGCTCGAGATCGCCGATCGCTGCGACATCGAGCTGGAGCTCGGAAAGTACCTCATCCCGCGATTTCTCCCGGAAGGGCAGGATGAGCGGCTCCATCTGCGCGAGCGCGTCGAGGAGGGCCTGCGCGCCCGCTACGGCGATCCCGTTCCGAGCGCGGCGATCGAGCGGATGGAGATGGAGCTCGGGGTCATCGACCGCATGGGCTTCAACGCCTACTTCCTCATCGTCTGGGACTTCGTCAGCTGGGCGCGCGAGAACGGCATCGCCGTGGGTCCGGGACGTGGGTCCGCCGCGGGCTCGATCGTCGCCTATTCGCTGCGGATCACCGACGTCGATCCGCTGCGCTACGACCTGCTCTTCGAGCGGTTCCTCAACCCCGAGCGCGTGTCGATGCCGGACATCGACATCGATTTCTCGGTCCGCGGCCGCGAGCAGGTCATGCGCTACGTGACCGAGAAGTACGGCCGCGACCGCGTCGCGCAGATCATCACCTTCGGCCGCATGTTCCCGCGGGCGGCGACCCGCGATGCCGCGCGCGTCCACGGCCACGACTACGGCGTCGGCGATCGCCTTGCGAAGCTCATCCCGGAGCCCGAGCAGGGGCGTGCCACGAGCTTCGAGCAGTGCCTGGAGGATGGCGAGCCGCTGCGCGAGGCGCGCGACGCCGACCCGATCGCCCGGCAGATCATCGACACGGCGCAGGGCCTTGAGGGCATCGTGCGCAACGCGTCGATCCACGCCGCCGCCGTCGTCATCGCCGACCGCCCGTTGACGGACGTCGTCCCGGTGCAACTCGCCGACGCCAATACGACGGACGAGGCGGGCAACCGCGTCTACAAGCTCGTCACACAGTTCTCCATGAAGCCGGTCGAGGAGATCGGCCTGCTGAAGATGGACTTCCTCGGGCTGCGCAACCTCGACGTCATCGAGGACGCGCTCGACATCATCGAGCGCTCGACCGGCGAGCGCCCCGATATGGCGACGCTGCCGCTCGACGACGGCCTGACGTACGACATGCTCGCCCGCGGCGACTCGGTCGGCGTGTTCCAGTTCGAGTCCGAGGGGATGCAGGAGGCGCTGCGCAAGGTGCGCCCGACGGAGTTCGACGACCTCGTCGCGCTCGTCGCCCTCTACCGGCCGGGCGCGATGGATCAGATCCCCACGTACGCGCGCGGCAAGCGCTCGCCGGACAGCGTCTCGATCCCCGACGAGCGCCTCACGCCGATCATCGGCCCGACCTACGGCGTGATCCTCTACCAGGAGCAGGCGATGCAGATCGCCACGACGCTCGGTGGATTCAGCGGCGCCAAGGCGGACGACCTGCGCAAGGCGATCGGCAAGAAGAACCGCGAGGCGATGGCGAAGCTCGAGCCCGAGTTCCGCGAAGGCTGCAAGGCGTCCGGCGTCGACCCATCCGTCGTCGAGTGGATCTGGAAGACGAACGAGAAGTCGGCGGATTACTCCTTCAACAAGTCGCACGCCGCGTGTTACGCGCTGATCTCCTATCGCACGGCGTGGCTCCGTGCGAACTACCCAGCCGAGTACATGGCGGCGCTCATCTCCTCGGTGATGGACACGAAGGACAAGGTGCCGTTCTTCGCCGCGCGCTGCGAGGACATGGGCATCGCGATCCTGCCGCCCGATGTCAACCTCTCCGACCACGAATTCGTCGTCGTCGACGGCGACATCCGCTTCGGTCTCGATGCCGTCAAGGGCGTCGGCTACCAGGCGGTCGAGGCGATCAAGGAGGCGCGCACCACCGGCGGCCCGTTCACCTCGATCTGGGACTTCTGCTCGCGCGTCGATGCTCGTCACGTCAACAAGCGCGCGATCGAGGCGCTCGTGAAGTGCGGTGCCTTCGGCTCGACCGGTGCGACGCGCAAGGGCATGCTCATGGTGCTCGAGCAGGCGCAGTCCGCCGGCCAGCAGTCACAGCTCGACGCGCAGATCGGGCAAGCGTCGATCTTCGACATGCTCGACGACGGCCCGACCGACGCGCCGCCGCTCGCCCAGGTCCATCCGCCGATTCCGCTCGAGGAGTTCGACCAGCGCGAGCTGCTCGCGATCGAGAAGGAGGCCATCGGCCTCTTCATCTCGATGCACCCGCTCAAGGAGGTGCGCGAGGCGCTCGACGACGCGGTGGACTGCAGCCTCGCGGAGCTCGCGAACCGTCGTGACGGCGACTCCGTCCTCGTCGGCGGCATCATCACGGCGGCCAAGCGAATCCGCACGAAGTCCGGCTCGCACATGATGTTCGCCGGCCTCGGCGACCTCGAAGGCGAGGTCGAGCTCCTCCTCTTCGAGAAGGTCCTCAACGACAACGAGGAGCTGCTCGCCGTCGATGAGGTCGTGCTCGTCAAGGGCCGCGTAGATCACAAGGACAAGCAGAAGACCGTCGTCGTCGTGCAGAAGATCCAGCGCTTCGAGCCGAGCACCGAGGAGGTCGAGGCCGCCCGCGAGCGTGCGGCAGCGCTTCCCCAGGGGCCGCAGGCGCTGCGGCTCCAGATCGACGCGGCGGGCGGCGGCCTCACGGCGCGCATCATCGAGGACATCAAGCACGTCCTCGGCAATCACGCCGGCGAGAGCGAAGTCGTCCTCGACCTCGTGACGAGCGGCGGGCCCCGCACTCTGCGCCTCGGCGACGACTACCGCGTCACGGCGACGCCGTCGCTGCGCGCCGAGCTCGAGCAGCTGCTCGGCCCGGCCGCCCTGCGCACCGCCGCCTGAGGCTCAGGCGCGTGCGGCGAGGCCCTCGTCGCGCAGTCTCGCGCAGAGGGCGAGTTCCTCAGCCGGCGGACCCTTACGGTCCGGACCGGGGGTCTCAAGGACGCACGGCAGCTCCTGAAAGCGCGGTTCGCTGAGGAAGACGCGCGCCCCGTCGAGGCCGAGTTCGCCGGCGCCGATGTCGGCGTGACGATCGCGGTTCGACCCGAGCGGGTACTGGCTGTCGTTGAGGTGGAGCGAGCCCAGGCGCCCAGGGCCGACGGCGCGCTCGCACGCGTCGATCGCCTCCGTGAGAGCGTCGGCCGTGCGGATCTCGACGCCCGAGGAGAGCAGGTGACACGAGTCGAGGCAGATGCCGAGCCGCGCGTCGCCACCCGCCGCCTCGATCAGGCCGCCGAGCTCGTCCCAGGAACGGCCGAGCGTCCCGCCGGCGCCCGCGGTGTTCTCGAGGTGCAGCGCGCAGTGCTCGGACTGCGCGAGGGCCTCGCGGATGACCGCCCCGGCACGCTCGATCGCGGGCCCGACCTCGCCGGTCTTCGCCGACCCGGGGTGGAGGACCACCGCGGTCGCCCCGAGCGCGTCCCCGGCGCGTAGCGATGCGCTGAGCGACACGAGCGTCTTCTCACGGATCTCCGGGTCCTCGCTGGCGGCGTTGAGCAGGTAGACCGCGTGGATCAGCAGGGCGTCGATGGCGCTCGCCTGCGCCGCGGCACGGTACGCCTCGATCTGCTCATCGGTGTAGATCGTCGGCTTCCAGGCGCGCGGGTTCTGATTGAAGATCTGGATGGACCGAGCGCCGAGCGCGCTGCCGCGCTCGATCGCCTTCGCCGGGCCACCGGCGGGGGAGACGTGCGCGCCGATCAGCATGGGCATGAATGAGGGTTCGATCGCGTCATTCCCTAGATTCCTATCGGTATGCGTGTCCGCTTCGCTCCCAGCCCCACCGGCCCCCTGCACATCGGAGGCGCTCGCACAGCGCTCTACAACTGGCTGGCGGCCCGCGGCGCGGGTGGTCGGATGGTCCTGCGGATCGAGGACACCGACCGCGAACGCTCGACCCCGGAGAACGTCGATCAGATCCTCGAGGCCCTGCGCTGGCTCGAGCTCGACTGGGATGAGGGCCCCCTGTCGCAGAACGACGCGCAGGAGCGCCATCGTCTGGTGATCGAGCGCCTGCTCGAGGAGGGCAAGGCGTACCGCACGAGCGCGACCGGCGACGACGTGCGCGTGTGGAAGGAGATCCACGGGGCCGATCGCGGCTACCGCGGGGCCGACGAGCGCGAGGGCGCGGTGCGTCTGCGCGTCCCGGACGAGGGCGCGACGGTCGTCCACGACCTCATCCGCGGCGACACGGTCTTCCAGCACGTCCATCTCGACGACCCGGTGATCGCGCGCGCCGACGGCAGCCCGCTCTACAACCTCGCGGTCGCGATCGACGACCATGACGCGGAGATCACGCATGTGATCCGCGGCGAGGATCACATCTCCAACACGCCGAAGCAGCTCCTCGTCCTCGAGGCGATCGGCGCGCCTCGCCCGATCTACGCGCACCTGCCGCTCCTCCATGGGGCGGACGGGGCGAAGCTCTCCAAGCGCCACGGGGCCGCGTCCGTCCAGGACCTGCGCGATGCGGGATATCTCCCCGAGGCGGTGCGCAACTACCTGGCGCTCCTCGGCTGGGGGGACCAGGACGACGAGACGATCATCAGCACCCCGGATCTCATCACGCGGTTCGACGTCTCCCGAGTCTCGAAAAACCCCGCACGCTTCGACGAGCAGAAGCTGCGCTGGGTCAACGGGCGGCACCTGCGCGAGCTCGGCACGCAGGAGCTCACCACGCGCCTTGAGGCGTTCACCGGCCACGACGGTCTCGGGCCGGCGGTGGCGATCTCCGAGGAGAAGATCCAGACCCTCGCGGACTTCTGGCCGCTCTGCGGCTTCTTCTACGACGGCCCGTCGGACGATCCGGCGGCGCGTGAGCGCTGGCTCGACGACGGCGGCCGCGCCGCGGTCACGGAGGCGCGCGCCGCACTCGCCCTCGTTGCGGATGAGCAGTGGACACCGGAGCCGATCGAGGAGGCGCTCGGGCGCGTGCTCGCGGGTCTGGAGATCAAGCCCAAGCAGCTCTATCAGCCGCTGCGCGTCGCCGTGGCCGGGACGACCGTCTCGCCGGGCATCTTCGAGACGCTCGCCGTGCTCGGTCGCGACGAGACGCTGCGGCGCCTCGACGCCATCTCGGCCTAGCACACGCAGTTGCCGCTTGCGTGCGGCACCTCACACAAGCGGCATTCTGCGCGCAGTTCAATGTGCCGATAGCTCCAGTGGGCCGGCATTCCGCCTGGCTCCGCAGAGGGAGTTGACGAGACGATGCCTCAGACCATGACCGCACCAGCGCTTCGCGTCGCCGTCCCGGGGGAGTCCCCGGTGGAGCAGAACCACGGCCACGGACGACGCCTGACGATGGCGTTCGAAGCGCTCGATGACTTCCCGGCGCTGAGCGCGTCGCGTGACCGCGTCCTGCGCATCGTCGGTGACGGGCCGGCCCCGTCGGCCCAGCTCCTGACCGCGGTCGAGAGCGACGTCGCCCTGGTGGTCGCCGTCCTACGGGCGGCGAACGCGCTCGACGGGCTCGAAGCCGGCCGGGTCGACTCTGCTGCTCAGGCCACCCAGCTGCTCAGCCCCGAGGGCGTCGCAGCGGTCGCCGCCGATGTGCGCACGTTCGACTTCTTCGAACGCCACGCTGTCTGGGACGTGATACCTGAGCGCTTTCGGCTGCACGCGCTCACGACGCAGCGTGCCGCCGCACGGCTCGCCGCGGAGGGTGGCTTCCCCGACCCCGACCGGCTGCTCGTCACCGCGCTGCTGCACGACCTCGGCAAGCTCGTCCTGATGCACGCGTACGCGGGGTACCCGAACCGCGTCCACCAGGGGGCGCGCACGCCCGAGGAGCGCATGGCCTGTGAGCGCGCTGAGCTCGGCGTCGATCATGCGCTGGTCGGCGGGGTGCTCGCCCGCCGCTGGGGCCTGCCGGGCTCGGTGGCTGCGGTGATCGAGCGGCACCACGCGATCGATGCGACCGGGGAGGCCGCGTTCGTGCGGCTCGCGGACATGCTCGCCCACTACGGACAGGGCGGGATCGTCTCGCCGCAGGAGATGCTCCGCTGCGCCGCCGTCGTCGGTCTCGACCGCGAGGACCTGCGCGCCATCATGGTCGACCTGCCGTTCGCGCAGGCGGCGCGCCTGCGGACGATCGAGCCGTGTCCGCTGTCGATGCGCGAGCTCGACGTCCTGCGCCACCTCGCCGAAGGCAAGGTCTACAAGCAGATCGCCCTCGCGCTCGACCTCTCGACGAGCACCGTGCGCACACACCTCCACAACATCTACGGCAAGCTCGGCGCTGTCGACCGCGCTCAGGCCGTCCTGATGGCCAACGAGCGCGGCTGGATCTAGGAGCCCGCACCCCGGGCCGCGCGGCGGCTCGAGATGCGCTGGTGGACGTACCAAACGAGGAGCACACCGCCCGCGTCGATGAAGACGTCGACGGGCGTGCCGTGGCGTCCGCTCACGAGGGTCTGGTGCACCTCGTCGGTGGCCGCGTAGCCGATCGCGATCAGGGCCGCGAGGCCTGCCCGTCCGCGCAGCGCCCGCAACCACAGCAGGAAGAGCAGCGCGAACTCGGCCATGTGGATGAGCTTGCGCCCCACTGCGTCGACCACGCCGAGTCCGGAGTCCACGTCCGACTGGGCGCTGACGGCGAAGATCGCGCCCATCACCACGACGGGCGGGCCGAAGCGCAGCACCAGCTCTACGAGCATTCCGCGGCGTGCCATAGGATCGCGAGCGAGAGTAGAGCCGATGATCTCGATCACCACCAAGTCCCCGTACGCACTCCAGGCGCTGGCCGAGCTCGGCACCTCGGGGGACGGGCCGGTCTCGATCGGCCAGCTCTCCCGGCGTCGCGAGATCCCCGCCCAGTTCCTTGAGCAGCTCTTCGCCACCTTGCGGCGTGCCGGTGTCCTGAAGAGCCAGCGCGGGGTGAAGGGCGGCTACACCTTCGCCCGTGACCCGTCCGAGATCACGGTCCTCGAGATCGTCGAGTTGCTCGACGGCCCGCTCGGCCATGACAGCGAGGGCATCTTCGCCGACGCGGCTGCAGCAGCCCGCGAGGTCCTCGCCACCACGACGATCGCCGACGTCATCGAGCGCGAGCGCGCCCAAGGCGGCTCGGCGATGTACTACATCTGATTCAGCGGTTTGCGCGATCCCCGTCTGCAGCGCGGTTTCTCAGGTGTTTGCAGGGGATGCGAGCGATTCGTAATGAGCGTTTGAGCGCGTCTGGGAGCATCTAGGGGCACCCTGACTGGCTATAGACTGGCTATAGATCGGCCCAGCGGCGTCGTAGGGGCGGTGGTCATCCCCCGTTAGACAATCCAAGACCATGCTCTAAGGGCGATCTGGAACGAGGCCGCGATCATGCCTCGTTTGCCAGCGCGAGAGAACCCGCCGACTCCGGTGTACCGGAGTTCTTGGGGATACCCCCGCGTGTGATGTGCCTCGTGCGAACGACGTGCTGCACCCTGCGGCTGGGCGTCCCCCTCGCCGCTGCCACTCCCCCCCGATGAAGCCTGATCCAAGCGTCCGTCAATCGGACTTCCCCTTCACTTGAGCCGGATGGCATTGCTGCTGCGCGGGCAGCTACGAGCGCAGCCGCGCGGCGCCGCTTATTTCTGTCGGGCAGCCCGCTGTGGGGCGCCCTTCGCGAGCCGGCTGGCGCGCAGCGCATCGGTACGCCGCTTCGGCGCCTTGATGAGCTGACGGTCGGCGCGCTCTTCGAGCTGCTCCACCAATGCGCGTCAGCGGCTATTTCGCCCGCTGGGCTTCGCGAAACTGCCGGTCGGAGGCGGCGGCCTGCTAGGGGAAGGCTTCGCGGCCGCCGAAGTCGATGTAGACCTTGTCGACCATTTCGACGGCCTTCGTCCCGGACTCCTGGGAGCGCTCGAACAGCTTGTCGGCGCGCACGCGTTTGGCTTCCGCCTGACCGGGTGAGTCGGGCATCTGCACCAGGAGCCGCACGCCGGCGAGCAGGGTGGTGGCGTCGCGGAGCATCAGCGGCAGAGCGTCGGCGATGTATGGGTTCTCGTCGAGGTCCAGCGTCTGCCGGCGGAACTTGCGAGCGAGCGCGAGAATTTCCTGCAGTCGCTCCTGGCCCTGCGCTGAGAACGGCTCATCGCGTCTAGCCCAGCGGTTGAGCTTGGCGAGCGCCTCGACGCGCGTGTCGACCGATGACGAGTATGTCGTCAGCCACGACCCGAACGCGGCGCGGTCGTCGGCCAGCTGGCGCTGACGCTGCGTCTCGGTGGTGCTCTGAAGAATCGAAGGCGCGTTCGGGTTCAGCTCGGCGCGGCGGAGGTCCATCCCGTGCACGCCCACCCACACGAGCAGCATGAGCGGAAAGCTCAGCAGCACACGCGGGTAGCTCGACGGGCGCTTGATAAGCCGTTTGAACGCCCAGGGGACTAGCGCGAACACCATCAGGCCGCCGATGAAGAAAATGGCTGCGCCGGAGATAACGCGCACCGCTATCGCCTCGTCGACCCACTCTTCGGGCGTCAGCGCCGTCAGCCCGCCGTCGACCAGCACGAGCGCGAGCACCGGCCCGCGCACCCACCACGAGCGGTACCAGCGCATGCCGCGCCACGGGAGCTTGGCGCCCGCCGGGAGCGTCGCCGTGGCGGGTGCCTGCGGCGGCGCGGGCGGTCCAGCGGGTGCGCCGCGCCGCTCGGCGGCGATCGCCCGCTCGGGAGCACCGAGGTCGGGCAGACGCTCGTGTCCGCAGAAGCGGCAGACCTTCGCGTCGCGGCGCACGCGCTCGTCGCAGCGCGGGCAGCGTACACGGCCGACCATCGCCATCAGCCCCCCGCCGTCACTGTCACCCGTTCGGCCACGCGGCACAAGCTTACAAGTGAGTGGCCACACCTTTCCACTCGCGCAGCGTGTGCGCTGTCGGGGTTGCGTCTTAACCATCTTCACAGGTAGACTGACGCCATGTGGGCCGCGTCCTCCCTTTCACGTTTGTTGATATTGGCGTGCATCGGCGCGCTGACGCTCACGCTGCTCGGCGCCTGCGGCGGCTCGCCAAGGACCAAGACCGCCGCCGACGCGGCGGCTAACACAACCGCCGCCGAGGAGAGTCTTCTCGCCGACGAGGGCGCCAGCGACCAGCCGGCCGACAAGGCTGAACCAGCCGAAGAGGCGGAGCCGGTCGCCCCGACGGTCGCCAAAGTTGGCGACGCCATCACGCTTACCGGCCAGGACGACGCCGAAAGGGTCAAGGTCACCGTCGTCGAGGTCCTCGATCCGATGCCGACCGGCGAGTTCGATTCACCTGCCAGCGGCAAACGCTACGTCGGCATCGTGCTGCGCCTGACCAACGTTGGCTCGTCGAGCTATTCGGACTCGCCAAGCAACGGGGCGGTCGTGGTCTATGGCGACGACCGCCAGGCGCAAGGCACAATCGTTCTCGAAGGGCCGTGCAGCGACGGGTTCTCATCCACGCTAAAACTCGCGCCCGGCGAGAGCGGGAAAGGCTGTCTGCCGTTCGAAGTTGGCGCCACCAGCACGCTGAAGCGTTTCAAGTTCACGCTGGCCTCCGGCTTCGCCGACGAGACCGGGCTGTGGTCATTGCGCGACTAGCCGTCAAGAGCCAATGCGGATCGCGCGACCTGCGTGCAGCGCCGTCTCGACGTCGAGCGCTGGTAACGCATCGACAGTTCACAACGCTGGCTCTGGGGTCGGGGTGCTCACCGGCACCGGACTCGCTTCACCGACATTCTCGTTCGCCTTCAGCGCGAACAGCGAGATGATCGTCTCTGGAACGCCCACGTATGTGGTCGAGACAGAGATCAACGCGCCATTCGCGGGACGCATGATCGTGAACTTCAGTGGTTCCTTTGAAAGGGAGAATGACGCCGGCGTTGCGAACAGCTTCGCCTGCTCCATGTATGGGCCTGGAGGCATCTCCGCATCCAATCCCGCCATCAGCGGCGACCTCGCTCAGGCTGAGCATGAGCAGCTCGCGCTCACAGGAAGCTTCACCGCAGCGGCAGGTCTCAACCGCATTGCTCTGAACTGCTACCTGAGGTTTGGCGGGTCCGGCATCTACCTGCGCAGTTACGACATCACCGGCGTCCTCACCGGTAGCTGAAGCCAGGGTCTCAGGCCCGCGAACGTCGCCGCGCGCCTTGCGGGCCTCGCCGAGGTGACCGGCGGCGTCGCACTCGACCCCGGGTTCGCGCAGAACCTCGTCGCGACGAAGGAGTGCTTCAACCGCTTCGCCACGACCGGAGTGGACGAAGACTTCGCGCGGGGCGCGGAGTCGAGCGAGCTCGACTGCACGGGCTTCGTGCGCCCGGGCAACCACCCGAACAAGACGATGTATCCGCTCGCCGACGTCGGCCCGTACTGCGCGATCATCGTCGCGGCGGGCACGCTCGACATCAAGGGCGGCCCGCGCACCGACACGGTCGGCCGCGTGCTGCGCTCGGGTGGGACGCCCGTTGCTCGCCTCTACGGCGTCGGGAACTGCGTCGCTTCTCCGGCCGGCAGCGGCTACTGGTCCGGCGGCAACACGCTCGGCATCGCGATCACCTTCGGCTACCTGGCCGGACGCGCGATCAGCGGCGAGCGCCCGCGCGCCGAGCGGACGGCGGTGTGCGGTCTGCGGCGGCGCTCAGGTGCCGCTGTAGACCGCACGCTCGGGCGCATTGATCTCCCGAGCACAGCGCGCCTCGGGGTCCCACGCGACCATGATCGTGAGGCCGGATGCCGCGACGGTGCCATCCGGGCGCACGACGTCATTGGCGACGGTGATGCTCTTCGATCCCATCCGCTCGAGCCACGCGCGTGCGATGACCCAACCGTCCTCCATGACGACCTCGCGGTGATAGTCGAGTTCGACGCGCGCGAGGACGAAGTGCCCGTTCGGCGTGGGGTGGTCGAGCGCCATCGGGTCCGGGACGAAGGGGCCGAAGAGGAACCGGCGCCGGGCACGCCCGATGATGTGGTGGTACCGCGCCTGGTTGAGGTGCCCGAAGTCGTCCATGTCCTCGGCGGTGAGTTCGTGCCTGTGGGATACCTCGTAGCGCGCCATGCGGCGGCGGACGATACCCATCCCACAGGGCCCTCGGCCTGCGGTAGCGTGGCGCTGAAGCCAGCCGACCACGAGTGGAGGAGAGGGCCATGGCTACGACGGAGATGACGAAGACCCGCGAGCGCCTGATGGATGAGCTGCTTGCGAAGGAGGCGATCCGCGAGGCGATCAACCGCTTCTCGCGCGGGATCGACCGGCAGGACTCGGAGCTGGCCAAAAGCGTCTACCACGACGATGCGCGCGACGACCACATCGGCTACACGGGCAGCGGGCACGGCCTCGTCGACTGGGTCAACGGGTACGAGGGCCCGGACGGCTGGGTTCGCGGCTACCTCCAGGACCAGTACGTCCAGCACTACGTCACCAACACGACGATCGACCTCGACCTCGACAACGATGTCGCGCACGTCGAGTCGTACTACCAGATGGTCGAGCGCCCGATGGACTCCGCCGCGATGACGCAGATCTTCGGCGGGCGGTACATCGACCGCTTCGAGTGCCGTGACGGGCGCTGGGCGATCGCCGCGCGGATGATCACGGTGGCCTGGAGCACCGATGCGGAGATCTACGCGCAGATCGAGCAGATCGGGAACCCGAGCCTGCCCAGCCGCGACGACATCTCCTACAAGCGGCCGCTGACCGTCGACCGTGAGGACCGGGCGATGCTCGGGCCGGGGACGCCGGGCTGGAAGTGAGGCGCTGATGCTGCGCCGGGGGCGTCGCGGTGGCCGCCCGGCGCGGCGGTTCGGATCGGCCATCGCGGTGGCCTCGTTCGTCGTCCTCGTGATCGCGATCCCGATGCTGCTCGGCTTCGCGATCTCGTGGCTCGCCGGGGTGGTCGCCGCGGTCCCCATGGTGATGCTCTGGGACTGGGCGCTCGGTCGCTGACCGACGCGTGGAATAGGACTAGGGCCATGGGTTCAAGGTTGGTGTTCGTCGACGGCGAGTGGCTCGCGAGCGATCTGCCGATTGAGGAGGTCGCGGCGCGGCTCGGCGAGGGGCGCGTGATAGACGCCGACCGCAAGGGCAAGCGCATCGCCGTCAATCCGGCGCATGTCATCTATGCCGAGGAGTGGGACCGCCCGACGGCCGCCGATGGCGGCTGACCGCTCTCCTGGTTGGCGGACGGCCCACCGGGTGCTCTAGATTGGGCGGTCAATGGGCCGAATCCCGATCAACATTGCGGAGCTCGTAGGTCGCACGCCGATCCTGCGGCTCGCGCGGCTGCTGGGCCCTGACGCCGACGCCCGTGGCATCGAGCTCTACGGAAAGCTCGAGGCGCTCAATCCCGGGGGATCCGTGAAGGACCGCATTGGCGTCGCGATGATCGAGGCGGCCGAGCGCGACGGCCTGATCGAGCCGGGGTCGACGACGATCGTCGAGGCGACGTCCGGGAACACCGGGATCGCGCTCGCCTTCGTCTGTGCCGCACGCGGGTACGACCTGCGGATCTTTCTTCCGCAGGGCATGAGCCGTGAGCGCGAGTTGCTGCTGCGCATGTATGGCGCTCGCGTCGAAGTCGTCGAGTCGATGGGCGGCATGAACGAGGCGGTGAGCGCCGCCCGGGCGCTTGCGGACGAACCCGGCCACTTTCTGCCCGACCAGTTCTCGAACCCCGCCAACCCCGAGGCGCACCGCACGGGGACCGGCCCTGAGATCCTCGAGGCGCTCGACCGCAAGGTTGACGTGCTCGTCGCAGGGGTCGGCACCGGCGGCACGATCACCGGGGCAGGTGAGGCGATCAAGGCGGTCAATCCGCGTGCACTCGTGATCGCGGTCGAGCCGCAGTCGTCGGCGGTGCTCTCCGGCCGCTCCGCGGGACCGCACCGGATCCAGGGGATCGGGGCGGGCTTCGTCCCGGCGGTCCTCAACCGCGAGATCCTCGACGAGGTCATCGCGGTCCCCGATGAAGCGGCGATCGAGACCGCGCGCCTTGCAGCCTCCCGCGAAGGGGTGCTGGCAGGGCTCTCGTGCGGCGCCGCGCTCTGGGGCGCGATGCAGGTCGCGGCGCGCCCGGAGTCCGCCGGCAAGCGCATCGTCGTCGTGCTCCCCGACTCGGGTGAGCGCTACATGTCGGCACCGTTCTTCGCTCCGGCCGCCTGATTGCATCCCGGCGCGTCGGCGCGGGTACCCTGAGCGTGTGCTGGGCCTTGGAACTCTCCGCCGCGTGGCAGGTGAAGTGCGCCGTGACGTGCGCGCCGCCCACGACCGCGACCCTGCGGCGCGTGGCGTCTCCTCTCTGGAGATCCTCACCTCGTGGCCGGGCGTCCACGCCCTCCTCGTCCACCGCGTCGCACATGCGCTGCACGAGGCCGGTGTCCCGCTCGCCCCGCGCTCGCTCGCCTACCTGACGCGCGCGTTCACCGGCATCGAGATCCACCCGGCCGCCCAGATCGGCGAGGGACTTTTCATCGACCACGGCACCGGCGTCGTGATCGGCGAGACGGCGCGCATCGGCGACGACGTCACGCTCTACCAGGGCGTCACCCTCGGTGGCACCGGGTTTGAGGCCGGCAAGCGCCACCCCACCGTCGGCGACAACGTTGTCGTCGGGTCGGGCGCGAAGCTGCTGGGCCCGATCGAGATCGGCGACGGCGCGAAGATCGGCGCCAACAGTGTTGTGATCACCGACGTGCCCTCGAACGCCACCGTCGTCGGCAACCCCGGGCACGTGGTGCGCGTCGACGGCGAGCGCCCGGAAGGGGCCGACGCCGACTGGATTCACCTGCCCGACCCGGTGGCCGATGCGATCCGCGACCTGTCGGCGCGGATTCTCGAGCTTGAGACGCGCCTCGCAGCGGCAGCCGGCGAGGAGCCGCCCGCACAGGTGCGCCCGCTGCGCCCGGTGCGCGGTCGCAGCCCCGCCGGCGGCTGACCTCAGTAGGCCACGCAGCGGCAGCGATGCCGCGGATGCGCTTTGATCTCGGGCCGTTGGCCGAGCATCCACAGGCGGTGGTCGAGCTCCTGCTCGGAGAGCCCGAGGCGCGCCGCGATCAGGGCGCAGGCATGGACGGCGCAGGCGCGGATCTCGCGCTCCTGCGCGCCAGGTCGCAGCGGGCGCCCTGCGTCGATGTGCGCGGCGAGGCGCTCCTCATAGACGAGCACCCCCTGGTGACGCAGGACGTGGGGGACGAGGTTGTCGGCGAAGATCGTCAGGCGATCGAGGTCGTCGAAGTGCGCGACGCCGGCGAGCGCGAGGTTCGATGGGACGATCTGCGCGCGCTTGTAGAACGCGCGGTCGTCGTAGAAGGCCATGCCGTCCGCGAGGGTGCGAGCGAGGGCCGACGCCGAGCCACCCGCCAGCGCCACCAGATCGAGCGCGTGGCGGTCGCCGAGGAAGCGGCCGAGATCACGCAGCGCCTGGGCGTAGAGCGCCATCAGCTCGTGATCGCGTGGTTGGCCGAGCGTGTCGGCGATCTCCTCGGTGCGCAGCGTGCGCAGCTGCGCGTTCGACCACGGGCCTGCGTCGCGGAACCGGTCGGCGAGCGCCCACGCCACTGTGAAGTAGCCGGACGACCCGCGCCGCTTGCGCAGCGTCGGGAACCATCCCGACCCGAAGTTCACCGTGTCGAGCGTGAGGAAGTAGGCAGCGACGTCGGGTGCGGCGCCTTCGAGGTAGTGTCGCTCGCGATCGAGGGCGGGCGGTGGCCCCGGATCGAGCGCCGCGAGCGCTTCGGTGTCGATCCGCACGGAGCGCGCTGTGGCGGCGATCGCCGCGCAGGAGGCGCGGACCTCATCGGAGAGCGTCGCCATGATCGCTCAGGGTAGAGGCGGCCGCCGCTCTCCGTCCTATGCTCGATGACCGATGGCCGACGCACCCGCATCCGCGCATCTCGAGCACCTGCTCACCGGCCTCAACGACCCCCAGCGCACGGCCGTCGCGCACGGTGATGGCCCGCTGCTCGTCCTCGCTGGGGCGGGCTCCGGTAAGACCCGCGTCCTCACGCACCGTGTCGCCTGGCTCATCGGCAGCGGTCACGCCCGCTCGGGGGAGATCCTCGCCATCACCTTCACGAACAAGGCGGCGCAGGAGATGCGCGAGCGTGTCGAGGTCTTGCTCGGCCACTCGACGCGATCGATGTGGGTCATGACCTTCCACGCCGCCTGCGCGCGCATCCTGCGCGCCGAGGCGCCGCGGCTCGGCTACACCCGCCAGTTCACGATCTACGACCAGTCCGACAGTCGCCGCCTCGTGAAGCAGTGCATCGAGGAGCTCGACCTCGACATCAAGCGCTTCACCCCGTCGGCGATCCAGCATCAGATCTCCGACGCGAAGAACAAGCTGCGCGACGCCGCTGCGTACAGCGAGCAGGTCGGCGACTACTTCGAGCGCACGGTCGCGGATGTCTACGCGCTCTATGAGCGTGCGCTTCACCGGATGAACGCGATGGACTTCGACGACCTGATCGGTCGGACGGTCGACGTCCTGCGGCTCTTCCCCGAGGTGCGCGACCGCTACCGCGCGACCTTCCGCTACGTGCTCGTCGACGAGTACCAGGACACGAACCACGCGCAGTACGAGCTGCTCCAGCAGATCGCGGGCGAGCACGGCAACCTCATGGTCGTCGGCGACGATGCGCAGTCGGTCTACGGCTTCCGCGGCGCCGACATCCGCAACATCCTCGACTTCCAGGACGACTTCCCCGACGCGGTCACGGTCAAGCTCGAACAGAACTACCGCTCGACGCAGACCATCCTCGACGCCGCCAACGCCGTCATCGCGAACAACCGCGCGCAGATGGAGAAGCACCTTTTCACCGAGCTCGGCACCGGTGATCCGATCGTTGTGCGCGAGCTCGACGACGAGCACGCGGAGGCGCGCTACGTCGCCGGCGAGATCGAGCGCCTCGTCGACGAGGGCCTTTCGCGCAGCGAGATCGCGGTCTTCTACCGGATGAACTCGCAGTCCCGGGTGCTCGAGGACACGCTGATCCGGCGCGAGATCGGGTACCAGATCATCGGCGGCACGAAGTTCTATGAGCGCGCCGAGATCAAGGACGCGGTCGCCTATTTGACGTTGCTCGCCAACCCGCAGGACGCGGTCAGCTTCCAGCGCGTGGCCAACACGCCGCGGCGCGGCATCGGTCAGACGTCGCTCTCGCGCGTCCTCTCGCATGCGAACACCATGGGGATCAGCATCTGGGAGGCCGCGGCGAGTCCGGCGGAGGTCCCGGGGCTCGGTGCGGCAGCCGTCAAGTCGATCGGGCGCTTCATGGAGACGATGGGGGCGCTGCGGGCGCGATCCGACGACCACGTCCCCGTCGGCGACTTGATCGACGCCGTGCTGCACGAGTCCGGCTACTACGACTGGCTTGAGGCCGAGCGCACGATCGAGGCGCAGGGGCGCATCGAGAACCTTCAGGAGCTTGTCGAGGTTGCGCGTGAGTTCGACGCGACGGCGGAGGAGGGGGAGGACCGGCTCGACGTCTTCCTCCAGCAAATCGCGCTCGTCGCCGATGCGGACACGCGCCAGGACGACTCCGGTCTCGTGACCCTCATGACGCTGCACAACGCCAAGGGCCTCGAATACCCGATCGTCTACATCCTCGGCTGCGAGGAAGGGCTCTTTCCGCATTCCCGCTCGATCGACGAAGGCTCGATCGAGGAGGAGCGGCGGCTCTGTTACGTGGGAATCACGCGCGCCATGCGCAACCTGACGCTGACGTCGGCCCGCCAGCGCAACGTCTACGGCGCGGCGACCTACGGCATGCCGAGCCGCTTCATCGGCGAGCTCCCGCCCGAGCTCCTCGATCGCGAGGAGGCGCGCGGCGGCTGGGCTGCGGCGCGCGCGGCATCCATCGGCGGCACGGCCCCGCGCCCGCGCGCGACCAGTTGGGCGGCCGGTAATACGTCCGGTGCCCCCGCTCCGGCGGGCGATACCGGCGGCGGTGGCAGCTGGCGTGTCGGTGAGGACGTCGTGCATGCCGCCTTCGGCGAAGGTGTCGTCACATCCGTCGAACCCGGCGGGGTCATCGTCGTGCGCTTCGCCGCCGATCGCTCAGAGCGCAAGCTCATGGCGGAGTACGCGCCGATCGAGCGTCGCGGCTGAGTAGGGTCCGGACGATGGCGGCGACGATCATCGACGGCAAAGCTGTGGCGGGACGCCTGCGCGCCGAGCTCGCCGTGGAGGTTGCGGCGTTCACGGGCGCGCACGGTCGTCCGCCGGGCCTGGCGACCATCCTGGTCGGCGAGGACCAGGCCAGCGCCGTGTATGTGGGCGGCAAGCAGCGCGGCTGCGCCGAGGTCGGCATCCGCGGCTTCGATCACCGTCTGCCCGCGAGCGCCTCGCAGGACGAGGTCGCGGCCCTCATCGAGGCCCTGAACGCCGATCCGAGCGTCAGCGGGATCATCTGCCAGCTGCCCGTGCCCGAGCCGCTCGACGGTGTCGCGCTCACCGGCCTCGTCAGCCCCGACAAGGATGTGGATGGCCTGACGGCGGCGAGCGCCGGCCTCCTGGCTCTCGGGCGTCCCGGCCTGCGGCCGTGCACGCCCGAGGGCGTGATGTTGCTCCTGGCAGAGACAGGCGTGACGCTCGGCGGCGCCGAGGCCGTCGTCCTCGGCCGCTCGAACCTCTTCGGCAAGCCGATGGCGCAGCTCCTTCTGGCCGCGGATGCGACCGTCACCGTCTGTCACTCCCGCACCGTCGGCCTCCCGACCGTCTGCGCGCGGGCCGACGTCCTGATCGCAGCCGTGGGGCGCGCGCGCATGGTCGAGGCCGACTGGGTGAAGCCCGGGGCGGTCGTGATCGATGTCGGCATCAATCGCGTCGATGACGCGCTGTGCGGCGACGTCGACTTCGACCCGGTGCGCGAGGTCGCGGGTGCGATCACGCCGGTGCCGGGCGGCGTCGGCCCGATGACGATCGCCTGCCTGCTGCGCAACACGCTCAAGGCAGCGCGGCTCGCCGTGGGGGAGGACGCATGAGGCCGCTGCGCGCACCGGACGTCGTGCTCCTCGTCAGCGCGATCGCGCTGCTCGTCGTGCTCAGCCTGGACTGGTTCGCCGGGCCGCCCGGCGCATCCACCACGGGCTGGTCGTCGCTCGGCTGGCTCGCTGTCGCGCTCGTGGCCGGCTGCGCGCTCCTCGGGCTCGTGCTCGTCGCGATGCTCGCGACGGGCGTGTGCGACCGCGTCAATCTCCACGTCGCCGTGGCGCTCGCCGCGCTCGCACCGCTCGCCTTCATCGTTCTGGTGCTCGTCGTCCTGCTGCAGCCGGGACTCGGGCTGGGCCTGTCGAACGCCGCGGTGGAGATCCGCTGGCCCGCGTGCGCCGGGATCGTGGCGTTCGCGGCGCTCACCGTCGCGGCATGGTGGTCGCTGCACGCCGACGGGCCCGTCCCGCTCGATCGCGGCGGCGTAGAGCCCGAGCTCAGGCCCGCGCCGTAGAATCGGCCGTCGATGATCGATCGCAATGACGTCCTCCACGTCGCCCGTTTGGCGCGCCTGAAGCTCTCTGACGACGAGGCGGACCGCATGACCGGGGAGCTCTCGAAGATCCTCGACCACATCGTGACGATCAGCGAGCTCGATCTCGAAGGCGTTCCGCCGACGGCACACGTCGTCGGCGCCCCGGACGCGCTGCGCGCCGACGTGCCGCGGCCGAGCCTCCCGCGCGAGGTGGCGCTCGCGCAGGCGCCCGCCGTGTCCGGCGGCGGCTTCCTCGTGCCGAGCCCCCAGGCGGGATGAGCGCGATGCTCGACCTGACCGCAGCCGGCGCCGCCCGGGCGATCGCCGCCGGCGAGCTCGATCCCACGGAACTCTTCGAGGCCTACCGCGCCCGCGCCGCCGCGGACGAGCTCAACGCTTTCACTTGGGTCGCGGATGCCGCCCCCGAGCCGGCCGACGGCCCGCTGCGCGGCGTGCCGCTCGCCGTCAAGGATCTCTTCTGCACCGAAGGGGTTCCGAGCCAGTCCGGCTCGCGTATCCTCGAGGGCTATCTCCCGCCGTACACCGCCACCGCGGTGCGCCGCCTTGAGGAGGCCGGAGCGACGCTCCTCGGCAAGACCAATCAGGACGAGTTCGCGATGGGCTCATCGAACGAGAACTCCGCCTTCGGACCGGTGCTCAACCCCTGGGATCGCACGCGTGTCCCCGGTGGCTCGTCGGGCGGCAGCGCGGCCGCTGTCGCGGCCGGGCTCGCTCCGTGGGCCCTCGGCACGGACACCGGCGGCTCGATCCGCCAGCCCGCTGCGCTTTGCGGGATCGTCGGCCTCAAGCCGACGTACGGCTCGGTCTCGCGCTACGGGATGATCGCCTTCGCCTCATCGCTCGATCAGGCGGGGCCGTTCACGCGCGACGTCACGGACGCGGCCCTGCTCTATCGCCACATGGCCGGGGCGGACCCGCAGGACGCCACGGCGGTCGGTCACCCCGACACGATCGCGCTCCCCAGCGCCCAGCGGCTCGACGGCGTGCGCCTCGGCGTGCCCGAGGAGCTCGCCGGAGGCGAAGGCCTTGAGCCCGGCGTGCTCGCGGCCTTCGAAGCCGCGCTCCAGCACGCACGCGACCTCGGCGCGGTCATCGAGCAGGTGTCGCTGCCGACGGCGCCCAAGGCCCTGAGCGCGTACTACGTGCTCGCGCCGGCCGAGTGCTCGTCGAACCTCTCGCGCTTCGACGGTGTGCGCTACGGCATGCGCGCCGACGCGGACGACCTCGACTCGATGTACACCGAGACCCGGCATGACGGGTTCGGTCCTGAGGTCCGACGGCGGATCCTGATCGGCACCTACGCGCTCTCGAGCGGCTACTACGACGCGTACTACGCGACGGCGCAGCGCGTGCGCACCCTGATCGTGCGCGAGTTCGAGCAGGCGTTCACGCAGGTCGACGCGATCGTCACGCCGACGAGCCCGACGATCGCCTTCGAGCTCGGCTCGAAGACCGCAGATCCGCTGGCGATGTACCTCAACGACGTGCTGACCGTCCCGATGTCGCTCGCCGGCATCCCGGCGATCTCGATTCCGTGCGGGCTTTCGGAGGGGATGCCCGTCGGGCTCCAGATCGCGGGGCCGGCGTTCAGCGAGAATCGGCTCCTCGACACGGCCTATGCGCTGGAGCAGGTCCTCGAATTCGATGGGTCGCCGGCCCGTGTGGGAGCAGGCGCATGAGCACCGTCGAGTACGAGGCTGTCATCGGCCTTGAGATCCATGTCCAGCTGCAGACCGCCACGAAGATGTTCTGCTCGTGCGCGCTGGGCTTCGGCGAGGAGCCCAACACCCGCACGTGTCCCGTCTGTCTCGGGCTTCCCGGAAGCCTGCCGGTCGCCAATGCCGAGGCGATCCATTACGGGCTGATGATCGGCATGGCGGTCGGCTCCGAGCTCGCACCGCGGTCGATCTTCCACCGCAAGAACTACTTCTACCCCGACCTGCCGAAGGGGTACCAGATCAGCCAGTTCGACGAACCGCTCTGTTCGGGCGGCGAGCTCGCGGGTGTGCGGATCCATCGCGTGCACCTCGAGGAGGACGCGGCGAAGCTCGTCCACGCCGGAGCCAGCGGCCGGATCCACGGATCCGAGGCATCGGTCGTCGACTTCAATCGCGGTGGCACACCGCTCGCGGAGATCGTCACGGAGCCGGATCTCGAGTCCGCCGAACAGGCCGGCGAATGGCTGCGCCTGCTGCGCACGACGCTTCGCCGGCTCGGCGTCAGCGATGTGAACATGGAGGAGGGCTCGCTGCGCTGCGACGCCAACATCTCCCTGCGCCCGGTCGGTGAGACCGAGCTCGGCACGAAGACCGAGCTCAAGAACATGAACTCCTTCCGCTTCATCGAGCGCGGCATCCGCGCTGAGATCGCGCGGCAGGAGGCGATCCTGCGAGCAGGGGACAAGGTCACACAGGAGACGCTCCACTTCGATCCGCGCACCGAGGCGATCACGTCGCTGCGCTCGAAGGAGGAGGCGCACGACTACCGCTACTTCCCCGAGCCCGACCTGCCGCCGGTGACGATCACCGAGGCGATGCTCGAGCGGGCCCGCGCTGCGATGCCGGAGCTCCCCGCGGCCCGTGAGGCGCGCTTCCTCGACGAACTCGCACTGAACGCCGAGAGCGCACGGCTCCTGTCATGGCGCAGTGAGCTCGGTGACTTCTTCGAGGCGGCGCGTGCGGCCGCCCCGAACGTCGAGCCGCAGATGCTCGCGAACTGGGCTGCGGAGCTTGCCGGCCGCGTCGACGGCGACGACCCAGCCGCCTCGCCTGTCACGCCGCAGGCGCTCGCCGATCTCGCCGGGCTCGTCGCTGCGGGTGCCGTAACGCAGGGCGGCGCGCGTCAGGTTCTTGACCGGCTCGTCGCTGAAGGGGGCGACCCCGCCGCGATCGTCGAGCAGGAGGGCCTCGGGGCCGTCGGCGGCGCCGACGAGCTCGCGCCCGTCGTGCGCGCGGCGCTCGAGGCACATCCGGACCTTGCGGAGCGACTGCGCGGCGGTGACATGAAGCCGATCGGCGTGATCATCGGCGTGGTCATGAAGGAGACGCGCGGACGCGCGGACGGCAAGGAAGTCACCGCCATCGTGCGGTCCGAGCTCGGCCTCGGCTGACGTCTGACGCAGGCGCGCGCTACCGGCCGCGCATGACGCGGTCGATGGCGTGGAGCTGCTCGATGTTCTTGCGCAGCGCTGCGACCTCGCGCGGATCGTTCGGATCCGGGCGCACGAGATCCTCGACGGTCACCGCGTCGGGCCGCGGGCGCAGGGCGACCCACGAGTGGTCGTCCGGGTGCTCCTCGTTGCTGTCGAGCGTGACGACCTCGAATGCGCGTCCCCAATGCGAGCGCAGCCACCACTCGCTGTGGAACACGGCGGGGCCGCCTAGGTGCCAGGGGTTGCCCATGGCGATGACATTCATCCCGGTCCGATCCTCATCCCACTCGCCGAGGAACCGTTCGCCCATGTTGCGACCGAGGAAGCTCGCGATCAGGACACCGTCAGGCCGCAGCACGCGCCGCAGCTCGAGCAGCCAACCGGCCCAGTGGTCGGTGATGTGCGTGAAGACCGACGCTGCCCAGATCAGATCCACCGCGCCGTCCGCGAGCGGCAGTCCGGGCGTCTCCTTGACGGTGAAGGCCTCGAGCGGCGGCTGGAGGTGACTGTTGATCCAGGCCACGCCGTCGCGGTCGATGTCACAGCCGAGCAGGCGATTGCCTGAAAGCCCCTCGGGGATGAAGTGCCGCAGGACGCGCCCGGAGCCGCAGCCGAAGTCGAGCGCGGTGCGCCCCTCCCAGGACCACCCGCTCGGGAGCATCGACTCGATCCGGCGGCGCAGGTCGGCGCCCTGACTGAGAAACCGCTCCTGCACCTGATCGAGCGCGCCTTCGGTCCCGATGCGCCTGCACAGCTCGGCGGGCGGCACGGGATGGCCGTCCCCATCAATGACCTCCGCGACGGCAGCGGGCGCATCGACGTAGGCGGCGACGAGCCCGCGGTCGCCCGTGACGTACTGCCGATTGTGGCCGGCCGATGCGGCGAGCTGCTCGACGCGGTCGAACCCCGCCCAGCTCGGCATTTGGACGAGCGCGGCGCGGTTCGGGACGAGGCTGACGACACCGGTGGCGGAGGCGAGCGCGTTGTCGGCACTGTCGGTCTCTGGGAAGGCCGCGAAGCTCGCGGGCCGCAGGAAGTACGCGTCGACGCCGCCGTTCCCGGCGATGATCGGCCGGTCCTGGCGCGTGAGCTGGCTCTCCACGATGCAGAGCGAGCGGGTGAGCCGCCGGGCGATCCGCAGCGCCTCGATCGGGTGCTCAAGGTGGTAGACGAGACCGAGGACGAGGACGACGTCGAAGGTGCCGATGACCGCCGGATCGAGGGCCATCACGTCCTGCTCGATGAAGTCGAGGCGGCCGGGGTCGATGCCGAGCTGGTCACGGACGAGGCGCGCGCGCAGAATGTTCCGCGGGCGGATGTCCACGCCGACGACGCGGCCGGCGCCCCAGTCGAGCATGCGATGGGCGAACCAGCCCTCGCAGCAGGCCAGATCGAGCACCGTCGCGTTCGGTCCGGCCTGGGCGATGGCATCGCGGACCGGACCCTCGAACATCTCCAGGCGGGTCTGGTGGATGTGCTGGAGCGCCGGATTGAAGATCGGCGCCGTGACGCCGGGGCCCAGCGGCCAGGCGTACATCCACGGCGGGCCCTCGAGCTCGGCGGCGAGGTCGGGATGCAGGGCGGTGCGGGACGCGCGCGTCACAGGATCAGCGTCCCAGGAGGCGCTTGGCGCCGCGCAGGGGCGCGGTCACGCGCCAGGAGATCGAGGTCCGATGGTCGGCGAGCTGGCGCGCAAGGCCGTCGGCCCGGTGGTGCGCGGCATCGAGCATGTCGAGCGTGCGGGTCTGGGCGACGTTCGCCATCTGCACCTCGGCGAGGCTCGCCTGGACCTCGGCCCGCGCCACGAGGAGGTCGTGGTCGAGCACCATCGCCGCAGCCTGCAGCTCCTGGAGCTCTCCGTGCGGCACGACAACCGCGACCGGCGCCATCTCGGGCAGCGGGGCATCGCTCGCCGCCGCGACCGTGTAGATCTCGCGACCGAGCGTGTCCGGAGCCGTCTTGCGCAGGTCGATCGGCAGGGGGGTCGCCGGGTCACCCACTGCGAAGAGCGGCGCGTCGGCCATCATCGACGCGACGTACGTCTGCTGGTGCCACATCCGCACATGCGCGAAGCGCCCGGCGAGCTGCGCCTCAAGCTCCGCCGGCTGGAACTCGTGGACATGAAAGGGGTTCCCTGCGGGGTAGACGCCGCGGTTGGGCGACGACATGAGGACGATGCCGCCCGGGCGCAGCACCCGGCGCAGCTCGTCGAGGGCGGCATCCTGACCGTGGACGTGCTCGATCGCCTCAAAGCACGTGATGAGGTCGAAGCTGTCGTCGTCGAAGGGGAGCTGTTCGAGATTCCCGACGACGAACGAGGCCGCGTCGCCGCAGCGCGTGCGCGCCGCCTCGACCGCCCCCTCGTGGAAGTCGAGGCCGGTGACCGAACGTGCGCCGGCCTCCTTGAGGACGAGCGACCCCCAGCCGACGCCGCATCCGGCATCAAGGACGTCGCGGCCATCGACCACGCGCGCAGCCCACCGGTAGCGCGTCTCGTGCTCCGCGTGGACGGAGCCGCCGCCCATCGACTCCGGAACGAACCGCTCGCCGCTTTCGATGTACTCGGTCGGGCGGGTCACGACGCCGGTGATGAGCGCGGCGTCCTGGACGCCCGCCGGGTCCGGCACCTGCACATGCCCGCTCACGCCGGTGGCCGTGCCGTCGGCGCTCAGGGCGACGACGGTGAGCACGTGCGTGCCCGGCGGGCACAGCAGCGGGTTCATGAGCAGGCGAAAGCCACTGAGGAGCGCGCCCTCATCCTCGGCGGCTGCTGCGACATCGCGGCGGGGGAGGCCGTGGCGCGCCTCGAGCCAGTCGTGTCCGTCGATGCGCGCGAAGACGGCCGTGATGTCGGCGCGGTTGTGCGCCCAGCCCTCGACGAGCATCGGCCCGGGAACAGCTGTGCCGGGCGCCTCCGCCGCGAGCACCGGGCGGTCGACCGAGACAATGGTCCGGCCGTCCGCCAGGGATTCCGCCACCGTCCCCGAGAGCTCTACAGCGTCGTACGAGGAAGGCGGTCGCGAGGGGGTCACGCGCCCGGTATAGCAGTTACCCTCGGCTCCATGAGGCAGCCACGGGAGTGCCTGTGATCGCGTACGGCGTCCCGGTCACGGACGAGGAGCAGTTCGAGCGCTGGGCGCATGCCGGAGTCCAGCGGGTGCTGCGGCCCGGCGACCGCCTGCTGGTGCGTCGCGGCGTCGGTTCGATCCAGGAGGCCTACAACGGGTTCCGCGCTGAGGTCGCTGACAATCCGGCGCTCGAGGCGCTCGTCCTGCTGCATCAGGACACGGTCATCGCTGACGACGACTTCCCCGCGCGGATCCTCGCGGCGCTCGCCGAACCTGACGCCGCGGTGGTCGGCTGCATCGGCGCGCGCGGCGTCACGAGCCTCGCCTGGTGGGACGCGGTGACCACCTTCGGTGAGGTCGGCGCGCCCGAGCTCAGCGAGACCGGCATGAGCTTCGGGGACGTGACGGGCGTGACGACCGACGTCGAGACCGTCGACGGCCTGCTGATGGCGCTGGGGCCCTGGGCGGTGCGCAACGTCGCGTTCGACGAGGCGTTCAGCGGGGTCTTCCACGGCTACGACCTCGACTACTGCATGGCCGTGCGAGCCGCCGGCGGCCGCGTCCTCGTGACGCCGCTCGACGTCGTCCACCACGGCATCTGGCGCTCCGAGCGCTCCGACGCCTGGATCCAGGCCTTCGTGATGCTCGCGCACAAGTGGGGCCTGCGCGGGCGCCCCCGACCCGACTTCTAGCCGTCGCGCGGAACGCGGGCTGCCGCGTACACGGGCGCGCGCAGGGCCTCGGGCGTGCGCGCCGCGAGGCGTCCGATGACGCGCCGCCAGAGCAGGAGGACCAGGAGGTCGCGTTCGAGCCCGAGCGCCGGAGCGCTGCGCCCGCGGGTCAGCGCCCGGGCCGCGAGCCACCACGTCGATGCGGCGCGGGTCCCGAGTCCGCTCAGGAGCCACAGCGCGGCGCGGCGCCGCACGGGGCTCGTGTGCCGCGTGCGCAGCTGCGCTGTCTGCGCCTGGACCAGCACGCGCACGAGCAGCGGCAGGGCGAGGTAGCGAGCGCGCAGCAGCACGTGCTCGCGCAGCGCGATGCCGGGCTCGGTGGCGAGCAGCGTGCCCGCGCCCGATCCGGAGGCGTCGTGGCCGATCGCGTTCGCGCTGTGCTGGACGTAGTCGAAGAGCGGCTCGGGGACATAGGCGAGGCGCCCGTGGGCGGCGGCGATGAGCGCCGTCCACGCATCGTGGTGCGACTCATCGGAGCGGGGGAAGGGCAGAAGGGCGCCGGCGAGGTCGGCGCGGAACAGGCATGCGGCTCCGGTCACCGTGTTGGCCAGCGCGAGCGTTGTGAGGTGACGGTGCTGGTTGCACCGACGCGTCCAGAAGGACGGCGCGAGGACCGTCCCTGCACGGTCGACGACCCGACAGTCGCAATAGGCGAGCTGTGCGCCCGGATCGGCGTCGAGCGCGGCGCGCAGCGCCTCGAGCTTGTGCGGCTCCCAGCGATCGTCCTGGTCGGCATAGGCGACGTAGCGCGCCCCGTCAGGAACGCAGCTCAGCGCCCGTTCGAAGTTCCGCAGGACGCCGCGGCGCTCCGATGCGGGGGTGAGGATGAAGCGCTCGTCGTGGCCAATGGTGCGCCGGATCATCGTGACGGACTCGGGGCTCGACCCATCGTCGGAGATCCAGCAGCGCCAGTCGGCCAGTGTCTGCGCGCGGATCGAGGCGATCTGGATGGCGAAGAGCTCGGGGTCGGGGTCGAAGGTCGCCATGCAGATGGCGACCTCGGGGGGCCGGGTCGCGTCGCGGGGCGCCGCCGCCTCGCCCTCGGGAGATGGGACGAGGCGGAGCGTGCCGACCTGCGCCTCAAAGCGCCCGCGTCCACGAACGCGGGCGCGCACGACGACCGGCACGTCCTGCGCGTGCGTGACGGCCGTCAGCGGGACGATCGCGACGAAGCCGCTGCATAGCTGCGCAGCCTCGGGGCGCGGGAGTCGCGTGAGGCACGCACGCCCGACGGCGGTGCCGATCAGCACCTCGACGTCGCGCAGGCGCGTGCGTCCAAGAAAGACCGACCCGCTCACGGCGATTGCCACGCCGCCGCCGACGGCGACCGGCTCCGCGGGCAGGACGTCGATGTGCGCCTTGAGACCGTCAGCCATTGCGTCCTACCATGGCACGCGTGGCACGTGGCAGCGCAGCGGGACGGGCATGAACGGCGCCGGCGGCGCGTACGTCGTCATCGCCGTGTGCTTCGGCATCGGCGGCGGCATCATCGGGCGTTCCAAGGGGCAGTCGTTCTGGCTCTGGTTCCTCATCGCCGGGGCCGTGCCGATCTTCGGGGTCCTCGCCGCGGTGTTCATGCGCAACGACCGCACCGTCGCGCGGATGCAGTGCCCGGGCTGCGGAAAGATCCATCACGTGCACGACGCGTTCTGCCTGCGCTGTGGCACCGAGCTGTACCTCCCGGACGATGCCGACGCGATCCTCCCGCCGGAGCAGGCCCTGCACCGCTGAGCGGGTGCGTGCCGGGATCGCCGGGCGCCGCCTTGCGCCTGCCGAGATGCGCGATTCCGACTGGTACCATCGGGTTTTCTCCGGCCGCCATCGGCGGCTCGGCCCCACAACCCACGCAGTGCGCCAGCAGGAAGGAGGCGACACCACGATGAGAGCAGTCGATGCCGTGATGGAGTGCCTGAAGGCGGAGGGCGTGGATGTTGTATTCGGCCTTCCCGGCGGCGCCAACCTCCCGACGTATGACGCGTTCTACGACGCGGGGATCCGCCACATCCTCGTCCGCCACGAGGCCGGCGGCGGCCACGCCGCCGAGGGCTACGCGAAGGCGACCGGCAAGGTCGGCGTGTCGCTCGGCACCTCCGGTCCGGGCGCCACGAACCTCGTCACGCCGATCATGGACGCGATGATGGACTCCGTCCCCGTCGTCTTCCTCACGGGCCAGATCCGCACGGAGCTGCTCGGCACCGACGGCTTCCAGGAGGCCGACACGATCGGCATCACGATGCCGGCCGTGAAGCACTCGGAGATGATCGTCGATCCGCGCGACATCCCGCGGGCGATCCACGAGGCCTTCCACATCGCCCGCAGCGGGCGTCCCGGCCCCGTCGTGCTCGACATTCCCGTTGACCTCAGCCGCGCGGACATCGCGTACCAGCCGGTCACCGCCGTCAATCTCCCCGGCTACCAGCCCGCGGTCGAGGGCAACGCCAAGCAGATCCGCCAGGCGGCCAAGGCGCTCGCGGCGGCCAAGCGGCCGGTGCTCTATGTCGGCGGCGGTGTCGTCAGCGGCGACGCGGCCGAGGAGCTGCGCGCCCTCGCGCTCGACGGGCACTTCCCCGTCACCGCGACCCTCATGGGCCTCGGCGCCTTCCCGGCGCCGCACGAGCAGTGGCTCGGCATGCTCGGCATGCACGGCACGCGCGCGGCCAACTACGCCATGGACGAGGCGGACCTCATCTGCGCCATCGGAGCGCGGTTTGATGACCGCATCACGGGGCTGCTCAGCGAGTTCGCCCCGAGCGCCAAGTTCATCCACATCGACGTCGACCCGGCGGAGATCTCGAAGAACGTCCCGGCGCACATCCCGATCATCGGCGACGCCAAGCGGATCCTCCCGCAGCTGCTCGAGGAGTACCGCGAGCTGGGTGCGGAGAAGGCGCGGCTGAACGAGTGGTGGAGCCGCATCGATGGCTGGCGTGCCGAGCACCCGCTGACCTACACGGATTCGACCGACAGCGAGATTCGCCCGCAGTTCCTCCTCCAGTCGATCTGCCGGGCCACGGGCGGCGACGCGATCATCACGTCGGACGTCGGTCAGCACCAGATGTGGACCGCGCAGTACTACGACTTCCCGCAGCCTCGGCGCTGGATCAACTCCGGCGGCCTCGGCACCATGGGATTCGGCCTGCCCGCCGCGATGGGGGCGAAGGTCGGCTGCCCTGACCAGCAGGTCGTCTGCATCGCCGGGGACGGCTCGGTCCAGATGAACATGCAGGAGCTCGCGACCTGCGCCCAGGAGGGCATCGCGATCAAGGTGTTCATCGTCAACAACGGCTACCTCGGCATGGTCCGCCAGTGGCAGGAGCTCTTCTGGGACGGCCGCTACTCGCAGGTCGACATGGGCAAGTTCCCCGACTTCGTGAAGCTGGCCGACGCTTATGGCGCGACCGGGATGCGGCTGACGGACAAGAACACGCTCGAAGACGATGTGCGCGCGGCGCTCGCGACCGACGGGCCGGTGCTCGTCGATGTGCGCGTCACGCCTGAAGAGAACGTGTACCCGATGATTGTGCCCGGCGAGGCCGCGCGCAACATGGTCGGCTGATCCATGACCGAACGCGGAACCAAGGATCTCCCGAGCCTCGAGGAGCTGGAGGCCGAGGTCGGCCGCCGCACGGGGCGCAAGCACATCCTCTCGATCCTCGTGCAGAACAAGCCGGGCGTCCTCACACGGGTCGCCGGCCTGTTCGCGCGGCGCGGATTCAACATCGACACGCTCGCCGTCGGTCCCACCGATGACGACGCCATCTCGCGCATCACGCTCACGCTGGACGGCGGGGTGCACCCGATCGACCAGGTCACGAAGCAGCTCGACAAGCTCGTGAACGTCCTGAAGATCCGCGACCTCGAGCCGGCCGACACGGTCGCGCGCGAGCTCGCGCTCTTCAAGCTCACGGCGGACAGCGCCACGCGCGCCGAGGTGCTCCAGATCTGCGAGATCTTCCGCGGGAAGGTCGTCGACGTGAGCAAGCGCTCGCTCGTCGTGGAGATCACCGGGACGACCGACAAGGTCGAGGCCTTCGAGCGCATGGTGCGCCCGCTGGGCCTGATCGAGATGGTCCGGACCGGCGAGATCGCCGTCGCTCGCGGGCGCTCCGAAACGTAGCTCGGCGCAGCGCCGCGCCTGCGAGCCATCGGGCTCGCCGGCCCGCTCGTATCCTCGATGATCATGGCTGCGACGAGCGCCACACGCGGTGAGTCGTATGCGCTTGACGGCGCCGCACGGGGTCGCCTGAGCGAGCGTCTCGAAGCGGCGGCGCAGCGCGCACGCCGCGTCAGCTCCGGCGCAGTGCTCGTCGCGGTGACGGTCGCCCTGGATGCGTCGGTCGACCCGACCGCGGTGGCCGTCGCCTCACGGCGGGCCGGTGAGCCGTGGTTCGTCATGGAGCAGCCGGACCGGCGCGGCAGCGCGCTCGCGGCGCTCGGCTGCGTCATCGCGCTCGACGCCGAAGGACCCGGACGGTTCCGCGACATCGCCGCACGCTGGCGGGCGCTCACGGCCGAGGCGCTCGTGGACGACGACAGCGGGCCCCGCGGGAGCGGCCCGGTCGCGGTCGGCGGCTTCGCGTTCGCTCCCGACGGTGGGGAGGCGCCGCACTGGCGTGGCTTCCCGGCGGGCTCGCTGCACGTTCCCGAGGTGGCGCTCGCCCGGCGCGACGGCGAGGTCGCGATGACGCTGCACGCCCTCGTACGCGGCGACGATGATCCGCGGGCGGTGCTGGAGCGCCTGTGCGCGCGTGCGGATGAGCTGCACGACGGCGCCCTGCCGCTGCTCGACCCGTCCCCGACCGAGCGCACGCGCGTCGTCAGCGCCATGCCCCCGGAGCACTATGAGGCGGCGGTGGCGCGCGCCATCGAGCTGATCCGCGCCGGTGACCTCGACAAGATCGTGCTGGCGCGCGAGGTGCAGGCACACGCGGCGGCTGCGCACGATGCGGCGGCCGTCCTCGGCGTGCTGCGTGAGGCCTTTCGCGAATGTCACGTCTTCGCCGTGGGGCGCGGCGACGCCACCCTGCTCGCGGCCAGCCCGGAGCTGCTCGTGCGGCGTGAGGGTCTGCGTGCGGGGACGCTCGCGCTCGCGGGCTCTGCTCGGCGCAGCGCCGACCCGGCGGTCGACGACCATCTCGGCGAGCAGCTCCTGCGCTCCGCGAAGGACCGCGAGGAGCACGCGATCGTCACGCGCCGCATCGTCGCGGCCCTACAGCCGCGCAGCGTGTGGGTGACGCCCGCGGATGAGCCGGTGCTCGCACGCATCGCCAACATTCAGCATCTAGCGACCCCTATCCGCGCCCAGCTGCGCGAGCCGGTGAGCGTCATCGAGCTCGCCGGGCTGCTGCATCCCACGCCGGCCGTCGGCGGCGAGCCGCTCGCGGTCGCCGCGCCGCTCATCCCCGCCCTCGAGGGTCTCGACCGCGGGTGGTATGCCGGTCCGGTCGGATGGGTCGATGCCCAGGAGGACGGCGAGTTCTGCGTGGCGCTGCGCAGCGCGCTGCTCGACGGCCCGGTCGCGCGCTGCTACGCCGGCGTCGGGGTGGTGCGCGACTCGGCCCCGGCGGCGGAGCTCGCCGAGACCGAGCTGAAGCTCGGCGCGCTGATGCCGGTTCTCGCGGGCTGACGCTCCGGCGTCAGGACTCGTCTGCGAGCGCCGCGCCGACGGCGTCCCACAGCTGCGCATGGAGCGCGACGTTCTCGGCACGGCGGGTGCGCACGTGGATCAACTGCGTGCCGTCGGAGGTCAGCCCGTGCTCGAGCGCTGCGCGCAGCTCCCAGAGGTTCGACGGCTCGAGGAGATGAAGGCCGAACGCGGTGGCGACCCCGGTCACGTCGAGCCCGGTCGGCGTCGCCACGTGGGGCTCGAAGACATCCCGCTCGCCCGCCACGGGGAGGAAGTCAAAGATCCCGCCGCCGCCATTGTCGATGAGCACGATCGTGAGCGGTGCACCCAGCCGCCGCGCCGTGAGCAGTGAGCCGACATCGTGGGCGAAGGCAACGTCCCCGATCAGGAGGATGACGGGTCCGTCCGACGCTGCGGCGACGCCGTATGCCGTCGCGATCGTGCCGTCGATCCCGTTGGCCCCGCGGTTCGCGAGCACCCGCGGGGGCGCGTCGTGCACGGGGAAGACGGTCTCGACGTCGCGGACGGGCATCGAGGCCGACACGACGAGCGTCGCGTCGGGCGGCAGCGTCGCGCCGAGTTCGGCAGCGACGCGCGGTTCGCTCAGCTCGTCACCGAGGACCTGTGCGAGGGCTCGGGCAGCGCGGTCGTCCGCATTGCGCCACGCCCCGAGCCAGGCGGCATCGATCGGTCGGACCCGTTCGGCCAGCCGCGCGAGAACCGGCGCCGGCGGCTCGGGCAGGATCAGGTCGCAGAGCTGGTCGGGATCCTGGTTGGCACCGTGCGGATCGAAGAGGACGTGGACGCCCTCGATGCCGGCGAGCCAGCGGCGCAGCGGCCCGGAGGCCGGGAGGTCGCCGATGCGCAGCACGGCCGACGGGCGTGCGGCCGTGGCGAAGGCGGGGACCCGCAACAGCGCGTCGTAGTGCGCGATGGCGCCCGCGCCGTGGCGCGCTCCCGAGAGCGGGTCCGCGAGCAGCGGCCAGCCGGACGCCGCGCTGAACGCCGCCGCGGCGCTCGCGAGCGCGGTCGGGGCAGGCCCCTCGCCACCCGACTCGTGACGGCCGAGCACCACGACACCCCGTCCTGCCGCACCGATGATCGGTTCGAGCGTGGCGGCGGCCGCGTCGGCGTCGTGGCGCACGCGCGCGCGCCCCGTCCAGGCACGGCGCTGTGGACGCCCGCCGCCGCCGGGCTCCTCGTCAGGCAGCGGCGCATCGGGGATCAGCGGCTCGCGGAGCGGCATGTTCAGGTGGACCGGGCCGGGACGCTCGCCGAGCGCCGTCCAGACCGCGCGGCACGCGAGGGCGCGGATCCACCGCACCGTCTGCGGGGTGGCGGTGTCGACACCGACCTCGGCGAACCAGGACACCGCGGTGCCGTAGAGCCCGATCTGGTCGATCGTCTGCCCGGCACCCACGTCGCGCAGCTCCGGCGGGCGATCGGCCGTGAGGACGATCAGCGGCACGCGTGCCTCGTGGGCCTCGATGACCGCGGGGAGGTAGTTGGCCGCCGCGGTGCCTGAGGTGCAGGCGAGGACGGCCGGCAGCCCGGTCGCCTTTGCGAGTCCGAGCGCGAAGAAGCCGGCGGATCGCTCGTCGACCTGCGAGTAGCACGGGAAGGCTCCATCCCGCGTGAGTGCGAGCACGAGCGGCGTGGAGCGCGATCCCGGCGATGTCACGGCTCCGGCGATGCCCGCGCGGCCGAGCTCGTCGCAGAAGGCGCGCAGCAGAACGTGCTTGTCGGTGGGGGAGGTCATGATGGTCGGCGATGCTCGAGACGGCGGTGCTGCTTCATGGCTTCGGCGGCACCGGCCGCGGATGGGACCCGGTCGCCGACGCGATCGCTGAACGCTACCGCTCGCTGGCTTTGGACCTGCGCGGGCATGGCGGCGCCGCAGCTGCGCGTCCCGTGTCGATCGAGCACGTCGTCGCCGACATCCTTGCAGCGGTGCCCGAGCGTTTCGCGCTCGCGGGCTACTCGATGGGTGGTCGGGTTGCCCTCCACGTGGCGCTCGCAGCGCCGCAGCGCGTCACGCGACTCATCCTGCTCTCCACGTCCGCCGGGATCGAGGATGACGCGGCGCGGCGCGCGCGGCGCGCGGCCGACGAGGCGCTCGCAGGGCAGATCGAGGAGGAGGACGATCTCGACGTATTCGCGGCGCGCTGGCTCGCGCAGCCGCTCTTCGCCGACGACAGCGCGGATGCGCAGGCGCGAGCGCGGGCGGACATCGCGCGCAGCACGCCCGCCGGCCTCGCGGCCGCCCTGCGGGGCCTCGGTCCGGGCGCTGTGGGCGCCGTCTGGGATGAACTGCCGTGCCTGGACGTCCCGACGCTGCTGCTGAGCGGCGAGCGCGATCCCCGCTACGTGGCACTCGCCGAGAGGATGGCGACGAGCCTGCCGCACGCCCGCGCGGAGGTCGTGGCCGGTGTCGGTCACGCGCTCGTGCGCGTGGCGCCGGTCGCCGTGGCCCGCGCGATCGCCGCGTTCTGACGCGGCTCGCTAGAGCCCGAGCCCGGGTGCGGTCGGTACCGCGATCGCACCGGCGCTGGGGGTGAGGGCGGCCGGGACCGCATCCTCGAAGAGACCGAGCGTGGCAAGGCCGCACGGAAGCTCGACGCGCAGCGCCGCTGCGCAGTGGAGTGCGGCGGCGATCCCGACGGGTCCGTCGAGCGTCGAGGCGAGATACACCTCGGCGCCGCTGGCACGCACGAGTGCAGCCTGCGCGAGCAGCCCCGAGATGCCGCCGGCGCGCGCGAGCTTCAGACACACGGCGTCGGCGGCACCGGAGCCGATCGCCCCCGGCTCGGCAGCGGTCTCGTCCATCGCGATGCGCGACGGAACCCGACGGCGCACCTCGCGCAGCGCGTCGACGCCATGGACGGGCTCTTCGACGAGCTCGAGGCCCGCCGCCGCGAGCCGGCCGATCGCGTGGACCGCCTGATCCGCCGTCCACGCGCCGTTGGCGTCGAGCCGCAGGACGACCTGCGGCCCCACGGCGGCGCGGATGGCTGCCAGGCGCGACGCGTCATCCCCGACACCCACCTTCACCTTCAGGCAGGTGAATCCCGCCTCGATGAAGGCGAGCGCCTGTGCGGCGGCAGCGCGCGCATCGGTCGCGCCGATAGTCGCGTTGACGGGAACGTGGGACAGCGCCTCGTCGCTGAGCAGGTCACAGATCGGGCGTCCTTCGCGCTGCGCGGCAAGCGACCACAGTGCGGTGTCGATCGCGCTGAGCGCCTGCGGCAGCGGATCCACGGCGCGGCAGGCGTCGAGGAGGCTCACGCCGGTCCCCCCGTCGTGCGCCCGCAGCAGCGGCAGATAGGCCTCGAGCGCGGTGCGGCAGCGCTCCGCCGACACGCCGTCGTAGTGCTCGAGCGGTGCGGCCTCGCCCGCCGCCCGTCGGCCCTCACCGTCCTGAAGCTCAAGGAGGAAGAGCGGCCGCTCCGTCATCTCGCCCTGTGCGGTGCGCAGGGGCTCCCGCAGGCACAGCGTGCGCTCGACGAGGACAGCGCGCATCAGCTCACGAGGGCATGAGTCCGACGGCGAGCAGCACGCAGAAGAGGAACTCGAGCTTGCCGGTCCCCGCGAGCGCCTCATTGAGCGTGGGTCCGTCGGTGTGCGTGCGCACGATCGTGCGCAGGCGCAAGGCGAGCGGGAGCGTGAGCCACGGAAGCGCCAGCCAGGCATCGAATTCGCCTGCGACCCACGGAATCAGCACCGTGACGTACGCGAGCACGAGCATCACGTCATAGAGGACCCGCGTGCGCGCTCGCCCGAGCCGCACCGCCATCGTGCGCTTCCCCGCACGCCGATCGGTGTCCAGATCGCGGATGTTGTTCACCACGAGGATCGCCGAGGCGAGCAGTCCGACTGGGACCGCCAGCACAAAGGCTTCCCACGGAAGCGCCTCGCGCTGCACGTAGTAGGAGCCGGTCACGGCGACGACGCCGAAGAAGAGGAAGACGAATATCTCGCCGAGCCCCGCGTAGCCGTAGGGTCGCGGGCCACCGGTGTAGAGCACACCCGCGAGGATCGAGGCAGCGCCGATCGCCAGAAGAACCCACCCGGCGATCGCGACGAGATAGATGCCACAGAGCACGGCGAGCCCAAAGCTCACGTATGTGGCGACGAGGACCTGGCGCGGAGGGACGAGGCCCCCGGCCGTGACCCGCACGGGCCCGAGGCGATCTTCGGTGTCGGCGCCCCGCCGTGCGTCCGAGTAGTCGTTGGAGAGGTTCGTCCCCACCTGGATGAAGAGGGCGCCGAGGAGCGCCGCGACGAAGGCGACCCAGTCGATCGAGCGGGCAGTCCAGGCGAGCGCGGTGCCGACGAGCACGGGTGCGACGGCCGCGGGCAGCGTGCGAGGACGAGCTGCGAGCAGCCAGATGCGCAGCGAAGAGGGGCGGGTGTCAGCAGCAGGCGTCATGGCGTGGAGCTCAGGGCCGGCGGGGGAAGCGCTCGAACTCGGGGCGACGACGCTCCTTGTAGGCCTCGCGACCTTCGCGCGCTTCCTCGCTGCCGTAGAAGAGCAGGTTGGCATCGTGCGCGAGCTGCTGGAGGCCGGCGAGGCCGTCCTCATCCGCGTTGAAGCTGGCCTTCAGAAGCCGCAGCGCGAACGGCGAGTGCTCGAGCATCTCGCGGCACCAGGCCACCGTCTCGACCTCAAGCTCCGCGAGCGGGACGACCGTGTTCACGAGCCCCATGCCGAGCGCCTCTTGGGCGTCGTACTGCCGGCAGAGGAACCAGATCTCCTTGGCGCGCTTCTGGCCGATCTGTCGCGCAAGCAGCGTGGCGCCATAGCCGCCGTCGAAGCTGCCGACCTTCGGCCCAGTCTGCCCGAAGCGGGCGTTGTCGGCGGCGATCGAGAGATCGCACAGAATGTGCAGCACATGGCCGCCGCCGACGGCGTACCCGGCGATCATCGCGACGACGGGCTTCGGCGTGCGACGGATCTGCAGGTGCAGGTCGGTCACGTGGAAGCGGCCGATGCCCTGCGAGGGCCCGCCGGACGGATCGGTCAGGTAGCCGGTGTCGCCGCGCACGCGCTGGTCGCCGCCGGAGCAGAAGGCCAGGTCGCCCTGTCCCGTGAGGATGATCACGCCGACCTGCGGGTCCTCGCGCGCGAGCTCCATCGCACGCGCGATCTCCATGATCGTCTGCGGGCGGAAGGCGTTGCGCACCTCGGGCCGGTCGATCGTGATCTTCGCGAGCCCGTCGCCGGAGAGCTCGTAGCGCACGTCGCTGAATCCTTCGACGGTCTGCCAGTCGGCGCCCGGGCGGATGGTCGTGGCGGCGGGATCGGTGCTCATGATGTGGGCAGGCTAGCTTTCGCAGGGTGATCGTCGACGCCTGGCTCGCGCGCGCGGCTGCCGCCGGACCCGAGCGGCTCGCCGTCGGGGACCTCACCTACCGCGAATTGCTGCGGGGCGCCCAGAGCGCAGCGCGCAGACTCGCCGCTCGCGGGGTGCAGCGCGGGGATGAGGTCGCGCTCGTCCTCGATCCGAGCACGTCGTTCGCGGTTGCGCTCCACGCGACGCTGCTCCTCGGCGCCGTCGCGGTCCCGATCGATCCCCGGCTCGCACCCGATGCGCTCGCTCGGCGGCTCGAGCGCTGCGTGCTCGTCGTCGATGGAGATCCGCAGCTGTTGGGCCCCGAGGCGCCCGACTGCGTCCTCGACGACGTCCATGACCTCGCCGCCAGCGCCGTGATCGTCCACACCTCGGGCACGTCCGGGGCCGGGACCCCGGTGCACCTGACGTATGGGAACTGGCTCTGGAGCTCGCTCGGGTCAGCGGTCGCGCTCGGGGTCGACAGCGACGAGCGCTGGCTCTGTTGCCTGCCCGTGTCCCACGTCGGCGGGCTCTCCATCCTCCTGCGGTCGGCGATCTATGGGACACAGGCGATCGTCCACGAGCGGTTCGACGAGCGCCGCGTCCTCGCGGCCCTACGGGACCCCGCCGGCCCGACACTGATTTCGCTCGTTCCGACGACGCTCTCACGGCTGCTCGACGCGGGCCTGCGCGCGCCGCCGGCGCTGCGCTGGGCGCTCCTCGGCGGGGCGCCGGCCGGACCGGCGCTCCTCGAAGGCGCGGCGCAGGCCGGCGTTCCCGTCGCGCCGACATACGGCATGACCGAGGCCTGCTCGCAGATCGCGACGTTCGGCGCTCCGCTCTTCTGCACAAGCGTGCGCATCGGTCCCGGCGACGAGATCCTCGCTTCCGGACCCACGATCACGCCGGACGTCGGTCCCGTCCTGCACACGGGCGATCGCGGCGCGCTGGATGCACACGGTCGCCTCGTCGTCACCGGGAGGCTCGCCGAGACGATCATCACCGGTGGCGAGAACGTCCTGCCGGGCGAGGTCGAGGAGGCGCTCGAGGCGCATCCGCTCGTCGCGGAGGCCGCCGTCTTCGGTCGCCCCGATTCGCAGTGGGGCGAGGCGGTCGTCGCCGTCGTGGTCGCCCGCGATCCCGATGGCGCGGAGCTCACGTCCGAGCTGCTCGGCGCCTGGTGTCGCGCGCGTCTTGCGCCACACCAGCGGCCGAAGGAGATCCGCATCGTCGCCGCGCTCCCGCGCACACCGAGCGGCAAGCTCCTGCGCTCGGCGCTCGCCTGACGTCGCGTACGCTCACGGCATGGACTACGAGGCGTACCGCGCCGACAGCCGACGTCGGTGGGAGGCTGCAGCGCGCGGGTGGGAGGACCGCCGCGAGGCGGTCCGTAGAGCCGCCGCGCCCGTGGCTCAGTGGCTCGTCGACGCGGCGCAGATCGAGCCAGGAGCGACGGTCGTCGAAGTCGCGTGTGGGCTGGGCGATGTCGGACTGCTCGCGGCCGAGCGTGTCGGTGCGGGCGGCCGGGTCATCCTCACGGACGGTGCGCCGCCGATGGTGGAGGCGGCGGAGCGCGCGATCGCCGCGAGCGGGCTCGCCCACGTCGAGGCGCAGGCCATGGAGGCGGAGTGGCTCGACCTCGATGCCGCGACGGTCGACGGGATCGTCTCGCGTTGGGGCTACATGCTCGTCGCCGACCCGGAGGCCGCACTGCGTGAGGCGCGGCGCGTCCTGCGCCCAGGCGGCCGGATCGCGCTCGCCGCGTGGGCATCCCAGGACCAGAACCCGTGGATCGGCGTGCTGCAGGAGCAGCTGGTCGCACGGGGGCTTGCGAGCGTCCCGGCACCCGGCACGCCGGGGATGTTCGCGCTCGCCGATCACGCGCACCTCGCGGACCTGCTCGGGGCCGCCGGATTCATGGACGTGCGCATCGAGCCGGTGCCGTTCGTCTGGGAGGCACCGGACGCGGACGCCTGGTGGGAGCACATGCGCACGACCTCGATCTCACTCGGCGAGGCGGTGGCTGGACTGAGGCCCGCGGACCACTACGCGCTGCGTGACGCGGTCGACGCGGGATACGCGCCGTACACGCAGCCGGACGGGTCGCTCCGGCTCCCGGCATGCGCGCTCGGCGCCACCGCTGAGGCCTGAGCGCCGCCATCGGCCCGCTCCCACTACGATTCGCGACCATGTATTACGACGACGACGCGGACCTCGGCAATCTCGACGGCAAGACCATCGCCATCATCGGCTTCGGCTCGCAGGGCCACGCCCACGCCCTGAACCTTCATGACTCGGGTGCGACGGTCGTCGTCGGCCTGCGGTCCGACTCACCCAAGGTCGCACAGGCACGCGCCGCCGGCCTGGAGGTTCTGACGCCCGCCGAGGCCGCCGCCCGCGGCGACATCGTCGTCATGCTCGTCCCCGACGAGCTCCACCGCGGCATTTACGAGGCCGACGTGCGCGACAACCTCGACGCCGGCAACCTTCTGATGTTCGGCCACGGCTTCTCGGTCCACTACGGCGAGGTCGAGCCGCCCGCGGACGTCGACGTGGCCCTTGCCGCACCGAAGGGCCCTGGCCACCTCGTGCGCCGTCAGTACCTCGAGGGCTCGGGCGTTCCGGGCCTCATCGCGATCCACCAGGACGCGACCGGCAACGCGCACAAGCTGGCGCTCGCGTACGCGAAGGGCATCGGCTGCACCCGCGGCGGCGTCATCGAGACGAGCTTCAAGGACGAGACCGAGACCGATCTCTTCGGCGAGCAGGCCGTGCTCTGCGGCGGCGCATCGGCGCTCGTCCAGGCCGGCTTCGAGACGCTTGTCGATGCGGGCTACGACCCGGAGATGGCGTACTTCGAGTGCCTCCATGAGCTGAAGCTCATCGTCGATCTCATGTACGAGAAGGGCCTCGCCGGCATGCGCTACTCGATCTCGAACACCGCCGAGTACGGCGACTACACGCGCGGCGCCCGCATCGTCACGGACGAGACGCGTGCCGAGATGAAGCGCATCCTCGGTGAGATCCAGGACGGGACGTTCGCCCGCGAGTGGATCGCTGAGAACCGCGCCGGCCAGGAGAACTTCAAGCGCATGCGCGAGGAGCAGGCCACCTCGCAGCTCGAGAAGACCGGCCGTGATCTGCGCTCGCACATGAGCTGGATCGACGACTCGGGCTTCGAGCAGGGCTGACGCCCGACGGCCCGCTATTCTCGCTGGGCCGTCGCGACTGGCGCCTATTGGTGGAATGGACCACCGGGGAGCAACGGCTGCAGCACCGCCGCGCGCCTGGGCACGTCCGTCGTCATCCACCTGCGGAGTCCCCGTGAACGCCACCCAGTCGCCCCTCGTCATCCCGGATGAGCTCAAGCCCTCCGACGGCCGCTTCGGTTGCGGCCCGTCGAAGGTCCGTGCCGCACAGGTCGCCGCGCTCGCCGGTCCGGGAGCAGCGCTCCTGGGAACGTCCCATCGTCAGCGCCCCGTGCGCGATCTCGTCGGCCGCGTGCGCGGCGGCCTGCGCGACCTGTTCAACCTCCCCGAGGGGTACGAGGTCGCGCTCGGCAACGGCGGCGCGACCGCGTTCTGGGATGCGGCGGCCTTCGGCCTCGTCCAGGAGCGGGCGCTCCACCTGACCTGCGGCGAGTTCTCCTCGAAGTTCGCCAAGACGACCCAGGCGGCGCCGTTCCTCGGCGATTCGATCGTCATCGACGCCCCGGCCGGTGATGCCCCGGCGCCGCGTGGTGACGCGAGCGCGGACATCCTCGCCTGGGCTCACAACGAGACGTCCACCGGCGTGATGATCCCCGTCGTGCGCCCGGCCGACGCGGGCGACGCACTCGTCGTGATCGACGCCACGAGCGGCGCGGGCGGCCTGCCGCTCGACGCTGCCCAGGCCGACGTCTACTACTTCGCGCCGCAGAAGTGCTTCGCCTCCGACGGCGGGCTCTGGCTCGCGCTGCTCAGTCCCGCGGCGCAGGAGCGCATCGCGCAGATCGCGGGCTCCGGTCGCTGGATCCCCGACTTCCTCAACCTCGCCACGGCGCTCGACAACAGCCTCAAGGACCAGACCTACAACACGCCCGCGGTCGGGACGCTCGTGCTGCTCGCCGAGCAGCTCGACTGGATGAGCGAAAACGGCGGGCTGTCGTTCTGCGTGGAGCGCACCACCGCGTCGTCCGATCTGCTCTACGGGTGGGCGGAGAGCCGCGACTGGGCGACCCCGTTCGTCAGCGACCCCGCCAAGCGCTCGCTCGTCGTCGGCACGATCGACCTCGATGAGCGCATCGACGCTGCCGCCGTCGCCGCGACGCTGCGCAGCAACGGGATCGTCGATGTTGAGCCGTACCGCAAGCTCGGACGCAACCAGCTGCGCGTCGCGATGTTCCCGGCCATCGAACCGGCGGACGTCGCAGCGCTGATCGCCTGCATCGACTGGGTCGTCGAGCGGCTCGACGGAGGGAATGCCTGATGGACAAGGTCCTGGTCGCAGAGAACATCGGCGAGTCGGGCATCGCCCTGCTCCGCGAGCACTTCGACGTCACGGTCAAGACCGACTGGGCCGAGGGCGAGCTCCAGCGCGAGCTGGGGGAGTACGACGGGATTCTCATCCGTTCCGCATCCCAGCTCACGGCGGAGGTGCTCGAGCACTCCGGGCGCCTGAAGGCCATCGGCCGCGCCGGCGTCGGTGTCGACAACGTCGACGTCCCTGCCGCCACGAAGCGCGGCATCGTCGTCGCCAATGCGCCGCAGTCGAATGTCGTCACCGCCGCCGAACACACGATGGCCCTGCTGCTCGCGCTTGCGCGGAACGTCCCGCAGGCGCATGCGGCGCTCAAGGACGGGCGCTGGGACCGCTCGAAGTACTCAGGTGTAGAGCTCTTCGATAAGACGCTCGGCATCCTCGGCTTCGGCCGCATCGGTCAGCTCGTCGCCGAGCGCGCCCAGGGCTTCGGCATGAAGGTCATCGCCTTCGACCCCTTCGTCGGTGCCGACCGGTATCGCGAGGCGGGCGTCGAGCGCGCGGACGAGCCGCAGGCGCTCTACGCGGCGGCCGACTTCATCACCATCCATCTGCCCAAGACGCCCGAGACCGAGGGCTTCCTCAACGCCTCGGCGTTCGCGCAGATGCGCTACGGCGTGCGCGTGCTCAACGTGGCCCGCGGCCCGCTGATCGTCGACGAGGACCTCCAGGCGGCCCTCGACTCCGGGAAGGTGGCCGGCGCTGCGCTCGACGTGTTCCGCAGCGAGCCGATCACCGAGCACCCGCTGTTCGCCTACCCGAACGTCATCGTGACGCCGCACCTCGGCGCCTCGACGGCCGAGGCGACCGACCGCGCCGGCTTCCAGGCCGCCGAGCAGGTCGTCGCCGCCCTCACCGGTGGGAGTGTCTCGACCGCCGTCAACGTGCCGGCCGTCGCTGCAGAGGACCTCGAGGTCCTCGGGCCGTTCGTGCCGCTCTGCCGCCGTCTCGGCCGCCTCGCCGCGTCGATCGGCCGCGGCACGATCGACCGCATCGACGTCGAGTACCTCGGCCGTCTCGCCGACCGTGACACCCGTCCGCTGACGACCGCCGTCCTGCTCGGTGTCCTCGCCGGGCACACCGACGACGAGGTCAACGTCGTCAACGCCCCGTCGCTCGCCGCTGAGCGCGGGATCGTCGTCGCTGAGACCTCGCGCACCAGCGCGCGCGACTTCACCGAGCTCGTGCGCGTTACCGTCGTCTGCGGCGGCGTCGCCCAGCGCGTCGTCGGCACGACGCTCGGCAGCCACAACCGCCCGCATCTGCTGGAGGCCTGGGGACGTCGCTTCAACCTCCAGCTCGGCGATCACCTGGCGCTGTTCCGCTACCGGGACGTTCCGGGCATGGTCGGCCGCGTCGGCACCGCCTTCGGCGCTCACGGCGTGAACATCGACGCCGCCGCGATCGGGTACGAGCCGGACGAGGAGGGCGCCACGCCGCCCGGCGCCGGCGAGGCCGTCATGGTCGTCACGACCAACGAGCGCGTCCCGCAGGCGCTGATCGACGAGCTCATCGCTGGGCCCGAGTTCGTCGACGGCCGCGCGGTCTCCCTGCTGGATCCCACCACGACGGGGTGATCCTGGAGTAGGGTCGCGCGCATGTCAGCGGTCACGGCTCAGAACAGCACCAGCCCCGGAGCTCCGCAGGGTGCCGCACCCGGCGAGAAGGGGCTGAAGTCGAACGCCATCGGCTTCGTCTCAAGCGTCGTCATCGGCGTCGCATCCACTGCGCCCGGGTACTCGCTCGCGGCGTCGCTCGGGTTCGTCGTCGCGATCAGCGGCGTCGGCGTCCAGGCGCCGGTGATCATGATCGCGGCGTTCATCCCGATGGTCCTGATCGCGTCGGGGTACTACTGGCTCAACCGCGCTGACCCGGACTGCGGCACGACCTTCAGTTGGGCGACGCGGGCGATGGGCCCGTCGATCGGGTGGGTCGGTGGCTGGGCGATCATCGTCGCCGACGTCATCGTCATGGCGAACCTGGCCCAGATTGCTGGGCTCTACAGCTTCCTGCTCTTCGGCGTCGACGACGCGTCGACGTTCCTCGTGACCCTCGTCGGCGTGGCGTTCATCCTCGCGATGACCTGGATTTGTGCGATCGGGATCGAGCTCAATGCGAAGACCCAGATCGGCCTGCTCGGCGCTGAGATCGTCACGCTTGCCCTCTTCGCGATCGTCGCGCTCGTGCGCGTCTGGACCGGCGACGGCATCGCGGCCTCCGTCGACCCCTCGCTGAGCTGGTTCAACCCGTTTGAACTCGGCTCGGTCTCCGCGCTCACCTCCGGTGTGCTGATCGCCGTCTTCATCTATTGGGGCTGGGATACGACCGTCGCGGTGAACGAGGAGACGACGGACACCGGGGAGACCCCCGGCCGTGCGGCGATCACGTCGACGCTGATCCTCGTGCTGACCTACGTGATCGTCACGGTCGCGGCGATCTCCTTCGGCGGTCCCGATCGCCTTGGGAAGGACGAGTCGGGCGACGTCCTCGGGCTCCTCGCCAACGATGTGTTCGGCAGCAGCCTGCTTGGCAAGCTCGTGATCATCGCGGTTCTCACCTCCGCAGCGGCGTCCTGCCAGACGACGATCCTGCCGACCGCGCGCACGGCGCTCTCGATGGCGCGGGCCAAGGCGATCCCGTCGAAGCTCGGGGAGGTCTCGCCGCAGTACCTCACGCCCATCTTCGCGACCTGGCTCATGGGCGCCGTGTCGGTCATCTGGTACGTCGGGCTCACGCTCATCTCGGAGAACGTCCTCTTCGACGCCATCGCGGCGCTCGGTCTCATGATCGCCTTCTACTACGGGCTCACCGGGTTCGCCTGCGTCGTCTACTACCGGCGTGAGCTGCTGCGCTCGTGGCGCAATCTCGTGTTCATCGGGCTTGCGCCGCTGCTCGGCGCGCTGATGCTCACCGGCGTCTTCGTCAAGTCGTGCATCGATCTGGCGGACCCGGCCAATTCGGAGTCGGGCGACTCGTGGCTCGGTCTCGGACCGCCGCTGGTGATCGGTGTCGGCTTCCTGCTGCTCGGCGTCCTGCTCATGGGCATCTGGCGGCTCGGCGGCCATCCCGAGTTCTTCGGGCGTCGGCGCGAGACCGCAGACCCAGCGCTCACAGTACGGCTCTAGCTCCCGCGCGAAGTTACGCTTGTACGTGATAACGTACAGCGCGTGACGACGGTCGCCACGACATCGCTGGACTCCGGGACGATCGCGATCGGCCCGCGTGTGCGTTCCCTGCGCGAGTCCGGGGGGCACTCGTTGCGCGACCTCGCGGAGCGCAGCGGGGTCTCCGCCCCGATGCTCAGCCAGGTCGAGCGTGGCGAGACGAGCCCGACGCTGGCCGTCGCCGCGCGGATCGCCGCCGGACTCGATCTGCGCCTGAGTCAGCTGCTGCGCCTCGACGAGTCGGGCGCGGTCACGATCGTTCGTGAGGGCGAGGGCCGCCGCGGAGGCGCCGTGCGCAGCGGGCACACCTTTGAGGTCCTCACGCCGTCGCTTCCGGGCCAGCGCTCGGAGGTCAGCCGCCACGAGCTGCGAGCCGGCGCGCGGACCGGCGGACCGGGGGACACCCCGATGCACGAACCGGGCAGCCGCGAGGTCGCGGTGGTCGAGGCCGGCGCGGTCGTCCTCGAGATCGACGGCGAGCGCCACGAGCTCGCCGCCGGCGACAGCGTCACCTTCGACGCCGATCTTCCCCATCACTTTGAGAACCCTGGGCCCGAGCGGGCGGTCATTCTGGCCGTCGTGAGCGCGGGCCTCCGACGGAGCTAGAGCCATGGCAGAGCCGACGACACTGTTCGACAAGATCTGGGCCGATCACGAGGTGGCCGACAACCTCCTCTACATCGACCTCCACCTCGTCCACGAGGTCACGAGCCCGCAGGCCTTCGAGGGCCTGCGCCTCGCGGGCCGCCCGGTCCGCCGCCCGGACCGCACGATCGCGACGGCCGACCACAACGTGCCGACCGACGGAACGCCAGTCGCTGCGCGCATCAAGGATGAGCTCAGCCGCGTCCAGGTCGAGACGCTCGAGCGCAACTGCGCGGAGTTCGGCGTCCCGGTGTATTCGCTCGGTTCGGCGCGGCAGGGCATCGTCCACGTGATCGGGCCGGAGCTCGGGATCACCCAGCCCGGCATGACGATCGTCTGCGGCGACAGCCACACGGCGACGCACGGGGCCTTCGGCGCGCTGGCGTTCGGCATCGGCACGAGCGAGGTCGAGCACGTCCTCGCGACGCAGTGCCTCGTCCAGGCCAAGCCGAAGTCAATGCGCATCACGTACGTCGGGGAGATGGGACCGGGCGTCACCGCCAAGGACCTGATCCTCGCGACGATCGGCCAGATGGGCGTCGATGGCGCCGTCGGTCACGTCGTCGAGTACGCCGGGCCGGTCATCGAGGGGCTCTCGATGGAGGGCCGCATGACGATCTGCAACATGACCATCGAGGGCGGCGGCCGCGCCGGCATGATCGCCCCTGACGAGACGACGTTCGAGTGGGTCCGCGGGCGCGAGGCCGCCCCGCAGGGTGCCGAGCTCGATGCGCTGCTCGAGCGCTGGCGTGGGCTGCGGACCGATCCGGGCGCGACCTTCCACCGCGAGATCACCGTCGATGTGAGCGCGATCAGCCCGATGGTCAGCTGGGGGACGAACCCCGAGATGGTCGTCGGCGTCGCCGATCGTGTGCCGGAGCCTCGGGGCGACGGTGACCGTCGTGCGCTCGAGTACATGGGCCTCGAGGCCGGGACGCCGATCGAGGAGATCCGCCTCGATCGCGTGTTCATCGGCTCATGCACGAACTCGCGCATCGGGGACCTGCGTGCCGCAGCCGCGATGGTCAAGGGTCGCACGGTCGCTGAGGGCGTCCACGCCATGGTGGTCCCCGGGTCGGTGCAGGTGAAGCTCCAGGCCGAGGCCGAGGGTCTTGACGCGATCTTCACCGCCGCAGGCTTCGATTGGCGCGGGGCGGGCTGCTCGATGTGCCTGGGCATGAACCCGGACACACTCGCTCCCGGCGAGCGTTGTGCCTCAACCTCGAACCGCAACTTCGAGGGCCGTCAGGGCCGCGGGGGTCGCACGCATCTCGTGAGTCCCCAGATGGCCGCCGCCGCGGCCATCGAAGGCCGGTTCGTCGACATTCGCAACTGGAACTAGGAGCAACGATGGAAGCCGTGACCGTCATCGACGGCCCCGTCTCGGTCCTGGACCGCGACGACGTCGACACCGACCAGATCATCCCCAAGCAGTTCCTCAAGCGCATCGAGCGCACCGGGTTCGGCGAGTTCCTCTTCTACGACTGGAAGCAGGAGCCGGGCTGGGACCTCCCCGCCAATCCCGTCCTCGTCGCAGGTCGCAACTTCGGCTGCGGATCCTCGCGGGAGCACGCTCCGTGGGCGCTCGAGGATTACGGGTTCCGCGCGATCATCGCACCGTCGTTCGCCGACATCTTCCGCTCGAACAGCACGAAGATCGGGCTGCTCCCGGTCGAGCTGACCGAGCAGGAGTGCCAGGCGGTCGCCGCCGCAGGCCACGTCGAGATCGACCTCGCCGCGCAGGAGGTCCACTTCGGCGATGGCCAGGTCGCGCGCTTTGAGATCGAGCCGGAGACGAAGCATCGCCTCCTGCACGGGCTCGACGACATCGCGCTCACGCTCCAGCAGGGCGACGCCGTCGCCGCCTATGAGGCCACGCGCGAGCGCCCCGGCCCTGTCACGACGAGCCTCGCATGACGACGATCGCTGTCCTTCCCGGCGACGGCATCGGCCCTGAGGTCACTGCCGCGACGATCGAGCTGCTCGAGGCGTTCGTCCCCGGGCGCCTGATCTTCGAGGAGCACGCCTTCGGCGGCTGCTCGATCGATCTCCACGGCACGGCGCTCACCGATGAGGTGCTCGCCGCCTGTCGCGCATCGGACTCGGTCCTGCTCGGCGCGGTCGGCGGCCCCAAGTGGGACACCACCGATCCGGCGAAGCCGCGCCCGGAGCAGGGCCTGCTCGGCCTGCGCAAGGAGCTCGGCCTCTACGCGAACCTGCGACCCGTCAAGGCGTATGCGTCGCTGCTCGATTCCAGCCCGCTCAAGCACGAGGTCGTCGAGGGCACCGACATGCTCGTCGTGCGCGAGCTCACCGGGGGCATCTACTTCGGCGAGAAGACCCGTACGGCGACGGAGGCCTCCGACGACTGTCGATACACCGTCGCGGAGGTGGAGCGGATCGCGCGCGTCGCCTTCGGAGCTGCCAAGAAGCTCGTCACGAGCGTCGACAAGGCGAACGTACTCGAGACGAGTCGCCTCTGGCGCGAGGTCGTCCGGCGCGTGCATGAGGAGGAGTTCCCCCATCTTGAGCTCGAGCACCTGCTCGTCGATTCGACGGCGATGCGGCTCGTCACCAACCCACGGCACTTCGAGGTCGTGGTGACCGAGAACATGTTCGGCGACATCCTCAGCGACGAAGCGTCCGTGATCACCGGATCGCTCGGGCTGATGCCGAGTGCGAGTCTCGGCGCCGGCGACACGCCCGGCGTGTTCGAACCGGTCCACGGTTCGGCCCCGGACATCGCGGGCCTCGGCATCGCGAACCCGCTGGCGATGTTCCTTTCCGCCGCCCTCATGCTGCGTCATGGGCTCGGTTGGGAATCGGAGGCGCTCGCCCTAGAATCCGCAGTGGACCGCGCGCTGGCCGAAGGGCTGCGCACGCGTGATCTGGGGGGGACGGTCGGTACCGCCCTCGCCACACAGGCCGTCCTGGCCCAGCTCTAGACCAGTCGATTAGGAGATTCCGTGCAGCCCAGCGAACTCATCTGGATGAACGGCGAGTTCGTCAAGTGGGAGGATGCCCAGGTTCATGTCCTGAGCCATGCGCTCCATTACGGCACTTCCGTGTTCGAGGGTGTCCGGTGCTACGACACCGAGCTCGGGCCGGCCGTCTTCCGTCACCAGGAGCACGTCGACCGGCTCTTCAAGTCGGCTGGGCTGTACTACATGCCGATCCCCTTCGAGCGTGAGGAGATCCGTCAGGCGACGCTCGAGCTCATCGCCCGGAACGGCCTGCGCCAGTGCTACATCCGCCCGATCGCGTTCCGCGGGTACGGGCAGATGGGACTGTTCCCGCTCGACGCGCCCGTCGACGTCACGATCGCCGCATGGGAGTGGGCGTCGTACCTCGGCGAGGATGGCAAGCGCAACGGCGTCCGCGCGAAGACGTCGTCATGGCGCCGGATCAGCCCGGACTCGCTGATCCCGCATGCGAAGGCCGGCGGCCAGTACCTCAACAGCGTCCTCGCGAAGATCGAGGTGCACAAGTCGGGGTATGACGAGGCGATCCTGCTCGACTCCCACGGCCACGTCTGCGAAGGCTCCGGCGAGAACATCTTCGTCGTTCGCGACGGGAAGATCTCCACGCCGTCGGAGACCTCCTCGATCCTCGACGGAATCAACCGGCGGACGGCCGTCAAGATCGCCGCCGACTTCGGCATCGAGGTCGTCGAGCGCAACATCAGCCGCGCCGAGCTCTACCTCGCGGACGAGATCTTCCTCACTGGCACCGCCGCCGAGGTCGTCCCGGTCCGCGAGATCGACGATCACGTGGTCGCGACCGGCGAGCCGGGCCCGCTCACGCGCCAGGTGCAGTCGATCTTCGAGGACGCGGTCCACGGCCGCGACGAGCGCTACCGCGGCTGGCTCGATCCGGTGCACGCGGGCGAGCGCGCGGCAGCAGGGGAGACCACCTCCGCATGACTTTCATCGAGCTCTACGACGCCACCCTGCGCGACGGCATGGGCGGCGGCGGCATGAGCCTCACGGCGGAGGAGAAGGTCCGCGTCGTGCGCCGCCTCGACGAGCTCGGTGTGCAGTTCATCGAGGCCGGGTTCCCATCGTCGAACCCCAAGGAGGTTGAGCTCTTCGAGCGCCTCGCTGACGTCGAGCTGACGCATGCGCAGATCGTCGCATTCGGCATGACCCGTCGACGCGGCGTCACCGCCGCCGAGGACGAGGGACTCCAAGTCGTCGCCGGGTGCTTCGCCCCGGTGGTCACGCTCGTCGGGAAGTCCTCGCCGCTTCACGTCGAGAAGGTCGTGCGGGTCTCGCTCGAGGAGAACCTCGAGATGATTGCCGACTCGATCGCGTACCTCGTGGCCTGCGGCAAGCGCGCGATTCTCGACGCCGAGCACTTCTTCGACGGCTACACCGAGGATCGCTCCTTCGCGCTCGAGTGCATCCGCGCCGCCGCGGAGGCCGGCGCCGAGCGCGTCGTCCTCTGCGACACCAACGGCGGGTCGCTGCCGAACCGCGTCTCGGCGGTCGTGGCCGACGTCTGTGCGCAGTTCCCGGGCCTGCCGATCGGCATCCACACCCACAACGACTCCGGCTGTGCCGTCGCCAACTCGATCGTCGCGATCGAGGCGGGTGCCACCCAGGTGCACGGAACGATCAACGGCATCGGCGAGCGCACCGGCAACGCGAACCTCGTCACGATCATCGCCGACCTCGAGCTCAAGCTCGGTCTGCGTTCGCTTCCGGAGGGCAACATCGCGCTGCTGACCTCGACGGCGAACTTCGTCGACGAGCTCCTCAACCGGGCACCGGTCGCCGCCCAGCCGTTCGTCGGCAAGCACGCCTTCGCCCATAAGGCCGGCCTCCACGCCGCCGGGATCCGGGCCGATTCGAGCACCTTCGAGCACATCGATCCCGCCCTCGTGGGCAACCGCAATGACGTCCTGATCTCCGAGATCGCCGGGCGCGGCACCGTCATCGAGAAGGCCGCATCGGCCGGTCTCGACGTCGATGATGCCGCCGCGTCGCGCATCGTCGAGCGCGTGAAGGAGCTCGAGCACGCCGGGTACCAGTTCGAGGCCGCGGACGGCTCGTTCGAGCTGCTCATGCGCCGCGAGACCGGTGCCTACGAGCCCCTCTTCGAGCTCGAGAGCTGGCGCGTGATCGTCGAGCAGCGCGCGGAGGGTCGCGTCGAGACCGAAGCCACGATCAAGATCTGGATCGACGGGGAACGGTATGTGCGCACTGCCGAGGGCAATGGACCGGTGAACGCGCTCGATAACGCCCTGCGCGCCGCGATTACGCAGACGCACCCGCACCTCGCCGACATCGACCTCGTGAACTACAAGGTCAGGATCCTCGACGAGAGCCACGGCACCGGTGCGGTCACACGGGTGCTCATCGACGTCACCGACGGCACCGACACGTGGGGGACGATCGGCGTCGACGAGAACGTCATCGCCGCCTCCTGGGAGGCGCTGGTCGATTCGCTTGTCTACCCCGAGCAGCCGGGTCGCGCAGCCGGAGCGGGCGCCCCTCCTGCGGGCGCCGGCGCGGACGCGTGAGCACGGAGGAGATCCCGCTCGCACGCCCCGTCATCGGGGAGGCCGAGGAGCGCGCCGTCCTCGAGGTGCTGCGCTCCGGCCAGCTCTCCCTCGGGCCGCGTCTTGAGGCGTTCGAAGTCGCGTTTGCAGCTCGTCTCGGCGCCGCGCACGCGAGCGCCGTCTCCAGCGGGACGGCGGGCCTGCACCTGGCACTGCGTGCCGCCGGGGTGAGCGATGGCGACGAGGTCGTCACATCGCCCTTCTCGTTCGTGGCGAGCGCCAACGCTGTGCTCTATGAACGTGCGCGCCCCGTCTTCGCCGACATCGACCCGGTCACGCTGAACCTCGATCCCGCGGCTGCCGCAGCGGCGATCACGCCGCGCACCAGCGCGATCCTTCCGGTCCACATCTTCGGGTACCCGGCGGATCTGTCGGCCTTCGAAGCGATGGGGCTGCCGATCGTGGAGGACGCCTGCGAGGCACTCGGTGCCGTCCATGCGGACGGCGTCGCGGTCGGCGCGCGCGGCAACCTCGCGGTCTTCGGCTTCTACGCCAACAAGCAGATCACCACGGGCGAGGGCGGCATGGTCCTGACCGGTGATCCGGCGGTGAAGGCGCGGATCGACAGCGAGCGCAACCAGGGTCGCGCAGCCGACATGGGCTGGCTCGACCACGATCGTCTGGGGTTCAACTACCGCCTGAGCGATCTCGCCTGCGCCGTCGGCCTCGCGCAGCTCGACCGGCTCGACGGCATGCTCGCGAGTCGTGCGGCCCTCGCGCGCTCCTACCGCGACGCGCTCGGCGAGATCGAGGGCCTCGACCTGCCGTGTGACGACCGTGGCGCCGAGCGGCGCGGCTGGTTCGTCTTCGTCGTCCAGGTCCCGCACGACGGCCCCGGCCGGGATGACGTCGTCCGCGGATTGCGCGAGCACGGCGTCCAGTCGAAGCCCTATCTCCCGGCGATCCACCTGATGAGTTTCTACCGCGAGCGCTTCGGACACCGACTCGGGGAGTTCCCGGTCTGCGAGGACGTCGCCGCGCGATCCGTCGCGCTTCCGTTCTTCCCTGGGATGACGGACGAGCAGGTCGCGCGCGTGGCCGCGGCGTTGCGCGCGGTCCTCGGGCGCGGCTAGGCGCCTAGACTCGCGCTTCATGTCCCGCTTCGCTGAGCCGCAGGACCCGGATTTCGCATCGATCAATCGGTCGCTGGACGTCGACCAGCGCCTCTGGCCGTACGACATCGCCCAGTCGCGCGCCCATTCGCGCATGCTCGCGGCACAGGGAATCCTCTCGAATGAGGACCGCGACGCGATCCACGCGGGGCTCGACGCGGTCGAAGCGGAGCTCCGCGACGGCTCCTTCCCGTTCCGTGAGGACGACGAGGACATCCACATGGCGATCGAGCGGCGACTCACCGAGATCGCCGGCCCCGTCGGTGGACGTCTGCACACCGCCCGCTCGCGCAACGATCAGGTCGCCACCGACGTCGCGCTCTTCGTCCGCGAAGCCGCGATCGAATCGGTCGAGCGCGTCGAAGAGCTGATGGCCGCGGTGCTCGATGCGGCCGAGGCGCACCTCGACTGGCCGCTCCCGGGCTACACGCATCTCCAGCGCGCACAGCCCGTCTATCTGGGGCACCACCTGCTCGCCTATGTCTGGATGCTCCAGCGCGACCGCGAGCGCCTGCAGTTCGTCGGGACGCAGGTCCGCGACCTGCCGCTCGGCGCGGGAGCGCTCGCGGGCGTCAACTTCGACACGGACCGCCGGATGGTCGCCGACGAGCTCGGGTTCTCCGGCGTCGCCCCCAACTCCCTCGATGCCGTCGCCAACCGCGACTTCATCCTCGACTTCCTCGCTGCGGCCTCGACTTGCGCCACGCACCTGTCACGGCTCGGCGCCGAGCTCGTGCTGTGGTCCAGCGAGGAGTTCGGGTTCGTCGTGCTCGCCGATGCCTGGACGAGCGGGAGCTCGATCATGCCGCAGAAGAAGAACCCGGACGCCGCCGAGCTCCTGCGCGCGAAGGCCCCGCGGATCGTCGGACACCTCAGCGCGCTCCACGGTGTCCTGCACGCGCTGCCGCTGACGTACAACAAGGATCTCCAGGAAGACAAGGTGCACCTCTTCGACGCGGTCGACACGCTGCGCCTCTGCCTCGCTGCCGCCGCCGGAATGGTGCGCAGTGCGAGCTTCAAGCGCGATCGCATGGCCCAGGCCGCCTCGGACGAGCTCATTGCCGCGACCGACATCGCGGATCTCCTCGTCAAGCGGGGCATGCCGTTCCGGGAGGCCCACGGCATCGTGGCGAGGCTCGTGCGTGCGTCCGTCGAGTCAGGCCGCAAGCTGTCCGAGTTCACACGCGAGGAGCTCCTCGGGCATTCCGCGGAGCTCGACGACGAGGCGCGAGGCCTCCTCGTCCAGGAGTCCTGGCTCGAGTCGAAGATCAGCGAGGGCGGGACGGCGCTTCCGCGCGTGCGCGAGCAGCTCGCCCGCGCTCGGGCCCTGCTCGCCTAGTCGGGGGCGCTGATGCCACCGGTGTCCTTCTGTGGGGTCCCGGTGTCCTGGCCGCCGCCGGTGCCCTGATCCGGCGTCGTTGTGTCCTGGCCGGCGGAGCCGTCCTGCTGGCTCGTGGTGTCACCGTTGCCGTCGAGCTGTGCGGCCGGATCCTCGCCCTGCGGCGCAGCCTGGCCGGTGCGCAGAGCCTCGCGCTCGGCGATCCGCTGGCGGAAGATGGCCTTCGCCTGGACGACGAAGTCGTGCCAGATCTGTGCGGGGAACGTGCCGCCTGCGACGGGCTCGCCATCGAACTCGGTCTTCATGGGCACGAGCTTGTCGGGGTAGCCGACCCAGACAGCGATCGTCAGCTCGCGGGTGAAGCCGACGAACCAGGCGTCGCCGTAGTCCTCCGTGGTGCCGGTCTTGCCGGCCGCGAACCCGCCGTAGCCGGCGCGCTTTCCGGTTCCGTAGCTCACCACCGTCTGCATCTGCCCGGTGGTCAGCGCCGCGAGGCGCTCGCTCAGCACGCGGCGGGAGCGCACACGGTTGCGGGCGATCAGGTCGTTCGACCCGAGCCGCCGGACCTCGCGGACGCCCACCGGCCCCTCGTTGGGTGCGCCGAGCGTGCCGGAGATCCGCTTGCCGCCCGTCGCGAACGATTCGTATGCGTGCGCCCAGTCCAGGACCGAGACCCCCTGCTGGAAGGCCCCGAGCGTCATGGCGGGGTTGGCCGAGACGGGGGAGCGCACGCCCATGCTGCGGATGAGCTCCGCGATCCGCTGCGTGCCGGTCTTGATGCCGGCGGCGGCGTAGACCGCGTTGTCGGAGTAGGTCAGCGCCGTGCCGAGGTTGCGAGCGCCCGCATATGCGTCGTCGAAGTTGTTGACGACGAACTTCTCCTTCCCGCCGGTGCCGGGGACGTTGAACACCCGCTTGCGCGAGGGCCAGACCGATCCGAGGCCGTAGCCCTGGTGGAGGGCCTCGGCGAGGATGAACGGCTTCACCGTCGACCCGGGCTGCCGCTGTCCCTGCGTCGCGAGGTTGAACGGACGGGTGCGAAAGTCGTCGCCGCCGACGAGCGCCCGGACCTCGCCGGTCTTGTTGTCGATCACGACCATCGCGGCGGATGGGCCATTCGGGTCGGGAAGCGACGCGGCTACCGCGCGCTCCGCCGCCTGCTGCAGGTCGAGGTCGAGTGTCGTACGGACCTTCAGGCCGCCCTCGAACGCCCGCCGGGCACCGAAGTGCTCGACGAGCTGCTGGCTCACCCATGTCGTGAAGTACGGGGCCTTCGTGTCGACACCCGGAGGCACGATCTTGCCGGGGAGCGCCTGCTCAACGGCATCCTGGAACTCGCTCTGCGTGATGCGCCCTTGCGCGCGCATCTTCCCGAGGACCATGTTGCGTCGCCGCAGCGCGGACTCCGGGTGAGCGACCGGATCGAAGGCGGTCGGGTTCGCGACCACGGCGGCGAGCAAGGCGGACTCGGCTGCGCTGAGCTCCTTCGCACACGGCCGCGCGCGCGTCCCGCAGCCCAGATGGTTCGGGTCGGCTGCGAAGTAGACCCGTGCCGCGGATTCGACGCCATAGGCGCCGTTGCCGAAGTAGATCGAGTTGAGGTACTCCGTGAGGATCTTGCTCTTCGACCACCGGCGCGTGAGGTGGTAGGCGAGCGCCGACTCCTCGAGCTTCTGGAGCACGGTGCGCTGGTCCTGCGCCTGGAGCGCGTTCTTCACGAACTGCTGCGTGATCGTCGACCCGCCCTGGCGGGAGCCTCCGCGCACGACGTCCTGGACGAAGGCGCGCCCGATGCCCTTGAGGTCGACGCCGGAGTTCTCGAAGAACCGTTCGTCCTCAACGCTGATGATGGCGTTGCGCATGAACGGCGAGATGTCGGTCTCACTCACGATCACGCGGTTGTTGGCCCCCGTGAGCATCCCGAGGGGACGTCCGAGCCGGTCCGTGAGCTGTGAGTTGCGCGCGCTCTGGAACTCCTTCGCGCTTTCGAGATCCGGGAGGTCGCTGGCGACGGCCATCATCATGCCGAACAGCGTCGAGACGACCGCGAGCAGTGCGAGCGGCACGAGCACGAGCAGCAGCCGGCGCTTGCGCACGCGTGGCCGACGCGGGGGAGGCCCGTCCGTCGGCGGCGGGGGCGGAGCGGAAATGTCGGAGTCGGCGTCGTCGATCATGCGTGACGGTCGCCCGTGTTCATCCGGGCGATGCACCGGTGAACGGGCGCATCTGCGAGTGTCGCCGACCTCGTGGCGACCCTTCAGGAGCGGCAGACTCTAGCATTGGCCCCCATGGTCGACGCCGGTTCTGATCCCGCTGAACAAGCCGCATTCCTGGGCCGCAACGCCGCGCAGTCGCTTCCCGGCGGTGGTCTCGCACGGCGCCTTGAGGAGGTCGCCGCCCAGGGGCGCCCGTTGCGGGTTAAGCTCGGTCTCGATCCGACGGCGCCCGACATCCACCTCGGGCACACCGTCGTCCTGCAGAAGCTGCGCGAGTTCCAGGACCTCGGGCATCGCGTGGTCCTCATCGTCGGCGACTACACCGCGCGCGTCGGGGATCCGAGCGGGCGCTCGGAGACTCGACCGGTGCTCGCGGACGCCGAGATCGATGCGAACGCTCGCACCTACGAGCGCCAAGCGCACCGCGTCCTGCGCGACGACGCCGAGCTCTACGAGCTGCGCTTCAACAGCGAGTGGCTCGACATGTCGATGATCGAGCTGTTCGCGCTGGCCCGGACCACGACCGTCGCCCAGCTCCTCGACCGCGAGGACTTCGCGAGGCGCTACGCGAGCGGGATCCCGATCTCGGTCCTCGAGCTCCTCTACCCGCTCATGCAGGCGTATGACTCGGTCGCGGTGGAGTCGGACATCGAACTCGGCGGCACCGATCAGACCTTCAACCTGCTCCTGGGACGCGACGTCCAGCGACACTACGGACGCCCGGAGCAATGCGTCCTCACGATGCCGATCCTGCCCGGCATCGACGGCGCCGAGAAGATGTCGAAGACCAAGGGCAACCAGATCGGGATCGACGAGGCCCCGGAGGAGATGTTCGGCAAGACGATGCGGCTCCCCGACGAGGCGCTCGACGTGTGGTTCGAGCTCCTGGCGGTCGAACGGCCCGCCGAGGCCACCGCGCCGCGCGACGCCAAGCGCGCGCTCGCGCGCGGCATCATCGCCAGGTTCCACGGCGACGAGGCGGCGCGCGCCGCCGAGCAGCACTTCGATCGGCTCTTCGTCGACCATGCCGTCCCGGAGGAGGTCGACGAGGCGCGCGTCACCGCCACGGACGGCATGATCCACGTCCCGGCAGCGCTGGCCGACGCCTTCGGTATGTCGCGCTCTGAGGCGCGACGCCTGGTCGCGCAGGGCGGAGTGCGCGTCGACGGCGAGCCCTTGGCCGCTGACGATGTCGACGTGCCGTCAGCGCGTCTCGACGGGCTCGTCGTCCAGGTGGGGCGCCGTCGCTTCTGTCGGATCCGGGTCGTCTGAGATGGGCGTGCACTCCGGGCTGCTGCGGCTGGCGACGGAGGGTGACGGCGAGATCGTGGACATCACCGCCGGCGTGCGCGCGGTGGTGGAGCGGTCGGGCGTGACCGCGGGTGCGGCGATCGTCTTCGCGAGGGGCTCGACCGTGGCTGTGACGACCATGGAGCACGAGCCTGGGGGCGTCCACGACCTGCGCGGCCTGCTCGCGCGCTTGATCCCGGCTGGTGACCACTACGAGCACAACGTGCGCAACGCGGACACCAACGCGCACGCACACCTGCGTGCGGCGCTGATCGGACCGTCTGTCGCTGTGCCGGTCCATGACGGCGATCTCGCCCTCGGAACCTGGCAGCAGATCGTGCTGATCGACTTCGACGATCGGCCTCGTGAGCGGCAGGTCAGCGTGCAGGTCCTCGACTGAGGCCACCCGCGCCGCACCTCCGCAACCCTCCTGCTACAGTTCCGAGTCCGGCTGGTCCACCGCCTTCGGAAGTCCCTTCGGGGAGCTTGCGGGGCGGTGCTATCATGTCCGGTCCGTTCCTCAAGCCTTGCGTTTGAGGAGCGTCTTTCCGAGGGAATCCCCCTCACGAATGGGCGCGGCGGTCTTTGAAAACTCAACAGCATGCGCACTTCTCGGCCCAGCCGGGTCCGAGTTGTGTGTCCAGATTCGAACCGTCATTCGTCGGCTTGCCGGCGGAGTGACGGTCTGAGTAAGAACTCTGTCAAGACCGCGGTGCCTCGTGTACGTGGCATCGCAAAATGGTCATGACGAACTCTCCCCGGTATCGCCTTCGGGTGGTGCACGGGCGTCGTTCCCAGGTTGTCGGCCTTCGGGCAGGCATCTGGTTACTTCATGGAGAGTTTGATCCTGGCTCAGGACGAACGCTGGCGGCGTGCCTAACACATGCAAGTTGAGCGACGAACCAGGCTTCGGCCTGGGGCAAAGCAGCGAACGGGTGAGTAACACGTGGGTAACCTGCCCCAATGATCGGGACAACCCGGGGAAACCCGGGCTAATACCGAATGTGGTCACGAATCGTGAGGTCTCGTGACGAAAGGAAGCTTCGGCCTCCGCATTGGGAGGGGCCCGCGGCCCATTAGCTCGTTGGTGGGGTAACGGCCTACCAAGGCTTCGATGGGTAGCTGGTCTGAGAGGACGATCAGCCACACTGGGACTGAGACACGGCCCAGACTCCTACGGGAGGCAGCAGTGGGGAATCTTGC